>DAOTTX010000398.1:0-42329 GCA_034437515.1 Anaerolineae bacterium
AAACATTTGCGCGGATAGTTGCATTTCACTATTCTCAATTGCACATTACGGAACTTGTCCTCGACTGGTGTCATCGGTAAAATTTGATTCCTTTTGACGCCTATGTAAGGATAAAAGCGATGCAAGTGCATAAAGTCGCCGTCACGCCGCCGTCGGATAAACGCTACGCCGCGACCCTTGCCCTCGATGAGACGCGGTTGTATGTCATCCGCACCGGCGCGGTGGAGGCGCTTGACCACTTCCCGGTGATCCGCAACACGCCCCACCTGCGGGTAACGCCCGATCTCGTGGACGAATACAAAGAGAAAGAAGCGTGGTTCAGTCTGTTTCCGCTGACGGAGATTTTAACGTGGGCGGCGCACATCACCATCCCGTTGGATGAGATCAACGCGGTACAACTCGACGACACCCGCGAGGTGCCGACGGTACAAATCAGCACGGCGGATGCGGCGTATACGTTCGCGCTGCGCCTCACCGACGAGAAGACGCTCAAGGCACTGGTGCAGCGGTTGCAGTCGTAGCCGGACAGATGTGGATCTCAACTTCTATCCATTGCTCCGGTGTGCAGATCGGATCATGTTCCAGTTCAGCTTTGATCTGCTCGAAAGAAAAGTAGCGGGTCGGTATCACGATAATGCGCTGTGTCGTCTCGTCAATGGTCGTGAATGACGTCTCCCGGTAGATGTATTGTAACGGCGCGTCGAGACAGCACTGTGTGAGCAAGGCATCGTTCGCCTGGATGTTCTGGTTGATCGCTGTTTCAATTTCATCGATGGGCGTCTTCTGGCCCAGAGCAGGCACTCTATCGAGTATGCCTGCCAGGAGCACAGCCACCAGCACCAGCGTCGTTATATTGTTATAGGGTAGTCGCATGAATAAGGCTGACCAACCTGCTGCGACGAGTAAGACGATAAACGGAACAAGATATATGTAATTCCTGGGGAATAACACGCCACCGGTAAGCCATTGCTGAACAAATGCGAGGACAACAGCAGTGCCAACGACAATACCAATCACTTTGACAAAATCACGCTGGTGCAACCACGCATACCCTATGCCAGACACCAGGCCGATAGCCAAAATAGGCCACAGGAGCGGTGTCGTCGTCCTGTCAATAAGGCCCCCTGCGAGCGCCCCTACATCATCAAAACCGAATTGGTCTGTGAATTTGTTTAATCCGTCTACCAGAAAACCGGACGTGTAAAACATGACACCGATGACAGTGCCGAAGACAAATTGTGCAAAATACTCCCGCATCAGGTTGTATTCTCGGCGTTTGAACAATTGTCGCATCAGCCATAAGCATACCGGGATAGTCAGCAACAGCATCGTGGGGAGAACAATCATAAGAAGCACGATAAGTGCCAGGAAATGGTAGCGCCGTAACAGAGGTGAGCGGAACGAGTGATGCATCCGGCAGACAATCAAATCGAAGAACAACAATGCGACCAGTATACTTAAAGAGTACCCTCTCGCCTTGACCAGATGATCCATGACCATCGGCACAGCAGCGAGCATCACAGCAGCGATTAGACCGGCATTACGACTAAATACCCGGCGACCAATCCGATAAATATAAGCAATTGATAGCAGTGAGGCGAAAAATGCTGGCAATCGAATAGCGAACAGACTATCACCAACCAAGGACGTCGTGAGCCAGACGAAAAGCGAGTGCAGAAGATGATTATTTGGGGTTGTGTAGAGAAGTAACGCTGTCAGAGGCGAGGATGCATAGTTTAGAAATGTGTATGCCTCGTCGTAGGTCACCTGTCGAGATAGATAGGGGCCATAAATCACCGTGATGACGATAAGGATGGCGATAAGCCCATAATTTGATCGTTTAAACATAAAACTTGCTCCTTGTTCAAGAATGCGTTTTGAAGTTGCTCGTGCGTCAGTTGCTGTTTACACTAAATGAATTCCTATTATACTTTACTTGAACTGGGTTATTATGCATAACAAAGTCTACGTTTCGCTGGTCTTTCACAATCACCAACCCGTCGGTAATTTCGACTTCGTCTTTCGAGAGGCGTTCGAGAAAAGTTACCTGCCACTCGTCGCCGCGCTGGAACGTCACCCGCAGGTGAAAGCCGCGATGCACTTCACCGGCCCACTGCGAGATTGGCTGCTCGAACACGAGCGCGACTATTACCTGGGGCGTGTCGGCGCGTTGGTCGAACGCGGACAGTTAGAACTGCTCGGCGGGGCTTACTACGAGCCGATCCTGATTATGCTCAGCGATGAGGACAAACGTGGACAGCTACAGATGCTCTCGGACGCCATCGAACAGGATTTCGGTGTGCGCCCGCGTGGGATGTGGCTTGCCGAGCGCGTGTGGGAACCGCACCTCGCCAAGCCCATCGGTGAGGCCGGCTTGCAATACACCGTCATCGACGACACACACTTTCATTTCGCCGGGTTCAACGACGAGGAACTCTACGGCTATTACGTCACCGAGGAGCAAAACCAACCGCTCTCTTTGATCCCGGCATCAAAACGGATGCGTTATAGTATGCCCTGGCTCCCGGTCGATGAATTCCTCGCCAACCTGCGCGGCCTCTACGATGACCCCGCCACACCGGAAAAATTGCTGCTCGTCGCCGCCGATGACGGTGAGAAGTTCGGTTTGTGGCCCGGTACCCATAAACGCTGCTGGGTAGATGGGTACATCGACGAATTATTCACCCGATTAATTGAATGTGCGGACTGGTTAGAGACGATCACACCCGCTTCTTACATCGACCGCTTCCCCGGCCTGGGGCGGGCCTATCTGCCGACCGCCTCATATCTTGAGATGACCGAATGGGCGCTACCCGCCGCTCGTGCCGCCGAACTCCCGCGCGCCCGTTCTCGCCTGGAAAGTGAGATCGATGAGGCACGAGCGAGCGACCCACTGCTTGCCGAACATCTCGAAGCGGTTAATCGCTATCTGCGCGGGGGCTTGTGGCGTAACTTCCTGGTGAAATACCCGGAGGTCAACCACATGCAGAAGCGCAGCGTGTATACCAGCCATCGCATCCATGCCTACCTGGAAGGCGAACGACGCGAGCAGGCGCTCGCCCATCTGTGGGCGGCACAGTGCAATTGTGCGTACTGGCACGGCGTCTTCGGCGGGATTTATCTGTATCACATCCGCGCCAAGAACTATGAGAATCTACTGAAGGCAGAAGCCCTCATCATCGGGGAAAAAGTGCAGATCGAACAATTTGATTTCGACCTCGACAGCCAGAAAGAATTGGTGGTCAACAGCCGCCCGTTCAGCTTTGTGGTAAACCTACCACGCGGCGGAACCATCATCGAATGGGATGACCTGATCAGCCGCTACAATCTACTGAATGTCATGTCACGGTATGACGAGGGCTACCATACCTGGCTACGAGACAGCGCGGCAGCCGGCACCATCATCACACCGGACGACCCCGAATGGTCACACCCGATGGTGCATCATACCCGCGCCAAAGAACGCGGCCTGGAACGTCATCTCATCGTAGATTGGCACCGGCGCGGCCTGCTGGTCGATCACTTCCTGGGGGCGAGCGCCAGCCTGGAGGAGTTCAGCCATGCCGAGTACGAAGAGGACGGCGACTTCGTCAACCTGCCTTATGAGGCCGAATACGCCGGGTCAGGCAGCGGTGAGGCAACCGTGACGCTGTGGCGTGATGGCCATGTGTGGCAGGGAGACGCCTTCCGTCCGCTACGGGTGAGCAAGCACCTGACGATCACCAGTGGCGAACGGGTGTTTACCGTCGATTATACGCTGACCAACACCGCCGAGGTGCCGCTTAGCTTGCGTTTCGGCGTAGAATCGACCATCGGCTTCGATGGGGGTGACAGTGATTACTGTTATTTTGTGGTCAATGGGGAAAAAGACGGTCATCTCGGCTTGACCACCAGCTATGAGGATGTGCGCTCTTTCCAGTTGGGGACGTTTATCCGCTGGTTCGAGGTCGATGTGACGCTTGAGCATCCCGCAGCGTTATGGCGATTCCCGTTGATGCCAGTGACGATGAGCGAGGCCGGGTTCGAGCGTGTGCATCAGGGCGCGGTGCTGATGCCGCTGTATACGTTACGCATCGAACCGGGCGCGACCTGGCAAACGCGGCTGACCTTCACCGTCCGTGATAACGTCGATGCGAGCCTACAGGCGACGTGATCTAGAAGTGCAGCACCATCTCCGTGCGGCGGAAGGCTTCAAAGTAGCCGATAGACTCGAACACAGGCCACAGATAATGATCGGTGGGCAGGTTTTCAGTTTTCGTATCCAGGTTCGCGTGGGTCTTATGTACGTGGTAAAGCAGCACCTGTGCGGTTGCCGGGGCGATATCGGCGTTAAAGACAAAATGCTGCATCTGAAACGGTGTCTGCTGGAAGATCACCCAGCCGTAGCCCTCCGGTGTTTCGACTTCCAGGCCGTTGAGGTTGCCCGCGTTGAGCAGCGATGGTGTTTCTTCCACCCAGGAAGCGTAACTCTCACGGTCTTGTAAATAGGTCGGGATGTCGGCGGTGGCGACCTCAAGCGGCGTAAACACATCGAGCGACGGGTCAGCGGATGGCGTACCCGGTGGCCGACGAATCACCAGCAGTTCGCGCGTTTCTTCAAAACCGAGCTTGACGAACAGTCGGTGTGCCGGTTCGTTACCGACGATCACTTCAAGCTGTGAGGTGCGGCAGCCCTTCTCCAGTGCTTGATCGAGCATGGATTCCATCAGAAACTGCCCGATATGCCGTTCTCGGCGCTCCGGGATGACGCCCAGCCGTGTGACCCAGCTACGGTCACCACGCAAGCCGAGCATCCCAACACCTGTCTCCAAGCCTTCAGTATTGATAGACACGACTGACCCATCCAGGTCAATATCGTAATTAGTGACATATTCGCGCATCCGCCGCCCGTTCATCGGCATCGGCACAATATAATCAACCCGTGCCTGGTTATACACGTCGGCGAGCTGTTCATAATCATACTGGCTGGCTGCTCTGGCGCGCTTATCCGATGTTGAGCCGGACTGTGATGAGGTCGTCGATTGGGCGGACAATAGGATCTCCCGGTATGGCATTGATAACATCTAATGATTGACTTCTTCGGTATCCTCGGCATCGCTGTCGTCCACGACGAGATCATCGTTGACGTCATGTGCGGATGGGTTTGTTTCGTCTTTCTCATCCGGCGGCACATCATCTGCTGCCGGTTCGCTTTCCGAAGCTGCCGGTTCTGTGTCGATCACCAATGGCTTGATGGGTTCGGTCTCGTCTTCATTGCCGGGCAGCCGTGCGGATAGATAAGCCTCAAGCTGTGTGGCAAATTGGCGTGTATCAATCGGCTTCGTGATGACGCCATCGCAACCGTAAGCCTTCGCCATGCTGTGGGCGGTGCCTTCGGGCCAGGCGGTGAAGGCGATCAACGGAATATAACCGAGCGCCTCCTGCTGCCGGATGAGCGCGATAACGGTCTGTCCGTCAATATCGGGCAAACCGAGATCAACCAAGACGAGGTCGGGCTTTTGTTCAAATACGGTCATCAGGCCGATCTCACCGTCCTCAGCGATGACAACTTCGTGCCCGGCCCTACGGAGCAACTTTGATGCCATGCGAGCATTTTGTACGTTGTCTTCAATGACTACGATCAGGCTCATCAGCCATCACTCCTTAATAGTTTTACCCAACTGGTGCAGCAAGATGGCGAGCGATTGTGTTCAATAATTCGTTCTTCGTCACCGGCTTGGCGAGGTAGCCATCACAACCGGCGTTCAGAAAGCGTTCTTTGTCGCCAAACATCGCGTTTGCTGTCAGAGCGATGACTGGAATGTCACATAAATCCTGTGTGGCCTTCAGGCGGCAGGTGACCTCGACACCGTCAAGATCAGGCAGGTTGATGTCCATCAAGATCAGATGCGGGCGCTCCGAGGCGACCTTTTCCAGACCGGATGTGCCATCAGGCGCTTCTATCATATCATACCCGCCGATGCGCAGCATTTTGCGAACGAGCCGCATATTCTGTGGGTTATCTTCGATGTACAGAATTTTAGGTGACATTTTGCAATCCTTTGATTGTTTTACTGATCTATTTACAATTTACCTCAACTCTTTATTAATTATATCAAGGAACCGGCGGCGGTCAAGGGATGCCTTCTCAAGGGTTTGTCGAATATTCTTTTTCATATCTAAACGCTCTTGTTCGGTGATCGTCCTTGCGGATACGATAATCACCGGGATATCACGCAATTTGTGGTCGTTGCTCAACGTTTCGATGATGTCAAACCCATCGACATCTGGCATCATCAAATCAAGTACGATCAAATCAGGATGATAATTATAGATGGCCTTCAGCCCCGCCCGCCCCGATGTCGCCTCGATGATATGGTAGGACTTGTCCGATTGTAGCATCTTACGTGCCAGGCGTAGATCTGACGGGTTATCGTCGATCATCACGATTGTGGTTTCGCCGGTGATATTGGTCTGCAAGATTTCTTCGTCGTCGGTAACGGCGGCATCGTCACTCTGTCCGTTCTGGTCGCTGGCGATCACCCCGACGGGTGTATGCCCCAGCGTATCGACGACGTGCTCCACAAGCTGGCGCGTGTCGAAGCCGCCCTTCATCCATACAGAGTCGGAGTAATTTTCAAGGATCTGACGATCCTGCAAGGTCAAATCCTTCGCGGAAACCACCACCATCGGGATGTGGGCGGTCAGCGGGTCATTTTTGATGGCTTCCAGCAGGCCGAAACCGTCCATTTCCGGCATGGTCAGGTCACACACCACCAGGTCGGGCATCCGGTCTTTGATGACGTGGACGGCCTCTGCGCCATCCCCGGCTTCATAGACCCGGTAACTTTTGTAGCTTTGCAGCAACCGGCGGATCAGGCGGCGGTCGTTGGGGTTGTCATCGACGATGACGACAGTCGTCACCTGTTCATCGAGGTTTTTGAGTGCCGCGCCTAACCCCTCAGAACTGGTGTCATCGTCCTTGCCCCCACCATTGACCGGTAAGTCAAGGATGTACTTATCGTACTGGTCGCCGAGGATGTGGCTTTCAGCCGGGAGCGTATGCCCGGTCGCGTTGATGACGACCGTCTCGTTCGGCTGGATGGTGCCATCGGTCAGCATTTGTTCCAACCCGGCAAAGGCGACGGCGGTCGCCGGTTCGACGGAAAGCCCGGCTTTCGCCGCGACCCGACGCATAGCAGCGAAGGCTTTACCATCTTCGACGGCGAGCATGATGCCGCCATTGCTGCGTGTCGCCCGGTTGAGCAGTACATAGCCGAAACCGGGGTCACCCGTTGCCAGCACATGCACCAGCGTCTTGGGGACAACCGGGTCGGCGGTGTCCTTACCGGCCTGGAACGCCTGCACCATCGGCGCACAACCCGCCGCCTGTACGATGGCGAGTTTGGGCATTTTATCGATCAGACCCATCTGGTGCAGTTCCTCGAAGCCCTTCCACACACCAATCGGCCCGATGCCACCGCTCACCGACTGGATGTACCAATCAGGTGCCAGCCACTTACCGGGCTGCTCCGGGTGGAGCGCGAGACCGAGTTGCTCGGCGATCTCATAGGCCATCGTCTTCATGCTTTCTTTGGCGGGGATGGTCTTTGCGCCCTTGTCCATGACGATGCCTTTGCGCTTGGCGAAGGCCGCCGCAACCTTTTTGGTTTCGTCGTAGGTGCCGCTGACCTTGACCACCTCCGCGCCATAGAGCGCGACTTCGCGCATCTTCTCCGGCGGGACGAGGCTGGTTAAGAACAGCCATAATTTGATGCCAGCACGCGCACAGTAGGCCGCGTAAGCGACGGCAGCGTTGCCGGTGGAGGCCAGCACCGCCTCGGTGATGCCGCGCTGTTTCATCGCCGTGACGGAGAGCGCGGCCTGCCGGTCTTTAAAAGAGTTGGTCGGCTGGCTGCGCTCGTCTTTGACGAAGATCATCTGATGATCGTAGGCTTGTTCGTACTGATAAAGACGAGTGAGGGGTGTAAACCCCTCGCCCATAGAAATCTCATGATTCGGTTCCGGGATCGGCAGCAGTTCGCTATAGCGCCACAGCGACCGCTCCCGGTTAGTGATGGGCTGTGCCCACTTCTTACGCACGGCGTCGTAATCGTAACGCGCATCCAACCAGGGGGAGCCACACATTTCACACGAGACGGCGGCGATTGCCGCCGCCATCTCATGTCCACATTCGAGACAGATCAGTTTGTTGAAGTAGGTTTCCATGCCTGCCTTATTCGGTTTCGCCTTCGTAGATCGGGATGGTGAACCAGAAGGTCGAGCCGACCCCTTCCTGGCTTTCCACGTCGATCTCGCCGCCGTGCATTTCGATCAACTGCTTGGTGATGGTCAGGCCGAGGCCGGTACCACCCGCCCGCCGCGTCGAGGACCCGTCCACCTGGCTGAAGCGTTGGAAGATCAAATCCAGCCCTTCCTCACTCATGCCGATGCCGTTGTCCTTGACGGTGATGAGCGCCGTTTTCTTGTTGAACATGCTCAGTTTGACCTGCACAATGCCCTCTTCAGTGAACTTGAGCGCGTTACTGGTCAGGTTCCAGAGGATCTGGCGCAGGCGTACCGGGTCAGCCGCGACGCTTGGGATGTCGCCGTCAACCACCAGCTTGAGTTCAACTGGCTTGTCTTTGACCAACACCTGACCGCTGCGGATGATCTCGTTGCTGAACTCGATCAGATCAACTTCACGGGTATCAAGCTGCATCTGCCCGGCTTCGA
The DNA here is from genome assembly GCA_034437515.1 of Anaerolineae bacterium. Taxonomy (GTDB): domain Bacteria; phylum Chloroflexota; class Anaerolineae; order Aggregatilineales; family Phototrophicaceae; genus DAOTTX01. Next base: position 8,716 of record DAOTTX010000398.1, read on the forward strand.
TCTTCGCAAGGTCGAGGATTTCGTTAATGATCGAGAGCAGATGCTTACCGCTGTTGTGGATGGCGTCGATGTCTTCTTCCATATCATCGTTGAGTTCGCCGTCCACACCGTCTAGCAGCACTTCGGAGTAACCGATGATGGAGTTGAGCGGTGTACGTAGCTCATGGCTCATGTTCGCCAGGAACTGTGATTTCAGGCGGTCAACCTCACGCAGGCGTTCCGCAGTCTGACGTTCACGCGCGGCTTGTAGCTCAATCTCTTCGTAAGACCGCGCGTTCTCGACCGCAATCGCGATCTGCTCCGCTAGCACCGTCTTGACCTGTACGTCGTTCTGGTCGAAGTGGTTCACCTCGTCGGATTGCACGTCCAGCACACCGATCACCTCGCCACGCACGATCATCGGGATCGCCATTTCAGACTTCGTGTCGGGCAGCAGCGGGTTGGGCAAGAAGGCCGGGTTCGATGTGACGTCGTTGGCGATCACACCTTCGCCGGTCTTGGCGGCAGTCGCCACGATGGACGCTTCCTGTCGCATCGAGATGCCGTGACCACTTTCGATCATCTTAAGACCCGGCTCACCGGCACCGGCAGCCAGTACCAGATTTTGTTTTTCCTCATCCAGCAGGTAAATGTGGGCGTGGTACAGGTCGAACGCCTCTTTCGTCATGTTAGACACGTTCCTGAGCAGTTCGTCCACATCCAGCAGAGTAGTGGTCGCCGCACTCACGCTTGCCACCGTCTGCAACTCAGCAGCGCGGCGTTCCGTCTGTCTGTTGAGTGAGTAACGATCCAGCGCAGCGGCGAGCAGGTCTGCGATGTTCTGCGCGATGCGCCGGTCAACCTCATTGTAACGATGGGGCTTATCACTGAAGATGCTAACCGTCCCCATGACGCGGTTGCCAATCCCGATATTCACCGCGATGTAAGCCTCGTAACCCAGGCTGCGCAGGCTTTTTGCGGTCGTTGCGTCCGTCTCAGCGAGTTCGTCCATATCCTCGATGACGATCATACCGGCCTTCGCCAGATCATACGCACCAGGGAACAATTCGAGTGAGAAGCGGTCGCCGGCCTTCTGTACCAGCTTGTCCGGCTCCTGTGCGGAGAGTGCAACCGTCTCGAAGTACGTTGCCGTATCCAGGTCGAAGCCTTCGTAGGCGACGATGGTCATGGCAAAGGGATCAAAGCCGGAGTCCTTGAAGATCGCTTCGGACATCTCCTGCGGGGTGTTGGCCGCGTTAATGGACTCACTGATCTTGTACAGTGCTTCCGCTTCGCGTCGGGCTTCCTGCTGGTCGAGGTAAGCACGGCGGGAGGCGACGGCGGAACTCAGCGATGACTGGATGCGCTCGGCAACCTCAATCGTGCCTTCGTCAAAGTTCTGCGGGGTTGACCAGCTAAGAGAAAGCGCACCCTCCCACTTGCGCCCCGTCCGCAGTGGGATAGAGATGGTCGCTTTCAGATTGGCATTCTCAAGGAATGCTCTCAGGTTATCGTCTGTGCGTGGGTCAGTATCATAGTTGCCAATCGCTAGTATTTCGTCAGGCGCGGCATGGATGAGTTTCAATACCGGGAACTCCTCAACACCAAGTTTGGTCACAGGGAAGATACTCAGCGGCAGCCGCTGCCCTTGACCGTCGCTGGCAGCGACGATTTCTGTCATTTGCATCTCATCATCGTCAGCATAGGTCAAACTAATGATGTCTGCGCCCTGTTCCTGTGCCAGCGGCAGCACCGCGTCGAGCAGTTGCTGCTCGTCGGTCGCCTGGGAAAGCGCACTGTTGATGAGTGCGAGCATCTCCGCACGATGCCGCGAGAACTCGATCTCGTTTTGTGCTTGCTTACGCTCGCTGATGTCGATCATGATCGTCGCAATACCGAGGGGTTTACCATCGACGTCGTTGATGATGAAGATCGTCTGCTCCACCGGGAAGGTGTGACCGTCCTTGTGACGCATGATCATCTCACCACGCCAGTTCTGGCCTGTCGTGACGACTGGCAAGGCTTCGTTCATGATCCGGTCGAAGGTTTCCTCAGTGGTGAAGATGCTGACCTCCTTACCCATGACCTCGTCCTCGGTGTAGCCGAACATCGCCAGGCCACCGTCGTTGAGGTAAATCAGTTCGAACGTATCCAGTGAGGCAATGGCCATGTAGTCCTCAGAGGTGTTGATGATGGAGGCCAGCCGCTCAATTTCTTCCTGTGCTTTCTTGCGGTCGGTGATGTTCTCAAACGAGACACCCACGCTGCGATCCGGCAGGCCGAAGGCCCGCACGAAGAATGTGCTCGGTTCCACGTTGTCGTCACCGTATTCGACCTCACCGAGATCGACCGTGTTACCAGTGACGGCGATGTCCGCGTAGATCTTCGGGATAGGCGTGCTCATCAGTTCGGGGAAGGCTTCGCTCATGCGCTTGCCGATAATGGACGCCGGGGCGAGGCCGGTCGCCGCTTCTGATGATTTGTTCGCCGCCGTCATACGCAGTGTGGTTTCGTCGTTGTGGTCTTCCAACTGCCACACATGTATACCGACTGGTGTGTTCGTCATCACGTTGGCGTAGAGTTCGCGTTGTTCCTCTGCCGCCTTCTGTTCGGTAACGTCACGCGAATTGACGACCATGCCGCCGATGGCGGGGTTATTGAGCAGGCTGGTGTTGATCGCTTCCAGCCAGCGCCAACTGCCGTCTTTGTGCTTCCAACGGAACTGGATGGGCGGGGCCGGTTCACGACCTTCGAGTTCCTGGGCGATGGCGATGTTCTCGCCGACGCGCTCGATGTCATCCGGGTGGACGTATTGCAGGGCGGAGCCACCCACCACCGCTTCGGGGTCATAGCCCAGCACGCGCTTGATGGACGGGCTTCCATACATGACCGTGCCGTCTGCACCGAGGATGGTGATCACGTCGTTGGTGTTTTCAATCAGGGAGCGGTAGTATTCCTCGCGTTCCTGAAGGTCGTCTTCCGCCTGCTGGCGTTCAATCGTTACCGAGATCTGGTTGGCGATACCGCGTGCCCGTCGAATTTCTTCGTCGCTGATCTCGTGGACGTTTGCGGCCCAGTTGATGAAGATGACACCTTTCGCTTCCTGACCGACGGAGACCGGCAACACCATCACTGACTTGATGGCGAGGTTATCCTCCTCGGTATATTGCAGTGGGAAATCCGGGTAATCCTGCACATCACTAACCGCGACCACATCACCGACTTGCATGGCTTCTATACCATGCGGGTAAGCCTCCGCCGGGTCGATGATCGTCTGGGCGATAGCATTATTCATATCTGTGCCAGCCCCGGCACGTCCGTACCAGGTCTGGTCACCACGACTGAACTCAGAGTAGACCCCTGTATCCGCGCCGAAGTTTTCTAAGATGGCAAGGAGCATGCTTTGCAGTGTGGTCTCCATGTCGTCGGTCAAACGTGCCAGCTCGGAGATAGTGTTACTCAAGCGGACGTCATGCAGGCGTCGCTGTGTCGCCTCGAAGGAGCGGGCGTTCTGGATCGCAGCGGCGATCTGGTTCGCTAGCACCGTCTTGGTCTGGGCTTCGTCCGCGTTGAAGGCATACGGCTGATCGTCCTGTACGTCTAGCACGCCGATCAATTCACTACCCAGCGTGATCGGCACCGCCAGCTCAGAGTGTGTATCTGGTAGCAGCGGGTTCGGCAGGAAGCCTTCCGCAGTACGGGTGTTATCAACCAGCACAGCTTGCCGTTCACGGGCGGCTCGTGCCACCACGCTGGAGTTCAGTCCGAGGCTGATCGCATGCCCGGCCCGAACCATTTTCTCACCGACCTGGCCGGCACCGGCACGCAAGTTCAGGCGTTTGTTACGCGGATCATAAATGTAGATGTGCGCGTGGTAACGGTCGAAGTTCTCTTTCGTCAGGTTCGCCACGTTCCAGAGCAGATCGTCCACGTTCTGGTTCAACACGATCTGCGCACCGATTGCCGCCACCGTCTCGATTTCCGTTGCGCGGGCTTCCGCCGCCTCGAAGGCGCGGGCATTCTGGAAAGCAACCGCGATCTGGTTTGCCAGCACGCCCTTAACCTGGACTTCTGCCGGGCTGAAGGCGTAAGTCTTATCGTCCTGCACATCCAGCACGCCGATCAACTCATCACCGAGGATGATTGGCATCGCCAACTCGGATTTAGTCGCTTGCAATAGATCATTCGGCAGGTAGTTCGGGTCATTGCTGACATCATCAATGACAACCGGTTGTCGTGTTCGGGCGGCCTGGGCAACCAGACTATCCTCTTTATCGAGTTCGATGCTGTGTCCGCGTTCTACGAGTTGTTGACCGACCTCGCCGGCACCAGCACGTAGGGTCAATAGATCTTTACGCGGATCATAAATGTAGATGTGTGCGTGGTAGCGGTTGAAGTTCTCTTTCGTCAGGTTCGCCACAGTACGCAGCAATGTATCCACGTTCTGGTTCAGCGCGATCTGTGCGCCGATTTCCGCCACCGTCTCGATCGCCGTAGCACGGCTTTGCGTTTCCGCAGTAGAACGTAGCGCGGCAGCAGCAGATGTCGCCTGCCCCATAATGGCTTTGTAGATACGCTGATCTTGCTGGGTGAAGTTATGATGCTCGTCCCAGTTCAGGATGAACACACCGATCCACTCATCACGTGAATACAGCGGGATCAGGACGCTGCCCTTGATGTTGAGATCGGCGTAAACCTGATGCGTGGCTTCGTCTACCAGCGGGCTACTCTGCATATTCGGGATCAACACCGGCGCATTCGGGTTGGAAAGCCACAGGTCGGTAAAGCGGTAATCCGCCAGCACGAATTTCGCGCCCATCGGCGTGGCCGGTGAGCCTGCAACGTTAGGCCAGCGGGCTACAACTTCCGCGAACTCGGTCTCGCCTTCCTCGTCGTTGGTGATGTAGAACAGGTTGGCTGCGTTCAGCCCACGCGGTGCCGCGTAGCCGACGATGGCACTTAACAGTTCTTGTGGGGAGGTCGCGTCCGTCAGCTTACCGGAGATCTCCAACTGGATCGTCTGATCCTCGAAAGCGCGGGCGTTCTGGATTGCAACCGCTACCTGGTTCGCCAGCACCGTCTTAGCCTGAACTTCCGCACTACTAAAGGCGTTCTTTTCGTCCTCTTGTACGTCTAGCACGCCGATCAACTCAGTGCCGATCAAAATCGGAATGGCAAGTTCTGAGGCGGTGTCCGGCAGCAGTGGGTTGGGGTAAAAGGCCGGTTCTTGTGTGACATCGCCGATAACCTGAACCTGTCTGCTCCGCGCCGCCCGTGCGACGATGCTATCTTCACGGTCCAACGGGATGTTGTGACTTTCCGCCACCAACTGCCGACCGATCTCGCCGGAACCGGCACGGAGTACCAGCGCATTCTCTGATGGCTCGTACAGATAGATGTGGGCGTAATACCGCTGGAAGTTTTCCGCTGTGAGGTTGGCGATCTTCCATAGCAGGTCGGCGACGTTCTGGTTCAGCGCGATTTCCGCGCCGATCTCCGCCACCGTCTGGATTTCTGCGGCGCGTTTCTTCGTCTCCTCAAAGGAGCGCGCGTTCTGCACCGCAACCACCAACTGCGCAGCCAGCGTATTCTGGATGCGGACATCAGTCACAGTAAAACGGTTCAATTCGGTCGATTGAATGTCCAGCACACCGACGAGGCGTTCGTTCACAATCATCGGGATGGCTAGCTCGGAACGTGTATCCGGTAGCATGGGGTTCTGGAAGAAGTCCGGTTCCTCGCGCACATCGTTAGAGATGACGCCTTCCATGCTGCGAGCGGCGCGTGCCACCAGGCTGTGTTCCCTATCAATCGGGATGCTGTGGCCTTGCTTCACCAGTTCACGCCCGACCTTATCCGCACCGGCTGCCAATGAGAGCGTCTCACCATTCTCATCGAGCAGGTAAACATGCGCGTGATACAGGTTGAAGCGTTCTTTCACGAGGTCGCTCACGTTTTGCAGCAAGCTGCTCACGTCCATACTGGCGGTCGCTTCCGTACTTACGTCAGCGACGGTTTCCATCTCAACCGCGCGTTTTTCCGCGATCTCACGGGCGGCCTGCTGTTGGACGTAAGCCTGCCGTGTGCCGACGGCGGCAGTCAGCGGGGCGCGTAGCGCACGGGTGAGTTCAATCAATAGATGATCGAATTGCCGTGGCTCCGCCCAGGTGAAGGAGACCAGACCGTGCACGCGCGTACCGGATTTCAACGGGATGAAAATCGCAGCACTGACGTCGATCTGCCGCATGAACTCACGGAACTCACCACCTTCGGTGCGTTCGTCCTCGAAAGCATTTTCGATCACCATGACTTCATCGGGGGTTTCAAAGATCAGGTAGGCGAGGGGATAATGCTCAAACGGGACGTAGGTCGCCGGGAACATGGAGAGTGGCAGTGGTTCGCCCTCACCACTCTGCGCAGCCAAGACTTCCAGCACATCCGGCGTTTCCCTATCGTATGGAATGTAAGAAAGTGTCGCTAGCGTCATCCCCTGTGCTGTGGTGACCGGCGTGAGTGCCGCCAGGATTTCCTGTTCGGTTGTTGCCTGAGTCAGCGCAGAGGTGGTGGTCGCCAGCAGTTCCGCACGTGCGCGGGAGTGCTCTGTTTGTTCCAGCAGGCGGCGGTTCTGGATAATGGTCGAAAGCTGCGGGCCGAGCGTGTTGTAGAGCAGCATTTCGTCATCCCCAAAGTGACGAGGCTCCGGCCAATTAAAGCCGACAGAACCGATCCATTCACCTTCAGGATTTGATAGAGGCACGTTGAACGTGCTCATCATGCCGACCTGCTCGAACAACCCACGCAGACCTTCGTCCTCAAATGGATAGTCGCCAGCGTCTTCAATAATGAAGAAGCGGGTCGGGTCGTCGTAGATCAACTTACTGGTCGGGAACTGCCGCAGGTCAAGGTCGGTGCCGACGGGCAATGTCGGAAGATCACCGGCGTCCGTCTGAGCGGCAATGTGCGCCGTGATCGGCTGTCCATCTTCATCATTGTAGACGATTTGAAGCACCGCGAACCCGCCATCCTGATCTTGATCCAGCAGTGGGGCGGCGAATGCTTGCAGTATTTCGTCATAAGTTTCAGCGTTAATCATGGCCTCGCTCGTATCGGAGAACATCGCCGTCTGTTGCAGCGCGCTTTCCGTACGACTAAACGACCGCGCATTTTCCACCGCGACCGCGACCTGAGAGGCCAGCGTACCCATGATCCGGGCGTCATCCGGGCCGAAGCGCCCGACTTCATTGGACTGCACATCCAGCACACCGATCAACCGACCTGCGACATCCATCGGGATCGTCAGTTCGGAGTGTGTATCCGGCAGTAGTGGGTTCGGCAGAAAGTCTTCGTTGTCGGCGATGTCTGCGGCGACCTGTGGTTTGCGGTCACGCGCCGCACGAGCGATCATACTTTGGGAGGCACTGAGCTTGATCGGATGCCCACGTTCAACCATGAGGCGACCGGCTTCACCGGCACCAGCGACGATATCTAGCGTATCACCGACATCATTGAGCAGGTAAACCTGCGCGTGGTAAATTTCAAACCGGGACTTGACCAATTCCACCAGACCGCTGAGCAACGTCTCTACATCCAGCGTGCCGGTCGCGTCCGCGCTCACCTGTGCGACGGCTTCAAGTTCGAGCGCACGGCGGTTGCTGACCGTCAGCGCGGCCTGTGCATCGAGGTAAGCCCGGCGTGAAGCGACCACCGAGGCCACCGAGGAGCGCAGCGCGTCGTAGACTTCGATTTCTTCTTCGGTGAAGTGGTGCGGTTCCGCCCAGGAAATTGTCAATACGCCCTGCCATTGATTGGCGGCGTAGAGCGGCATGATGACCATACCGAAGATATTGAGGGCTTTGAGGGCTTCGATCTGCTCTTCGCCCATGAAATCGGCGTCTTCGACATCTTCGAGGTAGATATTATTGTAAGGCTCGTCGAGGTAAAGCTGCGAGATCGGATTCTGGGAAGCACGCTGAGTGTCTTTCAACGGTGTGTACTGATTCTGCACGAGTGCGCCGACACTTGTCAGCAGGTCGATGCGGCCTTCTTCGTCCGGGTCGAGGTAACTCAGGATGAGTGTCGCTTCGGCCTCGGTCGTGTAACCGTTAATCGCTTCCAGAATTTCCTGGTCGTTGGTGGCGCGGGTCAAACCTTCGCGCACATGACCAATTTTCTCTGCCAATTCACGCGAACGCTGTGTCTCATCGAGCTGACGTGCGTTGGAAATCGCAATCGCGAGCTGGTTGGTCACGATCTCTAGCGTCTGCACCTCATCGTAGTTGAAGTGGTCAGGGATGGTATGCTGCACGTCCAACACACCGATGACTTCCGAGCCGAGCACCAGCGGCACCGCCACCTCAGACCGTGTCTGGTAGAGCAGTGGGTTAGGCAAATGTTCGGGGTCGTCGGTTACGTCCTGCACGATGACTGGTTCACCGCTACGAGCAGCACGCGCCACCAGACTTTTCTCAGCATCTCGCGGGATGCTGTGCCCCGCTTGCTTCATCTCTTCACCGGCCTGACCAAGACCTTCCGCCACGTAGAGGTCGTCGCCCTCGATCAGGTAGATGTGCGTGTGGTAGTAGTCGAACGTTTCCGCCACGCGGTTCACCGCCAGGGCGAGCAGTTTTTGCGGGTCAAGCACCGTCGCCAGCGTGTCCCCCAGTTCATACGCCAGTTGCGCACGTAGTTCACGGCTTTTACGCTCGGTGATGTCGGTACGGATGGCGATGTACTGGCTGGGTTTGCCTTTGGCGTTCAACAGCGGGACGATGGTGGTATCTACCCAGTAGGGACGCCCATCTTTGGCCTGGTTGAGGATTTCACCGTGCCAGGTATTCCCGTTAGCGATGGTCACCCACAGGTCACGGATAAATTCTTTGGCGTGATGCCCGGAGTTAATAATGCGGTGATCTTGACCGATCAGTTCTTCACGATCAAAACCGGAGATTTCGCAGAATTTATCGTTGGCGTAGGTGATCTTCCCCGTTACATCCGTCATCGCCACGATAGAGTGCTCGTCAATCGCGTGCTGGATGTCCTCGAAGCGTTTGTTGGCCTCGCGCAGGCGCTCGTCAAATTCTTGCTGTTCGGTCATATCGCGGGCGACAAAGTAAAATTCTTCGACTTCTTCGTCGAAGGTGGCGTTCCAGGATAACCAGCGATAGGAGCCGTCTGAGCTTTCGTAGCGATTCATAAATTGGAACTTGAACACGCCATGCTCAATATTTGTCTGCGCCTCGTTGATGGTCTTTTCTCTGTCATCGGGGTGGACGAACTCGATGTAAGGTTTCGACATCAGTTCTTCCAGCGACCAGCCCAGTGTGTCGCGCCATGCGGGGTTCAGGCTCAGGAAGTAACCTTCAGGGTTTGCCGTGCCGATCATATCTACCGAGGTTTCGTACACCCGGCGGATCTCATCACGCGCTTCTTCGATCTGCTCAAAGGCACGCGCATTTTGCACCGCGACCCCAAGCTGCGAGGCCAGCGTAAATTTCATGCGCCGGTCATCTTCGTCGAAACGGTTAAGTTCAGTGGACTGCACGTCCAGCACACCGATAAGTTCGTCACCGACGAGCAGCGGCACCGCCAGTTCGGAGCGCGTCTCCGGCAGCAGTTGGTTTGGCAGGAAGTCAGGGTCATCAAGCACATCGTTGGTGATAATACCCTGGCGTTGCTGCGCACATCTGGCGACGATACTGCTCGGATGATCGAACGGGATCTGATGCCCCGCTTCGAGCATCTGACGCCCCGCTTCACCGGAACCTGCCGCCAGCACGAGGATGTCATCTTCCAAGAGATAGACATGCGCGTGGTAAAGATCAAACTGATTCTTGGTGAGTTCCACCATCTGGGGGAGCAGGTTATCGAGATTGAGGTTTGTCGATACCTGCCGCGAGACCTCCGCCGCAATTTCGAGGTCGCGTGTGCGTGTGTTAACGCGATCTTCGAGATCGTGCAGCGAATGACGCATACGCGCCATCAGCACGTCGAATTCGTCGATCATGCTGGTCGCGTTATTTTCTTGTTTTCCGTTACTAAGTTTCGGATCGTTATCTTTGATGACCATAGCAGCTTCCCTGAGTTTTCCTTCAACCAAACGCTGAATGATGACTTAAATTGAATAAGGCTTTGATGCCTTCCGGCTTCTTCATACACTTCTAATTGTATGAGGGAGAAAAATATAGAGTCAAGCGATCGTCTTAATGCTTCTCACATTAAATGCTTTTCCACATAAACTTTAATCAAAATAAAACACTTTTGTGCGATGATGACAAACTCCCCGCCCCCATTCGATTTTCCACCGGTGGCGACCAGTTCCGAGCCAGATACACTTTCCGCGAGATGTGGGTAGTACATAGCATGGCAGCGTGTTGTCGTGATTGTGCTGCCGGGCATATACGTTTAGAATATAACCAAATGCAAACTTTCCCGGAAAAACACATAATGGTGACACCCGCACCCTATAACAACCTCAACCAACCACCGACCACCGACCGCAAATGGAACGGGGTCGTGCTGCGTGCCTTGCGCAACCCCGGTGATACCCCTACCTACCGGGTCATCATCCTGACGGCGGTCGCCGGGCTAAGCAGCATCGCGTGGAGTATCGCCGTGTTGTTGTTGCCGTCGGATGTATTGCAGGCGTCCCTGCCGCTGGCCGGCGTATTCCTCGCGTTCGGCTGGGCGCTCTTCGCGGTGATTCCCTTCGTCGGTAAGCCATTTATGCCCCGCCTGGTGGCGACCGGGATCGCGGTCATCATCACCTGGACGGCGCTCACGGGGTTGTTGGCGTTTACGAGTTGGTTGCATCCGGTGGCGTGGGGTGTCGGCATCATCTGGTTGTGCTATGCCGCGCTGATGCTCACGCCGTCCTGGGTGGTGGAGTTCAGCAAAGGTGAGGTTTATCATTACGCCCCACAGATGGATCGTCCCTGCTTCCTGCGTTATACAGAGGGCGGCGAGAATCATAAGTGGATCATTCCGTTGGACGAACTTCAACTCTTCTGGCAGCAGGAAGACCGTATCGCCGTAAACCAGATCTTCGATGAACTGACGAGTACCGAGGGCTACAACTTCGGTGTGCGCGTCAAGCTGGCCTGTGCGTTTGAACCCGAACGCATTGAGGGCAAGCCGCTGCAAGACAAGCTCGCCGAGTTAGGCAATCAGGCCGCCGTCAAGGAGATGCTGCTGACCATGCTGCTCAATGTGATCGACAACACCGCCCGCGATTTTTACATCAACATGGCATATGAATATGCGATGGCAGCCGGCACGGTGACCGTCTTTAAAAAACGCCTGCCAGAACTGCTGCGTGGCATCGAGGACGGCATGGGGTTGAGTGTGTTACCGTTGACGGTCGTTTGCATCCCGCAAGCGTCCGGTGAGGTCAAACAGGCGGCAGAACGCGCCGCCGCCGCTGCTTACGACGCCACCGCCGACCTCGCCGTGCAAAAGGAACTACTGCGGCAGGCGCTCGAAGGCTCGGTGCCGTCACAGCTTGTGCTCTACGCGCAGATGGTCGCGCAAGGGCGGCAGTTCCACTATGACCCGACCGGTGGACAGGCTTCCAATACGACGATGATCGACCAGTTGATGCAGGCCATCTACGCCGGGGATCGTGAAGGCGCAACGCGGCTTTTCCAGCAGATCAACACGGGTGGGCCGAGCATCCCGCATAGCGAACCGCCACCACAGGCCAACCCGACCGGCAAACGCGCCACAGGCCGCCGCCGCAGCATCAACCTCAGTGACCTCAACCCGCAGGACGACGACTGACCCGCCAGTGCGACGATATCACGGTTGGGCAGCGTCCGGGGTGGCTTCGGCGGTGGCTTCCGGTGAAGCTTCAGCCGCCGGGGTAACAGGTACAGCCTGTGCTGTAGCCTGCACATCTTCAAGGGCTTGTTGCATCACCTCCACCGGGGAAAGCACCCGCAGCGTGAAGGCTCCGCTCTGCTCACAAATGGCGGCATAGGTCGGTGTCTCAATGAAGGTGCGCCATGTGTATTCACCGGGGCCGCTTTCCAGATCGAGCGACAGCAGGCCGAGCGTGTTCTGTCCGCCGGTGAACATCAGGGTTTCGTCGGCACCGGTGGCTTCGCTGGTCAGCACCAGCGTGCCGGTCGCCGCCGGGTCTTCGAGGTCGATCACGACCTGAACGCTGTCATTGCGTGTATAAACACCATCCTCAGCGACTGACAGACCGATGGCGTTATCCGCACAGACCGCGTCTGCGCTCAGCGTCGGGGTGACGCTCGGTGTGTCGGTGATCGTCGGTGTTGTGGTGATCGTCGCGGTTGCGGTCGGCGTCCATGTCGCCGGTAGCGTCGGTCGTGACCCCGGCGGGATGGTCGGTAGCTGCGACACATCAATCGGCGTCGGCGTCGCGGAAAGCGCGATCTCCGTTAGTAGATTAGCCCGGATGGACTCGACCGTCGCCGTGAGATCCTCAACGGCGAGCGATTCTGCGGTCGTTTCGATGACCTGTGGTTCGCGGGTGGGGTCGGTGCCGCAAGCGGTCACCAGCAGCAATAACCCTAATAAATAAATGGTAAAGCGTCTAAACACGTTCCCCCAATCGGCGTTCGGTGCCAGTTAGCAAACGTTGGATGTTCTCCCGGAAGCGTAGCAAGATCAATGAGCCGACCGTCAGCGTGTAAATGATAAATGTTGCATCGACCTGTGCGGTCAGTGCGAGTGCACTCAACCACAACAGCGAGAGTAAAAACGTGGTCAGCACAGCCAGCGAGACGTAGCGGGTGCGTACCAGCAAGATCAAGCCGATGATCGTTGCCACGAGAATCACCGGGATCGGCGCGATCACCAACAGTGTGCCGAAGGCCGTCGCCGCGCCCTTACCCCCGCTGACGGAGCCGCGAATCAGGCTGGCGAAGACCGACCAATTGTGCCCGAAGATCACACTGATTGCGGCAATCGTCACCGCAGCGGCGTTGCTGCCGGGAGCGAGTTGTGCCGCAATCGTCAGCGCGATGATGCCCTTAAACATATCGAGCGCCATCACAGCCACACCCCAACCAAGCCCCAGTGCCCGGCCGACGTTGGTCGCGCCCATGTTGCCGCTCCCCACCTCAAAGATGTTAACACGCTTGACACGCGCAATCAGATACGCGGTCGGGATGGAACCTAAGAGATAACTAACGGCAATAATGAGCAATATCCAGGAATTGTAGTCATTGAAAAAGTCTTCGATCATTTTTATGTCCTCAAATTGACCATCGCACAGGGTTGTTGATGGTGACTTGTATCTAATTAAACACCATATTGGGGGTTAAAGGTGCGTTAATCTTCGATTTTCCAACAATTCTTAGCAGGTGTTTATATCATATTTACGACTTATTTACGCTGGCCCATTGTTGACAGTGACAGAACATCGTATGTTAGAATGACGCCTTATGAACATAAAACGACTACTTTTGATAATTTTCAGCCTGCTATTGACCGCCGTCGTGTATCCTGCGCAAGCACAAAACGTGAGCGGTGACCTGCTCGGACGCATCAACGGGTTACGGGGAGAACTGGGGTTGCCCGGTTATACGTTAAACGGCATTCTCAGCGCCGCCGCCCAGAATCAGGCCGAGTGGATGGTCACCAGCGGGCAGGTCAGCCACACCCAACCGGATGGCTCCACGCCGAGTTCGCGGGCGACCCGGCTTGGCTATCCGTCCAGCGCGGTCAGCGAAAACATCTACATGGGCACGAACGCCACCGCCAGTGTCGCCTGGAATTGGTGGCTGAACTCCCCCATTCACTACCGGGGCATCACCAACGCGGCCTATACACAGGTCGGCGTCGGTACGGCGATCGGCGAGGCCGGTCAGGCGTTTGTGCTGGTGTTCGGCAATCCAAATGGTTGGGGTGCGGCCCCGGCGCGACCCGCGCCACCGGCGAGCAACAACGGCGGCTCATCGGCATCCAGTGGTGGAGCCGCCGCGCCACCCGTGTTCGTGGTCGGTGTGGATAACGACGGCAACATCATGCACGAAATCCAACCGGGGCACACACTCGGTGAGATCGTATTGATGTATGGCTACGGCTGGGACGACCTCGACCGGGTACGTCGCCTTAATACCATGTCTGAACCGGAAGGGCGTAATCTGGCGGTCGGTAGTGTGCTGCTGATCCCACCCTGGGGCAGCACAGAAACACCGCTGGAAGTCGCCGCGCCGGATGTCTCCCCCACACCGGTTTTCGTCATCCAGGTGACGCCCGGCCCAACCGAAAATGCGATTGTGCTACGTTCGGACGCCATCAGCCCGATGCCGGAAGCGTCCCCCGTCGAAGACCTCGGTATCATCGGCGCAGAAGTCACAACTGAAGAGACACCGGCGGCGGTCGCCGCCCAACCCACGCAAAGCTGGCAGGCCGTGACCATTACACCATCACTGGATGCCGGCAGCGGCGGTACAGCCGTCGCCATCGCCATTGAGCCACCCGCCGACCCTCAGATCATCATGGTGGAGACAAACGACACCTCACCCCTGTTGATCGTCGCGGTGGTACTGCAACTGGTGATTATTGGCGGGGCCGGGTTCGAGTTCTGGCGACGGCGCAGCAGATGAGCCGATCCACCCTCACACGGGCGCTGCTGGCGGTGATCGTGGTCGGATATGTGGTCATCGCCGGGGCGTATGCAATTTACGTCCCGGATTGGCAGACGCCCGACGAACCCGCGCACTATAACTACATCGCGCAGATCGCCGCTGACGGTCACCTGCCGACCATCGACATGGGCGACTGGGATCAGGCCTACCTTGACGATTTGCGTGGCAACCGCTTCGACCCGGCACTACTGGGCGACCTCGACGCGGTGCAGTACGAAGACCACCAACCACCACTCTATTACGCGCTAGCCGCGCCGATCTACGCGCTGACCGACGGCAGCCTGACCGCACTACGCCTGTTTTCCGTCGCCTGGGGTGTGGTGATCGTGCTGTGCGCGTTCGGTGTCGGTGCGGCGATGTTCCCCGCCCGTCCCTGGATCGGCCTGGGCGCGGCGGCGTTCGTCGCGTTTTTGCCGCAGCACGTCCACATCCTGGCCTCGGTGAACAATGATTCGCTGGCCTGGGCGATTGTCGCGGTCACGCTCTACGCGACCACGCGCTATCTGCTCGTCACCGAAACGCGGGTGCGCCCCTGGATGCTCGGTCTGCTGGTGGGGCTGGGCTTCGTCACCAAAGCGACCACGTATCTACTGGCGGGGGTGGTGCCGCTGGCGCTGCTGCTCCGCTGGTGGCTGGGGACACCCGCCGACCAACGCCGCGACCGTATAGGCGTGCTGCTCCGTGCGGGTGCTCAGTTCGCCGTGCCTGCGCTTGTGTTCGGTCTGCTGTGGTGGGGACGCAACATCGCCGTGTATGACTTCCCGGATTTTCTCGGCCTCGCCGCGCATGATGCGGTCGTGGTCGGGCAACCGCGCACAGCAGCACTCATCGAGCGGATCGGTTGGGGTGGTTATCTGCGTGAGATCGGCACGGTTACGCTGAATAGCTTCATCGGGCGCTTCGGCTGGATGGGCGTGCCGATGGCGGGCTGGTCGTATTACGTGGTGCTGGTGTTGATCGGCGGCGGCTTGCTCGGCCTGCTGGTGGATGCGTTCACCCGCACGCCCGACGATACCCCTCACACCCGGCGGCGCTGGACGGTCTGGGTCGTGCTTTACGCGACGATGGGGTTGGTGATGCTAGCGTATCTCTACTACAACACGGAGTTCCAACAGCATCAGGGGCGCTACATGTACCCGCTGCTGATTCCATTAGGGGTGCTGCTCGCGCTCGGCGTGGATGCGTGGCGGCGGTTGCTGCTGCGTCCACTGGGGCGCGAGGAAACGGCCTGGCTGACCGCGCTGGTGTTCCTGGGTTTGGCTCCGTTGTGTGGGTGGCTGCTGCTGCGCGTGATCGTGCCTAATCTGGAGTTTGTGTAAATAAAAAACGCAACAGACCGCACTTGGGCGGTCTGTTGCCATCGCAAAGGAGGGGGTCATCTGTACCCAGCAGGGGGGCCGGGATACTTCAATTGACCGTTAAGCAAGAGTGGCACTCGATTACAATACACACACGCTCAAACAAATGCTCTACACAGACAGTCGTCTTGTGAGTTACCACTCTGTACTTGATGTTTCAGGCTGTTTCATAACTTTCAAAAATTTCCAAAAGTTGTGAATTTCAGCATGTTTACAATATATAAGGTTTCGCCGATCTTGTAAATAGATTACGCTCCGTTTTAATATGATTTTATGTTCGCGCTCATTTCTGTGAGCGAGGGTAATAATTCTTATAGTAAAAAAATGAGGCTAAAAGATGAGTAAACCCGCACTGCTGGAAGCCCCTACCGTCAGCCAGGTGTTGGCAAAACTGGGTGTGGCGGTCGATGTACCCGACCTGCCATCACTCCACGCTCTGGTGGATGCCTACACCCGCCACGTCCCCTTTGAGAGCGCCTCACGCATCGTTCGCCGTGCCACCACACAAGCCACAGCGGATTGTCCACGCTGGCCTGTGCAATTCTGGGAGCAGCACCTCGTCGCGGGGACGGGCGGCACCTGCTTTGAGAGCAACTACGCCTTCTTCACGCTGCTGCGGACGCTGGGTTACACCGGTACGCTGACACTCAACAATATGCGTGACTCGGTCGGCTGCCACACCGCCAGTGTGATCGAACTGGACGGCGACCGCTTTCTGGTCGATGTCGGCATTCCGTTGTATGCGCCGGTGCCGCTCAAGACCGGGGAGATCACAAAGTGGGAAAACAAATTTCACACCTACACCATCGAACCGCAAGGCGACGATGAATATCTGGTCATGCGAGATCGCCACAACCGCGCCGATATTTTCACCTTGATCGACGTGCCGGTCGATGAGGCGACCTATCGCGCCGCCACCACCGCCGACTACGACAGCGACGGTCTGTTTCTGGATCGCGTCATCGTCACAAAAGTGGTCAACGGGCGGCAATGGCGTTTCAGCAGTGAGTCGCCGCCGTACCAGTTCGAGTCATTTCATCAAGGGGATGCAACCTATCATTACATCGGGGATACCATTGACACGGTCGCACCGGTGGTCGCGGCGAAGTTCGGCATCGACCGCGAAATCATCGCACAGGCCATGACGCAGACCGTTTCGGTTTCGGGGGATTAAGATGCATGTGCTATCCGTCAACGTCTCAGAACCGGTCGAGATCATCTACAACGACAAACCGGTGATGACCGGCATCTACAAGCAACCGACAACCGGGTCGGTCGAACTCGCGCCGCTTAACTTTGCCGGTGACGCCCAGGCCGACCTGAAAAATCACGGTGGGGAGTACAAGGCTGTTTATGCGTACCCGCACGAGCATTACGCGACATGGGCGGCGGAACTCGACCGCGACGATTTCACCTATGGGCAATTCGGCGAAAACCTGACCGTCACCGGCTTGCTGGAAGACCACGTCGCCATCGGCGATTATCTGCGGGTGGGCACGGCGTTGTTACAGGTCACACAGCCGCGTGTGCCGTGCTTTAAGCTAGAACACAAAATGGGCATACCCGGTTACGTCAAGACGTTTATGCAAAGCGAACGCACCGGCTTTTATCTGCGCGTGGTGGAAACGGGGCAGGTCGCCGCCGGGGATGCAATCGAGCGCGTGTGGCAAGCACCGGAGTGGCTGAGCGTGCGTGAGGTGTTCCATCTGATGTACTTTGATAAGCAAAATCGTGTAAAGACCCGACAGGCCGCCGAACTCCCCGGTTTGACTCCCGGTTGGCGAGATGCGTTCGAGCAATTATCAGATGACTAATTATCAGCGGAGTAAAAACACGGCTCATAAAACGTATAGGGCGGTTTCTACGGTGCAATCCACACGATTTCGTCCCCGCCCCACACAGATAGGGTAGGCCGCGATGGGAACGCTGTATATCGTACCGACACCTATCGGCAATCTGGAAGACATCACCTTGCGGGCGCTGCGGGTGCTCAAAGAGGTGACCCTCATCGCCGCCGAAGACACCCGCACCAGTGGCGTCTTGATGCAGCACTACGACATCACCACATCACTGACCAGTTACCACGAGCACAACAAAATAGGCAAGCGCGACCGTGTGCTGGCGGCGCTGGCGGCGGGCGATGTCGCGCTGATCTCCGATGCGGGCACACCGGGAATCAGCGATCCAGGCTATGAATTGGTCAGCGCGGCGATCCAGGCCGGGCATAGAATCGAACCACTGCCGGGGGCGAACGCGGTCATCACCGCGCTGGTCGGCAGCGGCTTGCCGACCGACAGCTTCGTCTATGCCGGGTTTCTACCGAAGAAGAAAAACGCCCGGCGCGACTTTCTCGACACACTGCACGACGAAGCACGCCCGGTGATCGTCTACGAAAGCCCGCACCGCCTTGTAGACACGCTGGCGTTGATCGTGGAGACGCTGGGCGAGTCACGCCCGGTATGTGTGGCACGGGAATTGACCAAGCACTATGAGGAATTCCAGCGCGGCACAGCGGCGACCGTCCACGCGCATTACGAAGCCAACCCACCCAGGGGCGAAATCACACTTTTGATCGGCGGCGCGGCGGTTGAGAGCAATACCGTATGGGATGTCGAGAGGGTCAAGGCCGCGCTGTTGCAACGGCTGGATGCCGGCGAGTCACGGTCGCAGGCGGCGAAGGCCGTCGCCGGGGAAGCCGGTTGGCACAAGCGCGACGTCTACGCGCTAGACGTCTAATTGCGTGACCGCGCCTCCACGATGGGCAGCAGGCGCACCAGCACATTGTAGATAATGGGACACAGCCCCGCGCCGTCGAGGGTATCCGCCAGCGTCCAGCGGAAATCCGGCGTGAACTGCGGGTAGCGGCGGCAGGCGTCGGGCCGGTGCGCGTAGACCGTACACAGGTTCCCGGCAAGAAACGCGCACGGCTGCGCGGCGAACTTCCCCCATTCGCCTTCACGCTCGGCGGCCTCATGTTCGACATAGCGCGTCTCGATTGCATCCAGCGGCACGTCGAGGCCGTCCGCGAGGCGCTGCACGTCCTCCGGCAGCAGATACACATCTAACGACCGACAGCAGTTGCCACACTGCGTGCAGTCGATAGCGTCGATCACCGGCGCGGCGACTGACTCCACCAGCACGTCGAGTTCGGCGTCGGGCAGCTCGGCTTCCATGCGCTCCAGCAGGTAGCGCATCACCTCGAATTCATCCCGCTGTTGGGTAGCACATTGTTTGATTTGGTTGAGATCGGTAATCACATTAGAACATATCCGCGCTGGAATCAAAGGCGGTGAAGCGCATAAAGGCGCGTTCCTGTGGGGTCATATCCATCGGGTATTCGGTGTCGTCATAGGCTTCGAGGACGCGATAGCCTTCTTTGATGTAACCACGGATCGTGTGCAGACTGATGCCCATCTCGTCAGCGGCGAGGTGGGCCGGCATCCCCTCGATGACGCATAACTTAATTGCCTGCCGGATGCGGTCGGTCAGTTCGGGGTACTCGCGCCGTTCAGGGAGGATCGCCGCATGAAAGACGCGGTTGTTAAAGAGATGTTCACACTCACGTGCGACGGTACGGGTGATTAAGAAATCCTTATCCAGCGCATAGACGATAGCCCCGGCGATCATCATACGCACCTCCCGTTTGAGCAGATAAGCATTCGCGTGATGTTCGGCAGCGACCTTCACCAGCGCCTCATCCACAAATTGCGCCAGGCAAATCACATGCACATCGAGGATGCGCAGCTTCAGCCGGTCGAGGGTTTCGGCCAACTGCCCCCCCCCGCCGAGATGGTCGGCATCCAGCAAGACCACATCCGGCAGTTCAGCCGGTGGTGTCTCGTCGATGTAATCCCACATTTCAGCCTCGGTCTGTGCCATCATTGTCACCCGCGTGCGGCGATCCCAGGCGAGGTAACTGTTGATGGCTTGTAAAGCGTAGAAGTCCATATCCAATAACAGGACTTTAAGGTTAATATTGCCGATCTCAGACATCGGAGGTCGTCCCGTCGCTGTTTACTTGCTCACACTCTTAGTGTAGCCCAAAACCACCTATCCGCAATAGAAGTGCGACAATTGAACGAGACGTATTCTTGAGGGAGCCGCGTATTGTTCGTCATTGTGCATCTGTTGGTGTCGTCTCACCCACACAGCCAACTGCCGCGCGTTGAAAACGCCGGGCTTGAGCAAATGAATGTTTGCCCACTGAAAGACGCACACAGATTATAGCCGCCCGGTTTTGAACCGGCGGCGGGCGGTACGGCGAAAATCTCTAGCGCCGGGTTTATGGGAGCAGCAGACAGAGGATATTTTACGGCAGCGGGATATTGGCCTGACTCGGCTTGCTCGCGTTTTAGACATCCAGTGGGAAGATCAGGCAGGTGGTCGTCCCATGTGCGTAGAGCTTACCGGCCTCGTCTTTGAGAGTGGCCTCAGCGGTCGCCATCCGGTTGCCACGATGCACGACCCGCGCCTCACAGATCACCTTGCCGGTGTTGGGGCGCAACGCACGGGTATAGTTGATGTTCAACTGGGCGGTGGTGTAGATCATCCCCTGTGGCAGCGTGGTGTGGACGGCACAGGCTAACGCGCTATCCAGTAAGGTAGCGGCGAAGCCACCGTGTACCGTGCCGATAGGGTTGTAGTGACGCTCGTCCGGCACACCCTCAAAAGCCACACGTCCCTCTTCCACATGACGCCCCTTAAAACCCATAAGCTGTGCGATTGGCGCGTTGGGGATTTCCCCATTGATGAACGCCTGCATGTATTCCAGTCCGCTTGAGGACATTGCTTTTTCAAGATGAGGCAACGGGTCTTCCCATTCGATGATTAGTTGCTGCTTGTCGTTCTGTGTCATGTGATTGCTCCTATACGTCCATTCGGTCTGGAAAGACGTAACATAAAAATCGTCGGCGTGCAAATGGAATTTGCACATCAACGCCCGCGCTTAGATGTGGTATGATACCGCCCAATTTCGTCACGAGTTCGCCGGGGTGCCATGCCACGCTACACACTGATTGCCGTGCTGCTGCTCGGTACGGGGATTTTCCTGCATAACCTCGCCGGTTATCAACCGCTCTGGGTCGATGAAGGTTGGTCAATTGCTGCCGCGCAACAATCAACACTGGTGAGCACGACCGAGTTCGTCGCCGCTGATGTGCATCCGCCCTTATACTTTCAAGCCCTGCATACCTGGGAATACGTCGCCGGGGACTCGATCTTCGCGCTGCGCTACTTCAGTGTGTTGATCTCGCTGGTCACGGTGGTGCTAGTCGCCCGGCTGGGCGCGGATCTGGTCGGTTGGCAGGCCGGTCTGCTGGCGGCGCTGCTGTTCGTGCTGCATGACCTGGCGCTGGTACTCGGTCAGGAAGTGCGACAGTATCCACTGGCGATTTTGCTGGCGGCGCTGGTGCTGGTGTGCTATGTGCGTAAGTCCGATGCTGGCGTCATCCTCGCGGGGACGGCACTGCTGTACACCAACTACTGGGGCGGATTTCTGCTGTTGGTGTTGGGATTGCATCGAATTGTTGAATATCTCTACATCCGGCGGGTGACCTACAGATCGCCCTTAAACACTTCCACATCGTTAATCCGCCATGTACGACCCTTCGCAGCAATCGCCCTATTGTTCACGCCCTGGGTGCCGGTCGTGCTGGGACAGGTCGGCGGTGAGGCGGTCGGCGGCCTCGGTCATGCCTTGCCCACTGACTGGGACGGCCTCAAGATCCTGGCGTTTCAACTACTCGGCCGGCCAGAAATTTTCTGGTTGCTCTTGCTCGGTGTCGGTGTGGTCGGCGCGGTGCGGATGCGTGTCCGCAGCAACGGGATGCTGCTGGCGCTGGCGATTGCCTTGCCGGTTGGGTTATCGCTGGTAATTAACCTCGCGCTGCCGACGCTGTCGTTCCGGGCGCTGTCGATGTTGATCCCGGCAATTGTCGTCTTGATCGCGTTGGGTATCGCCTCGTTCCGGCCTTATGAGCGCGGCGTGCTGGTGTTGACCGTGCTGGCGCTGACCGTGACCCTCCCCGCCGCGCAACCCGCCGTGCGTATCGACTGGCCTACTGTCGCCGCCTTCCTCGCCGACCACAGCACCGCAGCCGATGTCGTGTTGATCGAAACCGACTTCGACACCTACGCGCTGGATTATTATCTCGACCAACGCCATCCCGCACTTGACGTGATCTTCAGCGAAGTGGAGCGCCGCCGCACCTTTGAAACGATCGCCGCGTTCGAGGCCGATCTGAGCGCAAGCATCGACGATTACACAGGGCTATGGGTGGCGCGGTTCTCGTCGGATTATGACCTGCTGCCGACACTTGCCGCGCACGGTTGGCAGCAGACCGCCGCGCTGGCCTTCCCGACGACCGGGCCGCTGGATGTCGAGGTGTTCCGTTATGATCGCCCACCGGAGCCGCCGCCGGTCGCGCAGTTCGGTGAGGTGATGACGCTGGCGCACGCCGAACAGAGCACACACAGCGAGACGGTCACGGTCAATCTACTGTGGGAAGCGGCGACCGTCCCCGAACGGGCGTACACCATCTCCGCGTTTTTGCTGGATGCCGACGGTTTGCTGGTCGCGCAGAACGACCAGCCGCCGCTAAACGGGCGCACGCCCACCACGAACTGGGCGACCGACCGCCCGTATTTCGACAGTCATGCGCTGGATGTCTCCACGCTGGCGACGGGGACGTATACCGTCGGTGTGAAAGTCTACACATTCACCGATGCGAGTTTCTCCGAGATCGATGTGCAACTGCCCGACGACGGCGGCGACGATGATTATGTGACGCTGGGCACAGTTCAGGTGGGGGAATGATGCGCGACGACGAAAAACACACCCCCGCCCATCCGGTAGCAAAGCGGGAGAGGCTTTTTGACCGCCGCCGGCTGACGGGTGGGGTCACACTCCCGCTCTACTTCATCCTGTTCGCGCTCTACCTGCTGACCTACCTGGGTGTGCCGACCTACAGTGATGAGCGCATCCAGTTTGACATCGCGCAGAGCTTCGCCCGGCGCGGGGAGATCACCCGCACGCTAGGCCACGATCAACAGACGACGGTACAACCTGGCAACCCGTGGGAAGCATCCACACAAGAGCCGATGATGAGCTTTTTTACCGCCCCGTTCGTCGCGCTCGGACGGGTGCTGCCGGCTGTCGGCATGGCACACCTGGCGTGGCTGACCAACATCGTCGTCACGCCGCTGATCGCGTGCAGTTTTTATCTGCTGGCGCGACGATTGGGCTACGGTCTTGCGGTCGCGCTCACCGGGGCGTTGCTGCTCGGCGCGGCTACACCATTGTGGACGTACAGCCGCCTGCTGTTCCGTGAGCCGTTGATGGCGCTGTTCACACTCTGGGCGTTCGGGTTGGCGCTGCTGCTGCGCACCGAAGGACTGTCACGCGGGCGGGTGCTGGGCTTCGGCCTCGCGCTGAGTGGGATGTTCCTCACCAAAGTGGCGACCATCCTCACACTGCCCGGCCTGCTGATCTTACTGCTGCCGTCCCCGGCGACGTTCCGGGCACACCGCCGCTGGTTTTTGCTGGGTGCTGCCTTGCTGGTCGTCGTCACAATCGGTGGTGTGTTGCTCAGCCTCTCCCCGTTGACCGACGGCACACGCTACAGTTGGGATCGCTGGGCGTTTTACGTCACCGCTGCCGAATGGGACTCCGCGTTTGAGAGCTTGCTGGGGTATCAGGTTAGTCCGGCGCGGAGCCTGTGGTTATACGCACCGGTTTTGCTGCTGGCGTTCCCCGGCGGCTGGATGTTGTGGCGGCGCGGCGCGTGGCGGTTCGTCCTTGCGGCATTGGTGACGGTGATCGTGTTCAGCGTGGGCTACGGCTTGATCCAGCATACGGTATGGTGGGGCGGTTGGAGCTGGGGGCCGCGTTATTTCGTGCCGCTGCTGCCGGTGTTGCTGCTGCTGGCGCTGCCGGTACTGGCGCATGTGCGGCGGTATCGGCTCTGGGCTGGCGTGGTCGGTGGGCTGGCGCTGCTCAGTGTGGGGATGCAATTGCTCGGTATGGCGGTGCCGACCCCCAACTACTACAGCGAGCAGGTCGCACTTGGCAACACCAACTTATTCGGACGCGGTTGGGATTGGCAGGCGGCAAACTGGCAGTGGGCGCAGTCCCCCGTACCCTATCACCTGGAAAACTTCGACCTCGACGCGCTCAACATCGCATGGGCGGCGGTGGATGCGCCGCTGGTCGCAGGGCTGGCATTGCTCGGTGCGCTGGTGGCACTGCTGGTCACGGCGCGGCGGCGCTGGTGGTCGCTCCTCCCGGCAACGTTGGTGATTGCCGCGCTCTTGGTCGGTGTGCGTGCGCTGCACGATGACCCGCGCTACGTTGCCGGGTATGAGGACTTTACCGCGCTGGTCGAGTCAATAGATGACGCGATCACACACGGCGACGACCACGCCGTTTTAGTCGAACGCGGCATCTACCTGGATAGTGACCGGGTGTTTATGAACCGCCTCACCACGCCCGACCTTGTCGCCATCCTACCTGACGCGCCCGGCGAGGATTACGGACAGGGAGCGCAAGTCATCACCGATAATCTGGTCGAACAACTGGGCCGGGTCAACGCCCGTACACTGAACTGGACGTTCCTCGCCTACAAGCATACCTGGCTGGTGACCACTTCGTCACCATTTGACCCCGGCAAGCAGCGTCCTATCGAGCAGATTTACGTGCAATATGCTTATCCCATAGAAGAAATCAGCACCAGCGACCGGGCACGCGCTATCCACGCGCTGACCACATCCGTACCGCCGGACGAAAACACCCCGCCGAACATCACGGTCAACGCGACTTTTGGTGAGGCGCTTACGCTCGAAGGTTATGATCTGCCTGCTGGCACCACTTACGCCGCTGGGGATGTCGTGCCGGTGTCACTGGCGTGGCTGCCGGTTGCCCCGCTTGACTTCGATTATCACGTCAACCTCTACATCGCCGGGGTGGATGGCGTGCCGGTGGTACAGCGCAGCGGCGGACCGCAGGCCAGCTTCGGCGCGATGACCGCCTGGCCCGTTGACCAACGCCAACGCGACAATCACGGTTTGCAACTCCCGGCAGAGCTAGCACCGGGGGCGTATACGTTGAATCTGGTGGTTTACAATTGGGAGAGTGGCGAACGGTTACCCATCGACGCAGACAGCGTTATCACACTGGGGGTGCTACAGGTACGATAACAACGAAGGTGGGCAACTTACGTTCAATTAGAAATGCTGTTCAGTCAGTCGGTATTCGGTCTACCGCCGACGATGTTTCTGTTTCGAGCTGTCTCTCTTAAATGCTTTCGGATTGCGGTATAAGGTCACAACATTTTTACCACAGGGACTCACGACAATGGTTGTCCCATCAAGGCGGCGGAAAGGATGGTTGCCCGGTAATTCATCGGGCATGTTTTTCCGTAACATCTGGTAAAATATCACACCACTCCGGTGCCGCTTGCGACCATTCTCCACGATGAAAGCAATTTCTTCTTCCGACAGGTTGCGCTGATCCGCACGTTCCTTTGCATGTTTTGAGAGACTGTACACGGGCAGTTTGCCTTTCGATAACGCTGCCCACCCTGTTGTCACTACTTCAAATTATAACGGAATTCTAGACGGAAAATGGGAAAAATTTATGAAAAGTCTTAAGCGCGCCCTTGATGAACGCTCTAAACCCGTTGCTATGGCTTCTCGACCCATTCCGGGTCAGGGGTGATGTTCTCTTCGGGACGTCCACCGGGGCTGTCCGCGTCTCCGTTGGCGACACTCATCAGGGGTTTGACGGTCATATCGTGGTCGCAGAGGATCTGGCAACTCAAGCGGAAATCACCGAGCGCGTCCTGGCTTTCGAGCTTCTCTAATTCGGCTTTGGTCATCATCTGCGGTTCACCGGCTTCGAACTCCACCCGGCAGGTCGTGCATTTGGCGTTACCCGCACAGCGATGAAGAATATCGACACCGTTGTCACGCAGGCCGAGGATAAGACGCTTATCCTCAGCGACTTGGTAGGTTTCACCGTCTACAACTGTGAGCTTTGGCATAAATGATTTTCCTTGTATACACTTGCGTACAAATTCATACCAAGTATAACGCGCCAGTTCCGGCACCCCTAAAAGGCTCATTAAGTTATAAGTTGCGAGGTACTACGATGGAAAAACAACCGACCACTGCCTGGATGTGGCCCAGCGATCACGGCGGCGTCAACGGCGTCAACCTGGATGTGACCGACCATAAAATCTACTGGTTCGATGATGCGGCAGCCTGCGCCTGTGGTGACAGCACCGCCGTGCAGACCTTCGCACAATTCAAAGCAAAGGGATCACCGTTGGGTAAATTGCCCGATGATGTGCGCGGGGAACTGCTGGAAACAATCGCTTCCCTAGAAAATCACTGAGGAAACAGTCCGTTTCTCGATGATTGTGAGCGCGGCGCTAATCCTCCGTTTCCGGTGTGGATTCGGGCGCGGCGATGAGCGACTCGGCGTCACTACCGACCACGATCATCACGTCCGCGCTGGTCGCGCCGTCGTTGCCGGGACGGATGGCATTCTGCGGCAAGCCCATCAGATCCGCCAGATAGCGGGCGGTGTCAGGGTTGCCGGTGTAGTCACGGATGAGAATCTCGGTACCGTTCTGGGGCGGGTCGATGTTGCCCACCCCGGCGACATCCACTCCGCGCCCGGTCAGCCATTCACGGGTGGAACCAGCGAGGCCGGTAATGGTCGTATTGTTGTAGACCACGATATCGGCGTTTTCGCTCTCGGCGCGTTCGCGGCGTTCGGCGGTGGTCAGGTTGCGCGGTGGGTCGAAGGTCTGCGCGACCACATCAGCGAGTGCGTTCTGCCGGGGAACAAGGATCTCCGCGCCGTCCGCCATTTGCCCGAAGGAGGTGTGCAGTTGGTTGATCGTTCCGCTGGTGATGTTCTCGTTGGGAACGTCGCTGACCAGTGTGCCGAGCTTAATCACGTCTTCCAACGAGATGTTGGTCTTGTAACTGTCGGAAAGCTCGTTGTAGAGGCGGGGGATCTGCGTGGCGAAGCGGGTGATGCCGCCCGCGCTCAACAGATGTTCTTGCAGCGCCCGTAGCACTTGCTGCTGGCGACGGTTGCGGTCGAAGTCGCCGCCATCGGTGGCGCGGGTGCGGGCATATTGCAGCAGTTGGGTGGTGTTCATCTGCTGGCAGCCCGGCTCAAAACGAACCTGGATGAAGCCGTACCCTTCGTCGGGGAAGTCGAGGTCGTTAATTTCTTCTTCTACACAGATTTCGATGCCATCCGGCGCGAGGATGTCCACCACGCGCTCAAAGACCTCAAAGTTGATCCGCACGTAGAGATCGACCGGCACACCGAGGTTCGCACGCACGGTATCCATAGCGAGTTGTGGCCCGCCGCCGGGGTAGGCTTGCGAGTCACCGAGATAATTGGCGGTCGTGATGCGCCCGTCATCGAAGCCGGGGATGTCCACGAACAGGTCACGCGGGATAGAGAGCATCCCGATAGTCTTCAGCACCGGGTCTACCTGTACGAGAATCATCGTATCGGTGCGGTGGGCGCGTTCGGTGTCAAATTCGCTGCTGCGCTGGTCTACCCCCATGAGCAGCACATTCACCCGGCGTGGATCTTCCCACGCTGGCAGCGCGGTTGGCCCGGCGGAAACATCGCCGCTGGCGGTTTGTTCGGTCGGTGTGGCGCTGGGCTGCGGGGTGATCGTCTCGCCCGGTCTTGGGGTACTGGAGGCCGTCGGCTGTGCAGCGACGAACGTCTCGTAGTCGATCACAATGGTCGGCGTCGGGCGGATTTGCCGCGCCTGGTTAAACGCCTCGAAGCTCAATTCTTTTTCGTCAAATTCCGGCGGGTCAACCACATAACTGACCAACTCACCGACATCGGGTAGTTCAACACCGTTTTCACGGGCGTCGATCACGGTGGTGCGCACGAAGCCATAGCTCCCTACCGCACAGATGCCGGTCATGGCGACGAAAGAGACGATCAATGTCAGGAAAACGAGCCATCCGGGGATACGCATGGATACCGCCTTTGATTACCTGCTTAAATCGGCGGCATTATATCATAGGATCGTCCGGTGGGTAGCCTACGCTAGGCCAACTGTCCGACCAGCAGTGCGACCGCGCCTACGAACATCACCACCGCGATCACCTGCACGATGCGCAGTTGCCAGGTCGGCAACGCGGCGTTGCCCTGCTCAATCTGTACGGTTTCGATGGTGCTGTGGGCTGGCGATTGTGTATCACGTTTTTCGTATTGCATGTGGTCGTTTGCCATTGCCATTCTCTTTGATGTCTTATTGTGTACGCTCTATGATGTATTACGCGATTCATGAGAGCAGGGTTTCAAATGGCGGGAACGGCGAAATATGGTATATTCTGAATCAATTGAATAGACATTTGATTACAGAGGGACAAAAAATGGCTGATTACGAAATGATCCTCGTGGAAACACCCGCCGAAGGTGTCGGCTTGATCCGGCTCAACCGGCCCAAAGCGTTGAACGCGCTCAACGGACAGATCACCGATGAAATCTTCACACAGATGGAATGGTGGGACGAAGACCCCGCTATCGGCTGTATCGTGCTCACCGGGAGCGACCGGGCCTTCGCTGCCGGGGCGGACATCAAGCAAATGGCGGAAACGCCCAACGCCACCGAGATGATGACCGGCGGCGACTTCACCGACTGGACGCGGATGCAGAATATCGGCAAGCCGATCATCGCGGCGGTCAGTGGATACGCGCTCGGCGGCGGTTGCGAACTGGCGATGATGGCGGATATGATCGTCACGTCGGAGTCGGCGGTGTTCGGGCAGCCGGAAATCAACCTCGCCATCATCCCCGGTGCAGGTGGCACCCAACGACTCACCAAAGCGGTCGGCAAAGCGGTCGCCATGGAGATGGTGCTGGCGGATCGCAAAATCAGCGCGGAAGAAGCCAAAGCGCACGGCCTCGTGAACCACATCTACCCGATGGAAACGTATCTCGACGAGGCGATCAAGCTGGGGCAAAAAGTCGCGTCTATGTCACAGGTGGCTATTCACATGGCGAAGGACGCGGTCAATAAGTCCTATGAGTTGAACCTGCAAGAAGGGCTAAACTACGAGAAGCGCAATTTCTACCTGCTGTTCAACACCGAAGACCGGGTCGAGGGAATGAACGCCTTTATCGAAAAGCGTAAACCAGAGTGGAAAAACCGCTAACAATCCTCTACACACACAACATCCGGGGCGACCTCGACTTGTTGCCCCGGTTATATACTTTCATCCGGCAGGTGCGCGGGGAGTTCGCCGCCGGGCGGGCCACTCTGGTGGATCTGGGCGCGTCGTGTGACCCTGATGTGTGGCCTTGCGGGATCACGCAGGGGCGCTCTACGTTGATCGTGCTGGATGGCATGGGCTACCATGCGGCGAACGTCGCCGGGATGCCGCCGCCAAGCCGCGCCAAGCTGGTCGAGCAGGTCAGTATGGCGCTGGTGGATGCGGCCCACCCCCACACGGCGGAAGACCTGATCTTCACCGCGCAAAAAAGCACATCCGGCGAGGCGGCCTTGCAGGTCGTGCTGAACCCGGCGACCGCCGCCCTCGCTGATGGCACACTCACGCTCGATGCGCTGGACGCCGGCCAGGTCGGCGTGGCCCGCCTCGAAGCCGGCAAACTGCATCACGCCATCCACACCATGCCGGCAGGCACCCGCCCCGAACCGACCATCAGCGGCGCGGTAGATTTCGTCCGCGCCGAAGCGCGCTACTTCGAGAAAAAGCAACGTGATGACTAAAACCGGCTCTAACATTTTGTTGAGATTCTGACGCGCAGTTACGGTGTGCGTTTACGAATTTTCATAATTCTTTCGGAGAAAATTCCGAAGGTTTGTCACACACTTGTGTTAGAATACATGTCATAGAGGCAATTATTCCTTGCCCACATACAAATGGGATGTTGTGAGAAATTGGGGTAGCTATGCGCACTTCATCGTCCATGGGGGAACGTGCTCACAAGAGCAGTCTCCAACATCCCCACGACAACAAACAGCGGAGCCATCTGGCTCCGCTGATTTTATGTACGCTATCGATTTCCGCCCTGTAGTCCGGAACGCAAAGAGCATCATACCTCATGGCTACAGCGAATAGATCCGATTTTATTTTATCGCCCTGCAAGGTGAACCAGACCCCGTATACATCAGTTTCGGTCAGTCGATACAGCAATAGATAGCAACGGTGCCGGTTGCACAGAATCCCTTAGGGGTACACAATGACGGAGTCTGGTTAACATTCGGTCAACGTGGCTTGTGTAATGTATTGTCATCTGGCACAATCAGCGCCTACTTCGAGTTTTCACTTTGACGCCTCCATACTTTTGTCTGGTCTAACCTGAGCGAGAACGCTATGCAAAACGCGCTTGCAATCATCAACGCGATACCGTTTCTACTTGCAGCGTTGATGATCTTCCCTGCCATCCGGCAGACACTTAAAACAACGGGAATGGCCTTCCTCACCGGCGGGACGATGCTCGCTTTGTTCTTGTGGTTTGCGACTTATATCCCCGATATCGGTGAGGGGCCGGTCGAACTCGTCATCGAGTGGGTGCCCGCACTTGGGCTTTCGCTCGCGTGGTATCTCGACCCGCTTTCGCTGTTGTTTGGGTTAATCGTCACCGGGGTCGGGATCGCGGTCTTTTTCTACTCCGGCTTCTACTTAGAAGAAGCTGACGAGCTGGGCAGATTTTACATGTACCTGTGTGCGTTCGCCGGTGCGATGCTTGGCCTGGTGATGGCAGGGAACATCATCACACTGTTCATCGCCTGGGAACTCACATCGATCATGAGTTATTTGTTGATCGGCTTCAAGGGGTATAAATCCAGGGAAGCGCGTACTGCCGCCAGCCGTGCGTTAGTCATCACCGGGGCGGGTGGGTTGGCGCTGCTGGGTGGCTTGCTGCTGCTGGGCACGGCGACGAATAATATCATCGCCAGCGGTGATATTGACCTGACCGCGCCGGTCGTCGAAACCGCACACGGCGAAGAGGCAATCACCGAAGTTGAAACCGAAGAAGAAGACGAAGACGCTGAGACGCTGACGATCAGCGACGTGGAAGTGCCTGTGCTCGGTTTTCAGATCAGCACGGTGTTGAACGGCAACATCCGTGAGCCACTGCAAGACCATCCCTGGTACGCGGCGATTGTCATCCTGATTATGATCGGCTGTTTCACCAAGTCGGCGCAGTTTCCCGTTCCATTTCTGGCTCCCCGGTGCGATGACCGCCCCTTCTCCGGCAAGCACCTATTTACACTCCGCGACGATGGTGAAGGCGGGCATTTACCTGCTGTTTCGTCTATACGATCCACTGGCGAACACCGACCTGTGGACGTTCGGCCTGATGGGCTTCGGCCTGACCACGATGTTACTCGGTGCGGTGTTTGCGCTGCGCCAACGTGACCTCAAGGGCTTGCTGGCTTATTCTACGATTAGCAAGCTCGGTGTGATCGTCGCGCTCATCGGTGTGCCGGAAGAACACGGACTCAAGGCGGCGATCATTAGCATCGTCGCGCACGCCATGTATAAAGGCACCTTCTTCCTGCTCGCCGGGACGATTGAACATGCCACTGGCACCCGTGACATGGACGAACTCGGCGGCCTCATCCGGCGGATGCCAGCGGTCTTTATCATCGCGGCGCTGGTCGGGTTGTCAATGGCGGGCGTGCCGCCGTTGGTCGGCTTTGCGGCGAAGGAATTCTTACTGGATGAACTGCTACCTCACGGCACTGTCGGCGTCATACCTATAATCATCGCCTTTACCGCCTCGGTATTGACGGTCGCCGCCGCGCTGCTCTACGTGTGGGATGTGTTCATCAGCCGGCGCAACGCGCAAGAATACGATCACTTCCATGCGCCGTCCCCGTTGATGAACGCTGGTCCGGCGCTGCTGGCGGCAGGGTCACTGGTGTTCGGGTTGTTCATCGACCCGTTGCTCTCACCAATTGTCGATCCACTTTTGGGCGGCGCATCGCTTTACATCATCCCCCCGGAGCTAAACCCGGCGGAAAACACGGCCTTCGCGCTGTCGTTGGGGGTGCTGGCGCTCGGCCCGGTGATCTTCGCCCTGCGTGGTTACTGGCTCAAAATGCCCTGGATCGATATTCGCAGCGGAGCGAAGAACTACGCCTCGATCATTCGTGGCGTGGAACGCACCGGGGATTTTCTACTGCTCTCACAGAATGGCAAGGTGCGCTATTATTTGATCGTCATCCTCGGTGTGATCTCCGGGTTGATGTTGTTCGGCGGCTTCGGCAACTTACGACCGTTAGACCTCTCGCTGGACAAAGCGGCTGATGTGCTTAACGTCATGTTGCTGGTGCTGACGGTTGGTGGCACGGCGGCATCAATCTTCTTACGTAAGCATCTGCTGGCGGCCTTGTCGATGGGTGTGGCGGGATATGCCATCGGCGGCATCTTTTTGCTGGAACCGGCACCGGATGTGGCGATGGTGCAATTTTTGATCGAAACATTGGCGACCGTGCTCATCATTTTGATGCTTACGCGCATTGATAAAGACCAGCGCCAGCGGGCGATGGATAAACTTTGGCGTGGCAACACCGGCGAGGGCAACCATTTTGGCATCGTGCGTGATGTGGCGATTTCCGCACTGGTCGGTGTGAGTGTGGCGCTGTTCGCGCTGGCTGCCGTCGGTGATCGTGACACACGCATGGAAGCTCTGCATGAGACATAGGATAGCACCATTGTTGAGACGGAAGTTCAGGATGAGACGGATCTTCGTTCTATCGTGCGTCCGATCTCACTATGGCATCTGGAAAATTCTTATCAAGAAGCAGGCATCTCTGATGTGGTCGCCGCGATTGTGACCGACTTCCGCGGGACGGACACCCTGCTAGAAATCACCGTGTTCTCGACCGCAGCTATCGGTGTGCTGACACTGCTGACCGCCCCGGCAGGTGGAGAGTTGCTCAAGGGCAAGCGCGTCTCCCAGGTGATGCGGGCGATCAAGGTTGATAACGATGACACGGAGGAAGTCATCACCGTACCGGATAAGCGCGAGGACACCCCCGCCGTGCCGGATGAACATGGCACTTACGGCAGTCAGCTAAAATTACCACAGCTTTCAACCCCGTTGACCCGTTCCATCACCGTTATCATTTTCCCCTTCTCGTTGTTGATCTCGCTGGCGCACATCTTCTACGGCGGGGATAACCCCGGCGACGGCTTTACGGCGGGTGTGGTCAGCGGGTTGGCGGTGGCGCTGTGGTACGTGGTCTTCGGTTATGTCGAGGCACGGCAGCGGCTGCGCTGGTTACACGCCGGTCGTCTGGTCATCGCCGGGTTGACGCTGGCCTTCGCCAACGCGATCTTTAACCTGTTGGTCGCCGGGGCGTTCCTACGAATTGTCGATATAGGCGACGGCCCCGCCGATTTGCATCTGGCCTCAACGTTGATCTTTGAAATCGCCATTTATCTGTCAGTCTTCGGTGGTGTGACCATGATTATGCAAGGCATCGCCCAACCAGAGAACGAAGAATAGGAAGTTTTCGACTAACTACTCAGGTATCGCCAACCCCCTCACCCCCTGCGACATTCGTCGTTTTCCCCCTCTCCCACACCCGGCCTACGGCCTGGGGCGAGGGGGATTAGCCGCCTACGGCGG
>DAOTTX010000399.1:0-2235 GCA_034437515.1 Anaerolineae bacterium
GTGGAGGCCGCGGCGATGGCTCGGGCGATGGCCTACGAACAGGTCCGGGGCTGGATCGTGGAAGACGTCAGCGCCCAGTCGCTGGGCTACGACCTGCTCAGCCAGGGGCCCCAGGGAGCGGTGCGCTACATCGAGGTGAAGGGACGGGCCGGGATGGGGGCAGTGGAGATCTCGGCAAACGAGTGGCTGAAGGCGGAGCAGTTGGGCGATGAGTATTGGCTCTACATTGTGACCGAGGCGTTGCACGCGCAGGCGCTCCACGTGGTGCAGGATCCGGCCCACCGCTTGCCGCGGGAGGAGATTGTGCAAAGGGTGCGGTACCGGGTGGGGCAGGCGGGGTGGCGCCGGGTGGCGGAGCGAGCTTCTGAGTACGGGGAGTGATTGGGGAACGAGCAAAGGAGAGCGAGATGGGACGCGATGACCTTGTACGCGCTTTGTGGCCTCTTCCCGGAGGTAACAAGCACTACCTTGACACATTGAACCGTATCATCCAGTGGGCTGCAAGTGCTGAAAATCCAACGCAAGGGAGCTTCGTGGAATGGCTTATGGCTGAGTATAGCGTAAGCGAGAGCACCTCTGGCTCTTATCTGAGCGTCGTTACCCGGCTCGGTGTCCTCCGTAGACAGCGAGACGGGTCGCTTGACGTCACACCATTCGGCGAGAAGATCCTGACGGTTGGACCTGAGGAAAGGGCGCACATCGTCATCGAGAAGTTTATGGCCGATTACTTGGCTTTTCCCGAGGTGTTGGCCGTATACGATGAAGCGGGAAAGTCGATTCACTTGACCGAGATGGTCGAAGCCCTACAACCGCAGTTCCCTCGATGGACATCTGCTGCCCAATTTGAATATCGTGCCCTGTGGCTGCTATCCCTTGGCGCCTTACGGCAGGAACAAGGGCGGAATTACGAGATCACTGACTTCGGTCGTGCAGTCGCTGCCCAGCATCCTGCTTCTGTCGAGTTTCCGGCTCCGGTGGAAGAAGAAGAGGTAGAGGACCAACCTGAACCGGTGGATGAGGTAGAGAGGCAGGTGGAAGTCGAGCAATTGATCAAAGAACTCGAGGTTGCTGCGACGGATAGCTCGCATCCCGATCACCTGGAGCGTGCTGTGGCAGAAGCTTTTGAGTTTCTGGGCTTTGCTGTGGATCAGTTGGGAGAGGCTGGTGATACCGACGTCTTGTTGAAAGCCGACGTTGGTCCCGATAGCTACGTGGTCATCGTGGATACCAAGGCCCGTCACGACGGAAAGCTCAACAACCTGGAGCCCTATACGTTGCAGGAGCATTTGACGAACAACGAGGCGGACTATGTGGTCGTCGTCGCGGGCGATTTTTCTAAGGGTAAAGTGGCTCGTCACGCCCTGTCGAGCGAGATTGTACTACTTCCTGTTGCGTTGCTATCTGAGTGGTTGCGTATGCACGCGGCGACACCGTTCAATTTGAATGAGCAACGGGCGATGTTCAAGTCGCCGGGGCTGTTATCCCAAATTCCTGCCAGATTGAGGGCTGCCATGGACAGACGAGAACAATGGGCTCACCTGTTGATTGATATGATGCAGTTGATAAGCGAGACTTATGGGCACGGATTGACCGAATCCCTCTCCTCGGAACATCTGTTTACAATGTTGGTGACACGCCTCGAAGGTGTGCGCTACCCAAAGCAACAGGTCGTCGAAGCGATCGATTTTCTCACTCATTCAGCTTTAGAGGCCGCGTTGGGTGATGCAGAAAGCGGGATCGCCCTGGCGATGAACCGCAAGACATTAGCCTGTGCCTTGCGCGCTTTGGCCGATCAGATTGAGAAGGTGAGGCCGGAGACGGAAGCGTGAGTCATGGGACATAAAATAACCCACTTACGACAGATGCTGACCGAGCGTTTCAGCGACGACGAGCTGCGCACACTCTGTTTCGACCTAGGGCTTGACTATGACCTGCTGCCGGGTCAGGGAAAAGGAGGCAAGGCACGCGAGTTACTCAGCTATCTGGACCGCCGCGACCGCATTGACGAGCTGATCGAGGTCGGGCAAGCGCTGCGACCGGACGTCCCCTGGCGAGGAGGGACTCACGATTTACCAAATCTCACCATTCCAAATAACTTACCCCCTCGCAGCGAGTTTATTGGAAGCAGCAATTCCAATTATGGCCGAATCTTAGGGTTCGCGCCCCAAAAGTAGGCTTAAAATGGCCTTTGCGCCCCATAGGACAAGCATTTGGATGCTAAATCAGGGATTTTGT
>DAOTTX010000400.1:0-3499 GCA_034437515.1 Anaerolineae bacterium
GAAGAAGAAGTCGGAGGGCGCGTGATGAGCGCGTCACTTTTTTTCATCCCGCAAACCGTACTCAGACCGGAGGCAATCGCATGATTAAGCGGATCGAGTTCACCCTCAATCTGGAAGATCCCCGTGAGGCGCAGATCTACCGGGCACTCAAGCCCGCGCTGCGCTACCGCCGTGGTGGGGCGGTGATCCGGCAGGCGCTGGATACCTTCCTCGTCACCCCACAAGCACGAAAAATCCCTATGTCGCAAAAGGAGCAGCGCGATGGCTAAGCGCAAGACAGCGAAAGCAAGCAGTACCCTGACCATCGGACTGGACATCGGCTATGGCGTGGTCAAAGCCGTGACCGAAGCCCGGACGATCACATTCCCGTCGGTGATGGGACACGCCCGCGAGATCAAGTTTCAGGCAGACGAGATCGCCCAACGGCACCCCGGCGACTGGATCAGCGACGAGGACGGCGCGTGGTTCGTCGGTGATCTGGCGCTCTCGCAGCTTCCCGCCGGGGAGTTGCTACGTCTACGGGGACGGACGGCGAACGAGTCGACGATGGGCAACGCCTTCCGGCTGCGGCTGGCAAAGGTCGCGGTCGGCAAGCTGATGAACGGCGTCCGTGATGGCGACGTGGTGCATATCCGCATCGCTACCGGACTACCGACCGATCACATGCGCGATGCGGGCGAGTTGAAGGAATCGCTGCTCGGTCAGCATGTGGTCAAGACGGATACCTGCGAGGTGGTCGCCAACGTGACCGAGGTGATGGTGATGCCGCAGCCTTACGGCACGATCTATGCGGCGACGTTGAACGAAAAGGGCGAGATCGACCGGACGCACGATTACCGGCGCACCGGGGTATGTGATGTCGGCACGTATACGGTCGATCTGGCGCTGGACGACGAAGGCGAGTTCCTGGATGCCGAAAGCGGTAGCGTCGAAAGTGGTGTGTACACGGCTCAGGAACGCATCGCGGCAGCACTCGAACGGGACTATCGCGAGAAGATGCCCTTCAAGATCGTGGAGGAAGTGCTGCGAGTAGGTGTGTTTCACGCCAACGGTCAGCCGGTGGATTACCGGGATGTGGTGCAGGAGGCGCTCACGCCGCTGCGGAGTGCGACGCTGAATCTGCTCAGCGAGAAGTGGCAGCGCGGCACCATCGTCGATGTGATTTATCTCTCCGGCGGCGGCGCAGAACTGGTGCATCAGGAAGTCGCGGAAGCCTATCCGCAAACGCGGCTGGTGCCCGATGCGCAGACCGCCAACGCTCGCGGGTATCTGAACTACGCCCGCTTCATCGAGCGAGTCTGAGGGATGTCGTACCGGGTCGTACTGATGTCGTACCGGGTACGACACTGATTTCAAGGAGCGGCAGGACATGGCGAAGCGCAAGCGTGTAACGGCGACGGTCAAGATGACCTACCACGATGATACCGATTTGATCGCATGGTGGAACAGTATCCCGCGTGGCAGTCGTAACGCCGTTATGAAGGCCGCGATGCGGGCTTACATCGGATACGAGGACTACGTCCTTCAGGAAAATCCGGCGGAGAAGGGAGGGGGCATCGACACCACACGTTTCGATCAACTATGTGACGATGCCGCTTGGACGCGCGATGCACTACATGCACTGCCAGACTACGTCGAGGAGGTCGTGCGGCATGTCGCGGATAACGTGGTCGTGAACCAACCAGAGACGGCGCGTTCGTCAGACAAGGACAGGTCGATGAGTGACGAGGCGGCCCGGCGACGTGAAGACCGCATGAAGCGCAGGCAATGGTGAGCGGCGTCAGACAGGGCGAAAGGCCTACGCCGTTTCGCCCGACGCTGCGTCGAGGCGCAGCGTCCTCTCGGCCCCCATCCGGTTCTGAAAAGTCCGATGGGGTCAATGGGGGGCCGAAGCGAGCTAAATCATCGCTCGCTCCTCATGCGCCGGAGGAGCTGGTGCACCCCGCTGCGCTGGTTGCACAAGTGCGACGGTGCAGGGCACCCGTCGCACCGGTGACCGTGGTGGTCCACGCCCACCGAACGCACAGCCGTCGCTGTGCATCACAAACCCGCACCAGCATGATATATGCGGTGCGCTGGCAAATCACACCCGACAAAGCAGGTGTCATACAGGAGTATCGAACACATGAACCACCGTCAGACAGTACAGGCCGTCGCCCGGCGGCTGCCACACCTCCCGCGTCATACGGTCGCTGAGGTGCTGGAAATCACCGCCGAGGTCTGGGCGGATGCACTGGCCCAACCGGGTGGCAGCGTCACGCTGATGGATCTCGGCAGGCTGCATGTCGAAGCACAGCAGATGCGCGTCGGCGGGGCAGTGCGTGAGAAATTAGGGGTCGAGGACGGCACGCGAATTCAGCGGTTGTACTACCGCTTTCGTCCGTCCGGTTGGTTGCGCGAGAAAGTGGAGGCAGGGCGTGAGCAAACGCAAGAAGAGTGAACTCTACACCGAACGACAGACGGTCAGCTTTACGCCGGAGCAGATGCGGCGGTTGCACGAATTGCGCTCGGTACGGGCACGCAAAGACGGACGGCTGATCCACATCACCGATCTGGTGCGGGACGCGGTCAACTACTATCTGGCCGGTCAGGAAGACTTGCCCGGTTCGCGCCGGGCGATTGCGAAGGGTGTTGAAAAGAAGATCGACGCCCTGGATGAGAAGGTCGAGACGCTGTCCGAAACACTGGGTGATTTCATCCGGCGAGTGACGAAACGACGGGAGCGATAGTGGATCGCAAGCAGATGTGTGTGGCCAATGTGCAGTACAAGCGGCCCTCAGCCGACGAAGCAAAGCGCATGCGCAACCTGCTGGGTTACCTGACGTATCGTGACAGCCGCGACCGGGGCGTGAAGATGGTCGCCGGGGTGGAACGTTGGACCGATCACGGGATGGGTGGCTCAGTCGGGGAGATCGCCCGCCGCTGTGACGATCTGCGCAGCGACCATGTGCTGACGTTCTCGCTGGTGGTCAACCCCAACCCGCAGTTGGTCGCAATGATCCCGCCCGATCGGCGTGAGGCATTTGTCCGCGAGCTGACCGAGATGACGGTCGATGGTTTCTTCGAGGCTCGCGGACTGGACACGGGCTGCGAGTACAGCTACGTCACCCATCATCGAGAGAGCGACGACCCGCAGACGCCGGGGCTGCATAATCCGCACACGCATGTGGTGCTGCCGGGCACGGTCTGGAGCGAGGAGAGCGGGGAGCGTATCCCGTTGTATTTTTCGCGCAACAAGAAGGTCAATCATATCGAGATGCTGCACGAGGTCACCGAGCAGACCATGACGCACATGCTCGATCACTACATCGGCCCC
Source organism: Anaerolineae bacterium (assembly GCA_034437515.1). Taxonomy (GTDB): domain Bacteria; phylum Chloroflexota; class Anaerolineae; order Aggregatilineales; family Phototrophicaceae; genus DAOTTX01. Next base: position 3,317 of record DAOTTX010000400.1, read on the forward strand.
GACTGGGAGCAGCGCATGGACGCACTTGAGGCGGTGAGAGAAGTGCAGCAGCGGGTCATCACAGGCGCGCCGCACGGCGATCATCTCACCGAAGCAGGCGAGCGCGTGCCGTTCTGGGGTGGGGTGCGGCAGGAGGACGAGGCGCAGTGCGCGGTCGGCTACTACGCACCGTTCACGTCCGAG
>DAOTTX010000401.1:0-3530 GCA_034437515.1 Anaerolineae bacterium
CACACGCACGCCTGACGGACCGAATTCACCTGCTAGCGCACGTGTCATCGCCTCTATTGCGCCGCACGCGGCACTGATGCCCGCCATATACGACGCGGTCATTCCGCTCAACGTGGCAGAGAGGGTTACTATGGAACCGCTGCCCTGTTCGACCAGATGCTTGCCCACAACCCTTGCTGAAAGAAACTGAGACTGCACGATACGCTCAAGCGGCAGCATGAATTCGTTGAGCGGTTGGGTAAGGGAATCCTGGGGATAACCCAGGGTAGCGGGTCGCCCACCAATGCCATTAAAAACGCCATCAATGCGACCTTCTGTCGCAAACACATGCTGCACGTAGTTCGCGACAGCCTGTTCATCCAGTGCGTCTACGATGCTGGTGGATGTTTTGCCACCAGCCTGAATGATTTCATTCGCCAGCGCATCAAGCCGTTCAGGATCATTTCCTGATAAACACACGTGTGCGCCTTCGGCAGCGCACTTACGGGCAACACCACCGCTGATTGCACCTGTTGCTGCGAAAATAAGTATGTTTTTGTTCTGCAAAATCATGATAGCCTCCAAGTCTACGCCTGATTCTGAATGACGACATGGCCGATGACCTCCCCATTTTCGAGGATTTGATGGGCAAGGGCGGTTTGTTCAATAGGTAGAGTCGCGTGAACGAGCGGATCGATATGCCCGTCCCGTACCAGTGCCAGTAGCGCGTCTAAGTCATCTTGATACCGTCTCGGCTGTTTCTGCTTGCTAGTGAGGATGCCGAAAAAGCTTGTGCTTTTACCATTGGGTAGCTTGTCCCATAGAGTGAGTGTTGCAAGCAGGCGCACAAAATCGAGCGTGAAGAGAGCAAATGCACCAGTGGTTTTTTTCTCAACCTGCTTCGATAGTGTCTGAATGCCTGCGGCAATCAACACACCGCCCTTTTTGAGCAGATCGAACGATCGATTGAAACTGGCGTGGTTGGTAAAGTCAACCACCGCGTCGAAGCCATTGCCTGCAACCTGCTTGAGTTGCTCGCCATAGTTCGGCGCACGATAGTCGATCACCTCATCGGCTAAATACGCGATGGCGTCGTGCTTGCCAGCACTTGCTGTTGTCACAGTACGAATGCCATGATGCTTGCACAGTTGCAGCAGCGTGCTGCCGACCGCACCCGACCCTCCATGCACCAGAAAGGCTTGTCCACGTTGTAATTTGGCATGGTGTGTGAAAATTTGGTAGGCGGTCATCCCACTGAGAATGAGTGGGATGATTTTCAAGGCATCTATGTCATCTGGCACGCGCAGCAGACCCTCAGCAGGCGCATTGAGTCGCGCTGTGTTGCCACCGATTTGCACGAGATGTGCGACCCGGTCACCGACCGCGAAATCAGTCACATTTGCGCCAATGGCTTCGATATGCCCGACAAAATCGTAGCCCATTGCAAATGGAGGTGCTTGTCGCAAAAGAGGATACAAACCCCGGCGGATCATGGTGTCCGTTGCGGTAACGGTGCTTGCCTCAACCCGCACTTGTACCTCATTCGGCTGCGGCGGTGCAATGTCGACAACTTGCGTAACAATGTTGTCGGGTGTGCCAAACTCCATCAGAACAGCCTGTTTACTCTGCATGTTCCGCTTCCTCATCGGCTGCGACACGAGATTGCTTCCAACGAAGCGTGATTTCGGCGATACGCTGACCGTAAGCAGCCGCTGTTTTCAGGTCACCCTCATCGGGTAGGTTCAGTTCCGGACGCATACTGCCGATGGCACCGACACCAATGTAATATCCCCATCGGTCGATATCCTGTCCATCCTGTGTAATGTTGGACGGCGGCGCGGCGGGACCGACCCACATCATCCGTAGTTGTGCGGCGAGTGTCACCATGTAATGCAGCGTCATGACTTTGTCACCGGATGCATAGCCGGAACTGGTGAAACCGCCCGCAATCTTGTCTTTCCATGTCTGCTGAAACCAGAGCGGCGCAGTGGCGTCGGCAAAGCACTTAAACGGCCCCGATACCATGCCCATATAGGTCGGTGAACCAAAGATAATGGCGTCCGATGCTGTAAGGTCAGCAATTACGGTGTCATCCTCCCAACGCCCTTCGGTGATTTGTTCCCCAACGATGGGGTAGACCTTCACCGCTATATTCGGTACGGCCCGAGCACCTTCAGTAATCGCTTCTGCAACGCGGGCTGTATTGCCCATTCCGGAGTGATAAACAACTGAAACGATGGTCATACTGTTTTCCCTTTTCATTGGCAAATAGACGAACTCTACTAAGGTCACTGCAAAACACAGTTCCTTACATAAATAAGATGTAGTTGGAAGTTCTCTCGGGGATTTAGTCCCGGCTATCCAGGCTGAGTGGTCGCCCAGTTTCTAGCAAAGTCTTTAATCCTGAGGTGATCCGCGCCCAACCCTCGACAATTTCCTGTCCTTTCGCACTAGCCACATCGAGCTTCTCATGGGTCAGCGTCAATTTGCACACGTCGCCAATTGGCTCGATCAACCATGTGACCTGTGAGGTGGGCGGTTGTTCATCTGGATATTGCCATACAGGTTTGAAGGTCGTCACTAACTTTTGGGGTGGCTCGCATTCGATAATTTCGCCTTCAACATACGTTCCGCCGTCGGGGATCGGATAACGATAATTCGCTCCAGTCTGCCAGTCTGCTTCTACTTCGCTTCCAAAATAGTACAGCCTGGTAAAATCGCTGTCGGTAAGTGCCTGCCAGAGGCGTTCAGGCGTGGTTTGAATAAAGACCTGTTGTATGTGTTTACTGGGCATAGTGTCGCTTTCCATCAATGTTTTCAGACCAGTGAGTGCCTGCGCCCAGGGTTGGGCATATTTGCTAACCCAGCGTTCGTAAACCATCTGGATCGGCACTGCGTTAATGTAGTGATGCTTCTCGCGCCCCACTTTCTCGGACGTGATTAGCCCGGCATTTTCCAACACTTGCAAATGCTTCATAACGCCATAGCGCGTCATTGGCAGCAAGTCACTCAGCTCGTTGAGTGACTGTCCATCCCTTTGAAACAGCGCATCAAGTAGGGTTCGACGATGTGGATCGCCTAACGCTTTGAATACTTCATCTTGATCCATAACATGCCTTATGTGACTGATTTGTCACGTTTATAATATGTGACAATTTGGTCACATGTCAAGTGCCCCTTTAAACGCTTAGTAATCGCTCATTTTTTGAACTTGAAGCAGAAGGAGAATTGTTCGTCTGATTAGCTATAACCAGGTTCCGCATTTTACATGCGATGGTAATCAAACTATGAGGTTATATCAGTTTTCAATTTACGTATAACAGACGACGCATCATACACACTCACCGGTGCACGGGTTGAGCCATCCAGCACACCGATGTAATCCTGCGTTGTCTTGACATCGGCATGACCGAGATTCTGCCGGATGACTTCAGTTGGAATGCCTGCCAGGAACAGGTTCCGGGCGTAGCTGCGTCGCAGATCATGAGGTGTAACCGTTGTTGGCGTGCCGTCAATCGAGATCGGGTAACGCTTCAGCATCCGCTGAACGC
>DAOTTX010000402.1:0-6305 GCA_034437515.1 Anaerolineae bacterium
CTTTTCTCACATCACCACCAAAACCCGACATCCTAAAAATTCCGCGTGCCTACTTTGACACCCTCATACAGACCCTGTGTTATGCTGTATGAATGTGCAAAGTCGAGCTTACGCTGCAACTGTGATATATGCCGCTTATAGAAGAATTCAGTCGCCATTTTTCTGCGATCTTCAATAACCACTTTGCAGTAGTCCGTATTGATTTCGTGCATTTGCCCTCTCCGTAAACCCACACATAATGACAGCCTAATGAAACAGAGGTTCTGTTTCTATCCGATTCTTGCGCGGTAAACTCAGCCCAACTGCTCAACCGCATAACCTTCCTTGTGCCAGTATTCGATCCCACCGATCAATTCTTTGACGGCATAACCAAGCTGGCTCAGGCGCAGTGCGGCCTTGGTGGAACCGTTGCAACCCGGTCCCCAGCAATACACGACAAATAGCGTATCCGGCGGATAGTCCGCTTCTATGCGCTTTTGTGTCATCTGTGCATGAGGGATGTTCACCGCGTCGGGAATATGGGCATCAGCGTAGTCCTCGGCACTGCGGACATCCAACACGATGAAATCGGCGAGGTCATGCTTCATGTCGAAGTGCAAGTCGGCAGGGTCGGTTTCAAAGCTGAGTTTGGCGGCAAAATGTGCCTGTGCCGCTGTACGATTCGCCGGGGCTACGGCGCGAACCTGAGATTTGTACTAAATGGTCATTGAATTGCTCCTTATGGCAGATCAGTGTATAGGCATTTGGATTAACATTGTTTCGGTATAGATTGAATTATGGGGTTGATACAGGATGATCACGATTATCTGACATTTCACAGCATCTCATACTGGTACGATCCCAAATGTGATATTCAGAAGTCCCGAACATCAGAACTACAGAAAAGCTGGCATAATGTGGATTGGATACTGTGAAGAAAGTACGGTTATGGAACTTTACCAATTACAAACGTTCGTGATTGTCGCCGAAGAAGGCAATCTCACACGAGCGGCCAAGCGGCTGTACACCACCCCTTCGACCATCAGCATGCACATCAAATCGCTCGAAGAGGAACTGGGTGTGCAGTTGTTCGTCCGCAGTAATCAGGGCATGGCGATCACCGCTAAAGGTCAGCAAATCCTGGACAAAGCGCGGGCGACTCTGCACGCGGCGCAGGACCTGGTGAACCATGCGACTGACATCCAGACCGCGCTGGTCGGGCAGGTGTCAATTGGGCTGTGCAGTGCGCCGCCTTACCTGAAAATTCCCCAGCTTATTCAGCAGATTCGGGACAACTATCCCGGTATCGACCTGCTACTGGACCAATCGACAACCATACAAATCACCGAGTCAATCGTGACCAACCGCCTCGACATGGGCTTTGTGTATGGCGCGGTCACGCACCCCATGTTGGAAGTCCACCATCTCACACAAACTGAGTTGGTCGTCGTGGTGCCATCGGCATGGCCGACTGACTTCGACCCCTCAGACTGGCATGACCTGGCTGCCAGCCCCTGGGTCAGCCCGCTTATCTCATGTCCATTTCAGCAGGTGGTGGATGAATATCTGGCGCAGCGCGGGTTGACCTGCCAGCATCGTGTGCAGATTGATGATGAGCGCAGCCGTTACGAACTGGTCAAAGCCGGGCTGGGTCTATCGCTACTGGAACGCTATGCCGCCGATCAAGGCGTGGCTGAAGGCGCGGTCAGCATCGCACCTGTGGATCCGCTGTCAGTCGATTTATCGCTCGTCTATCGCGTCCACGAACGTAATCAACCGCTCCTGCACTGTGTGGCCGATTTGATTGCGGCTTTGTTCAATGAAAGGGAAACCATGCCCACACCCTCAAAGAATGGCCATCGAAAGTGAATAGTGCTAATTGAGTAAATCGAGCGGGTGTGGCTACTTTACGTTTTAGAAAAACTGGTGCTGGTTTGAATGTCGCAGAAATAATGCGAAAAACGGTGTTGAACTCGCCAGATCGGGTATAAATTGGCGATAATTAACCGATTTTCCCCCTTAAAACTGTCAAGAACCTGATTGTCCTCAAATGGGCAAAATACAAAGTAGCCACACCCAAATCGAGCAGGTGTCCTGTCAATTGACCGGGCTGGTCTTCCTGTACCAGATGCCCCGCACCGGGGATCATCTCGAAGGTCGCACCGGGAACCATATGTTGTAGCTTGCGCCCCTGTACAATGGGAATCGAGCCGTCATTTTCTCCCCACAGCAGGTGCACCGGGCAACGTATCGCCGAGTAGTGTGGTTCGACCTCGTCTGTGTACTGCTGATCCATCTGCGCAATTTGGCGGTAAAACGCCGCCTGACCGACCTCACCTGTCCAGGGCGTTTTGTAGGCTTCCATTGCGTTATCTGGCACTGGATGGTGCGCTGCATCCTGGATATAAGCCGTGAGAATGCCGTCATGGATATAAGGTGGTACACCAGCGAATGCCTCAAAGTGACGGCGGACATGCCGCACAAACGGCGATCCCCAGGGTGCAACCGCCACCGGGTCGATCAGGATCATGCGCGTGTAATTGCGTCCGTCGAGGATGTGTGCTCGCAGCGTCGTCGCACCGCCAAAATCATGAGCGATGATCGTCGGGCGCTCGATGCGCCAGTAATCGAGCAGTGCCGCCAACACCTGCGATTGGACGCCGAGCGATACATCCTGCTGATCGTACTTCTCAGATTGACCATAGCCGACGAGATCATACACGTGAACACGATACGCCGCTGCGAGAATTGGCACAAATTTGCGCCATACGTAGGACGAGAACGGCGTACCATGAATCATGACCAGTGAGTCGCCGGTGCCAAATACGTCATAGGCAATTGTCCCGAACGGGCTGTCAAACTGCTGTGCGAGTGTCCAATCATCAGCCATGCAGCATTTTCTCCAATCGGCTGTGGGCGTAATCCATCATCCATTATGGCACCGCCTCGCAATTGTGATGTTCGGGATCACTGAACGCCATGTTCGTGATTTCGTCCCTGCAAAATGCTGCTACTCGTGCGAATATATGCGTGTGAAGGATTGTCCTATATCCGACATATGCGATTGTCGCGCCCCAGGTGTGTGCGGTTGCGCTAAAATGGCTCGGAAAATCCTATGGATTACACAGGCGATCCCAGTTCAAGCGCGAGGAATTTTGCAGATATGGACATTGACTTCGGCAAGACCGCCGATGACTACGGAACGCACCGCCAGGGATTTCCGCAGCGGTTCTTCGATGAACTTGTGCGGCGCGATTTGCTCAGCGCGGGGCGGCGCGTGCTCGATCTGGGGACAGGCTCGGGGACACTCGCGCGGGGTGCAGCACTGACCGGAATCAAGGTGACCGCCCTGGATATTGCACCGGAACTCATCTATAAGGCGAAGGTACTCGACCAGCAGGCCGGAGTCGAGGTGGTCTATCACATCGCCCCAGCGGAACAGACGGGTCTTGATGCTGCGTCGTTCGATCTCGTCACAGCCGGGCAGTGCTGGCACTGGTTTGATCGTCCCACAGCAGCCCAGGAAGTGAAGCGACTCCTGGTGGCCGGTGGTGCGGTCGTGATCGCGCATCTGGATTAGATTCCGCTACCGGGGAATGTCGTTGAGTCAACCGATCAGCTTATCCTCAAGCACAATCCCGCCTGGGCGATGAGCGGCGGCACAGGACTGTATCCGGCATGGCTGGCTGATCTGGCATCAGCCGGATTCATCGACATCGAAACCTTCTCGTTCGACCTCGATCTGACCTATTCCGCCGAGGCGTGGCGCGGTCGTGTCCGGGCCAGTGCCGGGATTGCGGCCAGCCTTTCTGATGTCGAGGTCGCAACCTTTGATCGTGAGCTGCAAGATTTGTTGCGAAGTGATTATCCTGACGACCCGCTGGCGGTGCATCATCGGGTGTGGGCTGTCATCGGACGCAAACCATAAGGAGCGTAAGATGGATAACATCATCACCGAACTGAAAGCCGTACTCAGCACCACGCCGGGGCGCTGGTCCGCCCTGACTGAACGCTTCAGCGAGAACAGCCTGCGCCGCCGTCCCGCACCGGGTGAGTGGTCGGCGCTGGAAGGTCTGTTACACCTGATTGATCTGGATCGCGGCGTGTTCCCGCAGCGGGTGCGGGCACTCCTAGCCGGAGAGGATTTCCCGGCGTTCTTCCCCGATGAAGATGGCTCGTCACTGCGCGAGGATGTCTCCGCAGGGGCGCTGTCCGCTGAATTCGATGCCCTGCGCCGCGAGAATCTGAAGTTGCTCGATCGGATCACACCCGCCGACCTCAGCAAAACAGCCACTCACGCCGAACTCGGTCCGGTCACGCTGGGGAATCTGCTGCATGAGTGGGGTGGGCATGACCTGATGCATCTGGTTCAGGCAGAGCAGGCGCTCATGCAGTCCTTCATCGACGGTTGCGGTCCGTGGGAGGTGTATTTCACCCAGCATAAGGCGACACAGGGGTAAACATGGACGCATTTGTCGATACAAAAGCCGAACTGCTTGAACACATCGACCGCGATTGGGCGGGGATCAACACGTTATTGGACGGTCTGACCGACGCGAAGTGGACGGAGATCCGAAATCCTGACGGTTGGGCGGTTAAGGATCATGTAGCTCATCTGACGGCGTGGCATCGCTATGTGATCGCCATTCTGACAGGCAAACCGCGTCACGAAGGATTGGGTGTGCCGCAAGCTGTGTATGCGCCGAAAGACATTGACGCGATCAACGCAGCGATCTTCCAGCAGCACCGCGACGAACCACTCGATCAGGTGTGCTCGGAATTTCAGGCGACACATCACGCGCTCATGCGCCTGATCGATCCCATGACGGACGCGGATCTGCTGAAGCCGTATCGGGACTTCCTGCCCGATCATCTTGATGAAAGTGCCGCCCCTATCATCGACACGATCTATGGGGACACGGCATTTCATTACCGCGAGCATCAGGGATGGATCGAGGCGATGCTCAAATGATCAGGCTTTTGCAACCGGATACTGTATCTCGGTGATTGGTTCCTTACCCTCCTCCGGTGCAGTCAGATAGATTTCGCGTGGCTGCCCGGCGATGACGTAGCCGTTCGCTTCTATCCAGCGGCCAAGCGCGGCATAGGGCTGCTCGAAATCATCATACGAGCCTTGATGAACAACGCATGCGGCGGACTCTAACCCTGGCAGGGTATGAGCCACGACCTGCCGACCACCATCAAGATTCAGCGTGGTATCGACGGATGAATCAACCGGGATGACGGTTTCGATGTCCATGTCCGTCTCTGTCAGGTCGGCATCGTAGAAGATGGTGAGGGGCTGGCTTGTCGGGGCAATTCCGGCGGCATGAAGCGCCATCGCACACTCACCCAAAAAGTTGCCGACATCCTCCGGTTGTGGTGCAATCTGCCGGATGGACATCACCCGCTGCGGCTCAATCATCTTGAGCACCACATCATAGTCCGGCATCTGACCTTCACGTTCAATCTGTGTCAGCCGATTGGCAACCTGCTGTAAGCGGTTCTGCGCTTCTTCGACCTGCTGGCGCAGTTCGGCTTCTTTAAGGCGAAACATGCCGCGCAGTTCCTCCTGTGAAAGGCTCTCGTCCAGCAGGCGACCGATTTCCGTGAGTGACAATCCCATCTCCTTGAGGACCAGAATCCGGTTGAGCTGGGGTAGCTGCTCGGCGGAGTACAGGCGGTAGCCGTTGCTTGCATCGACACGCGCAGGCGTGAACAGATCGATTTCATCATAATAGCGCAGGGTTTTTGTGGGTACGCGGCTGATGCGCGAGAACTCACCAATCTTGAACATGACTTTGCCTCCATAGGGAACGATACCGCTATGATGCACCTTCCAGCTACTGGAATGTCAAGTTATGAAAGTGGGAAGCATACTTATTCTTCAAAAGCACCCTGTGATTGGCGCTATATATGGCTTGACAAGCTCGCAGGGTATGTTAACCTCAGCTTATCCAGCCAATATTGGCAGCTAGGGTTCCGCCGAATGTGATCGGGTCTGGTCCGAGCGCTGCAAACGCCGCCGACAGCGGCCAGCATCTTAAAGGCCAAAAACCTTGAGGAGTTGCGGTTGGAGATGTTTTGACATCTCTGCTCGCCACATCTGAAAGGTTTTTTTGATATGTCTCCACACCTCAAAAGCGTTTTGCAGGCGCTGCTGGTCACATTCCTCTGGTCAACCTCTGTCATTATCATCAAGATCGGTCTGCAAACCCTACCGCCCCTTATCTTTGCAGGATTGCGCTATGGCCTCGCCTGTCTTTTGCTGTTGCCGCTGGCGTGGCGGGTATTGCGGCAACAGCAAAAGACAGGCGAGGCCATAG
>DAOTTX010000403.1:0-4390 GCA_034437515.1 Anaerolineae bacterium
CCACCGGCTGAGCGAAGAAGCGACCAAGCTCGATACCGCCGGGCGCTTCTTCCACACGCTGACCTGCATCGACGGTGAAGCGACGGTCAAAACCGGCGACTATACACTGACACTCACCACCGGGCAGAGCGCGTTCATCCCGTCCTCGCTGAGGGTGTACACCCTCAGCGGCAGCGGCGACGTGCTGCGTAGCTGGCAGGGGTAAAATTATGTCGTGCATGAACGAGGACGCAATCGGTTGTGTCTCTCGTTCATGTTAGAATTGACCTGATCTGTTTACAGGACTGAGGGTTGCTCATGGTCAAGATTGACACGCTATCGATCAGAAATTTTAAAAGTATCGAATCACTCGATGAATTCGAGTTGCGTCCGCTCAACATTCTCATCGGCCCCAACGGCAGCGGCAAGTCCAATTTCGTTACCTTCTTCCGCCTGCTAAAACGAGCTGCTAACGGTCGGCTTGCGGACTTCGTGAATAATGAAATCGGCGGCATTGATGAGGTGCGCTATAAAGGCGCAACTAACAAGCAGACGATTGATTGGCAACTTAAACTCACTGCGCTGGAGACGATAAGCGATTCGCACATCTACTATAAAGCGCGGCTTGGCAATCGGGGAAACCGCTTTATCTTCCGCTCTGAGGAAGTTCAACGTGAGCCTAAAGAAGGTTATACTGAGGGATTTAATCTGCTGGGCGCTTATGATGGCTATATCAGGCATCTTTCCAGCGTAGGTAATGACGAAAATGGTAATGACGAGTACGATAGCGGCTTCGAATACAACGGCGAAGAATCGGCCTTTGAATACGCACGCAACCCCAAACGTTACCCGACTGTGGATGAGGTGCGCCGCTTTCTAGGGGATTTTGCCATTCTGCGTGGCTTTGGCGAAAACTCACTGGATAACATTCACCGCTCTCAGCCGATCAGTGTGATTAACCCTCTACGGGTGGATGCGGACGGTAAAAATCTTGTTTCTGTTTTGTACAAGCTAATGCAAGATACAGAGTATGATGGTGTCAAAGAAGAATTGGAAAATACGTTAAAGATCGCTTTTGCAGATTTCAGGCGACTCGCCTTCCCGCCGGTTGCATCGAACAAAGTTGAGTTGCAATGGGTGAACCGGTGGGGTTTCCCGGCTCGCTCAATTTCCGATGGGATGCTGCGTTTTCTCGTCCTCGCCACCCAACTGCTGTTACCAGACCCACCGCCAGTCATACTCATTGACGAGCCGGAAATCGGTTTACATCCCCGGTTGATTCCGTTGCTGGCGGAGCTTCTAAAAAGTGCATCTGAGCAATCTCAAGTCATTATCACCACACACTCACCGCAGTTGCTGAGTGCCGAAGCAATCGAACTTTCCGATGTAGTACTCGTCCACAATGACGATGGTAAAACAGTGCTTGAACGTCCTGATGAGCAGAGGCTAGACCGCTGGCTGGAACGTTATACCCTCGGCGGCTTGTGGACGATGGGCAAGTTAGGTGTTTAGATGCGGCTGGTCATTTTGATAGAAGGTGATACTGAGGAGCGCACAATCAAGGACTTTCTCGCGCCTTACTGTACGGAGTTTAGTAAGGTCGAAGTGCTGCTTCCCCCTGATGGCGGCGGTGCAGGCAACATCACATCAAGCCAGCGGTTGAACGCAAGTTTTAAAGATCAAGTCGAATTCGAACTGGACGATGCAGATACAGTGGTCTTTTGTTTGATCGATATGAAGGAAATACCGCTCACCTATCCATCTTATGTGCATGATGATCCTGAACCCGCTATTGCACAGTATCAATACATCAAACAGTTTATGCGAGAGCGCATCCGTGCCAATCTGCGCGACCACTTCTATCCGTTCCCGATCATGCAAGAATACGAGACATGGCTGTTAGCTGATGTTGAGGCGCTGCGTCAATACTTCTCGCCGGAGATCCAGCCCTACGCAACACCAGAATCTGTGCTTGATCCTGCCAAAGCACTCGAAGTGATCGCAAAGCGCTTTCGATCTGGACGTAGGAAGGAATACAACAAAATACGAGATGGAATACCGCTTTTCACTCAGGCAAGCGCGGAGCGAGTTTATTATGATAATTGTCCTCATTTTGAAGATCTCATCAACACATTGCTAGAAGTGCAGGGTATCAAACCTGCACGCCAAAGCCTTGAATTTACGGTTCCAAATCAAGAATTATTCACTCGCCTCTACAAACTTGAGCAGCAGTTGGAAGACCTCTGGCGAAAATATGAGAATGTATATGAGGATTCAAGCCCGGTCGAAGATACGGCGTATGAGAAGCGTTTGCAGAGTATTGAAGACGAAATAGCCACCGTGAACGCTGAGATTAAGCAACTACACAAGAATGACTAGGCGACAGTACACCGGCGTCGTCGGCTTTTACGCGCTGCTGGCGCTCATCATGCTGCACCAGCCGTTGATCCATGCGCCGGGGTACGTCCCCGGTGCGGAGATCACCGACGCCTATCACTTCCACTGGAATTACTGGTGGATGCGGCACGCGCTCAGCGAGGGGATGAACCTCTACCTGACGGATTACGTCATGGCCCCGTACACGGCGAACCTCGCCTATCATACGTTGACGCCGTTCTGGTTCCCGGTGTGGGCACTGCTGGAACCGCTGACCGGCACCGTCCATGCGATGAACGCCATCTTCGCACTCGCGCTGACGCTCAACGGGGGCGTGTTCTTCGCTTTTCTGCGCGTGGAGGGGGTGACGCCGGGCTTGGCGCTGGTCGGTGGGGTGCTGGTGATGCTCGCCCCAGTGACGTTCACCGCCGTCTACTGGACGAACATCAACCTGCTAAACTGGTTCTGGCTACCGGGGATCGTATTGGTGTGGCGGCAAATCGTCCTGACACGCGGCCTGAGGTGGACGATCACGCTCGGCCTGATGCTGTGGGCGATGCTGCTGTGTGATCTGCAATACGCGATCTTTGGTCTGTTCTTCGTCGTCCCCTATGGTCTGTGGACACTGTGGCACAGCGCCGGTCGTGGACGTCTGGTGCTGCTGGGTGCGGGTGCGGTGACGGTCGCGCTGGTGCTGGTGTGGGTCGCGGGGCCGCTGCCCTACCTCAATGACCTCAACCGGGCGGGGCTGGCCCCCACCCCAGCCGAACGCGCCTACGCCGTTCGCTTCCCGCAGGCGTGGGTGTGGAACCTCGACCCCAACGGCGGCATGGTCTCATTGGGCGCGGTGATCTTGCCGCTGGCGCTGATTGCGGTAGTCGCCGGCTGGCGCGTGCGGACGTCTGAGGTGCGTGCACCACTCACACCACCGCGCGGGTTCTGGCTGCTGGTGGCGCTGCCCCCGCTGATCTTCACCGCCGGGACACAGATTCCGTTATTCTATGCTGCGTTCCATGATCTGTTCGGCGGCATGTTCCGCTACCCAGAACGGCTGACCATGCTGGTCATCATGGCGCTGGCGGCCTTTGCCCTGCGCACGTTGTCGCCGTCGGTGCAAAAGCGGCGTGTATGGCGCTATGCGCTGCCGGTCGTGCTGGTGCTGCTGGTCAGCGCGGATGCACGACTCTACCACTCACTGCCGGTGATCGCGCTGCCGCCGACATACGACCTCTACACGCAGATCGGCGCGGAACCACACGATTATGTGATCGTCGAGGTACCGACTGGCGCGTCGAGTGGTGAGGGCATCGTCGGCTCAAAACGTTACTCGCGCTTACAGTTCTACGGCATCACACATGGTAAGCGAATGGTCAACGGGCACGTCTCGCGTGCGCCAATCGCGCATTACTGGTATCTGCGCACGGATGATCCGCTGTTTGCGTGGTTGGGCGGGCGGCGTCTGCTGGAGCCAACGGCAGCCGAGGCGCGGCTGGCGTCGATCATCCCGGCGTATCCAGTCGGCTATGTGATGGTACACACAGATTTGATCGAACGAGCGACCACCCAGAAGACCGTGCAAGAGGTCACCGGCTATTTGAACAGCCTGAACGCCCATCTGTGCCCACCGATGATCGAAGGGGCGCTACTGGCCTACCGCACGACATGGCACCCGGCAGGCTGTGACCCGCGCACCCCGCCGGAAATAGAGCCGGGTGTGTATCGGATTGACATCGGCGCGGCGAGCGACCGGGCGTATATCGGCTGGGGCTGGTATTTCCGTGAGTCGATTGTGCCCGGCTTTGAAGTCCGTTGGATGGGTGCGCCGCACGCCACCGCACCGGGCGCGACCGAGGCTTATCTCTACGCCGATCTGCCACCGGGGGCGTATACACTGCGGTTTGCGGCGCAGGCGTTCGAGGTCGCTCAAGACGTCACCGTGCGCGTGGATGGTGCGCCGGTCGGCACGGTGACCGTCCAACCGGACGGCGTACAAGAACTGACCATGAACATCCCGGCGGCGGTGATCGGTGATGGC
>DAOTTX010000404.1:0-1541 GCA_034437515.1 Anaerolineae bacterium
TAAGCCGCAGATACTAGATGTAGTATGTGGTGGTGTCGCGCCTACTAGATGTAGTATCTGCGACTGCCGATTGACCTAAAAACGCGCTTGACAATGCCATCGAATCCCCCGTTACGGGCGAATCTAAGCGGTCGGCCTACGTTGGAGCGGCTGTCGTGTCGCCGTCCTCGCAGTGATTGCCGCCCCACGAACCGCTCGTCGTATCTGAGCAGGTCGTGTCGTACTGGGCAATGGTACACGATAGCCAGTTGTCACCGACGAGGTTGTCACTGCCATCCGTTAAGTTGATGAAGTTGTTCGTCCCCGTTGCACTCCCGCGGATGTAGTTGTGCATTATCTGACAGTAGTCCGTACCATCATTACCCGACAGGTCGATGGCTGCCGTGCAATTCTCGAACTGATTCCATCGAATCGTGCAGTAGTCCGGGTCGCCCTCGTCATCTACTGAGTTGATCGCCGCCATGCTGATGTCGTGGAACGTGCAATGTTCGATGTAATTGTACCAGGAATAGTCCATCCGAATTCCGTAGGCGATGTTGTAAAAGCAGCAATTGCGCACAACCATATTCTCACCAAAAACCGATGTAGCATCCCATAGCGCCGAGATTGCGGTCGTGCCGGTGTATACACCTCCCGTCCAGAAGTTAAAGCCTTCCACGAGGACGTCTGTTGCGCGGACAGTGATGAGCGTCTCGTCATTCGCGTCGGGCTTCCAAGGCACGCCCATCGCGCCAGACGGGAGGACGCCAATGATACTCACGCCCGGCACGTCAACCGTCACCGTCTCCGTGATCGCCGTCGCACGTCCCACCGACGGGTCGCCGTACGTCCAGTTCGATGAGGGCGCGACGACGATCACGTCATTGGAGTACGCCGCGCATTTACCAAGCGCCGCCGCCACCGTCCGGAGCGGCGCTGTCGGATTCGTTCCGTCTCGTTGGTCGCTCACGCCGACGGCGTTCGGGTCAACGTAAAAGACCGTCCCGTTGGAATCCAGTCTCAAGCCGGTCTCGCTGTCCGTCCCCGGCACTCCGAATTGTCCCGGATACCACGGGTTGAGGCGCGTTAACGGCGCGCCCCACCGTACATTTGCAGAAGGCATTGTTTCCCTCCCTTATGCCGCAGGTGCATCAACAGTAATGCCGTTGTCCCCAACTTCCGCTTCTGCCACGTCCTCGGCAAGGTTTCCCACCCAGTTGCCCGGCGCGCCAGCATTGGCGTAGTAGCCGCCCGTGTTGGAATAGTCACCGCAGAAGGTGTTGCCCACCACGATGTTCTTACCCTGGCTGCCGCCGCGTAAGTCGAGCATCAGCGTGGCGGTAATCAGCACACCCTCGTGGAACACGTTGCCCTGGAAAAGTGACAGGTTGAAACTCTTGTTGTCACCCAGGCTTCCGATGTGGTTTTCGTTCTCCCAGAACATATTGTCGCGGATGACATTCATATACGCATTCGCCTCAGATGAATCAATCGTGATAATAGCGAATGCCGAATCGTCGTCGCGGCGATATTCGCGGAATTGATTGCCGGTGATCCAGGTG
>DAOTTX010000405.1:0-1957 GCA_034437515.1 Anaerolineae bacterium
TGACTTTATTGACTATTTCAATCGCGCTCTGGCAAAGCCGTTCAAGTGGACTTTTAACGGGCGTCCACTTGTCGCTTAACTGATGGTCTATTTCAGCTACTCTGTACTAGCTGGACATTATCGATATAAGCCCCGTTGTTGTCGCCAGGTGTCAGCGTATGGTCGAACGTAACCCCCGCTGTAGTTGCCTCAGTCACCGTAAATGTGAAACGGTACGTTTCCACCGGTTGGTCCGTCGTCACCGTTACCTGCTCCGACAGCACATCTCCAACCATCACGCGGAACGTGTTATCGCCCTCCAGTCGGCTCGATGTCGCGTCGAAGCTCAGCACATAGTCGCCTGGCAGCAGTTCGAACTGCTGCTTCGTCGTGAACACACCGCTTTCCCGCGTAGACCCATCCAGGTCCACCATCACACCGTAACTGGCATTGGCGTTCTGTATGCGCGCCCCATTGATTGCGTCAACGGTTCCGGTCACGACATCCCAGTTCGCCCACGCGTCATAATTCCGCACCAAGTCGTCTACCCCCTCCTGTTCGAAGTCATCGAGGAAAACCACACGTTCGGTGGCAGGGGGGGCCGCACCGGTCGTATCCGTCTCGGTCGGTGTATCGGTGGCACCACGGGCCAAGCGCACATTGTCGATAAACGCGCCGTGGTTATCGCCAGCGGTGGGGGTATGGTCGAATGTAATACCAACCGTTGTCGTTTGATTGACGGTGAAGGTGTAAGCATAGGGGGTCACTGGCTGGTCCGTCGTGACGGTGATCATCTCATCGACCAGGTTACCCACCATAACGCGGAAGGTGTTGTCGCCCTCCTCGGTGCTGGAGGTCGCCTCGAATGTCAGGCTGTACGTGCCTGGTTCTAGTGTAAACTGCTCGCGCGTGGTCACGATCCCACTTTGCCGCCGAGACCCGTCTAGGTCCATGATATGACCGTTTTCGTCAGGGATGTTGGCCAGCGCTGGGTTCAGTGAGTCGCCGCTAATGGCGTCTACCGTGCCAGAGATAACTTCCCAGTTAGCCCAGCTATCGTAGTTGCGGACGATGGAGGACGTTATTTCGCCTTCGAAGTCATCGAAGAAGATCGTATTGGGGTCGGCTGTGGCGGCGTCTGCTGCCGCCGTAGCGCCAAACCTCTCACCCGTCTCCAGTATAAGTTGCAGTTCCTCACCGGGGACAATATCGTAAGTGCCCAAATCTTGTCGCTGCTGGCCGTTGTTCCGCGTGAATGTGTATGTGCCTTCCTCGAGATAGATGCGGGTGTATCTGATATCGGTTCCGGGGCGTTGTGAAATCTTGGTGCCGTCGTTCCCCCCCGCGCGGAAGTCCCACTGCCGCCCGGCGAGGCGTTCGCCGTCTGGCGTGACGCCCTGAACGACGCCAAAGCCTGGGGGGGTCGCTCTATCGGAGAAAATCACCACGCCATCGAATGCCGTCAGCGTCGCCAGGTTCTCGCTTACGTCTCGCGAAACGCTGATGTCCGCAGCCGACGGTGCCCGTGGACCCGGTACAAACGTCTCGCCATTTACCGTTACACGGAAACATAATCTCTGACTGCCGGAGGTTGTGCGGTAGCGGGTCGCCGTCCCGGTATATGTACCGAGAATATTCTCCGCGCAGAACGGCGGCAGCAGCTCGATTTGCGCGTTTGGTAGCAGGTTACCCTGCGCGTCCGCCGCCTGGAACGTTACCCGTTCACCGAAGTAATCGTCGATGTTGATATCGATGATCGCACCGGGTTCAATCTCGCCCTCACCGGGCCACTGTGTCCGGCTGAGGAACTGCTCGTTGCCCTGCGGCAGCGGCACATATAACCCTCCGCTGTAATTGCCCGGCGGCACCTGCACCGTGCCCATGCCGGTATAGTCTGTCGTTCGGAAGTCATTCAGGAAGAACCGTACATCCTCCTGCACCTCCCCGGCGTTGTTAACGGCACGGAACATCGCCATCG
>DAOTTX010000406.1:0-1702 GCA_034437515.1 Anaerolineae bacterium
GGCAGGTCATCACCGGCGCGCTGACCGTGACGCCGGGGAGCGTAACCGATCTGATGTTGACGCCTCAAGAAGAGCGCATCGCCGCCGGAGAGAGCTTGCTCTACACCGTGACGGCGCGAGACGCCTTCGGCAACTCGTGGGATGCGACCGCTGATGCGACGTTCGCCATCGCGCTGGAGGCAGGCGGAACCTGGTCGGGGCGACAGTACACCGGCGAGATCGCGGGTGCGTGGACGGTTACGGCGACCGTCAGCGCGGCCCACGCCACCGCCGCGCTCACCGTCACGCACGGACCAGCCGCAAGCATCAGCCTCACCCCGCCAAGCGCGGCCATCACTGCGGGCGAGCGCCTCACCTACACCGTCATCGCCGCCGATATCCACGGCAACGCCTGGGACGTGACTGCCGACGCCAGCTACACCATCAACCCCGGCGCGGGTGGCGCGTGGGACGCCAATGGCTACACTGCCGAGATCGCTGGGGCGTGGACCGTCACCGCGACCTACGAAGGCCAGACGAACACCGCCGCACTGACTGTCACGCCGGGCGACTGCGTCTGTGAGCCCGACGCATATGAGCCGGACGACGAGACCTCCCAGGCCAAGTCTATCTCGATTGGAAACCGACAGAGCCGCAATTTCTGCGACGACGCGGTCGATTGGATCACCTTCACCGCCCAGGCGGGCGATGTCTACACGATCACCACCTCATCCTGGGGACAGCGGGCCGACACGTCCCTGGCGCTCTTCGACACCGATGGACAGACGCAACTACGGGCCAACGATGATTACGCAGGCGCGATTGAGCACTCATCACGCATCGTCTGGGAGGCACAGACCAACGGTGTCTATTACATCCGCGTCGCCAACCAAGCCCAGTTGACTGGATGCGACACCGAATATGAGATCTGGATCGAGCGAGAGGCGCAACAAGAATCCCCGATCCAAACCATCTACCTGCCGCTCGTGGCGCACAATCACAGCGCGGTCAGGTCGACCAATCAAGCCGTCGCGCCTGACGCACTAAGCGCTGCGATGGCACCGATGAGCGTCATCAGCCATACCTGTCGCGACAATCACGAAATAGACGACACCTGGCAGCAGGCCAACCCCATCGAAAGCGGCGTCGTCCAGACCCGCACGTTCGATAGCGACCCGGTCAACTACGCCGCCGACAAGGATTTCGTCTATTTCAATCTATCCGAAGGCCAGATCATCACGGTCACCGTCACGCCGACCGACGGCCTGGAGACGATGATGATGCTACACGACGGCCTAGGGAGCGCACTGGACGTGACCGGGGCCAAACTCAGATCGTGTGGACGCCGCCGCCGAGCGATGGGCGCTATTACCTGAGCCTGTTTTCCGCACACTAACAACTGAAAAGTCAACTCAAGTCCGCGCCTAGGATGACAAAAATCTCTTTTTGTGGTAAATATAGCTATCTGGCTATCACAAAAGGAATCGATATGAAAAGACGAGGATCAAGATACTCAGCGAAAATCGAGCAATCTCGCAGCAAAAGGCGCAGCGAGAGAACTCGTACATCTCCACGCATTCGCCAAGCGGTCTGCCATTGGTTGCTCTGGTGCGTCAGCAATTCCCGTTACCCAGGTATTCAACTCTCATTTGGTGCATTAGATGCAATATTTCAAGCATTCACTAGCACTTGATGCCAGATTTTATAGAGAACAGGCCCCAAG
>DAOTTX010000407.1:0-66882 GCA_034437515.1 Anaerolineae bacterium
CGACTTCTGGTAGGCGTTCACATCGTCACCCCCACGTGGGGAGAGTGACAGGCTGATCGTAGGTCAGACGGGGTGAGGGGACAACTTGGCTCGTTCTTGCATAGAGTTATCTGATGAGGCGCATGATGACGGCACCGCTCTTAATCCAAAACGCAGCGATTATCACAGAAAATAAGGGGATCCCGGACGGATGGTTGTACATCGAAGCGGGGAAGATCAACGCGGTGAACGCGGGGACACCGCCGACCTATCCCGACAGCACGGTCATCGATGCCGATGGCCTGACGCTGGCACCGGGTTACATCGACCTGCACGCGCACGGCGGCGACGGTCACGAGGCGATGGACGCGACCCCGGCGGCCTTACGCAGTATCGCCACATTTTATGCCCGGCACGGCGTCACCGGCTGGTTGCCGACCACATGGACTGCGCCGCATCAAGCCACTCTTGCTACGCTGGCGGCGATTAAGCCGCTGGTCGGCGTTACAACCGGCGGTGCGGCGATCCTGGGCGTGCATCTGGAAGGGCCTTACCTCAACGTGGAAAGACTCGGTGCGCAGCATGGGGAAAACATCCGCCGGGCCACACGCGACGAGGCGCTGGCGCTGCTGGATACGGGCATCGTGCGCCTGCTGGCACTCGCGCCGGAATTCAATGAAAATCTATGGTTGATCGACGAGTGTGTGCGGCGGGGCATCACCGTAAGCGCGGCTCACACCGACGCGGACTACGCGACGATGGCGGCAGCCGTAGAGCGCGGCCTCTCGCAGACCACGCATACGTTCAACGCGATGCGCGGCTTGCACCACCGTGAACCGGGGACGGTCGGCGCGGCGCTGCTGCTGGATGCGTTGCGCTGTGAGGTGATCCCCGACCCCAACCACATTCATCCGGCGATGCAGCAACTACTTTACAAGGTCAAAGGTGGGGACGGCGTGGTCATCATCACCGATGCGGTACGCGGCGCGGGCATGCCCGACGACACCACCTATATGCAGAGCGGCGGCACGGTCACAATCAAAAACGGCGCGGCGCGGTTATCAGATGGCACACTCGCCGGCAGCACGCTCACGATGGATGCCGCCGTGCGTAACTTCGTCGTGGCGACGGGTGCGGCCTTCAGCGAGGTCTGGCGTTGCGCCAGCCTGAACGCGGCACGGGCGCTCGACCTCGCGGCGCACAAGGGCAGTATCGCCCCCGGCAAGGACGCCGACCTGATCTTACTGGACGCCGGTTTAAACGTTCGTATGACCCTCGTCGGTGGTGAAATTGTCTATCAGCAGCAGAAAGAAGCGAATAATCATGCATCTGGAACGTGAAATCAACGAACAACCGGACGTGCTTTCCCGGTTGCTGAAAGAACAGGGCGAGGCCACCGTGCAGATCGCCGCCGCCATTCGAGACTTTGACCCGGCCTTTGTCGCCGTCGCCGCCCGCGGTACCAGCGACAACGCCGCCCGTTACGCGCAATATTTGTTCGGTGCAAAGGCGCGGCTGCCGGTGATGCTCAGCACACCGTCGCTGCACACACTCTATCAGGCCCCGCCGGATCTCTCGCGGGCGCTGGTGGTCGGTGTGTCGCAATCCGGGCAAGCCGAAGACGTGCGGCGCGTGTTGCAAGATGCCGGTGAGCAGGGCGCGTTGACGGTCAGCTTGACCAACTACGAAGATTCTCCGCTAGCGCAGACCGCCGCACATCATCTGTATCTCAACGCCGGGGAAGAACAGAGCATCGCCGCCACCAAGACCTATACCGCCCAACTGACGGCCTTCGCCATGCTGTGTGCCGCGCTGCTGCAAGACGAAACCATGCACGATGAACTCAAGCAGATCCCGCGTTATGTGCAGCAGGCGGTCAACGCCGCTGAGGACATCGACGCCTGGGTAGAACGCTACCGTTACATGACGCAATTTACCGCGATTGGGCGCGGTTACAACTATGCGACCGCATTTGAGATTAGCTTGAAGGTCAAAGAGTTGTGCTACATCAACGGGGAGGGCTACAGCGAGGCGGACTTCCGGCATGGGCCGATTGCGATGATCGCCCCCGGCTTCCCGGTCGTGCTGATCGCGCCACAGGGCAAGACGTTAGCGACCCTCCGTGATCTGCTGGATAAGCTCGAAGAACGTGCCGCCGAGGTGCTGATCATCAGCAACGAACAAACCCTGCTTGAGCTAACGACCCGACCGATGCCGGTGCCGGTCATCCCTGAATGGTTGTCACCGGTGGTGACGGTCATTCCCGGTCAGGTGTTTGCGATGCGCCAGGCACAAACACGCGGCTATGAGGTTGATAAGCCGCGTGGTCTGAGCAAGGTCACCGTGACGGAATAAAGCTGATTATTCTTCGTCTGTGTCTTCGCCGCTGAGTTCCTCATCGGGGATCAGATCATCGGCGATATTAGGATTGTCCATCGCAGGTTGTGAATCGTCCGCTCCGGCGGCCTCATCACCCTGGCCCGGTTCCGCGCCGACATCGTCTTCGCCGACGTTATCACGCGGTTCGCCTTCGATCACATCATCAAGGGCTTCGGTGGGGTTGGTTTCAAACGGCAGTTGGGTAAACGTGCCTTCGACATCAATCTCACCTGTCTCGCCTGTCAAAACGAAATCGAAGCTGCCGCTGATGCGGTTGTCGCCGAACACATCAAAGGTGATCTCACCTTCTTCGACGGCGCTGAAGGTTTCATTCCCGACGATGACGGACAAACTAATGATGAGTGAGGGTTCGTCTTCCTGAATGGGTGCGTTGGCGATATAGGTCGCACCGCCTTCGACGTAATCGGAGAAGATCACTTCAACCTGCGCTTCATCGCCTTCGCCCTCGAACAGGATCGAATACAGGCCGGTGATCTCCGCGCCGCTGATCGAGTCGGTCGGGTTGGTGCCGCGCATCGTACCTGAGCCGGGTTCTTCGTAATCAAAGCCGTAAACAGCGTTGTCCGTCGTCAGGCTGGCGGCGGCTTCGCCACTCACCACGATGTTAAAGCTGGAGTCGTCGTTCATTTCGTTGTCTTCGAGCAGGCCGCTGTCGTCCTCGACCTCGGAAACGGTCTCGTCATCGAGGATTTCTCGATCAACTTCGTTATCCTCGGCGCAGGCGGCAAGTGCGATGAGCAAAATGGGCAACAATAATCTTAAAATTTTCATAGGTTCGTTTATAAGCCTCCTTGAGTAGTACATTATTTGTACTTACTACCATAGATCGTCGTGGTGAGTATGTTGTAAGCAGGCTACTAAACGAAATTGTGCGCTCTCTGAACAGACGCTTAATCGTCCAGGGGATCGTCGGTGAAGTAATCACGCCGGACGACCCGCTCGTAGGATTCGATGGCGAGGATGCGGAGTTGCGCGAGGGCGGCGCGTGGATCTCCCTGTGCATGGACTTGTAACTCGGCGAGCGCGGTAAAATCCGCGCCGATCTGATCGATCCGTGCTTCCAAACGGGCGACTTCCAGCCGAAGTGCGTCACGTTCAGCGGTGACTTCATTCAGTGCCGGAAGTGTGATATTACGAAACTGCTCGTAGCGGAAAAGCAATCCGCGCAGTTCGCGTAGTAGCTCATCCTGGCTCATCGCTTCGTACCTGTCTTCCATAGGAGATCACGCCTCGTCTTGTCGTCCCTGCCGATTATATCATCAAAATTGCGGACTGCCGCCCGATCAAGTGGGGTGTGATGTTATTATGGGATAAACGATGAGACGAGGAGTCAATCGCTATGGCGAAAAGCGAACAAGACAAGGCCGATCTGGACTTGATCCAGATGGTGCAAAAAGCACGGATGATGCACGATGCGGAAACCAAGCCCAGCGAGGTCGCCGCCGTGTATTGGATCGAGGCTAAATGCAAGCCGGATGATTGCAAGCCGCCCACAGCGCGTGCCGGTCAATGGGTGTTGGATACCATCGCTGACCAGATTGATGCACAGTGGGCGCTGATCCGTGAGGCGACTCAACAGGGCAAGCTGGGCTACAAGTCGAAGGTCAGCACAGCGGGGCGCAGCGGCACTCGTGCGGATTCGCGTACCATCGCCGTGCGTACCTACGATAGCACCGATGAGTACGATAAGGCACGCGTACTTGAGATGCTGCGTTCCCTCGACATCCCCGGTGAGTGGCGCTATGAAAGCGACGAGATCTAGAGACAAAAACAGGGCGATGGCAAACGCCACCGCCCTGTGTGTTATAGCTGTTGCTGCTTCCCGTTACGGGAGTGTGAACGTCGCTGTCTCCGTTACGATGTCGGTCGCAGCCGGACCCCACGCAGAGAAGTATGCAGTGTAGGTACCGTTAGGCAGCGCGGTCGGTGACCAGGGATACTCAAGCACGCAGAGTTCGCCTGCGTTTGTGCAGTCAAGCATCGACCCAGCGTACCAACCTAGGTCCGCACTCCAGGAGTTATCCGCCGGGGCAATGGCGACGTTGTACCAAGTCGCGTTTGCCGGTGCGGTCCACTCGAAGTTAGGCATTCCGCCGCTGGTGTTAGTTACCTGTGGTGACTGTGGTGCTGATGGTGCACTGGACGGCATCGAGAAACCGTCGGAAACCTCAAACCAGCTTGGCGCACTCGGTACCGGGCCACCGCTGGAAAAACCACCCGGCCCCCAGGCTTGCATCCAACTGAGGTATGTACCGCCGGTCGGCGCGTTGAACAGTGCCACCAGCGAGCAAGTCCCATTTTCACAGGTAAAGCTCGGCCCGAACTCGTAGTCACGTCCGTACCATTCCAGGCTGTCACCCCAGGGGCTACTGCCGACCCAGACCTGAACCCACAACGTTGCACCATCGTCCGGCCAGGAAATCACCGGGTGCCCCTGGTTCGGGTCGAGAGTGACGTTGCTGCTGTTGAGCTGGGAAGCCGGGATATTGACGGTGAAGTCATCACCCTGGGTGTAAGGGGTTGTGTTTGTGGCCTGGACGTAAGCCGTCACCCACCAGCTAAAATCACCGTTGAGCATGCCCGTGTATTCAAGCCCCGCCGTTGGTGTGAATGCGCAATTTAAGCTGCTGTCGCAGATCTCGTTTGCGGATACCCACTCGTTTGCGCCACTGCTTCCAGTTGTGTTGATTGCGTACAGGTTGTACCAGGTCGCGCCTTGCACACCCCGCCAGGTGAAGTTCGGCAGGACGGGTGCAGTTGTGAGACTGCCGTTCACGGTCAGCAGTGATGGTGCGCTGGTATCCACCTGACCGATGTTGATAGTCACAGTCGCTGTATCGGTGTCAGTGCCATTGTTCGCCGTATACGTAAACGAATCGATGCCGGTGTAACCGGTCGGCGGTGTGTAGTTGAACGCACCGCTAGACTGAAGGCTGTAGGAGCCGCCTTGGTCAGTCGTAGCACTGTTGGCCGTCACCGCTTGCAGTGTACCGCTCTGTGTGGTGTCATTCCCCAGCACGCCCGGTGCAACCTCAGAAAGCGATGTGTCTACACTGGTTGTGTAGGTGTCATTATTGGCTTGTAACGTCGTATTTACATTACCAACGGTGATCGAGATCGTCGCTGTATCTGTATTGCTGCCGTTGGTCGCCGTGTAGGTGAACGAGTCAACACCGTTGTAACCACTGGCTGGCGTATAGCTCAGTGCACCGTTAACTTGAAGGTTGTAGACACCGCCGTTACTCGTTGTACCACCCGTGACCTCGACCGCTTGCAGCGTACCGCTCTGCGTATTGTCATTATCCAACACACCTGGTGCGGCGATTGTCAGCGGACTACCGGCATCGGTTGAATAGGCGTCGTCACTGGCCTGCACGGCACCTGCCTGACCAACATTGATCGTCACACGCCCTTGATCGGAATTATTCGGATCATTTGAGTCCTCAACTGTGTAGTTGAAGGAGTCTGTTCCAGTAAACTCACTGCGCGGTGTGTAGGTAAAGCTACCATCCGCGAAGACTTCCCAATCCCCGTTTGCCGTGCTGCCGTTGGAAGGCAGGGCACGCAGGACGAGGTTTTGCGGTCGGTCATTACCAAGTACACCGGGTGCATTCTGTGAGAGTGTCTGGTTAAATGGGGTGTTGTACTGGTCATCCACTGCCGTTACCGCGTTTTGTGCGTTGATCGTGATGGTCACCGTTGCACGGTTAGAGGTCGGCGTGAACCCATCCGTCACCGAGTAGGAGAATGTATCCGTCCCGGTGAAACTTGGCGCAGGCGTGTAAGTAAATGACCCATCAGTTTGCAGTGCCCAGGTACCGTTGTTACTGGTTGTGCCTGAGTCAGCATTGGCTTCCAGAGCCGCGCCAGAAAGACTCTGGTCATTGTTCAGCACACCCGGTGCAGCAACCGTAAGTTGAGTCTCAAACGGCGTGGTGTAGCTGTCATTTTGTGCCTGTGGTGGCTGCTTCACGTCAATGAACACCGTCGCCGGAGCGGACTGCGTTAACCCATCGAAGATTTCATAGTCGAAGCGGTCAGTACCGTCAAACCCAGTAGGCGGCGTATAGACGAAAGTGCCATCCACCGCGAGGTCAGCCGTCCCGCCTTGGGTGGTCGTCAGTGTCGTCACAAAATCAGGCGCGACATCAATGTTACCGGTGCCAGCGACATCAATATCGTTTGCCAGAATGCTGGGAAACTCGGTGCCACCATCAACAGTTAAGACCGTCTCAAAGCCGGTTTCGTAATTGTCATCAACAGCATCAGGCGGTGGCGAGAACACACACGGCACGTTGTTTGCTGTAACATTGGTCGAACCGAACTCGTAGGAGCCAATATCGCATGTGCTGACGCGGCTGCCACCACGCTGGTCACTGGTCGCGCATTCGCCGAACGTGACAACGGTATCGCTATCCAATGTTCCGTAGCCTGCATCAATCGCCGGGCTGATGTTGGTTCCATCGTTGACCAGAGCATGGGTGCAGGTCAATCCGCCGTTAGGTTCCAGTGAACCAATTTGCGCTGCCACATCGTTGAGGTCAGTGAGTTCGGTGAAGTCCGCGCAGCCATTAGAATTGGAAACCAGGTTATGCCCCTGGCTTAACACGACACCGGGCGCACCTTCAGTAAAGCAGTCATCACCCTGGATGCGTGCAAAATTGCGTGCAAAAACGCTATTACCAACTAAGATCGCCCCGTCTTGCCTGCTCAGGTCGATGTTCAGCCCGCCCCCACGACGTGCTTCGTTTTCCGCGACGGTTACGCTGTGGAGTGACATAGAGTCGTTGCTGTTGTCTCCATAATAGAAGATACCACCACCGTTGTTTTCCGCACGGTTGCCGCTGATCGTCACGTTGAGTAGCTCCGTGACTTCGCGGTTGTAGATCCCGCCACCCTGGTCGATAGCGCGGTTGCCGCTGATCGTGCTGTTTACAACACGCAGGCCATCATCATGCACATAAATACCACCACCCCATTGCTGCGCATAGTTGTTAGCAATGGCGCTATTACGTATGATGGTACCGACATTATCAGCCGTAGCAGCACCACCAGTACTGTCAGTGTAGATGCCACCACCATTGTATGCCCGGTTCAAGACGATGTAACTGTCGATGATCTCAACAACACCGTCCAGATTCTCGACACCGCCCCCCCGATGTGCACTTGAGGTCGTCCCGGCGTCGTTCTCTCGAATCGTAGACCGATTGATGACAGTGTAAGGATCAGGGGTACCCGGATCATTCGTCACAGCACTCTCACCCGTATTGCGAATGATAACGCTGTCATTAATCTCGACATAACCAGACTCGTTGAAGACCGCACCCGTGCGGTTACCTTCGATGCGTGAGTTGTTGACGTAGACTGTTGCACCGATAGCAAAGAGACCGCGCCCTTCGTTATCGGTGACGACGACTTCGCTCAAGGTTAACGTATGTGCCCCGACAACGGTAACACCGCCATCCTTATTATCTTCATTACCTCCTTTGATTGTCACACCAGAGATTTCAACATTAATGGGGGCAACAATGCGTGGGCCAACGTCAATCGGTCGCTCCCAGAGGAAAAGCCCATCGATGATTGTAGTCTCTGCGCCCGCGCCGATAATCTCAATCGACGCGAGGATGTCGAGGTCGCTCCCTTCGTTCAGGTCAACCACTTCATCCGGGTCATACCCGGGACCGGTCGGGTCATTCTTATCCAATTCATAGTTATCAGATGGCAAATTAACCGTATCGAAAACGTCGGTTTTGTTGGCTTCCATCACCGCAGCACGAAGCGAACAATTGCCCTGGATATCAGCACAAACACCGTCACCTGGGCGGTCATCGGTTGTGTCCTGATTGGAGTTTACATTGAAGACACAGCCGCCTTCGTCATTCGTCTGCGGGCAAGCGGCCCTTGCTACTGGCTGTCGTGAAAAGTTCAATGCTCCAGTTGTTGATATATCGTTAGCCGGGTCCGATACAGGCGGCAGATCGCCGCCGTCCCCATCTTGACCGGAAACGCCAAATGCGATGGACAAAGTGAGTGTCATCGCAGCAGTAATGACGACCATAAAAGCCAGTCGTCGTACACTATACAGTGCGTTCACTTATGTTTTTGCTCCTAATAGTTAATTGATTTCGTTACTTGAAACAACAATAACATCATTTTGGCTGTTAAAGAATTAAGTTTGTCTACTCTCCAAAACTATATGTTCGTGCAAGCCATCGTACCTATTCCAAGTCTTGTTTAATAGATAAGATTCAAATCTCCATTAAAAATTTACATTATTTATAAACCGTATCTCTGAAACAAACATTTCTTTAACCTTGTGTTTTCATGAGGTGATCGGTCATCTGTAGACGACCAACCACGCAACTATGTAGGCTGGTTTGAAGCGAGCGGCTATTGCGAAGCACGTGCGGCGCATGCTTGCCAACCGACGCCGAATAGGAGTCCGTAGTACGCTGCACGGATGCGGTTATGTATTCCTGAGAAAATACGTATGACGCGGCCTCGGTCATTGGCGGAGATGGTTCAACCTACGGCGACATCATTATCGTGCACTTGGGCAGTCGCCTTCATGGTTCATTATGATGGGTGGAGACAATGGATATGAGCGGTAACGTATGGGACTGGGCAAGTTCGCCGCATGGGAGACTATCCGTATGATGCGGCGTTCCGGTGCGCAGACACGGATGACACAGCAGCGTTTCGCATGTTGTGTGGGGAGCATTCGTCAGTACATCAAATGCTTTGCGGGCTGCCTATCGCTACTCCCATCAATATTGTTCTCCGATGCCTCCACGCTTACTACGCACCATAGGCACGCAAAGCTGACCGGAGGCTATTGATTGTTGGTGTAAAGGTCGCGGCCTTCGCCGAGAGTCTCTTCTTTTTGCAGCGGCTCTTGCGTGTCTTCCTCGTTTTCACGCGATTGTGGTGTTTGACTGAACATCCCCGGTGGCTCCACATGCGTGGACTCACCGTCGCGCTGTTGGGCGTTCGGTGATGTGCGCGACTCTGATGAACCGAAGCCGTTGGGCGCGACGATGGTATCCTCGTCGTCATAGTCACCGGCGGAATTCAACTCGATGGTGACGGTATCGTCGAGGAATGCTGTTTCGCTAACCTCTTCGGCTTTGACGACGATTACACTGACGTTGTCACGTCCGCCACGTTTGTTGGTGAGGGCCACCATTTTCTCGCTTGCCTCACCCGGTTCGGGGTAATCCATCACAATACGTGCGATCTCGTCTGGCTCGACGTGCAGCGTCAGTCCGTCGGAACATAACACTAACCGATCCTCGGAGCGCATCTGTTCGTAATAAACGTCGATCTCGACATCACGGGCCTGGCCTAGCGCACGGTAAAGCACATTTCGCATGGGGTGTTCTTCCGCTTCTTCCTCGCTAATGTGACCAGCGGCGACCAATGCCTGCACGAAACTGTGGTCAGCGGTGATTTGTTCGATATGACCGTCTTCGCCATCAACCAGATAGGCGCGGCTGTCCCCGACATGACCGATGACAATGTGTGTGTTGCGAATGAAGGCCGCGGTGATGGTCGTGCCCATACCTTTGAGTTCGGGGTGGGCGCTGGCCTGGTCAATAATGTTTTCGTTGCCTTCGCGGATGGCCTCTTTGAGATGTTCGATCAGCACATCCTGTGCCATCGTCTCATAGACCTGGGGCGTGCTATGATCGATGATGCCGGTCTGGATCGCTTCGATCACAATGCGGCTGGCTTCCTCGCCGGCCACAGCTCCACCCATACCATCGGCGACCACCGCTAAAATCATGTGGTCTTTCTGTGCCCACAGATGGATGCTATCTTCATTGTTTTCTCGCACTTTACCTGTATCCGTGCGAGCGCTACCCCGAAGACGAATACCTTGTCCCGGATTGTACATTCCCCGGACTCCTTGCAACACCGATTTATTGTTATTCTACTCAAGTCACCAAGTGATGCAAGCTCATTACATGTTTGCAACACGTTTAACGACGTCCATTGTTAGCCCCAGCATTCATGGGGGAGTGTTTAATCAATACATTCCTTATTATAGCCTTACTTTCTGTCTCGAATCAACAATCTGATATTAAGATCAATATGATAGGCTAGGCTACAGTAAAGCGAGAGAAATTTCTAATTTCGACGAGAGCAACGGCTAATACTAAAGAGAGGACAAAACCTATGAGTGAGATACTTAAAGGGAACTGTGAGCCTGTCAAACGGAATGACGATCCGCTGACGCAAGAAGAAGTTGATTCGTTAAGGTCGCATGTCGAAGACTGGACCATTACGACGGTCGATGACGTGCCGCATCTGCACCGCGTCTTCGAGTTCCCGGATTTCAAGGAGGCGCTGCTGTTCACACAAAAGATCGGTGAGATAGCAGAAGAACAGAACCATCACCCACGCCTCACGACCGAATGGGGCAGCGTTGCCGTCGAATGGTGGACGAACGCTATCGGCGGATTGCACCGCAATGACTTTGTGATGGCGGTCAAGGTCGATGATTTGATGTCCCGTTGGGCGTTCGTCAGCGGCAAGCGGGACGCCGTTGATGAAGCATCTGATGAGTCTTTCCCTGCGAGTGACCCGCCCGGCTAGACGAAAGCTTAGTGTTCTCTCTCAATATACAATTGAGATGATACATGCTAGACTCTCTACAAACAATCATTTATGCGCAGTCTCGTTACAGGGCTGCGCGGCACACATCAAAATAATTGGAGCTTTAAAATGTCCGAGCGACCGTTTTTTACCTTCGATGAAACCGCCCACGAGACCTGGCGCATGTTGTGGGCACGCCAATGGCCCCGCGCCCAGAAATACGCGACACGCTACTGGTCAGAAGGCGTCGATAAGATCAACCTGACGCCCGACCGCATCCCCGACTTTGCAGAGATGAATCGAACCTTTCAAGATATGGTCGGTTGGGAATTGGTCAGTACACCGGTGCAATTTTCCGACGGTCAGGAGTGGTTCGAGCATCTTGCAGAGCGCAAGTTCTTGATTACAGAATACATCCGCGAGCAGGAAAACCTCGACTACACCCCTATGCCCGACATCTGGCACGACGCCTTTGGACATCTGCCGTTGATGACCCACCAACGCTACGCGGATTACGTGCAGAAATTTGCCGAACACGCCCTGCATTTCTCCAAAGAAGACCGTAAATCACTCGGTAGCCTGTGGTGGTATACCGTCGAGTTCGGCTTCATTCGTGAAGGCGACCAATTCGGCGGCATCCGTGCCTTCGGTGCCGGGTTGATGTCGTCCTATGGTGAAATCGCAAAGGCGTTTTCCGATGACGTCGAAAAAATGCCGTACTCACTCGAAGCGTTCGAGCAGATTGACCCCAGCCCGCGTGCGATGCACGAAAAGCTATTCATCCTCGAAGACTTTGACCAGCTAGAACAGTCGGTTGAGGATTGGGTCACGGCGCATCGTGAACTAATGCTGCCCTGAGCGTGGGCCTCATCCCCGTCTTGCTATGGCGAGGGGCTGACCCCGCAGGTCAGACAGTCCGTGTTCGCAAAAAGCCGACCACCGACGCCCCCAGCGCCAATAGGAGCGTGATCGCGGAGATGCTCCCGCCGAGCAGCACCGCCTGTGAGCGGAAGCGCAGCACCACCTGTTGTGCTGCGCCCGCGTCCAGCGGCACGCCGACCAACCCGGCGTACACATCGACGATTTCGACTTCTTCGCCGTTCACGGTCGCCTGCCAACCGGGATACAACGGGATCGCCACTGTGAGCAGCGCCGCCGTCTCGGTGGAAACGGTTATCTCGAGGCGCTCCGGGGTGACCATCTCAAACGCGCTGACCTCGCTTATCGCCGGGCGCTCACCGGGCAGGTTGAGCGGCTCCAACACCACGCCGAATTCACGGAGATCGACGTTTGGGTCTGCCATAAATTGCCGGGCGAAGGCCGGGTCACCCTGTGCGTGGATGGTCGCATAGACCAGATGCGCGAACGGGCGTGGGTTCTGCACCTCGAACACTTTGTATTCGTCGCCGGTCATGTTTTGCCCATAGGCCAGCAGTTCGAGCGTGGCTTCCGGCGGTGGTTCTTCGATCATCGTCGCATAGCGTACCGCCATCACTTCCCACAGGCGATGCACGGGAATCTGACGTAGTTCCTCCATAGAGCGTAAGAAGATCGGCCCGATGCCGTAAATATCGGGGATGCGCCAGTAGATACCATGCGCTTGCACACCCGCGCCGCCGTCCACATGCCATTGGATGTCGCTGACATCGCTTACTTGCAACCGGTCGAGTTCGGCGGGTGCAGGGACGCGATTCTCCGGGGTGTCGGGGACGAAGTTGTCGGTGCGGGTGGTGATCGTGAACAGATCAACGACCAACAGCGCGACCAGCAGCGCCCCGGCGACCCATCCCCGGTGTGTGTTGAACACCCAGTAGACGAACAACCCCGCCAGCAGCGTCACGAAGAGAAGGGTGCCGGTTTGCGTGGCATCCGTGAGCAAGGCGACCAGCAGCGCGGCAACGTTGACCGTGAGGAACCCGACCGCCAGCCAGCGGAAGGCGCGGGTGTCTTTCTCGTCGGCATCCTGCCACCACACCAGTTGATAGGCCGCCAGCACCGCCAGCGCGAACGAAACGATAAAGGACATATGTTCCTGCAAGCGGAAAACGCTGACCCCCGGCACGAACACGTAGAAGAAATCATAGACGATGCTGTTGCGTCCCAGCGTCAGCAGCACACCGACCAGCCCGACCGCCCCCTCAGAAATTCGCCACCGGCGAGCGGCGCGGACGCAGTAGCGCCCCCAACGCCAGCAGCAACCCCGCCACACCGACATACAACGGCGACCACGCCCCATCGCGGTTGGGCTATAGGATGTGCGCCAATTCCGCGAAGGTGAATCCGTTGGATTTATCCGCGTAGTTGTATTGATCCACACGGAACGACAGGCTGGTGAACTCGATTGACGGCATCAACTGCGCGGCGGGTACCACGCGGCGACCTGTAAATCCGCAGCGAACGGTTCCCCGCCGTAGTTATAGGGGTTCCACTGAGGGACGAGCTGCCCGTTATGGATGCGCTCGACCTGATAATCTGCATTGGAGAAGAACTGGACGGTAAAATCACCTTCGGCGAAGATCAAGCGGTCGCCTGTGTTCGGCGTCAGGATGCGCCAGAAGAACAGACCCCACAGTAATGTCAACACGGCGAGCGCGATTAAGTGTGATCGTGAGTGTGTCATCATAGCGGGTAGACCTCGATCCCAAATAAGGACGCCAGCCCGACCAATGCAGGGGCGATCACCAGCGCCGGCAGGAAGTTCGCCACACGCGGCTGTTTGACGTCGAGCAGTACCAACGCCAACCCGATCAACACGATGCCGCCGGTCGCGGTCATCTCACGGATGGCGGGGGTGGTTTCTAGCGTTTCAACATCGCTCAACACGTTGACGACGACCGCCCCCAGCAGCGCCAGCCCGCCCTGGAAGAAGAAGATGGTCAACACGCTGAACGTCACGCCGATCCCGAAACTGGCGGCGAAGGCCATCCCGGCGAAGCCATCCAGCACACTTTTAATCACCAGCAAGTCAAAGCCGACCTGTAAGCCCATGCCGTCCTGCACCGAACCCAGTATGGTGAGCGGGCCGACGCAAAATACCAAACTGGCGGTCACGAAGCCAGTGATGAAGCGTTCACGCGGGTCGAGTTGTGGGGTGTCTTCGCTAGGGTTATCCACAGGGGGGATTTTGTCATCGCCGCCGAAGCGGGCTTGCAGCCAACCGGCGAGGCGTTCGAGCTGGCGGTCAATACGTAGCAGTTCCCCGACAATCGCGCCGATGGCGATGCTCAACAGGGGAATGACCACATTGCCCGTTTCCCCGGCGTTGGCGATGCCGACGAATAACGTCACCAGGCCCAGCCCGGTCACGACCGATTCTCGCATCCGTGCGGGCAGGCGATTGCCGACCAGAATGCCAACCGTGCTGCCAACCAGCACGGTGATGATGTTTAAGAGGGTGCCGCCCATCGGGTGATCCTCATGCCGTTCAAAGCATCCGAGGATAACCTAACTTGGCTAAGTTGTCGAACTGGTTTTTGCGAATTCTGCCAGCTTCTGGATGGCATCCCGCAGACCAGCGCCCAACAGATTGATCTGCCGGTAGACCGCTGATTGTGATGGCGTCACCGGGCCGACCATCCCATCCGCGAGCAGTTCGCTGTAACCGATGACCGAGACTAACGGCGTGCGCCACTCATGCGTGATGCCGGAATAAGTCTGTCCATTTCGCATCTGTGTGATGATCTCGGCGTAACGGTTGGTCAGTTGGACGAAGTAGTGCGCGTTGCGCAAGATCACCAGCGAGAAATCACGTTGCTCTTCGTTTAACGGGCCGTGTGCGTCATCGAGGAGGCTTTCACACAGATCAATGACCTCCATCGCAGGGCTTGTAAAGGTTTTCATAAATGCTAGACCTTCATCGCATTCGGGACATCGTAGATTGCGTCAATCGACCGGGAGAGCATCATCGTGCGTCCCTGCAAGTCTTCCATCCGGCAGCGCAGTTCGTTATCCGTCGTGAGCAACGTGAGCAACTGCGCATAACCGAGCATCACGTTAAGGGGTGTGCGTAAGTCGTGCAGCCATTCGCGGCGTGCCGCTGGCTCGGCGTATTGGTCGGCTTGACCGATCAATGCCGTGACTCGTCCTAAACTGGTGGCGATCTCACCGATGATACGTTTGTGTTCAGCCACCAATGGATAATCGAACATCAACGCCTGGCATGTTGTCATTAATTCTGTGGTCACGCTGTCGTAGTCTTGCATCACGCTTTTCTCCCTGCACAACTTCGATGGCACTATGTCGTATTGGAACCTGAGGCTTTATGAAGCATATAGACTATTGTAAATCGAAATTGAAATTTAATTATTGGGTTTTCGTAACTCTTTTGTTATGTTCTGACTTTAGTAACGAGCAGAAGTGCAGGTCGTGGTAACGGCCTTTCCAGAATCCCCGCTGCCGCAGGATGCCTTCTTCCACAAAGCCGTTCTTGAGCAGCACCCGCACCGATGCGTCATTGCCCACCACGACATCCGCTTCGATGCGGTTAAGCGCCATCGAGTCAAAGCCAAAGCCGACCATCCCCGCGACCGCTTCCGTCGCAAAGCCTCGTCCCCAGTGTTCTCGTGCTATGTCGTAACCAATTTCCCCACAGTTGTTATGACGCATCCAGGTGTTGTAACCGCAGGTGCCGATGAGCGTATCATCCCCCCCGGCGGGTGATGGCCCAGCGTAACCCTTGCTCCTTGCGGAAGCGATTGTCTAAAAAGTCCAACAGCCCATATGCTTCGCCGATCTCCTGAAAGGTGGTGACGTCGTTATACTTCGTTACCTCCGTGTCGGAAAAAAGTGCAAACAACGCGGGCGCGTCCTGGCGGGTGAGCGCCCGCAGGGTCAAACGTTTGGTGTAGAGTTTTGGGAAGTGGTCGAACTGGAACATGGCAGGCCTCTCTTTAAATATACTTATCCCGCAAACGTAACTTATCCCGCAATTGTACGTTAAAACGCGCAATATCACTCATACGGAGGGCTGGCATAATACGGTGTCATCTGCAACACTCATGCTCCCTATAGCGTAATGTGTAATAAAGAACTGAACGGAATAATATGATTTGAGGGATGAATGTTCCAAAAGTTCCAGTTTTATCTGAAGCACTCAATCAACGATATGCGCGTGAACGGTCAGCGTACATTCTTCGCGTTGTTGTGCATCGCATCGGGCGTGGCGGTGATCGTCGCATTGCAAAACCTCGGTGTGATGGCGACGACCACCCTGACGACCAACCTCCAGGCGCAAAACCGAGGTGATCTCCGTATATCGAGCATTTTCGGCGCTGATGTAGCGGTAAACGCTGAAAATGTCACAAACTTTCTGGACGAACGCTTTCCTGGTGAAACGGCGGTTACATCGCGTGAGAGTATTGAAAACTTCGGCGACCTGCTCACCGGCGGTGATGGTACGGTGCTCTCGTCACCGCTCACTGGACGACAGGCGTTTCAATCTGTCCCGGCGATTGTTGACGCGGCGGTCTATCCATTCTATGACGAGATCGTCAGCACGCAGGGGGTGCCGCTCGCGGAGATGATCCAATCACCGACGGACATCGTGCTCAGTGAGGAGACGGCGAACGAACTTCAGGCAAAAACGGGGGATACCGTCCGGGTACGCGGCAGCGATGCCGAGTTCACCGTCACCGGCATCGTGGAAACCGAACAGGAGATCAGCGGGTTTGAGGACTTCCTGCTCGGCTTATTCGGGTATTACTATATCGACCGGGAAGCGGTGCAATTATTCGATGAACTGGAAATTGTGACACAGATCGTCACCGTGCGTATTGACGATGCCGGGCTGGTAGATGAAA
This sequence comes from Anaerolineae bacterium, assembly GCA_034437515.1. Classification (GTDB taxonomy): domain Bacteria; phylum Chloroflexota; class Anaerolineae; order Aggregatilineales; family Phototrophicaceae; genus DAOTTX01. The sequence goes on from DAOTTX010000407.1 coordinate 16,776, forward strand.
TCAATGACGCGGTTTCACGCCGTTTCCCGGTTGACCCGACCACGACCGAGGATTTGCTGGAACTCAACGAAGAGATTGCCGCGCAGCTCAGTACTACCGTCACGGTGATGGGGTTGCTGGCGTTGCTGCTGGGGACGATTGGCATCATCAACACGATGCAAGTGGTGGTACGCCGCCGCACGCTGGAAATCGCGGTGTTGAAGACGGTCGGCCTGCAAGCCAACCAGGTGACGCTGCTGTTTCTGGTGCAAGCCTTCCTGATGGGGGTGATCGGCAGTATCGCCGGTGCCCTCCTCGGCTCCGTGCTGACGTATCTGATTCAAGGCTTCGGTACCACGCTCACCGGTGGGCAGGCGGTGGTCTATCGCCTCACAGCGGAACCGATCATCAACGGTATCATCGTCGGCACGCTGGTGACAACGGTGTTCGGCTTCCTGCCGACGCTTTCCGCCGGGCAGGTACGCCCCGGCATCGTGTTGCGCCCTTCGTCTGCCATCGTACCGCGTGCGGGCTGCCTGCGCACGCTGCTCGTGCTGGTTTTCATGATCGCCGCGTTGGCGGTCGTCACGCAGACCATCCTGGGCAGCAATTTCTTAATCGCCGTCGGTGGGGTGCTGGGTGCGTTCATCATCGCCGGGTTGCTCTATCTACTCCTGTGGGTGATGATCTGGGTGGTGGGGCGGTTTACGCCGTCGTTTGGAATGCCTGCTCTCAAAATGTCCTTACGGCAGATGCTGGCCTCCAAACCGCGCGGCGCGATCACCTTGCTGGCGCTGGTGGTCGGTGTGTTCTCACTCAGCACGATTACGCTGTTCGCGGAGAGCTTCACTAACCTGTTGAACGCCGCCATCGCCACGCAGGAAGAGACGGTTTTCATCCAGCAGCCGTTCGGCACTGCTAGCACCGTCCGCATTGAAGAAGCCATACAATCCGTCGAGGCTGTTGAGAGTTACACCGTGCTGCGGTCGGTCGGTACGAATTTGCAGTCGGTGCGGCGCGCTGGTGGCGAGGAAACATCCACCGGCACGATAACCTCCGATGCCAGAAATTATCTTAACGAGATTAACGCCGTCGAACGAGATGAACTAAACGAATTCGAGTTCGAGGCCGGGGGGCAACTCACCGAAGCCGGGCAGGTCGTCCTCCGTGATGCTGAAGCGATTAACGCGCTTGATCTCGAAGTCGGTGATACTCTGGTTTACGGGGTCTTTTATAACCGCAACGGTGAGAACCTCACAGAAGAGATCGCATTGGAGATCGTCGGTATTCGCCCGGCACTGGAAAATAACGGGCTTATCGGTGAAGGTGGGCCGTCAAACGAGGTCTACGCGCTGCTCGAAACCTTCCCAGGGGAAGCGATTCAAAGACCCTTCAGCTTTACGGTCAGCATCCCCGAAGAGGACTTCTACACACTCAGCCAGGCCGTGACGGAAGTCTCCGATGCCTTCGTACTTGACCTGCGGTTGATCTCCAACCTGATCGACGCGCTGCTCGATCAGTTCCGCACCTTCCCGACATTGGTTGCGGTGCTGGGGTTGATCGTCGGCGGTGTGGTGATCGCTAACTCAGTCGCGCTCGCCACGATGGAACGTCGCCGGGAGATCGCCGTGATGAAGTCGGTCGGCTTGCAGCGCGAGCGCGTGCTGGGGATGCTGTTGTTGGAAAACGGTCTGCTCGGCCTGGTCGGCGGGTTGATCGGCGTGGGGATCGGTCTGGTGGTGCTGGTGGTGGTCAGTGAGCGGGCCAACCTGCCGCTGGAAATCATCCCCTTTGGCACCGGCTTTTTGCTGATGTCGTTGTGCATCGTGGTGGCGCTGGTCGCGGCATTGACGACCGCCTGGAGCGCATCGGGCGAGAAGCCGCTCAACGTGCTACGCTACGAATAACATCGCTGATGCGTGGTACGGTCGCCGTATCACGCATCGATATTTAATTCTTCAAACCATTTGCTAGCGGAAACTTTATGAAATTTTATAATTCTTTAGCCGCCGCTCATCGGAAAAGTGTTACAATAATGTGACATTTTTAGATGGAGGCATTTCATGGTAGCGCCGCTAGAACTCGAACGGGCCACCGCCCGTTATGATCAACAAACACACACGGTTTATGTTATTTACAAGGGCGTGCTTGATGCACAAACCCCTATCCTTGTCTACGATTGGTTGGATCTGGTATATGAGGCTGTTGATGTTGATGCGCTTCACGGGCAGGTCTTCGACTTCCGTCAGGTGAAAGACTTTGCGCAGGACAACCTGGTGATGGCCCGGCGCAGCAGCAACCGCATGAATATGAAGACCAACATCAGCCATTGTCCGGTCGCGCTCATCGTCGGGGATTTTTATCATGAGGAAATCCTACGGACTGCTATGCGTATCTCGCCGGAGCACAACCGCAAGCAGATCGTCTGGTCAGACGAGGAAGCGCAGAAGTTCCTCGATGATTGGCATCAAGCGAACGAAAGCTAACGAGTGCTAACGAATGAGCCGGGCGTGATCAACCTTGATACAGCGGTTCATGACCACAGCTAGCCCGGCGTCGGTAGCACGAGCGGCGGCGTCTTCGTCCACCACGCCGAGCTGTGTCCACACGACCGGCGCACCGGCGTTGATCGCATCTTCGACCACGTCCGGCAGGTACTCCGAACGGCGGAACACATCGACAATATCGACCGTTTCGGGCAGGTCTGCGACGGTGGCGTAACTCTTTTCGCCGTCGATGGTCTCTACGGTCGGGTTGACGGGATAAACCTTGTACCCGGCCCGGCGCAGATACCCGGCGATTTGATAACTGGTGCGTGCGGGGTTATTCGAATGCCCGACAACGGCAATCGTCTTGGCTTCGGCGAGGATGTCGCGTATGGTGGCGTCTGTTAAATCGGTCATTGGTATCCCTTAACTCGTTTGAACGTCTCGTTACTCCGATGAACCGCCCCTGTCGTTTCTTACCCAGGACGATAACACCCGTAAAAACAAAAACCGCCCTGTGGCGGTCTTTTTGATTGGTGTTGCGCTGTGGCTAAAGCTGGAAGCCGCCATCTTCGACCTCGACGACCTTCTGCTTGTAGTTATCGACGTATTCCATCAGCTTGTCTTGTAGTTCGTGCCATTCCTGGCTTTTGAGGATTTCCTGCATAGTCGGCAGGTCATCGGCGATGGCTTCCGCGAGAATCTGCGATTCGTACTCCCGACTGTAGACCGTGTACCACGCCGTCATCTTGTCGATGCCCATGCGGTTGACGCTCGGCACCCATTCATGCACAACGAACTCGAAATATTCCTGGTCGCGCCCTGGTTTGATGTCCCAATTCATTAACAACTTTACACTCATACTGTGTTCCTTTACGTCTGTCCGCGTTTAGTCGTCATCTGGCAGGGAAGACACGTTGGTCTCCCCTTACGACATAGGGTCTTAGAGGTTGGGGGTCAACACGACGACCTGTGGTTGCTCTGGCATACCGGTCGCCGTCACACGCAGATATTCTTCCTCCTGCACGCGGCTGGCTCCCATTTCTTGTAAGAATTTATCGACCGGTTCGAGTTCCATAGAAAGCCCCGGCAGCGCATAGTGCATCGGCACAATGTAATTCGGCTCGATCATGCCGATAACCTCAGCGGCGGCGCTGGCCTTCAACGCCATCCCCCCGCCGACCGGCACGAGCGCCACATTGACCTCGCCCATCGCTTCTATCGTCGCCTGGTCAGGGACGTGTGTAAGGTCACCGAGGTGGGCGACGGTAATGCCGCCGTAGTTGATCACATAGCCGATGTTGTAGTGGGCCTCTTCGCCATCAACGTGATGCAGCGGTACGCCATAAATGAACACCCCGCCGAACTCATATTCACCGGCACCGCCCAACACATGCGAATGGCCCTTCACAGCGTCGATGTTGTCGTGCCCGTGCGCCTGATGACTGACCGTGACAATATCCCCTTTGAGTTTGGGCATTGGCAGGCCGATGTCTGCGCCGTAGGGGTCGGTGACGACGGTAATCTCGCCTCGCTCCGTAATGCGAAAGCAGCTATGTCCATACCATGTAATATCCAATGCGGCATCCTCTCACGCCTGTTTACAGAATGGCCTGAATTATATCATAGGCTCTATTGGAATCAGATTGGCGGCACACAGTTTAATAATCCGCGAAACCATCCCCGTCTTCGTCAAACCAGCCACCCATGGCTTCGTCGTCCCATTGCTCGCGTTTGCGTCCATCACGGAACGGCTTGTTGCGCCGCCGGTCGCTGGGGCCGTCGAAGTCGCGCCCCCGCAGACCGGGTGGGCTTGCCGGGCCGTCGAGGTCGAATTCGTCCGGGTTGTGGCGTGGGTTGCCTTCGCCGTCGGTCAGGCCATCGTAGACCTCATCGGGGATGTTCTCCGGCCCCTGGTTACGGTCGTAGCGTTTGTCGCGCAGGATGCGATTAGGTTCACGCGGATTCTTGCGCACCCCGAAGCGGCTGTTGTTGGTCGAGTCCCTGGGCGGGTGGATTTCCGGGTCGAAGGGGGTGTCGTCCGTTTCCGGCACAGAACCGCGCTGCGGTGGCGGGATCTGCGGGTCGAACGGCACGTCATCGCGTTTCAAACCGGGACGACCGCGTGGAGCTTGCTTGTTCGGGTCCCGGCGGCTGCCGCTGACATCGAAGTTCTGCCCCTGATAATTCTGGTTTTCGAGTTTGCGGCCTAGCTGCTGGTCGAACTGCTGGTCGGCAGCCTGCATTTTCGCCCGCATTGCCATGACGTGACGACGTTCGCGCTGGTCGGCGGCTTCGGCGTCGGGGATCTCCGTTTCTTCGTCGTCGTTGCCACCGAAGAAATTACTGATGCCACCTTCAAAGAAATTGTTAAACAGGTTGGAGATCAGCGAAAAGCCGACGGAAACCACCGAGAAACGTGCACCGACGAACACCACGAGGAAGGCGGGCAACAGGCAGCAGACCGTACTCACACCGCAGATGAGCAGCCCGGTTTGCGAAAACGTGATGCCGAGAATTTCCATAGGAAAGTTATGCTCCAGACAAAACAGTAAAGATTCCTTGCAAAGTTTGTTCGATCAACCGTTCAGGTTGATCGTCTTCTACAATTGTATCATAGTCGATCTTCACCCCCTGCCAGTCTTCGTCGTGCCAGTGCGCCGGGGAGGGCAGCATTTTCGCCATCAGGCCGGCCTTCATCGGCCACAAATAAGCATAAAAATAAGGCCGGTCGATGGCATCACTAAAAGGCGCGAACCCAAAGTTGATGTGCGGGTCTTGTGCCTCATTGCCCTCAATATTAGGCCCCTCACTATCGAGGAAATACAGAAACGACAGATCGAAATGATGCGGCCACAACACCAGCGGCGTCATCAAGCCGTTGAGCCTGGCGCGGAAGCGAGCCATCGCGGTGTAGGTGCGGTAAAGCACCTCGCCATAATCACGGGCGATGGCCTCGTCGATCTCGATGTGATATTTACCCGGTTGTACCTGCACTAATTCGTTGATGCCCTCGCCTTCCTGCGCTCTTTCGACCACTTCCGCCTGTGCTTCGAGCGTTTGCAGCATCCGGTTGTCGATGGGGACGGGCTGCGGGAAGTTCTCCGCGCGGATTTGCCCGTTGGCGAAATCGAGATCAATCTGGTGGAAGCCGGGCAGCGCCCCTGTGCTGAGGCCGCCGGGGATCACATCGAGGGCAAGGTGTAAGGCGTTGCTCTGCGCGGGCACGAACAACTTACGTACCCGCCCGACAACCTGGGCGGCGGTGTGCAGGCTGTCACGGGTGGTGTTCCAATTTTCGAGCTTTGGGAATGCAGTCATGGGATTTTCCTACATTGTGTATGAGAAAGTCGCCGATTTTAGAACGTCCTGTTGGATGGCATATCCGGTGATGTGTGCTATAAAAGGACTACTCTAAAACCAATGATACGAATCTACATCGTTTAAAAGGAAAAAGCCAATATGCGTAACTTCGTCTCTCAAAGCGTAGAAAAGCTCCGCCCTTCTGGTATTCGGCGCTATTTTGACATCGCCGCGACGATGGACGATGTGGTGACGCTCGGCATCGGAGAACCGGATTTCGTCACGCCCAAGCACATCATCGAAAAGGGGGTGGAGTCGCTCTACGCGGGCGATACCGGCTATACCAACAACTCCGGCCTGCCAGAACTGCGCGAGGCGATCAGCGCCTATATCGAACGTCTGTACGGCCTCCACTATGCGCCAGCAAATCAAGTACTGGTGACGGTGGGCGTCAGCGAGGCGCTGTGGTTGGCGATGAAAACCATCCTCAACCCCGGTGATGAAGTGCTGGTCGTGGAGCCGTGTTTCGTCGCCAACGCCGCCGCCGTCGAGATGGCGGGGGGCGTCCCGGTGATGGTGCCGACCCACGTCGAGAACGAGTTTCAGGTCACCGGCGCGGCGCTAGAAGCCAAAATTACACCGAAGACCAGAGCCATTCTCATCAGCTACCCCAACAACCCCACCGGCGCGGTGCTGACCCAGGAACGCATATTGGAAATCGCCACCATCGCCCAAAAGCACGACCTCGTGGTGATCTCCGATGAGATTTATGAACGGCTGGTCTACGATATTGAGCATATCAATTTCGCCTCGCTGCCGGGGATGTACGAGCGCACGATTTTACTCAGCGGGTGCAGCAAGTCCTTCGCCATGACGGGCTGGCGCATCGGCTACGCGACAGCGCCGCTGGCGATCATGGCGGGGATGCGCAAACTGCACCAATATCTGATTATGTCCGCGCCGACCATCGGGCAGCACGCCGCGCTGGAAGCGTTGACCAACGGCGAGGACGATGTCGAACGGATGCGGACGGATTACGACCGTCGCCGCCGCTTGATCGTCGATGGTTTTAACCGGCTGGGGCTGGCCTGCTTCGAGCCACGCGGCGCGTTTTACACCTTCCCCAGTGTCGCCGCCACCGGCATGAGCGACGAAGCCTTCTGTGAGGCGCTGCTGCGCGAAGAACGGGTCGCGGTGATCCCCGGTAGCGCGTTCGGCGCGAGTGGTGAAGGCTTCATCCGTGCCAGCTACACATCAAGTTATGAAAACATCCAGACCGCGCTGGAGCGCATCGAACGGTTTATGCGGCGGCACGCGCTTGGCGCTTTCGCACCTTCCAATGTTGTCACCTATCAATAAACTAACGCGACCTATACTGAAATTCAGAGCCTGCCGGTTGCAGGCTCTTTTTATTTGTTCGATAATTAACAGAGAAAAAGTTAACATAAGATGTTGTAAATTCAATGGATAACCATTCTATCGTAACTGCTACAGTCTTGCTCATCAGCAATGATGCAGAGCGCCGGCAAGACTTGCTCGCGGTGCTTGAGTATACGCAGCAAACCGTCATCGAGACGCACACACTGTCTACGGGTTTGATGCAACTCAACGAAGCCCAACCCGACCTTGTGGTGATTGACATCGAAGCAGAGGGTAGCGAAGGCTACTTGATCTGTGAAAATATACGCCACACCTTCGGCAGTGATGCCGCCGTGCTAGCGGTGATCTCGTCGGCGAAGTCTGCGCCGGTGCGGGCGCTCGCTGCCGGTGCCGATGACTGCGTCCTGTATGGGGAGGCCGAAATCTTGCTGCGTCAGCGGGTAAGAAATCTGCTGCGCACCGTGCGCCCGGCAAAGATCGACTCCAACGAGGACAAACTCTATCGCCAGCTTTTCAACTCTGCTAATGATGCCATCTTCGTCATCGACCTGAACACGGGGCGTTTCTTGGACGCTAACCGCCGGGCGATTCGCTGGTTGGGGTATTCGATGCATGAGCTGCTTGAGATGCATCACGACGACCTCGAAGCACCGCTGGAAAGCGGCACCAGCAGCGAAAGCGCCGTGCAGGAACTGACCACGCACGGACATTTTATCTTCGAGCAGGGCTACCGCACCAAAAAAGGCACCATCATCCCGGTTGAGGTCAGCAGCCGGGTCGTCAAATACGAAGGCCGCCGCGCCATCCTCAACTTCGCCCGCGACGTCAGCAAGCGCAAACAGATCGAGGACTCCGAACGCCGGCAGCGTAAACTCGCGGAGGCGCTGTGGCACACCGCCACCGCCCTGAGCAGCACGCTCGACCTGAATGAGGTCGTGCAGCGCGTGCTGATCGAATTGAACGAGGTGATCGTCTGTGAGACGAGCAACATCATGTTGTTGCCAGAGGACGGCGAGTTCGCGCATGTCGCCGCGTCAAGAGGTTACGAAAAGTATCTGGATGGTGACTCGTGGACGCACGAAGGATGGTCCATTCTCTCAACCGGCAGCATCGGTTGGATCTACTCACACAAGAAGCCACTTATCATCGAAGACACCCAAACCGACCCCCTATGGACACAGCGCGAAGAGATGTCCTGGATTCGATCTTATATCGGTGTGCCGATCCTCAACGGAGACAAGGTCATCGGCTTCATCAACTTAGACCACCCGGAGCCGCGCCATTTTACCCAGGAAGCGGCAAAGGCGATGATGGCCTTCGCCGGGCAGGCCAGCATCGCTATCCAGAACGCACGGCTGCACGAGAAAGTACGCCAACATGCCGGCGAACTCGAAGCACGGGTAGAAAGTCGCACAGAGGAAGTTACCCGTGCCAACCGCCGCCTCAAAGAACAGATCATCGAACGTCAGCGCATCGAGCAAAAGTTGGTTGAGGAACGCAACCTGATGCGTACCTTGATTGACCACATCCCGGACGAAATTTATGTGCAAGACCTCGAAGGACGCTTGATCCTGTTCAATAAGGCGCTCGAAGATCGTCTAAAGCCTATCGCACCCAAGAACGAACCGCTCTACACCAACCATTACGATTATCTTGACCGGGAATTGGCCGATCAACGGCGTAAGGCCGAAGAACAGATCATCAACAGCGGTGTGGGCGTCATCGATGTGCCGCGTGTGCTGCAAGTCGATGACGAGAAGCGCCACCGGCTGCACTCCAAGTTGCCCGTGCGTGACTCGCAGGATAAGGTCACGTCATTGGTTGGCATCAACCGCGATGTGACCGATCTTCAGCAGGCGACAGCAGCATTGGAAGAAGAACGTAATCTGCTACGCACGCTGATCGACAACATCCCCGATGAAATCTGGGTGAAGGACCTCGAAGGACGTTACATCCTCGCCAACGCTGCCCTGACCGAACGCATCAAGGGACGTGCGCCAGAGAACGAAGTGCTCGGCTCGACGAATTTTGATTACGTCTACGACGATTACACCCGCACGCTTGCCGAGGAAGCACAGGCGGCGGAAACCCGGCTCATCGAAAGCGGAAAGCGGAAACACCGTAGTGAGGTCATGCTCAACGATCCACAATGCGGTCAAATCTGGTTCGACACCACAAAGGTGCCGCTAAAAGATGCACAGGGGCGAGTGATGGGCATCGTCGGCATTAGTCACGACATCACCGAGGACAAGCGCGCCCAGGAACGGCTCGACCACATCATCCGGGGGGCTTACTGCCTGTTGTGGTACGCCAATGTAGAAGAGAAAGCACATGGCTTCGAGTGGGAGACGTACATTTCCAACGAGGAGGCCGCGCAAGCCTTCCTCCCGTTGGATGTGTCGCCGGAGCAGACCTATCTCAATGCTTGGCAGGCCAGCATCGACGAAGAAGAAAGCACGCGGATCAACCGCATCAACGAAGAGGCACTGCACGAGAGCAAACAAAATTACAGTTATGAATACCGCTGCCACCGGGCCGATGGTGAAATACGCTGGTTGCGCCAGGAGATCCAGGCGCGTCAGGAAACACCGGGGCATTACTCGGTCGTCGGTGTCTGTACGGATGTGACCGACAGCAAGCGCCACGAGGAAAACTTACGGCGCACCAACGAGATTCTTGAGGAGCGCGTGCGCGTCCGTACTGCCCGACTGACGGACACCAATCAGGTGCTCGTCAGGCAGATTGAGGAACGCAACCGTGCAGAACTGGCGGAGCGTGAGCAGCGCATCCTCGCGGAAGCGTTAAGCGATGCCGCCGCCGCCCTCAGTGAAACGTTGGAGATTAACCAGGTGCTCGACCGCGTGCTGACCTATGCCGGGCGGGTGGTGCCACCGCATCAGGTCGCCGGAATATTAATGATCGAAGACAAAAAACATCTCCGGGCGTTGCGCTGGCGTCAGTACAGTAGCGAGGGGATGCATAACTCAACCGGTAAACGGCGTTTCCGCTTGGATCGCCTGCCGTTGATGCAGCGCCTTTACGACACCCATCGCCCGGTCGTCATCCAGGATGTGACCAACCATCCCGATTGGATTAACGTTTTCGGGCAAAACCCGATCAAAGCCTTTATCGGTGTACCCATCCAGATCGAAAACCGTGTGATCGGCTTTATCACACTGGGCAGCAGCAATCGTGGGCAATTCACACAAAATCACGCCCATCGCCTGCAAGCCTTCTCAAACCAGGCCGGCATCGCTATCCAGAATGCACGGTTGTTCGAGGAAGTGCGCGAATACGCCACCGAGCTAGAACGGCGTGTCGCCAAACGCACCAAAGAACTCGAATACGAACGCGCCCTCGTCTACGCCATCTTGAACGCGATGACCGAAGGCGTGATCTACTTCGACGACGACCACATCCCCCAATACATCAATCAGTCGCTCGTCCAGTTAACCGGCTATGAGTTCAGCGATTGGCTGAACATGAAATCTACCAACACACACGGCAAGGAAACCGGTCTGCTGCCACACGATACGATTGCAGCCGCGATGCGGGATGGCATCTGGCGGCAGGAAGCGACCATGTACCGCAAAAATGGTGAGAAGTTCGACGCCAACATCGTGACCACCGCCGTTAAGGGTACGGACGACCAGACGGTCGGCGCGGTGACCGTGATTCGCGACATCAGCGCGGAAAAACGTCTGGAAGCGCAGAAAACGCGCTTTATCGCCAATGCTTCGCATGAATTACGCACCCCGCTGACCAACCTCAAGACCCGGTTGTATCTCATCAAGCGGCAGCCGCTCAAAATAGAAGATCATCTCGGCGTGATGAGTGATGTGGTCGAATGGATGCGTCGGCTGGTCGATGATTTGCTGGATGTCTCACGCTTTGAGCATGGGTTGATCCCGTTAAGTCGTGAGGAAACGGTCATTCAAGAGATCATCCATGCGGTGATCGAACAACAGCAACCGGAGGCCATCAACAAGCGCATTTCCATCGCGGAAACGGCCCCGCAAGGGTCGATCACCGTGATGATCGACCCCATTCGCATCACACAGGTGGTCACCAATCTGGTGACGAACGCCATCAACTACACACCGGATGGCGGTCGCATCGACGTGGAAACCAAACTCGATCAGGCCGACTGGTTGATCTTTGAGGTCAAGGATACTGGCATCGGCATCCCGGAACATCTGCTGCCGGATGTGTTCAAGCCGTTTGTGCGCGTCGGGGAACACAACACCAGCAAGGGCACCGGTCTTGGTCTGAGCATCAGTAAGGAGATCATCGAAGCACACGGCGGCGAGATTCTGGTGAGCAGCGCGGTCGGTGATGGGACGACGTTCATCGTCAAACTGCCGCTCAACCTGCCCGAAGATGTCGAGGAGACTCGCATATGAGCTACACACCGCTGCAACTCGCGGAAGCGTTCATCCAGGCAGGGGAACTGCCCGACGCGCTCGACGCGCTCGACGCGCACCTGCGCGATCATCCCGCCGATGCCGCCGCGCTGCGTTTACGGGCGGCGGCGCGGTCACAGCAGACCGAACCGGCGCTGCTCAAGGCCGCGCTTGATGACCTCGCCACGCTGCCCGAACGCACGCCGGACGATTACATGCTGCAAGCCAAATTACACAATCGACTAGGGGACGCCGTCGCCGCCGGTACCGCCCTGGCCGCCGGGCATACGCAATTTCCCAATCACGAACGGCTGGCGGAGGGCTATCTGCATCATTTACAAGTACATCAGGAGTTTGAAACCGCGCAGGCCGTGCTTGCCGCGCTGCCGTTGACCTCATGGCGGTGGGTGCAGTGGGCCGCCGACCTCGCCATGCAGCGCGGGGACAGCGCGGCGGCGGTCAAGCATTACGACGATGCCATCGTGATGATCGAAGCTCGCTACAACTTCGATCCATCGGCACGGGCCGCCATCCTCGCGGACGAGGGCGTCAGTGATGCCGCTTCGTTGACGATCGGTGGGGTTTACGCACGGCTGATCCTCGCGCGGGCGGGGGCGCGACAGGCAACCGGGATGCTAGAGGCCGCACTCGCAGATTACGACCGCGCCGCCGTATTGATCCCTGATGACCCGGCGATTGCTTATAATCGTGGGGTGGTCGCCTTCCTGCAAGGGCAACCGCAAACCGCCCGTGAACGCTGCCAACCCGCCTTAGACGCCGCCGCGCCGCAATTGCGCGATCATCTGCTGGCGGAATCCCCGGCGGCGCTGCGTGAACTGCTAAATGATTGAGCGTCGGCGGCGTTGCAGCACAAACAACAACGAGCCGAACACCAACGGCACACCGACCAACCAGGTCGTCGTGATGATGGTCAACGCGACAACGTCGGGGCCTTCGCCCAGGTCATCGGTGATGCTGGCCTGCTGTGACGCTTCGGGTAAGTAGGTGATGCCGATCATCTCACGACCGGCAAGGGCGGCGTACTGTCCGCTGCTGATTTCTTCCGTGACGCTATAGTCCTGCCCATCGACGACGTAGGTATATTCGACGTTGTAGATGCGCTCACCGTCGTCGGTGGTGCGTGTGGTCCGTTGGGAGATGCGGGCGTTGGCAATCGCCTCGATGTTGTCCGCTTGCCACGCCTGCAAGGTGAGCGCGAGCAGAAACAAGCCGATCAACAAAAACACCCCCAACACACCATAGATCGCCCAGCGAACCGTTCCGTCGGAAAATTGATTCATGGCTGGCCTCAAAACAGATTAAGCTGTTCCGGCGGTTCGTCGGTGGGCGGCGGCGCGGAGTCGTCGGGGGGGGCTGCGCCTTCTTCGCGGCGGCGGCGCACATCAGCGACCACTTCGGGGATGCGCTTGATGTCCGTTTCCATATCCCAACGGAGGGCGGGGTTGCGGAGTGCCGCCGCCGGGTGATAGAGCGGATAGTAAGCACGGCCTTCACGGTAAACCGGCTGCCCGTGTACTTTGGTGATCTTGTTACGCTTGCCGAGGTAATATTCCATGCTGAAGCGGCCTAAAGTCGCCACTACCAGCGGATCAATCACCGCGAACTGCTCATCGAGAAAGTGCTTGCACGCTTCGATCTCGTCGGCGTGGGGATCACGGTTATCCGGCGGGCGATGCTTGACCATGTTGGCGATGAATACCTCGTCGCGCTTCATGCCGATCAAGTCGAGCAGATAATCCAGGTAACGCCCGGACTTCCCGACGAAGGGTAGCCCTTGCTGGTCTTCGTTGTAGCCGGGGGCCTCCCCGATGAACAGAATATCCGCATGGACGTTGCCATAACCGGGGACGGCGTTGGTGGCCTGTTCGTGCAGGCGACATTCTTTACAAGCGCGGATGCGCTCCGCGATGGCGTCAAGTTGGGCGTCGCGCTCTGCCGACATGATCCCTCCAATGTGTTCATACAATCGCGTATGTTTATACCGATAGCAGATGCCAATTGCAAGTCGTGACGCGTATGGTACAATCTAATAATGAGCTACAAACTAAATTAATGTGAGAAATGCTTGTAAAGTGATGGACATAATGTATAATTTAGTGTAGAGAATTGTGTAAAATTTAACAATTAACGATTTTAGACTTGCTATTCACGCGGGGCGAGTCATTCATACCTCAACACTGCGTGCATTTGTTCCAAAGGGATGGATCAGGACAAACGAGATGGATTTTGGGAAACTACGTAACACAGGGACGACGCGCAATCTGCCGGTGTTTATCGGCGCTTTGACGGTCGCACTGATGATCGGCGGTGTGATCATCGCGCTCATCGGTACCCCCGCGCTGTTCCCGGCACAGGCTTCCGCCGAAGCCGAACAGATCGATGGACTCTTTAGTATTATGCTTGGTATTGGTGGCGGCCTGTTCCTGCTGGTGCAGGGTTTACTGTTGTATTCGGTGATTCGCTTTCGCGTCCCCGTTGATGACAACACCAGTGATGGCCCAACCGTACACGGTAACGCCACACTCGAACTCGTCTGGACGGCGATCCCGGCGGTGATTTTGTTCTTCCTGGTGATTTATAGTTATATGGTTTGGATCGACATCTGGGAGCCGAAAGATAACGAACAGGTCGTCGAGGTGATCGGCGCACGCTATGCCTGGACGTTCAACTATGACATACCGGAGACGCTCTACGCTGGCCTGACGCCTGACCAGCAGGCACGGGTTGATGACGCCGGTCTGGTCTCCGCACCAGAACTACACCTGCACTCTGACCGCCCGGCGCGGATGGTGATGACTACACAGGACGTTATCCATTCCTTCTGGGTGCCTTCTATGCGCGTCAAGCAGGACTTACTGCCCGGTCGCACCACCGAGGTGAGGTTTACCCCACAAATCACCGGGGACGACACCGAAGTGCTGACGGTCGCCGATCAGGATTTCGACGTACAGCGATACCGTGTGGTCTGCACAGAATTGTGTGGTGCCGGGCACGGGCAGATGTTCAGCTATGTGAACGTCTACGAGAACGAAGAGGACTACCTCGCGGTGATGGACGCGCTGTGGAACCCGGTTTATGACCCACCGGCTGACCCGGTCACTCGTGGGCGTCAGATCCTTGCGTCGGGTGCGTACCCGTGCGCGGGCTGCCATATATTGCAAGATGAGGGCATCGACTGGAACGCCAACGTCGGGCCATCACTCAATAACTCCGGTGACAACGCCACCCAGCGCGTCAGCGGACAATCTGCGGAAGAGTATCTGTATCGCTCGCTTTATTACCCGCAAGAATACAAAGTACCCGGTTATGCTGGTGTTTATATGAACGTCTTCCAACCGGATGAGCCGGAGGGTGCCAGCTACATGCCGACCTCTGATGTGTACTATATCATTTCCTACCTGTGCACACGCACGGAAAGCGAAGAAAGTGTGTGCGATCAGGAAAATCTGCTCAGTCTGATTAACGAGGACAACCCCGACCACCCGGTCGTGTTGGAGCAAGGTGAAGGTGGTGAGGAAGCCACCGACGATGCGGGTACTGAGGACGGTGAAGACATGCAAGAAGAAGCCGCTGACGACACGGAAGCGGCGACGATGGACGAAGAAGCCGATACCGGCGCATAAGAGACGAGAGGAACTATATTTATGGCAACTGCATCATATCCATTGGGTAGGGAAGCGGAAAAGGGTTCTCTACCTACAATTAGCGAGTATCTCGGCTGGTCGATTGACCACAAGATCATCGGTGTGCAATATATGGTCACCACTTTCACGTTCTTCATCATCGCTGGCTTTATGGCGATGCTCATCCGCTGGGAGCTGCTCACCCCGGCGCTTGACCTGCTGAGCAACGGTCAGGAATACAACACATTATTCACGCTGCACGGGACGATCATGATCTTCGCCTTCATCATTCCGATGTGGGCCGGTTTCGGCAACTATCTGGTGCCGTTGATGCTAGGGGCGAAAGATATGGCCTTCCCCTGGCTGAACGCTTTCGCCTTCTGGATGATCCCCCCGGCAGGTTTGCTGCTGCTGATGGGCTATCTGGTCGGCCCGGCAGAAGCCGGTTGGACGAGCTACCCGCCGCTGAGTACGATTGCCCAGTACAGCAACGACGGGCAGACGTTGTGGGCGCTCTCGATCCATCTGCTCGGCGTTTCTTCCATCCTGGGGGCGATCAACTTCATCGTCACCATCAAGAACATGCGCCCGGCAGGGATGAGTTACTTCCAGATGCCGCTGTTCGTCTGGGCGACCCTGGCGACCTCAGTCATCATCGTGCTGGCGGCACCGTTCCTGGCGGGTGCGCTGACGCTGATGCTGCTCGACCGTGTAGCCGGGACGACCTTCTTTGACGCGACGGCTGGCGGTGACGTGCTGCTGTGGCAGAACGTGTTCTGGTTCTACAGCCACCCGGCGGTATACATCATGGTGCTGCCCGGCTTCGGTGTACTGAGTGAAGTGCTGTCCGTCCATGCGCGTAAGCCGATTTTCGGCTATCGTATGATCGCGCTTTCCAGCATGGCGATTGCGCTGGTTGGCTTTACGGTCTGGGCACATCATATGTTCACCAGCCTGCAACCGGAACTCCGCATTCCGTTTATGATTACCTCGATGATTATCGCCTTGCCGACCGGGATTAAGATCTTCGGTTGGTTGGGGACGGTGTGGGGCGGTAAGCTGCGCTTGAACGGCTCGATGCTGTTCGGCCTGGGCTTCCTCTCGCTGTTCGTCATCGGCGGCATCAGCGGTGTGATGCTGGCCTCTGTGCCGGTGGACATCCACATGCATGATACCTACTTCGTCGTCGGGCATTTCCACTTTGTGCTGTTTGGTGGTAGTGTGTTCGGTGTGTACGCCGGTTTGTATCACTGGTGGCCTAAGATCACCGGGCGCATGATGAACCTGCGGCTGGAGCGCATCCACTTCGGGCTGACCTATGTCGGCTTCGTGCTGAGCTTCTTCCCGATGCACTTCAGCGGTGCGCTGGGGATGCCGCGTCGTGTCGCCGTGTATGACCCGGCGCTGCAAGACCTCAACGTGCTGACGAGCCTCGGTGCGTTCATCCTGGGGATTTCGACCTTTGTCTTCGTGGCGAACGCGATCTGGTCAATGCGCAGCAGTGAGATCGCCGGTGCTAACCCCTGGCGGGCGCTCACGCTGGAATGGCAGACGACCTCCCCGCCGCCGGCTTACAACTTCGTCGGTGAGCCGATCGCCTTTGAAGACCCGTATGGTTACGGCACGGACGCCTCCCGCGCTTACCTGGATGCGATGGAGAAGCGGTTCGGCAAATCGCCCGCGTTCGATAAAGATAAAGACCGCGCGATTAGCAGCGAGGCACCACTCGCGCCTGAACCTTCCGGGGACTAGCTAAAGAGACAAACATGCCGGGGCACGGTGCAAACCGTGTCCTTACTTCATCCGCACGTGAGCCTTAGCGTAACAACCACTATGCAAAATCAGAATTTATTGGAAGACAATCTCACACGCGAAGAACTCCAGGCCTTGCGCAACAAACGCGCCGGGATGTTCATTTTTCAGGTAAGCTGGATTATGGCGTTCCTGTGCCTGGTGATGGTCAATTGGCAGTTGAGCTACTCCGCTGATTGGTTGCCGGAAGGCGCGGAACGCGCCAGCCTGCTCCCGGCAACATTTGCGACCGGGGCGCTGTTGCTAAGTTGTTTTCTGGCCCGCCGCGCATTAAGCGCCATCCAAACTGACGACCGCCCGCGCTTCCTGGTCGAATGGCTGGGTGTGATCGGGTTAGGGGGGCTGTTCATCGGCGTGATGGTGTTCGAGTTTTTCAGCATCAGCCCCGGCTCACAATACGCGCAGGTGTTCCGCTTGATGACGGGATTCCATATGGTACACGCTTTTGTCATCGGCGCTTATTTACTGGGCGTTTACTTTCAAGCGCGGGACGGGCATTATGGTTCTCTGGATTTTTGGGCGGTCGAAGCCGGGGTGAAGCTCTGGTATTTCGTGTTTATCGCCTGGGCAATCTTCTACGTCACAATCTATTGGATCGCGTGGTAAAACTTATTTTTGATCTGATTCGGTTGCCGTAAGCGTCGGCAAAACATCCAAAGGAGCGGTATTTAATGAAACCTGGACTTACTCGCGCCGTACCAGCCGCCATACTCGGTTTTATTGGTGCGTGCGTTTTTGTTATCGTCATGCGTGCGCTGCAAAGCATCGACCCCGTGTGGGACCCCGAAATCGGGTTGATCCTCGCAGTGTTTGTGACTTCAGGGGCGTTCATCTGGGGTATGGGGGCGACTGACCCGCGCATGAACACCCACCCACATGAGCCTGAAGTCGATGAAGAAACCGGCCTCGCCATCGTCCCCGCTGAGGCGGAAGACCACCACCACGAGAAAGAAGGCGAAGAAGAACCGGCCTCCGTGCTGGGGTATTCGCTCTGGTCGTTGAGTTTCTGGTTAACCGTCATCCTGGTGGCGATTGGCGCGTTCGTCACGCTGCCGACCGGCCTTGTGTTGCAACAGACCAGCGACCCGGCAGCATCACCGACCGACGTCGGTTATAGTACGTGGGAAATCCCCGTGCTTGGCGTGGAAACGGAACTCAGCCAGTTGACGCTGTTTGCCGGGTTCGTACTGGTCACAATCGCCACCCTGCTGGTGATCGGTGGTGGGTTGGCGCTGTTGTTTACCAGCCTCAACGAAGGCGTAAAGTCCGTTGCCGAAGTCGACTCCACGCGGATGCTTTCCAGCACGCCGGACGAAGACATCGAAATGGTCGAGGTGAAGTATCAGCTCTCAGATTACGCGCTGTTTGCGGGGTTGGCGCTGGTGCTGTTCCTGATGTTGTATTACGTGTTCGTCGGCGTGCCCGTCAGCGAGCCGGAATGGCAGCGTATCGCGCTTTCCGCGTTCTTCGGCATCGTCTTTGCCGCCTATTTCACCATCCGGCCTATCCTGCACAGCATCATCGGTGAAGGGTTTACCAACTTCTTCATCTTCCTGGGTGCGGCGGGTGGCCTGTATACCGCGTTCTACTATGTGTTGATCGGTCTCGCCATCCCAAGCCCGGAGTGGCTGCGTTGGTCGCTTTCCGTGATTAACGCGCTGGTATTTGCTTTTATTCTCGTGTATCCGCAGGTGCTCAGCCATACAATCGGGCGGGGTGCCGGGTCGCTGGCGAAATCGCTACGCGGCTTGCCCGAAGGCCTGGGCAACAAGTAAGGGGGTTGACCGATGAGTGACATGACCATCAACGAAAATCCAACTGCGGCAGAACTCGAAGCCGAAGCCCGCAGTATTGACAACCAGAAGTTTGCGATGTGGTTGTTCCTGGCGAGTGAAATCGTGATCTTCACCGCGATGATCGCACCGTATATCATCTTCCGCATCCAACATCCAGAAATCGTGCATGAATTTCATGAAGCCGTCGGCCTGGGCGGTATCTTGCTGGTGACGTTCAACACCTTCCTATTGCTGACCAGCAGTTGGGCAATGGTGATGGGCTTGCGCCAGATCCAGAAAGACGATATTCCCGGCATGGTGCGCTGGCTCGGCCTGACCGCCTTGTTCGGTGCGATCTTTTTGTTCTTGCAGTATGTCGAATACAACACCGTTTCTGACAAAGGGTTGACGCTCGGCATGTCCGGCGATGAATGGGAGGGACTGGGGGCGCGCTTCTACGGGCCGACGGCCTTCCACGGGGCGCATGTGTTCGTCGGTATCGTGTGGTGCCTGCTGGTGATGAGACGCGCACGGAACGGCAACTACAGCTCACACAATTACGCCGGGGTGGAAGTGTTCGGCCTGTACTGGCATTTCGTCGATGTCGTCTGGATTTTGCTGTTCACCCTGATTTACCTGATCTAACGGAGGAACTCGATGAGCGAAAAATCCAAGAACGAAACGAACGAAGAACTGACCGACGAGCAAATCGAAGACGTTGCCCATTCCGTGCCCAAACCGGATGACTACCCACCGGGGCAGGCTGAAGAACTTGAAGACCGCCTCGAAGAAGTCGAAGACGACGACGAAATCGAAGGTTTTGAAGAGGGCGTGGTCGAGATGATCGAGGAGTCGGAAGATGCGACCGACTCGCCCGTCGTGGAAACGTTCGACAGCGCCGTCACCGCGATTGAAGAAAGCATCGAGTCCGCAGGCGGCCCGCCGGAAACGCCGGAAGAAGCCCTACACCACGAACATCACGGCGATGTGACCGTGTTCCGGGGCAAGACCTACGACATCCCGTTGTATACGAGTGTGTTCCTGGGCCTGGGTGTGCTGACGATAATCGAGGTGTTGGTCGCGGAGATCATCACGGCAGACATCATCACGATCCCGGTCAACCTGACGATTGCGCTGGCGAAGGTGTTCCTTGTCGTGTATTTCTACATGCACCTGAACACCGACAGCAAGGTCTTTGCGCTCACGCTGGCGGTGCCGGTCATCATCGCGCTGCTTTCGGCGATCTTCCTGTTTGCCATCCCGACTGGCGGCTACTAAAGCCAGCGTCACACAATCACCGATGAAGAAGGTATCCCTTCCCTAGAAGGGGTACCTTTTTTGTTTCCACGTTATAATGATAGCCAACTCTCAAAACTGGAAGTAAGGACGGATTATGCAGGTTGATCTGACAGAGCGCGTCGCACTGGTTACGGGTAGCGCCCACCGTGTTGGTAAGGCCATCGCGCTGGAATTGGCGAAGAACGGTGTTAACATCCTGGTACATTATCACAGTTCCGAAGAATCCACCGTGCGTGAAACCACGCAAGAGATCAAGTCTTACGGTGTGGACGCCTACGCCGTCCAGGCGGACGTTAGCACCAACGAAGGCGTTAAGACGGTGTTCGATGCGGTGAAAGAAAACTACGGCAAGCTGGATATTCTGGTCAACAGCGCGTCGATCTTTAGCGCCAACACTTTTATGAACGTCACGCTGGACGACTGGAACAAGTCGCTGAGCGTGAACCTGACCGCGCCCTTCCTGTGTATGCAGGCCGCCGCCCGTCTGATGCAAGACAACAGCTTAGAAGGCGGCAGCATCGTTAACATCCTGGATTATGGCGCGGTCAACCCCTGGCCTGATCGTGTCGATCACAATATCAGCAAGTCCGGGCTTTACATGCTGACCAAAGTCGGTGCGATGAGCCTGGGCGAGTATAACATCCGCGTGAACGGGGTGCTGCCCGGCCCGGTGATGAAAGACGCGGGTACCTCTGATGAGCAATGGCAGCAAATCGGGCAGCGCAGCCCATTAGGGCGCACCGGCAACGCCGGGGACGTCGCGCGGACGGTGGTCTATCTGGTGAGCGAGAATTACATCACCGGTACAGTGGTCAAAGTCAACGGCGGTGAGGATTTATGAGCGACTGGCAAGATTACCACGCCCTCAACGACGCGGATGGTGTGACCGGTGACCTGCGCGTCTACCCGGCGCTGCACAGCCCCCAACTGGAAAACGACCGCGACATCCTGGTGTGGTTGCCGCCGTCGTATCACACGGCGACGGCGGTGCGTTATCCCGTGCTTTACATGCACGACGGTCAAAACTTGTTCGACGCGGAGACCAGCTTCGCCGGAGAATGGGGTGTCGATGAGCAGATGACCGCCCTCGCCGCTGAAGGGATCGAGGCGTTGGTGGTCGGCATCACCAACAAAACTAACCGGATGTACGAGTTTAACCCGTTCACCGCCAGTTGGATGGTCTCCGGCGGCGGCGAGCAGTATCTCCAATTCGTCACGGAGACGGTCAAGCCGTTGGTAGACGCACACTTCCGCACCTTGCCCGACCGTGACCACACCGCGCTGATTGGCTCGTCGATGGGCGGCCTCATCAGCCTGTATGGTTACTTCACCCACACAGATGTGTTCGGCCTGTGCGGGGCGTTGAGTCCGTCGGCATGGTTCGGTAAGTCACTGCTGACGCGCTTCATCGAACAGGCACCGACCCCACCCGGACGCATCTACCTCGACATTGGCACACAGGAAGGTGATATGTCCGACCAGACACGTGGACGCATGAAAAACGCCGCGATGATGCAATCCCTCAGCTACATGCGCAGTGTGCGCCGGTTGCGTGATCTGCTCAAGGAAAAGGGTTACGGCGACGACGCCTTGCTGTACACTGAAGACTTTGGCGGCATACACAACGAGGCCGCGTGGGGTAAACGCTTCCCCGCTGCGGCACGCTTTTTACTGGACGGCAAAAGGGAGTAAATTTCTGTGAAACGTATTGCAGTCTTAACGAGTGGTGGCGATGCCCCCGGCATGAACGCCGCGATCCGTGCGGTGACACGGGCTGGCATCGCGCATGGGTGGGAGGTCTACGGGATCGAACACGGTTACGCCGGTCTGCTGGCGGGTGAGATGCGCCCGTTAAACGCTCGCGATGTCGGCGGCATCATCCAGAACGGCGGGACGTTCCTCGGTAGTGCGCGTGCGCCTCACTTCCGCACAGAGGAAGGCCAGCGCGACGGCCTGCGCCAACTCAACCAGAATGAGATCGACGGGCTGGTCGTCATCGGCGGCAACGGTTCACAGACCGGCGCTCATGCGCTGCACAAGCTCGGTTTTCCGGTGGTCGGTGTGGCCTCGACCATTGATAACGACCTGTACGGCTCTGACATTACCATTGGTGTCGATACCGCGCTGAACATTGCGGTGGAAGCCATCGACCGGCTCAAGGTGACCGCGTCCTCGCACACCCGCGCGTTTTTCGTCGAGGTGATGGGGCGAGACTGCGGCTATCTAGCGTTGATGTCCGGCATTGCTGGTGGTGCGGAGGCGGTCTGCATCCCCGAAGTGCCCAACCCGCCCGAAGAAGTCGCGCAGACCCTCGAAGAAGCCTACGCACGCGGCAAAGCGCACGGTCTGGTGGTGGTCGCGGAAGGGGCGAAATATAACGCGGATGCGCTCAACGACTATTTTCGGGAGCACGACTCGCTGGAAGAAGAAGTCGGCTTTGAACTGCGCACGACCAAGCTAGGCCATGTGCAGCGCGGCGGCGCACCCGGTGTCTTTGATCGCATCCTCGCTTCACGGTTGGGCGCGGGGGCCGTCGAACAGCTTGCGGCGGGTAATTATGGCGTGTTGGTCGGCTTGAGGGGCAATCAGGTTGCCACCACCCCACACGAGGAAGTCGCCGGGAAGCATCGCCCGGTAGACCCCAAGCTGTTTGAACTGGCGGAAACCCTCGCTCGCTAAAACGCCGCTAAAGCCAAAACGACCACCATCTGATGGTGGTCGTCTGTTTTGCGGTTGTTACGGTGCGGTGTCTACGGTTGATGCAGCCATTAGAACAGGGGTTTGCGTGCCCGCAATGCCAAAAACAGCGGAATTTCACTATCGGCGAGTTTTTCTGCTTTGCTGCGTTTCTTGTTGCCCAGCGCCTTGTTACCCACCGGGATCTCCTCCATGCGGTCGGTCATCAAGCCAATTTGCGCCAGTGTGTTGACGTACTCGCCGATCGGTCGGTGAAAGCTGATGGTCACGCCGGTGTCGTGCTGCTTCATCGGGACGGGCAGCGGCGTCAAATAGCGATCCACTCGGCGATATTGCAGCTTACGATTTTCATCATAGCCCCACCCACTTTGGCGCGGCACGCGAAAAGCCGGGTGCGTCATCAGCAGGACTATCCGTCCGCCGGGACGCAACGCCCAGGCCGCTTCACGCAGCACATCTTCTAACGGATCCATATCTTGAATACTGAGCAGAAAGGTCACCGCGTCGAATTGATCCGCGTGCATAAACGAGAGTTGGTGCAATTGCGCCGCGTCCCCTTCTAGGAAGCGCCCGTGTTGTCCGTGATGCTGTCGGGCGTATTCCAGCAACTTTTCGCCGACATCCACGCCGGTATAATACGCGCCGGCTCTGGCGACATCCGGGGCAAGCACCCCCTGTCCTGCGCCGATGTCAAGCACGGCCTCGTCCGGTTGCGGGTCGAGCAATTTGAGCAGCGCCGGGATCGCCAGCTTACGGTGATGATGGCTACCGCCCTTGCCGACCCAACCGTCATACCACGCGGCGACGGCATCCCAGCCACCGGGTTTGCTGCGTCTGTTTTTGTTTTGCTGTTGTGACATAACCTCACCGTGCGTTTCACTTCACAAATCACTGTTTATCGTATCACCACCGGCGGGATCGGCGTAGGTTAGAAGCCGCCGCGTGCCTCGACGAATGCCAGCGCCCGGTCATGGGTGGGCATGGCGTTCGCCGTGCCGTGTTCCGCGACGACCATCGCACCACAGGCGTTGCCCAACGTCGCCGCCTGTGCCAGCGACCAGCCGTTGAGATAGCCGTAGGTGAAGCCACCGGCGAAGGCATCCCCCGCGCCGAGGAAGTTCACCACCTTCACCGAAAAGGGCGATACGTCGATCATATCACCACCAGTGGTATAGACCGTGCAGCCCCGCACCCCACGCTTGACGATCAACGCCTCGCGTACTTTTGAAAGCAGCACGTTGACCGCTGCATCCAGGTCGTCCGTGCTGGCAGCGGCGCGTACTTCATCTTCTCCGCCGATAGCGACATCGACCAGTGGCAGCACCAACCGGGCGTTCGTCCCGTAGATGCGCGGGTCAGCCCACATCGGCACGCGATAGTCGAGATCCATCAGCACTTTGGCTCCGGCGTTCGCGGCGGTTTCGGCGGCGGTGGCGGTCGCGGTGCGGCTGGGGTCTTTAATCAAGCACATCCCGGTGAACAGAAAGGCGCGGCAGTCCTCTAGCGGGGAGGCCAGCACATCCTCGACCGTAAGTTCAAGGTCGGCGTTTTGCGCGACATAGGCGACGAACTGCATGGCCTCCGGTGGTTGCAAGGCGACCAGCACCGTGTTGGTGTGGTAGCCGGGTTTAGTCAGCACGCGGCGGGTATCAATCCCCTCGTTACGCAGGAACTTGAGCAAAAACCCGCTGACGAAGTCGTCACCGACGCCGGTAATCAGCGCGGTTTGCAAGCCCATACGCTGCGCCCCCACACAGATGTTGGTCGGGCAACCGCCCACATAGGCGCGGAAGCCGGTCAGGTCGGCGAAGTCCGCACCGACCTCGTCGCCAAACAAATCGAGCGTGCTGCGTCCCATGCAGATCAAGTCAAACGTCTTACTCATGCCGTGCCTTTCGTCGCCCGCATGCAAATAAAGCCCGGTGCGTGCATCAGCCGTTCGTAGCGTTCCGGGTCAGCTTTTTTGAATTCTTCGGTCGGTCGGGGTTCGAGGACGTGATCAAGCGTCAAGCCCGCCGCCAACAACGGATTGATCTGCTCGGCGAGTGGACGCCGGTAGAAGCGGATGAGCGGCTTCGGGTCGCCAAAGCCCCCCCATTCGATCTCGTGATACTCGACCTCGAAGTAGTTGATCTCGCGTTTTACGCGATAATGCAGCCATTCGTAATCCCCCTGCGGGTGCCCGGAGGAAAAGACCAGCGTGCCGCCGGGTTTGAGCACGCGATGAAACTCTTTGAACACCGCCCCCCAATCCTCGATATTATCCAGCACCAGCGGGCAGAGGACGAGGTCGAAGGTGGCACTGGCAAACGGCAGCGCGTTTTCAAGGTTGGCTCGCAGCACATCCGCACGGTCACCGATGCGGGCTTTCGTGATCGCCACCATGCGCGGGGTCACATCGAACGCGGTGACGTGTGCGCCCTGTTCTACCAGGCGAGTCGTGTACTCGCCGGGGCCACAGCCCACGTCCAGCACGCGCAACCCGGCGACCTCCGGCAACAGAGAAAACACCGCCGGACGGTCATAGTAGGCGTTGTGGGGTTTAGTCGTGGCACGAGTGGCGTAGCGGTCAGCAAAGATCTCGTAATTTTGTTCACCGATAGATTTTGGTGGCATTTACCCCTCCTGTGATCTGATAATTTTACGTGGTGACGATCAACACACCGCAACGTTAACTTCTGGTAATATAATAGATATATTATCGTATGTTGAGGTTCATAATGATGAGCGACGATATTGCAATTACACCAGACTTTCGCCAGCAGGCCAATGCTATCTCTCATGCGTGGAGCCAGGGCGAAAGCTCTTACAAAGATACCCTCGAACAACTCGATGTGCTGCTCGAAGAAGCCAAGGCACGAGCGCATCGGGCAGATCAGGCATTTTTGCAGACCACGCTTGGTTATGTGCATGGGTACCGGGGCAACCTGCCCGCCAGCATCGAACATTACAGCCAGGCGCGCCGACTTTACGAGCAGATTGGCGATGCCGCCCAGGTCGCCATATCCGAACTCAACCAGGCGATTAACCACCAGTTGAAGGGCGATTTTGCCGAGGCACTACGCCTGTTCCGGGCGGTGCAGGCCCAAACCATTACGGAAGACATGCCCAACTTACGCGCGATGGCAGCCACGAACGAAGGCTTGTTGTACATCGCACAGGGACGTTACCCCAGCGCCCGCCGCGCCCTGGAAAAAGCACAGGCCCTGGTTGATAGCCACGAGGGTGAGTTTAACAACAACTGGGCAACGATCTACTGTGAACTGTATTACGGTCATGTGCGCCTGTTGATCGAAGATGGTAAGGCCGAAGATGCCTGGTCGCTGGCGATGCGCTCCCGACAAATTGCCCAGGAACACGGCGGCCCACTCCACCTGGGATATGCAGAACGCAGCCTCGCGCTGGTGATCGACGCGCTGGGTAAGTCGTTGGAACCGGCCTACTCAGATTATCCTGACCAGCACTTCAAAGCGTCTATCCAGGCCTTCCGAGCCATCCGCGCTGATGCCGAGGTCGCCCGCACGACATACATGCAGGCGATCAGTTTAGGCAAGCGCGGGCAGCGCGCCACCGCCGCCCGTAAGCTCCAGCAGGTGTTGGTGATGTTCACCCGGCTGGGCATGGTCGATGACGCGGCACGCGCCGCCGAGGCTCAGATCTCGCTGTTGTAGGCGTTAGCTCTTCAGTGTCGCCTCAAGTGAGATCTCGGTGCCAGCCAGCGCACGACTCACCGGGCAGCCGGATTTTGCCGCTTCGGCCTGTTCCATGAACTTCTCCTGGCTGATGTCGGGGACTTTGGCTTCACAGTGCAGTTCGATCCGGCTGATGTCAAAGCCGTTTTCGCCTTTCGTCAGGTGAACCTTCGCGGTTGTCTGGACGCTTTCCGGGTTGAAACCGGCACGGCCTAGGCCGGCGCTCAACGCCATGCTGAAGCAGCCCGCGTGGGCGGCACCGATGAGTTCTTCGGGGTTGGTGCCGGTGCCTTCTTCAAAACGAGAGGCGAAAGAGTACTGCCCCTCAAATGCACCACTGCCCAACTTGATTTGACCACTGCCTTCTTTAACGCTGCCATCCCATTTTGCTTCTGCGGTACGTAATGCCATTTGCTTGAGACTCCTTAAGATTAATTTTCATCATCGAATATAACAGAGGATGTATGGATGGGTGATAATTTCTATGGGAATGCTCAACTCGCTTTCCTATTATTCAACGAAGTGCTACCATAATGCAGTTCTGAACGCGCATGAGTCGAGATAGTATGACGCTGCTGCTCAAACTTGCTGAATTGTTCGACGTCCGCCCCGGTGAACGTCATATGGTCGGCACACTGATGATGATTGCTTTTTGCATGGGCCTCACCTTTGTTTTCATCAACGTACCGGCGATGGGCATGTTCATTGAGGCGTTTGGTTCCGAAGGTCTGCCACTGCTTTACATCGCTTTTGCGATCATCTCAACATTTATCGCTTTCATGTACATTCAAATCAGTAGTCGTGTGCCCTTCACGACGCTGTTGGTGCTCAACGTCAGTTTTATCTTCGTCGGGACGGTCGCACTGCGGGTATTGCTGGGTGTGACCGACGCGATCTGGCCTTTGTTCTTGCTGCCGATCTGGTTTGAGGTGGTGACGACCGTCATATGGATCGGTTTTGGCACCCTGTTGAATCGTCTGTTTGATGTGCGGCAGGGCAAACGTCTGATGGGTGTGATACGGATGATGGTGCCGGGGGCGAACATCTTCGGTGGCTTGTTCATCTCAGTGATCGCGCAATACGTTGATCCGAGAGACATCTTCGCCTTTAGCATCATAAGCATCGGCCTGCTGATCGCGCTGTTGGTACTGGTACTGCTGCGCACCTATGGGCATCGCCTTAATGCTACCCAGGACGACGACAAAGACGGAGAACAACCGAGCATCACCGCCCGGCAGATCACACAGAACAGCTTCCGGCGGCGTTATGTGTTCTACATCTTCGCGCTGATCTGCATCTGGTGGGTGGGCTTTTACTTTATAGATAACATTTTCTACGATCTCGCCGAGGAGGAATTCCCGACCGATCAAGAACTGACGGCTTTCCTCGGTGTGTTCTTCGGCACGGTGCAGGGGACGCTGCTGCTGTTCGGTAACTTTTTCGCCAGCCGTGTGATCGGACGCATCGGGATGCGAACGGCGGCGCTGCTGATGCCCGTGCTAGTGACTCTGTGCATCGGTCTGCTCATCACAGCGGAGGTGCTGGGCGCGGCGTTGACGCTGATCTTCGTGTTCGGCGCGGCGGCGAAGCTGGCGAACGGGGCGCTGGGCTTCAGCGTGGATGCTATTTCGCGCTTGCTGCTCTACCAACCCCTGCCCCCGGAAGAACGCTCGCGCACGCAGGCCATCGGACAGGGCATCGTGGAACCGCTCTCGATTGGCGTGGTCGGGTTTATGTTGCTGATACTCACACGCGGTTATGGGCTGGGTGCAACATCGCTGGCGCTGATCTTTATCGGTGTCGCCGTCGTGTGGATTGGCACGGTGATTGTGACCTTTCTCGCCTATCCTCGCGCATTACGACAGGCCATCGTCCGGCGTCGGTTGGGTGATGGCAGCTTCGAGGTCATCGACGCGCAGAGTGTGCGCCTGCTGCGTGAAGAACTGAACGACGAGTATCCCGAAGCCGTGATCTACGCGATGACGCTGCTCGAAACCGTCGATCCCGATTATTTGAAGTCCGCGCTGCCGGGTTTGTTGACCCATGCGGAACCGGCGGTACAGCAACAGGCACTGACCACCGTCGAACGCCTGCACGCGGTCGAAACACAGGATGCGGTTAAGGCGTTAATCACCGCTCCGGTCGCACCGGAAGTCACCCGTGCCGCCCTTTCGACGCTGATCGCCCTCGGTGGTGAGAACATCGGCGCGGCGGCGGCGGTCTATCTGGAACACCCCAATGTGAACGTGCAGCAGGGCGCGGTGGTCGGTTTGTTGCGACATGGTGGCGCGGACGGTCGTGACCGCGCCCTGCAAAAGCTGGCACAATTCGCGCTGGACGAAGGCATCACCACCCGTTTGATCGTCCCGCGTGTCGCCAGCACGGTCGGCTCCCCCGAACTGTACGAGGTGCTGTATCCGCTGCTCTACGATGATGACCTCGACGTGCGTCGGGCGGCAGTCCTTGCGGCGGGGCACATCAAACATCCCGATCTCTGGTTGGATGTTCTGCAACTGCTGACCCTGCCTGTACTGCGCAACGAGGCGACGCAGGCGCTGGTCACCGGCGGGGAGGACGCCTTGCCGGAAATCATGATGGCGTTCGAGTCGTCTGATGACAATGCGCGTGATTTGCGGCGGCGGTTAGTACGGGTGATGGGACGCATCGGCGGCCCCCTGGTGATCGACTTCCTCAAACCGCGCATCGACTACACCGACGAGGAAATCCGTACCGCCATCCTCAACGCGCTCACCCAGGGCGGCTACGAGGCCGACGACCCCGCCGAACGTGACCGCATCGAAGCGCAGATCGAGCGTGAGGCGCGACAGATGGCCTCACTACTGACCATTTACGGCACGATCGACACGGAAATGGCGCTGTGGCTGGTCGCCGATGCGTTGATGAACGACCTCAACCAGACCCGCGACCGCGTCTTTGATCTGCTGGCCTTCCTCTATGGGCATGAGATCATGCGGCAGGCACGCGAGGCGCTGATACACGGCAACACGGAGCAACGCGCCTACGCCGTCGAAGTGGTCGATGACGCCATCCCACGCGCGATGCGCGGCTACTTGCTACCGCTGCTGGACGACACCCCGCTGGCGTATCGCCTGCGCCAGCTTGTCACCCTCTTCGGCCTGCCGGAACGATCCCTGCACGAGCATCTACGTGGCTTGATCCGCCGGGATGCCGATGACCAGAACCCCTGGATGACGCTCTACGCGCTCTACGCGGCCAGCCAACTCGACGACCCCGCGCCGGTCATCGACGTGGTGCGAGAGTACACCAGTGCCGACGACCCGCTCATCCGTGAGGCTGCGACCTGGGCGCTGGCGCAGATCAACGACACGACAACTGAAGGAGATGCCCCTATGTACGCCACGATTGAGAAGATCGTCATCCTCAAGACTATCGCCATGTTCGAGGAAACGCCCAATG
Organism: Anaerolineae bacterium; assembly: GCA_034437515.1. Classification (GTDB taxonomy): domain Bacteria; phylum Chloroflexota; class Anaerolineae; order Aggregatilineales; family Phototrophicaceae; genus DAOTTX01. The sequence continues at coordinate 46,684 of DAOTTX010000407.1, forward strand.
ACGTGCTGGTCGATCTCGCCGGGTTGATGGACGTGGTCGAGGTGCCGGAAGGCATCACCATATTCGAGAAGGGCGACGTGGGGCGCAGCATGTACGTGATCGTCAACGGGCATGTGCGCGTCCATGACGGCGCGGTCACGCTCAACACCCTGGGCAACCGCGACGTGTTCGGCGAGCTGGCCCTGCTGGATACCGAACCCCGCGCCGCCACCATCACCACACTGGAGGACACCGTGCTGTTCCGGCTGGATCAAGAACCGTTCTACGAACTCATCGCGGATCGCGGCGAGGTGGCACGGGGCATCATGCGCGTGCTGGCCCGCACCATCCGCCAATCCGCGCAGAGCCTGTCGTCGCTGGGGGCGGGCGGGCGCGGTGAGGTCTAAAAGCGTGCCGACAACGTTTGAACTGTGATAGACTGAACAAAATTAACACAAAAGGAAAACGTGATGCGCATAACCAGTCTATTGCTCTTACTGATCGTACTCAGTCTGTCGTTCCAGCAGGAGGCGACGGCCTAGTCCGACTACAGCCATCTGCCCATGCAAGTACAGCAGGTCGTCACCAAGCAAGCCTATCTGAAGGCGAGCAACCCCGATGCGGATGACTTCTTCGGCAGGAGCGTGGCGATTGACGGCGACACGCTGGTCGTCGGCGCACCTGAGGAAGACGGGGACGGCAGTTCGCCCGCCGACGACAGCCTGCTAGACGCGGGTGCGGCCTATGTCTTCGAGGATGTACTATCTGGTTCGAGCAATCTGCCCATCCGTACTTATCCCGCCGATGGTCAAACCCTAACCGCTGCCAACTCTGGTGATTGGCGACCGTTCCAGTTTCAGCATCTCGACGGCGCGGAGTGGTACGGCGTCTGGGTCGGCAACGGCACGACGACCGGCATTTACCAGTGGTTCCCGGCGACGGCGAGCAGCGCAGGCATCACCAGCGAGACACCGATCTGCAATACATCCACGATGGTCTGCACGCTGCCGGTCGATGTATGGCTCGCCGATGATGATTACGAATGGTGGATGACCTACTGGGGGCCGAACTTCCCGGCGTGGAACAGCTATTGGAACGGCACCACCTTCAGCGTTGATTTCGACGCGCCAGCGGCTGGCGCGTTGACCGGCGTCACGCCGTCCGGGACGGTGAACACCACGCCGACTGAAGTCACGTGGGATCGTGACCCGAACGTGCTGTGGATGCAGATCTGGCTCGGTCAGGTCGTGGGGCCGGATGGTGATCCATACACCGCCTTCTACGATTGGGAAGATGCGACCGAGATCTGCGATGCGACCACTTGCACGCTTACACTCGAGAATACGTTGTTGCCAATCCCTGACGGTGATTACGAGATGTGGATGCAACAGTGGGGGCCGGACGGCTACCTGGGATGGACGGACGTCAACGGCATCGTTCCGGCAACGACGTTCACGGTGGATAGCAATTAGCTGTTAAACCGACAAGATTGGGGTGCCTGTCGCGTGGAATCCAGCTCATGGATCACGACACCGCACCCCTCACCGGTCGAAGGGTGCATCTCAGCGAGGGTGAGACGAGCACATCGCCTGAGCGCGGATTTTTGCGTAAATCTCCGTTAGATGAGCGGGAACACAGAAATTTAGAATTTCAAATGGATTGTTGCACGATCTCAACCGTACAAAGCCCCTAGATAATTTATAATACATAAAGAAATCCACCATAAATCAATTATCGGAGTGCAGCATGAAGCGTTCTCTCATTCTCTGTATCATCATCGTCTTATTGGGTACCCAGCAGGTGTTTGCAGAGGAACCCATCTCCGCGGCACCGGCGGCGACCGCTAGCGCGGCTGGCCCCATCGCCGACGAACTCGAAGTCATCCGGCTGGTCAACGAATTGCGGCGTGACCTCGGCCTGGGGTGTCTCACCGTCAACCCGGAACTGACCCTCGCCGCGCAGCGTCACAGCCAGGACATGATCAACCGTGATTATTTCAGCCACACCGCGCCTGACCCCGCACCGCACGGCTCCAGCTTTGGGGCGCGTGCCCGTAGCGCCGGATATACCGGCAACCCACGCGGGGAGAACATCGCCGCCGGGTACGGCTCACCGGCGAGTGTGTTTTCCGGTTGGGAGAACAGCACGGGGCACTACAACAACATGACCGCCTCCGGCAGTAATGAGATCGGCGTCGGTTATGCGTCCGGTAGTGCCAGCTACGGCACCCGTTGGACGATGGTGCTGGGTCGCAATGACGGCGGCGGTGTGCCCTGCGTGATAAACGTCACGTCGCCCTCGAATAACGGCTCGGTCAATGGGGCGACCTTTGACATCACCTGGGCACGCGACACGCACGCCGAATGGTATCACCTGTATCTGCTGCGTGGCACACGCAACGTGCTCGACAAATGGGTCGAGGGGGCGGCGGTCTGCGGGTCGAACACCTGTCGCTACACCTTTGGCGCGACCGCCAACGGGACTTATACCCTGTGGGCGGCGGCCTGGGGGTCGGGCGGCATGGGTGCTTACGACGACACCAGCTTCACTGTCAGCGCCAACACACCGGATATTCAAAATCTCAGTGTCAGCGTGCAGGCACAGGGCAACCGCCTGAGCTGGCAGCACGACACCGACGCGAGCTGGTACAACGTCGTCGTCAAGAACGACACCCGTACCGTACACGACGAATGGCACGACGCGACGACCATATGCGCGTCTAACTGTGAGGTCAATGTGCTGCTGGTGAACGGTGATTACACCTGGGAGTTGCAAGCCTGGGGACCTGGGGGCTTCGGGCAGACGCGCACCCGCAATTTCAGCATCAGTTTCGCGCCCGCCGGGAACGTCGAAGGACGCACACCGACCGGCAGCAGCGGCGGTCAGGTCGCGCTCGGCTGGTCAGCAGCCAGTGACGGCGCGTGGTATCACGTTTATCTGATGGGGCCGAACGGCTTCTTACTCAACCGGTGGTACGAGGGACTATCGGTGTGCAGCAGCGGCAACTGCACCATCGAAACACAGACGCTCCCCGCCGGGAACTATAGCTGGTGGTCGGCGGCGTGGGGGCCGGGCGGCATGGGCAACTACACCGAGACGACCTTCACCGTCAACCCATAACAGTGATGATCGCGCCGCCGGTGTCTACTTGCCAGCGGCGCGATTTTTTATTCCAGCAGCCACACAATCGCGTCGTCTTGAGAACGAAAAACTTTCATCACATCGTGCGGGACAATATAGCTGCGCACGATCCGTATCCAGACCTCGTTGTTCCATACACCGGTCACGTAAGCAGATTTTTCGTCGTCCGGGTGTGGGAACTCGTTATAGAGTTCTGATTGAATTTTGAGGAAATAACGGGTCGGTGGCGGCGAATGCTGGAAGTCGTAAAGTACGCGTAGTTTTTCCGGCACGTTAGCGGCACTGGCCTTGATAATTGCCGCAAAATGGTCAGCGGCACTCTTATCCATCGTGTAGAATTCAAATACGATAATACCGTCGTCACGGGTGTAGAAGTTGATGTCTTTTTGTTTGGACATGGGTATCGACTTCCGGGTACAATTTCTCCCTATTGTAGGCTACATTCCGCAAAATTACCATGAGGGCGAGGTTTCGCTTTCCTAACTTTTAGGGGTTCAATGGCTGAGTATACCCTTCATACGCTAGCGCAGGCACCGGCGATGATAGCCGGATTCGACCGACTCGCCCAACAGTGGGTGCCGTTCATGAATCACGACACAGTCGCAGGGAAACTGTTTGGTTACCTCTACGAAAGGTTCGCCGAATATCAACTCGGCCTGCTGGATAGAGACGGCACGGTCATCGCGCGGATGCTCGCCGCGCCGATTCGTTGGGACGGGCACGACGAAAGTTTGCCTGACCAGGGGTGGGATTGGGCGCTGACCAACGCCGTCGAAACGTACAGGGCGGGTTTAACACCTAACGCGGTCAGCGCCATCGAGATCAACGTCACGTCTGAGTTGCGTGGGCAGGGGTTGAGCCGGGTCGGCCTGGGACACATGAAAGCCAACGCGCGCCGGCTGGGGGTTGAGCGGCTGGTCGTCCCCGGTGCGGTCTAACATGAAAAGCCACTATCCCCTCACGCCGATGGAAAATTATATCCGCTGGCAGCACGACGACAGCGGCGCACCGTTTGACCCCTGGCTGCGCGTTCACTGGCGTGACGGGGCGCGGATTGCGAAGGTCACGCCGCAGTCGATGGTAGTTCCCGGCACGGTCGCCGAGTGGGAAGCGTGGACAGCGATGCGCTTCCCTGAAAGTGGCACCTACGTCGTCCCCGGTGCGCTGGTGCCGGTCGAGATCGACTGTGAAAACGACCGGGGCACCTACACCGAACCCAACGTGTGGATGGTGCATACGATTTAAGGGGCCTATGCCTCTGGCACGACCTCCCACACGACGCCATCCAGCACGACGATCACACGCTCGCCCAGCGCGAAGTAATCGCCGAGTTCGGGGTATTCGTCCAGCAGATCAAAGTACTCGTCGCTGAGGAACGTCACCTGATTGGTCTGCATGGTGTCAGGGTCGAAGGTGGTGTCGTTCCACACACCGTCGAGGTTGACGAACGTCTTGTTATTGACGTTGTTGAGGGCGTTCTGCATCCCGCCGACCGCTTCGCCCATGTCCATCTCTTCGGTCATTTCCGGGAACGCCTCACCATCGACGGTGCTACGGTCTGGTGCGAGCATCGTCGGTGCGGGGGACATCGGCGCTTCGGCCTGGTTCATGCGGTTGATTTCGTCGGCAGCATCGACCGCGCCGCTGCCGGTGGTGGTCTGGTTGAGCGTCTGCGCTTCTACCTCGAAATCCATCTGTGCGCGTTCGCGCCCCTGCTGCGTGAGGATGTCGTCCTCTTCGATCAAGAAACTGGTGTAGGGCGTGATGATGCCGTAGCGCACGCTCAGGCTGACGACACTATCGACCAGTTCCTCGTTTTCGCCGTTCAAACGGATGGTGTTGAGCAGGTCACCGATGCGGCGCTGCGCCCACAAACGGGCGATGAACGCCTCGCCCCCGGCGTTGTCGCGCAGGTCGAGGCCGTCATAGCTGTAACGCACCGCCTCGTCCTCGATCGTGCCGCTCAGGGTCAGCGTCAGGTTTTCGACACCGTCACGGTAGCGCCCGACCAGCGTCAACTGCTCCCCTGCGAACAGATCCGGCAGCGTTTGCGGATACAGCAATTCGACCAGCGCCCCGTCGAAGTCGAGAATGGTGTCAGTCAGCACAGGCGCACTGATCTTGTTGTAGAGACCGGCGACTTCCTCGTCGATGCGCTCACTCGGACGTACATACGACCCCGCGCCCCGGAAGTTCTGGAACAGCCGGTCGAGCAGGAAAGTATCGACATCGTCCCCCACGCCGAAGGTGAAAATACGGGTTTTGTCGTTGGCGCGAGCTTCGACGTTGGCGAGAATCGCGTCCGTCTCGACCGTGCCTTCGGTGGCGAGGCCATCCGTCAAAAATAGGATTGTGGTCGTGCGGTTGGGGTCTGCCATGTCGAGCGCGGTGGTCAGCGCCAGGTTGATGTCCGTGCCACCCTCGGCGAACATATTGTTAATCCACGCGCTGGCCTCGTCCGCTTCGCCTACCGGCTGCATCTCATTGGCGTAGACCCGCGCCCCGGTGCTGAACACGACCATGTTGAAACGATCCGCCGGGTTGAGGTTCTCCAACACATAGCTGGTCGCCGTCCGTGCTTGATCCCACTTGGCCCCGTCCATACTGCCGGATTGATCCAGCACGACGATAACGTCCTTCGGTATGACGCGGTCGTTATCGACGGTCAGTGGCGGTTGCACCAGCAGCATAAAGAAACCGTCCTCGTTCGCGCTTTCACGGTAGGTGAGTAGATTGACGTTGATCGTTTCGCTGGCGATACCGTAGAACAGGCTGAAGTCCTCACCGGGGATAAAGTTGGTCGCCTCATAGCCCACGCGGAAGTTGCCCTCATCCGCGCCCCGGCTGACCACAATCGGATGACTCGGTGAGTAGATGTTGCTGATCGGGTCGTCGCTCTCGACGTCCACGCTAACCGACATCTGCCCGATTGGGCGGTCGTTCAGCGCCGGGTGCATCGGATAGATGTAGTGCAGCAGGCTGTTGTCTACTTCCAACACCTGCCCATAACGGATTTCGATGCGGCGTGACTCCCCGGCGGGGATGGGGAATACGTTGGCCTGAATCGCACTGGTGCCGATGTATTCCAGCAGCGCGGGGTCGCGGTACTGCCGCACGATCTCATCATAGATAGCGCGGGCTTCCCCGGCGGGCAAAATCTTCGACTCGATAGCTTGCCCATCCACGTACATGATCAATTCATCGACCGCCGCGCCTTCCGGCAACGGGAAGATGAACGTGCCCTCGGCGAGTCCTTCGCCGTCGTTGGTGAACTGCATGTCAATGGCGGTGGTGGCGATCTGGTCACGCACGGTGACGTTGACGCGGTGATAGTCGATGGCGACGTTCCAGGGCTGCCAGGGCAGCGGCGGTTCTTGCGCGGTGGTGGTTAACCCCAGCCCGGCAAAAACGAGTACGAAAAACAACAGTCGGCGCAACATAAGACCCTCTCACAACTTGGTTATCGGTTGTAGGGTAGACGTCAGCGGCTCGGTGTTTGTTCCGTTTTGATGGCGAGGTTGATCTGGTTGACACCCAACGCGGTGGGAACATAGCTGGTGCGGGTGAGCACCTGCATCAGCGCGGGGAAGCCGAACAGCGCAAACTGCACCGATTTGGGCAGCAACGGCAGATAGGGCACATCCCACAGGCCGTCGCCGAACTGCTTGAGCACGACGAAGCCATTGGCCTCGCACCAGTCTTTCCACACAGCGGGGATGTGGCAGTTGATGTGGGTTTTATCCTTACCGATGGCGTCGGTGTCGGCGTCCTTCAAGCGGCGCAGGCTGTATTCAGGGTGCGGCGTGGCGAAGAACCACAACCCACCCGGTTTGAGCAGCCGGTTCACCTGGCGGATGGTCGCTTGCGGGTCGGGCAGATGCTCGACGAGGTGCAGCGCGACCACCGCGCTGAAGTCCCCGGCCTCGAACTGGTCGATTTCCGCGACATCCATCTTGTAGACGTCGGCTTTGGGGGCGTTGCGGCGGGTTTGCTCGATGCTGTAGTCGATTAAGTCGATGCCAGTGCACCGGAAGTCGTCTTGCAGCAGGCCGAGCAGATGCCCCATCCCGCAGCCCATTTCCAGCAAGCGCCCGCCGTCATCCGGTGCGTGTTCACGGATGAGGGCGGCGAAGTAGCGCCGGGCGAACCAGTACATACTGAAGCGCCCGTGCTGCCGGTCGGCGTAGTTCCACCGCTTGTAGTAGTCGTCGGTGTAGTATTGGCGGTAGTCGTCCTGTTGATTTTTGACGTTTTCATTCATAGCGCGACCGGTGTCTCCGGTTCTTTTAAGACATCGTATAGATCAAACGACAGGTCATCGAGATGCAGCACGCCGTAAGTGTGTGACGAATACCGCGCACTCTTGAAAGTATAGATCGAGCCGGGGTTGACCACACAGCCGTTCTGAACTCGTGCGTACATCGGGACGTGGGTGTGCCCGGTGATGAGCACATCGACATCCAGCGAACCAAGCATCATGTTCAGCAGTGTATCGGGCGCATGATTGCGATACAGCCCCCACATATTGCTGCCCGGCTTGCCATGACACATAAAAATATGTCTTCCGGCGAACTCGCCTTCCCAATCCAACGGGAGATGCTTGAGGAAGGCACGGTTAAACTTTGAAAGGTGCCCGGTGCTCTCGTCGTGATTGCCGCAGACGGTCGGGATCTGCCGTTCTCGCAGCAGGTCAACCACGCGGTTTTCTTCCGGGCCACGTCCGATTAAGTCTCCAGCACAGAGGATGTGCTGGACTTGATGATAATTATCAAAACGATCCAAGACGGTTTCAAGTGCTTTGCGATCTCCATGCAGATCTGATATGACTCCTATGTCCATCCTAACTAATCCCAGGTTTACGTAATGATTCCATTATAGGCCAAGAATATGATTTTTCCTGCCTTGTTTTGTAACCGCCCGCTGCACTCGCGTAATGCTGGTGTAAATCTCATCAAAGACTTAGTGAAATGTGTGTGCCATCGCCTGATGAATATGCTATGATTAAGGAACAAAAAGAATGTCAATCAAAGTCAATTTATGACAACAATCATGCTTATCCGCCACGCCGTCAATGACTTCGTCAAGACGGGTAAGTTGGCAGGTTGGACGCCCGAAGTCCACTTAAACGATGATGGAAAAGCGCAGGCCGCCGCCCTCGGTGAGCGCCTGGCAGACGCCCCGATAAAACAGCTTTATGCCAGCCCGCTAGAGCGCACGATGGAAACGGCGCAAGCCATCCAACAACACCACCCCCACCTTGAAATCCAGCCGAACGAAGGTCTGGGCGAGGTGCAGTATGGTGATTGGGAGGGCGCGAAGATCGCCGACCTGCGTCAACGTAAAATGTGGGAAGTCGTGCAGGAGTATCCTTCACGCGCCAGCTTCCCCAACGGCGAGACGATGCGCGGTGTACAGAACCGCGCCGTCAACGAGGTCGAACGTCTCGTCGCCGCACACCCGCGTGATCTGGTGATCGTCGTCGCCCATGCCGACCTGATTAAGATGGTGCTGGCGCACTACCTGGGGATGCATCTGGACAACTTCCAGCGAATCGTGGTTTCACCCGCATCGATCAACACTTTGATGCTGGGCCACAGCCGCCCCTTCGTCGCCACACTGAACGACACCGCGCACGTCCAACAATTGGAGCGAGAGCGCAAACGCGAAAAACAAACCACCCCATAAATGGGTGTCATTCCGAAACGAAATGAGATAACAGACCTATGTCTAGCGCAGAAATCGAACTCAATCCTATTGATTTCATCACCATTGGGACAATCGGCCCGAAGGGACAGCGCGAATTCTACCTACAGGCCGGTTACGACAATAAATTGGTCTCGCTGAAAATTGAGAAGGAACAATCCTGGGCGCTGAGTGAGGCGATTCGTGAACTCATCGGTGACCTTGATGATCGCTTTGACCTCGACGGCGAGGACTTCGACGAGAATGATGTGCTCGATGGGATGGATATGGATCTCCGTGAGCCGATTGAGCCGATGTTTATCGTCTCACAGATGGGCCTCGGTTACGACGAAGAGCAGGATAAAATCGTGTTGGTCGCGCAGGAATTGGTGCGTACCAATCCCTTCGGCGATACCGGCACCACCGAAGAATCACAGGCGGGCATCGTGCGCATCTGGTGCAGCCGCGAACAAATGTGGGCGTTGAGCTTCCGTGCGATGCGCACGGTGAAATCAGGCCGCGCCGACCCCAAGCAAAACGGACGTTTGGTGTATTACTGGACCTAATTTGACAGAGCAACCGCCCTCCCCCGATCCGCAAGCGGATGAAAACGCCCCTAAACTGGACTCCATCGAGATCAGTTTTGAGCGCGTGCTTGAATTGCTGGAAAAAGGCAAATTCGATAACGAACACGGCGCGATCCGCTGGAGTTCAAACTATACGTTTCTCACTTCCCTCACTCACGACGACCTGACCCTGATGTCGGTCTACAAACCGCGCAGTGGTGAGCGCCCTCTATGGGACTTCCCCGACGGGACATTGTGCCAGCGTGAACGGGCGGCCTTCCTTGTCTCGGAAACACTGGATTGGCAACTCGTCCCGCCGACGGTGTTACGTGAAGGGCCGCGTGGTGTCGGTTCGGTACAGTTTTATATCGACCATGACCCGCAGTTTAACTACTTTTCCTTTGATGAGAGCTTTGTGCCACAGTTGTCACGGCTGGCGCTGTTCGATGTGTTGATTAACAACGCCGACCGCAAGGGCGGTCACTGCATCGTCGATGCGGAGAATCACCTCTGGGGGATCGATCACGGTATCGCGTTTCATAGCTCACACAAGTTACGCACCGTCATCTGGAACTTCGCCGAGAGCGCCATCCCGCAACCGCTGCTCGATGACATCCGCGACCTGTGCGAACAACTCGAAAACACCGATAGTGACTTCCACCAGCAGATATGCGACCTGCTCAGCCCGGTGGAGATCAACGCCTTCCGTCGTCGCATCGAGCGTGTGCTGAAAACGGGCGAATACCCCGGCCCCGGCCCCGGCCCCAATTACCCCTGGCCGCCGGTCTAAGACCTGGCTGCTGAACGCTAAGCCGCTTACTCAAATCTCGCTTCACTTTGCCATGACTTCGTGTGTGACGGGCGACAAAATTGTCATCCCGTAGCTGTATAGTCAGGCTTTTTGGCCCCCACCCGGTCTAACCTGCGGTCAGCCCACCTTCCCTGTCAACGGAGAGAGTAACATGCCTGCTAATGCTTGGGGGCTTCTTTATTCGTGCATTTTGCGACTTTGTAGGTGCAAGTCCCCCTTCCGCCCGTGTATGGGGGCAAAGTGGATTTAGGGGAATAGGGGTCAGAATAGTTGCATATTGAAGCACATCAACTTAACTTGACACGTATGGGTTGGAACATGCTCACTCCCTGCGCTATTCTAGACGGTGAGAGGGCGGCGCATGTCGTCACCTCGCTGTGTAAGTCTTGATAACCTAAGGATCCTCAATGCTCAAACGACTTTATGTATTCATCGGCTTGCTGCTGCTGACCGTGACCGGCCTCACCGCGCAGGACGCCGTGCCGGTGGACTGCGACACCACGCTCGAACTCTGGCAGATTCAAGGTGCGGTCAGTGAGGCCAACTGCACCCGCGAACGTGTCACCACGACCGAAAACGTGGTCACCGCGATCGGCGACTTCGGCTTCTTCATACAATCTCCCGCTGACCGCACCGACGACGACCCGCTGACCTCGGACGGTGTTTACGTTGCCACGCGCTTCCCGCCGGCAACATGGGGCATCAGCGTCGGTGACCATGTGGTGATCGACGGCGGGCGTGTGGTCGAACAATTCGAGATGACGCAGATTAACGTCACTAGCGAGAGCCAGATCACGATAGTAAGCAACAACAACCCGATACCGGAACCGGTCGATCTGACGACGGTCGATTATACGCAGGGCGAAATCCACCCATTAGAACGCTACGAGGGAATGCTGGTCACGCTGGCGGATGCGGCCGTGCAGGCCCCGACCAACTACTTCGATGAATTCATCATCACCGCGACCGGCGACCGTGCCTTCCGTGAAACAGGTGTGGAAAGCGACCGCACACCTGACTTGATCGGCCTGGGTCTGCCGGAGTGGGACCTCAACCCGGAAGTATTCGAGGTAGACCCGCCGGAAATGGGCTACGATCCGCTGTTCCTCACACGCGGCGATGTGGTGACGGTCACCGGTGGGTTGGCCTACAGTTTTCAGGATTACCAGATCTGGCCTCGTGACCTTGATCTGACCAACATGAGCACCTTCGAGGTGCAACCGGTACGCCCCGCCGAAGCCGGAGAGTTCACCATCGCCACACAGAACTTCCAGAATTTGTTTGACACTATCGACGACCCCGACCGTGCCGACTCTACTGGCGAGGACTACGTGCCGGACACGCAGGAAGCCTACGACGAACGGCTGGATAAGGTCGCTGCGCAGATCATCACCGCGCTGAACGCGCCGGACATCGTCGCGCTGCAAGAGATCGAAAACGAGAACGTCGTGGATGACATCACCGCCCGCATCAATCAGATCGACCCCACGTTGGATTATGCCGGGTGCATCTTCGAGGGCAACGACGGGCGCGGCATCGACAACGCCTACCTGACGCGCCGTGATACCGTCACCGTCGAGGATTGCTTCCAGTTACCCGGCACGCTGGATGCGATTCAAAGCGGCAACAATCCGCTGTATGGGCGTCCGCCGCTGGTTCTGGTCGCCACGCTGGGCGAGAACGCCTACCCGGTCACGCTGATTAACTTGCACATCAAGTCACTGGGCGGCATCGAAACCACCACCGTGCAGGAGCGCCGTCTGATGCAGGCTGTGGGCATCGGAGAATACGTGCAGGCGCTCCAGGCTGCCGGGGATAATGTGATTGTACTGGGTGACCTGAACGCGTTCGAGTTTAGTGATGGCATTGTGGATGTGGTCGGCATCATCAGCGGGGACGAAGGCGAAGCCCTGATGATGGCAGAAGGTGACATCGTGGAGCCGGATCTGGTCAATCAAGTGGGCAACGTCCCGCCGGATGAACGCTTCTCGTTTATGTTCAACGGTAGCTATCAGGTGCTCGACCACATCCTGACCTCACAGACGGTCGCTGAGGTGGTCACCGATGCACAGTTCAGCCGGGGCAATGCCGAGGCGCTCTACATCTGGGAAGATGAAGCCAACGGTGCGATGCGGTCTTCGGATCACGATGGTTTTGTGATTTACCTCGCCCCATAACGACGAAATCGGCTATAGTAGAGGACATTATCAACTCGATAGTGTCCTCGGAGCTTACCTTGAAACAAGCGATCAAACGACTCCTATTGAACATAATCCGGCGTGCTGGCTATGACCTCATCCCGCGTGGCACCGCCGCCCACAGCCGGGCGCTGCTCACCCACGCGCTAGGACGCACCGCCGCCCGCCTGCCGGGGATCAAAACCATTATCGACGTCGGCGCATCCGACGGACAGTGGACGGCAATTACTCAACGATTTTATCCCGCCGCGCATTATCTGCTGGTGGAAGCGAACATGGTGCATCAACCCGCGTTAGAGGCGTTCACCACCCGGCATCCGAACGTAGAATATGTGCTGGCGGCGGCGGGTGCTGAGGTCGGTGAGGTCTTTTTCGACAACAGCACGGCGTTCGGCGGGGTCGCCGCGTTGGAAGCCAAATCGGATATGATCCGTGTGCCGATGACCAGCCTCGACGCGCTGGCTGCTGAACGTGGTTTAGAAGGACCGTTCGCTATCAAGCTGGATACGCACGGCTTCGAGGTGCCCATCCTGGAGGGCGCACAGACTATACTTGAGCAGACCGACTTGCTCGTCATCGAGGTGTATAACTTCCGCATCGAGGAGGAGAGCTTGCTGTTTTACGAGATGTGCGCCTATTTAGAGGAACGCGGCTTCCGTCCGGTTGATCTGTGTGACCCGTTGTACCGAGCCTATGACGATGCCTTCTGGCAGATGGATCTGTTCTTCGTCCGTGCTGACCGCCCGATCTTCGACTACAATCGCTACGTGTGAGGCTATCAACTCCGCTGTGGATGTTAACCGGGCGCACTTGCGCCTATCGCCGGTAAGCTGGGGCGATTTTTACTGTTGCTACCGGACTTGCCGAAAGGTCGTCGGACGTTTTCAACGCGTGACGGTTGGCATACATCTTGCATGATGTGGGTAATCCATAGGTCTACGGGAGAGATTTAGTAAGGAGGCCGGGCGTTCGCTAGCATCGGATCGTACAGTCAAGTATATTTTGGAGCGTGCGTGCCCTGCCGGGGCAAACGTTAAACTTGTATTCAGCGGCGTAGGCGCTAAACTAGAGGCATATCTGAGCATAAGACGAGGTTGGTAATGAACGAACATTACTCAAAGTGGGATGAACTGGCTCCGCGGGGGCTGTTGTTGATCGGTCTGGGGTTGAGCATCGTCGGTGAGGCGATTGAGGCCAAAGGCCGGGGCGTGAGCTTCCTCAATTGGTTCATCAAGGGGCTAGTCGGGATGATCGCGCTGAACTCCGGGGTTGCCCTGTTCGGTGAGGCCGTCAAGAACCGCACACTGTACGAGATTGATATTGAAAATCTACGCAAGGACACCGCCGAGTAGCATCACCTGAAGTATTGCAATGATAGCTGCCGCCGCCTTTAATGAAGATACAGGTGCAGAACGGCGTGGCGTGCGTAAATTGTGACAAGCGGACACCAAGAATGCCGCCTTCATCCTAAATCCCTCTCCCTCAACGCCACTTCGTTGCTGGGAGGGGGATTTTTCTTCCCGTTCGCCAAGGTGCGGCGCGGGGCCAGGGGATGAGGGCCAGAAGGCCATCCCACCCAAAACTTTAGCACGAGTAAAAAACGTGAAAACTTAATGTTTACCAACGTTGAGGTGGTGTATGCTTAAATCGAGTAGTACGAATTACCCACCAAAATCATACACTATACCAAGAAGGGCAAGTATGAAATCTTCCAAGTTGCTTCTCGCATTCTTCCTCCTTTTTGGCCTCGCGATGGGCTTGACAACCCTGGCACAATCCGAGGCACAACCTACCATCGCTCTTGAAGGCTATTTGTCCGTCATTTACGGTGACCCGCAGGATATCGTCACACAACCGGGCGTCGTGCTGATGCAATTGCAGGACTCGCAGGGCAACATCATCGCTGATTTAGACCTTAGCCCCAGTGTCGGCAGTTATTATTATGGCAAGTACATCCGCATTTCTGGCGGTGCGCAGGGGATCAACCCCGGTAGCGGCCTGCCCCTCTATAGCGAGCCGACTATCACCCGGCTGGCTGACCCGACGGGCGGCGAATTCAACTTGCAAGTCGAATCCAAGCCCTACATTAATGTGTTGTGTCAGTTCCCGGATGTCGCCGGGACGCCCTACAACCCGGCGGATTACGACAACGGGTTGTTCGATGACCAACTGCCCGGGCTGAGCGCCTACTTCAACACGCTCTCTTATGGTGCGATTGATCTGGTCGGTACGAGCACGGTCAGCCAGTGGTATACCCTGCCAAACCCCGTCACCGCATATGTCACTAGCATCCAAAATGGCACCGATACCGATTTGGTAGCCCTTTACCAGGATTGCCTCGCTGCCGCCGATGCTGAGGTCGATTATAGCCAGTACTTCGGCATCAACATGATGTTTAACGAGCGCATCGGTTGCTGTGCCTGGGGTGGCGGGTACTTCGCCACATTGGACGGTGACGCACGCTTCTTCCCGATGACCTGGAACCCGCCCTGGGGCCAGACCTTCGGCACGCTTGGTCATGAGATCGGGCACAGCCTGGCGATGCCGCATTCCTCCGGCCCGTCGGATAACGAGCCGAGTGGATTGAGTATCTATGTCTCCAGGTGGGATATCATGAGCTTCGGCGATGGGCGCTGTAATGAACAGGTCCTGATTGATCCTGATTGGAGTTGCATCCCCCCTGGTACGGTCAGCCAGAATCTGATTGAAGCCGGGTGGATGCCAAATAACCGCATCGTTGGGGTGGCTGATGGTGAGACGCAAGAAGTGACGTTGGAGCGTCTGGTCGAACCGACCAACACCACCGACCCGCTGATGGTCGTCGCACCGATTAATGATTCCACCACACAGTATTATACGGTCGAAGTCCGCCAGCAGACCGGGCTTGACTTCGGCATCCCGCAACCGGGTGGTGTGTTGATTCACAAGGTCAACCGTTTGACAGCCAGTAACACCGGGCCGGCGCTGCTGGTCGATGATCCCAATGACGGCGACGGTAATCGTCTACAGGATGTCAACGATGTCGGCTCCGTGTGGACACCGGGGGAAACCTACACCGACGCTGTCAACAACATCGTGATCGAAGTGCTTTCCGGTGCGGATAACAGTTACACCGTGCGGGTGAGCAACGATGTCATACCTAGCATTGTTATCGAACGTTTCTTCCCGGCAAATGAAACCACTGTCGAACTGGGAACAAGCTGGCAGAAGAATTTCAGCTTTGCCGCTGTCGATGGTGCGGAGTGGTACGGCATGTGGATCGGTCGCAACGCGGCTGGTAATTACGCGCAATCGCTCTATGAGTGGTACCCGGCAACGGACGCCATCGGCGCGCCGCACGGCATGGATGGCATCTGCGAGGCCGGTGTTTGTACGGTGCCCGACCCGCTGTGGATGCCTGATGGTGGCTACGAGTGGTGGCTGACCTACTGGGGGCCGGCCCTGCAATCTTTTGACAAGCAGTGGACGGGCAGCACCTTTGAGGTCGATATGCCTGAGCCGCAAGCCATCGCCGACCGTGGGCCGACCGGGACGCTAACCACCCCGCCGGACGCGGTCACCTGGACGCACGACCCCAACGTCCTGTGGTATCAGGTCTGGCTTGGCTCCGATGTGACAATGACACCGATCGACACCCACGCTGACGGCTGGCACGAAGCGGCAGAAATCTGTAACGCCGGTACCTGCACGCTGCCCACCAAGGTAGACATCACCGAAAACGGTGTTTACGAATGGTGGATGGAAGGTTGGGGGCCGGGTGGTTACATGAACTGGACGGTCAACGGCGCGTCGAACTTCACCGTTGATGATGGTACAAACGGTGTGGAACCAACGGCAGATGAACTCGAAGTCATTCGCCTGACGAACGAACTCCGCGCTGGCCTCGGCCTGGGTTGTCTATCCGTCAGCCCGGAACTCTCTGTCGCGTCGCGCCTGCACAGTGAGGATATGGCATTACGTGACTACTTCGATCATGATGCACCAGACCCCGCCCCGAACGGCACTAACTTCGTTGCCCGCGCCAGCAGTGCGGGCTACGTGGGCAGTCCGCTTGGTGAGAATATCGCCGCAGGCTATGTCAGCTCGCAAAATGTATTCGATGGCTGGGAAGGCAGCAGTGGCCACTATAACAATATGACAAATGCCAACGCCAATGAGATCGGCGTGGGATATGCCGATGGTTCATCTAACCACGGTGGCACCCGCTGGACAATGGTGCTGGGCCAAAGCAGTAACGGTGGTGCGCCCTGTCCCTGAACTGCTAGATAGAATTCTCGTAGCGTCGCTGTGCAGCCTTTAGTGCAGCGGCGCGTTTTGCTACTGAACAAGCATCAAAACGGCGTAACTTCTGGTTGCGCCGTTTTTGATCTTAACCGATTGGCGATAAAACTCTAGCTGAGTTATAACCATCGCAAAGGGTTTAATGTTAGGAAGCTGTTGTAGAATGTAACAACGATATAATCTCATGAAGGATGCGCCATGACCGACCGCGTGCTGCTCACCGCAGACCTGAACAATTTTGACGCCTGCCACGCTCTTGCTGAGGAAAACGGCCTGGGCCTGGAATTGATGGCTTTCTCTTACCCCGAAGTGCTGGATAATGACTGGCGCGTCCAACTCGTCAATTATCAAAATACCTTGCGTCATTTCGACGGGCCGCTGACCCTGCACGGCCCGTTTATGGATATGGTCAGCGGTAGCCCTGACGAGCGCATCAATCGCGTTTGCCTGGAGCGTTACCGGCACGCGCTGCACATCGCCGGGGAGATAGGCGCGGAACTGGTGGTGTTGCACGCCAATTTCATCGGTGCGCTGCACAACCATTCTTACCGGCGGGGTTGGCATGAGCGCAGCGTGCCGTTCTGGTTGAACGTCGCCGAATACGCCGAGCAGCAGGGCGTGAGAGTCACGGTTGAGAATATGTGGGAATTTGACCCAGGCATCATCGCGGATATTTTGCGGACGGTCGATCATCCCGCGCTAAAGGCGTGCCTGGATGTCGGACACGCGCATCTGTTCGGTGACGACGATTACGACCTACAAGATTGGATCGATTCACTGGCTCCCTGGCTCATCCACACCCACATGAACAACAACAACGGCGTCATCGACGAGCATCACGGCTTCGACTGGGCCGCCGGTGTGCTGGATTACGATGTGATCCTCAAACAGTTACGCAGGTTAGACACACCCCCTAGCATCGTTTTAGAGATGTGGAACGTCGATGAAATGCGCGACAGTCTGCATCACTTCGAGCTTGCTGCGGCGAAACCGCGCTCCTACAGGGATTAACGCTTCATTTCTAGTGAGATTTGCGTTACGATTCTCCATCTTGTGCAACATCCAATTAAGTACGGAGCAAATCTCAAGTGAGCGACAATAAGATCAGAGTAGCCATCATCGGGACGGGCAACTGTGCCTCGTCGCTGGTGCAGGGTGTGTATTACTATCAAGACGCGCAGGATGATGAGTTCATCCCCGGCATTATGCATAACAACCTCGGCGGCTACCGCATCCGTGATGTGGAGTTCAGCGCCGCAATTGACATCGACACCGAAAAAGTTGGCAAAGACCTCGGTCATGCCATCTTCAGCGGGCAAAACAACACGGTCAAGTTCGCCGAAGTACCTTTGACCGGCGTCAACGTTGAGCGCGGCATGACGCACGACGGCCTCGGCCCTTACCTCTCGCAAAAGATCACCAGAGCGGAGGGCAGCACCGCCAACATCGTTGAACTGCTCAAAGATACCAAGACCGACGTCGTGGTGAACTATCTGCCGGTGGGCAGCGAACAGGCCACCAAATGGTACGTAGAGCAGGTGCTTAACGCGGGCTGCGCGTTCGTCAACGCCATCCCGGTGTTTATCGCCCGTGAACCGTACTGGCAAAACCGCTTTGAAGAGCGCGGCCTGCCCGTCATCGGCGATGACATCAAGAGCCAGGTCGGCGCGACCATCACGCATCGTGTGCTGACCAACCTGTTCAAAGATCGCGGTGTGAAGTTGGAACGCACCAGCCAGCTCAACGTGGGTGGCAACATGGACTTCTACAATATGCTCGACCGCTCCCGGCTGGAATCCAAGAAGGTCAGCAAGACCAACGCCGTCACCAGCCAGATTGACTACGACATCGGTGAGGGCAACGTCTACATCGGGCCGAGTGATTACGTCCCGTGGCTGGAAGACCGCAAATGGGCGTACATCCGCATGGAAGGGCGCACCTTCGGTGATGTGCCGTTGAACATCGAAATGAAGCTGGAAGTGGTCGATAGCCCCAACAGCGCCGGCGTCATCATCGACGCGGTGCGCTGCGCCAAGCTCGGGCTGGATCGCGGCCTGAGCGGTTCCATCGAAGGGCCGAGCAGCTACTTCTTCAAGTCGCCGCCCATCCAACCCGCTGACGATATCGCCCGCGACATGCTCGAAGCCTACATCGCCGGTGAGGACTTCGTCTGGAACGGCATCAATCGCAGCAAGGGCACCGGTGCCCACCCGGCGGATGTCAAGAAAGCCCGCATGGACGCCATCAAGGCCACCGGCGACGACGAGTAACCGCCGAAAACAGCATCACCCCATCATAAGCCCTACGCGGCGCGGCGACGATTGTTCCCCGCGCCGTTTTTGATTCTGTTATTTACGAATTTCAAAAATCCTTGACACTCACAAAATGTGCTAAATATATTACAGTTTACGTGACTATCCATAAGCAATCTATCTATAAGCAATTACATTTTTGGGAGAGAACATATACATTATGCGACACTTCAACACGAAACCTTTGTTTGTTCTGACAGCGCTTTTGACGATGTTTATACTGTCGTTTGTAGCGCAACCATCGACTTCCGCGACCGACTCGATCATCATCGAACAGGGTGACCTGGCCTCACTCTCGGCGCAGGCACAGGCCAACTGGGTGGAACAGGCCTACCTGAAGGCGAGCAACCCCGGTGAGCAGGACGGCTTCGGCGGTAGCGTGGCGATCTCCGGCGACACGCTGGTCGTCGGCGCAGAGTATGAAGACGGGGACGGCACCTCGCCCGACGACGACAGTCTGGGGGGTGCGGGTGCGGCCTACGTGTTCGTCCGTCAGAACGGTGCCTGGACGCAGCAGGCTTATCTGAAGGCCAGCAACGCCGATGCGTATGACGGCTTCGGCGTGAGCGTGGCGATCTCCGGCGACACGCTGGTCGTCGGCGCATGGGCGTAAAACGGGGACGGCAGTTCGCCCGCCGACGACAGCCTGCAAGACGCGGGTGCGGCCTACGTGTTCGAAAATGTGCCTCCCGTGCGCCTCTATCCCGCCGATGGTGAGACGGTCACCGCCGCCAACTCCGGTGATTGGCAACCGTTCCAGTTCCAGCATCTCGACGGCGCGGAATGGTACGGCGTCTGGGTCGGCAACGATACGACGACCGCGATCTACCAGTGGTTCCCCGCGACGGCGAACAGTGCAGGCATTACCAGCGAGACACCGATCTGCGAGACATCAACGATGATCTGCACGCTGCCGGTCGATGTGTGGCTCGCCGACGGTGACTATAGCTGGTGGATGACCTACTGGGGTTCGACTTTGTCCGCGTGGAACAGCTACTGGAATGGGACGACCTTCAGCGTGGATTTTGCGCCGCCAACCGCTGGCGCACTGACCGGCGTCACGCCGTCCGGCACGGTGGCGACCGCGCCGACTGAAGTCACCTGGGATCGTGACCCGGACGTGCTCTGGATGGAGATCTGGCTCGGTCAGGTCGTCGGGCCGGATGGTGACCCTTACACCGCCTTCTACGATTGGGTGGATGCGACCGACATCTGCGATGCGACCACCT
>DAOTTX010000408.1:0-7056 GCA_034437515.1 Anaerolineae bacterium
ACCGCCAGATCACCCGGCGAGGCCAACACCTTAAATGATTGGTTGACCACTGCCGGAACTCCGGTGGCTTCCAGCGCATAACGCACACCGTCCCCGGTCATGGATTTAATCGCCTCGATGGGATCGGCCTCAGCCGCCTTGACGACGTGAGTCGCGCCCAGCACCTGCGCCAGGTCAAGGCGGTTCTGTTTCAGGTCGACCGCGATAATCATCCCCGCACCCATCAGGTGCGCCGCCATGATTCCGGCCAGGCCCACCGAACCGGCCCCGAAAACGGCGATGCTGGTGCCCGGTTCCGGCTTGAGGACGTTCATCACTGTGCCCGCGCCGGTCTGGATGCCGCATCCCAACGGGCCGAGCATCTCTAGCGGGGCATCGTCTCGCACCTTGACCGTGTTCTGCTCATAGGCCAGCGCATAGGTACCGAAGGACGACTGGCCGAAGAAGCCGCCATGTACGACCTGGTCGCCCTGGGTCATGCGGGGGGCATCCTTGCCGATGCGGGTGCCGAAGAAATTGCCCAGTAGGAAGTTCTCGCAGTAGCCCGGATGCCCGGAGCGGCAGTTGCCACATTTGCCGCAGTAATAAAACGACAGCACCACATGGTCGCCGGGCTGGACTTTCGTCACGCCCTCCCCCACACGCTCCACGATACCCGCGCCCTCGTGACCGAGCGCCATCGGGGCCGGTGGGGCCATCTCCCCCGCGCCGACCATCGCCTGCACCACTATATCAGTATGGCAGACACCCGTCGCTACGATCTTGACCAGCACCTCCCCAGGGCCGGGATCGTCCATTTCCACTTCTTCCACACTAAAATCCTGACCGGGGCCTTTAATAACAGCAACTCGTGATTTCATCTACTATTTCTCCTGAATTTATAATTTCTGTAACATAATTAGCATATTCGCGCTGTTTTGGCAAAATTTGTTATCCGAAACTTATCCTAAGACCATTGCTCACAAGTTAAGGATCGGTAGCTGTTGTCAAGCCCAGATCAGCCAATTGACTGGCTGACGGTTTTCCTTTGACGATGCCCAACAGTTTAGCGTTATCAACCAGATAGGTGACAAGTTCATCGACTTCACCACGCTGATGAGCTTTGGTGAAACAGTACAGACTGCGATAGACCATCTCCATTGATATAGCAGCAAAGGGGCGATTGAGTGCCTCGGCGACATCATCGGTCAAATCGACCAGTGAGTGCCCCATAGAGCAACCGCTTGACCACGTTATAGGCATCTTCAATGCGCTGGTGTTGCCAATAGAGCGAGACCGCGTATTCGGTCGTTAGTTGACGGGGTGCAGTTCGTTGGTCAGATAGCGATACCATAGGCAGGCTGCTCAACCACTGCGAGAGGGCCTGCCGGTTCACTCTGACTGACTCGGCCCATAGCAAGGCTTTTGCTTTCACAAGGTGCAACAGTTCACTCACACTCCCGATCTGTCGTCAGAACAGGCTCAATACGAATGCCATCCATGAAGATCCCATATGCAATCGCCCTAAGATTCCTGAACGCTAATTGCATGAGAATTAAATTTATGCTAAAGTAATTTTAATTGGTACGTACCAGTACAGTCTGGGGATAGTAAACATGAAGTTTCACTAAGCGCGGCAAATACAAAACTAAAAAAGGATAGGTCATGCACGTTTATAGAAAAATGCACCTCTTTGCACTCTTTGCAATTTTTTTGATCGGCATCAGTCTGCTCAACATGCCCGGGTCAAGCCAGGGCAACATCCTCCCCTCATGGAACGACGCCGGTTATCGTGGCACCGGTAATTTGCCCTCTAGCACCGATATCACAACCAATGCCAACTGCATCATCACACCGTCAGAACTTGCCAGCACCTACGGCGTCAACCCGAATGATGGCGTTGATGACAGCCTCGGCCTACAAAATGCTATCGACACTGTTCGTGCCAACTGTGCCGGAAACTATAACAATCTTTCACTTATTGAATTACCTGCGGGAACCATCAACACCTCAACAGAAATTCATATTGATGCGAGTTTTTTGATTATTCGCGGTCAGGGTAGCCAGGGGTCGGGGCGCACTGCCATCATTTTTGAACCCGGCAGCGATACCGTCTATGATGGTATTTCTGACTTTGACCTGGGCGATATGACCGCTGCCGGGTCAGCAAATGGGGGGTGGATCTGGCCGGGTCGTGGTGCCTTCCGCGTGCAAACACGCGCCGTTGACTCTGATTACTTGTCTGATTACAACAGCGCCCCTGCAAATCGAAAAGACTTCTTCGAGGGCAGTGTGAACTTCCACTGGAAAGGTGGCATCGTAGTCACACAGAACGCCGCTATGGGCGATACCTCCCTCGTCGTCGATACCACGACTGGTATTGCGGTCGGTCGTCCGTTGTGGGTGGGTGCGCCGAACACGGAGAAGATGTATCAGCAGCAGGGCGTTGACTCATCAGATTGGCGCTGGTTTGAATATATGCGCCAGCAAATTTTCACTGTAACCGCCATCAACGGCAATACTGTAACGCTGGATAAACCGTTAGAGTTCGATGTGCCGCGCGATAGTACCGCCGACGGCTCAAGTGCTATTGATGGCCGTGTGCGTGATGCGAAGGTAATCCCGTTGGATGTCGTCGAAGGGGTCGGCCTTGAAGGGTTCTACCTGACGCAAGTTGTGCCCGGTCACACACCAGCAGAAGCGACCTACAACTACAATAACGTTGATCATACGCGCGCTATGCATGGCATCGTCTTCCGTTGGGTGGATAATGCCTTCGTCAATGATGTACATACTTATATGACCGGCTCGCATGCTATCGTCACAGAAATGGCCCGCCATATTCAGATCCAAAACACCTATCTGGATGGCTCCTGGAACAAAGGCAAAGGCGGCAACGGGTACTTCCGGCTGAGTAAAGCCTGGAACAGCCTGGTACAAAATAATACACTGCGGAATCTGCGTCATCTGGCGGTGCAGTGGTCGGCCTCCAATAACATCATCCAGAACAACGACATCACGGCTGACCTCAACCTGCATGGCGGGTGGGAGCGTTACAATCTTTTCCAGAACAACATTGTACGTGTGCCCTATGAGCACCGTGATTGCAACCCGAATTGTAGCCCTGGCGCTGAGACTTGGTATCCGATCTGGTGGGCGGCGGGTCAACATGCCGGCGGTTGGTCGGGTGCGTCTGGCCCGCAGAACGTCTTTTACAACAATACACTCGGTAAACAACTTACCAGCGGCGGCAACTATACCACGTACACGCTCTATGGGATGCCCGGCACCGTATACATGCTTGGTTGGGATCGAGACATCGCTGGTGGCTCATACTGGGTGCATCTGAGCGAGAATGGCACAAAAATCTCGACATGGACGGGGCGCGAGACGACTGATTTCTCCACGAACCCCAACACTGGTGTGAATGATCAATGTGCCAGCAGCGCCTCGTCATTGGTGGGGGCGTCCCTTACCTGCAACGGTCAGGTACAGCCGACCAACACCCCGGTACCGCCAACGACTACACCGATTGCGACTTCCATCAGCAGCAGTCCCACCCCGACGCAAGTTGTGGGTAACGGAGCCTGCACAGTCACGGCGAGTTATGGTAGCCAGTGGAACAGCGGTTACAACGCCGATGTTTTCATCACCAACAACGGTTCAGCGACCATCAGCGGTTGGACACTTACTTTCGAGTTCAGTCATGGTGAGACGATCACTGACTTCTGGCGAGTGTATAGCTGGAGTCAATCGGGTGCTCAGGCCAGCGCGACCGTCAACAGCGGCGGCACACGTGGTGACATCGCACCAGGCGACACCGTAGACATCAAGTATCAGGTCGATCATAACGGGACGTACGATCTACCGGTGAATTACATCCTCAATGGATTCGCGTGCAACGGTACGGGCACCAATGATCCAACAGCAACTGACTTGCCCACAAGTACACCGATGCTACCTACGGAGACGCCGCTCCCGACGAACACGACTGTATCACCGACCAACACACCAGTACCGCCGACAGCCACCGACCTACCTACAAGCACGCCGGTGCTACCTACGGCGACACCGCTTCCGACGAACACCACTGTATCACCGACCAGCACATCAGTACCGCCGACAGCCACCGATCTACCCACAAGTACACTAGCGCCACCCACGGCGACTTCCCCGCCAGCGAATGCCGCCTGTACGGTTACCTTTGCGTATGATAGTGAATGGGGCGACGGATATACCGCTGAAGTTTTCATCACAAACAACGGAACAACTGCCATTAATGGCTGGACCCTCACGTTTACGTTCAATCACGAAGAAGTGTTGGATAACTTCTGGCGCGTGCAGAACGCAGGCCAGGTGGGTGCGGTCGTGACCGCCTTCGCTGGCAGCGGACACTATAACGGTACGATCAATGCCGGGCAGACCACCGACGTGAAGTATCAAGTAAGTCACAACGGTACCTACAGCTTCCCAACAGGTGTCACCCTCAACGGGCAGTCCTGCAACTAAAGATATGCATAAAGAAAGCGGGCATGAGATTATCCATGCCTGCTTTTGCTGATACGCCCGACATGAGCGATAACTAGGAGCGAAGGTCTCCTGTGGGCGTGAGTCCGATGAACCACTAGCCGAAGGCTGGGCTAATACCACCTGCACGATGTCACCTGGGCTGCGTGGATAAGGAGCGATCGTATAGATTGCGGTGACGGTCGCTTCTTTCCTGGCGGCTTTAGTTTGTCCCTTGCCCCGTCGCGCCTGTGGCGGCGGACTGTCGGCTCGTGTCATAGGAATTCACCTGATGCAGACAGGCGAAGTTGAGGCGAATCCGGTAACGCTCAACGAACGGTTCAAACTGCCCTATATCTCCAAACTGGTGGAACGTAAGCTGGCCGGGCTAGAGAATGGTACACTGGATAATGCCGATACGATGTCCCACGAGTGCGAATACGAACGGCTTCATGCCCTGCTTGAAACTGCACGAAATACCAGCCACCTGCCCGATGAGCTGTCCTGCAAATCGGTTTTGAACGATCTATTGCTGCGGATACGAGGGATAAGCTGAAGATGTTTATCGCATATGTGATGTTTCCCGGTAACGACATTGACGAGATTCGCGAGTTCGACGTAGAAGCTGAAGCCCATCGCTTCGGTCGCAAACAGTCAACATATGTCATAGATCCACATGGTCAATATGATCCGCCGCTAGTATTCCTACTTGAAGCAGATGATCTGGCTACTGCGGATCGGAATAAGTTCACCCGTCCGGTAGCAATCTACCAACGCGGCAGCCGTTTTGATACGATACGGGAAGAAACAGATTAAACGACAACCGCCAGTTATGAGAGGTATGCCATGAGCGAATATCAGTATTACGAATTTCGGTCTTTAGATCGGCCCCTATCCGCTAGCGCACAGGCAGAGATGGAAAGTCTCTCCTCTCGCGTCTACCTGACCGCCAATAGTGCCAGTTTTGTCTACAATTACAGCGATTTTCCTGGTGATCCCTACAATGTGCTGGCGAAGCACTTCGATGTCATGCTGTACATCGCTAACTGGGGCAGCCGCAGATTGATGTTTCGCTTTCCAGCAGAAGCGATTCCTGATCCCATACGAAAGGCTTACCAGTACGTAGACAGCATGGATTGGTCTGAGTCTGGTGAGCATGTGATTTTGGACATCCGACAGGAAGATGAGGATGGTTTTGGTTGGGTCGAAGGCGAGGGGCTGTTACGGGGGATTGCCCAGGTGCGAAACGACATCCTGCAGGGGGATTATCGCAGTCTGTATCTGGCATGGTTGATGGTCTCGTTACAGGAGCTTGATATTCTGGAAGAGGATGAGGCGTTGACGGAACCGCCTGTTCCTACCGGGTTACACAAATTGTCGCCCACTTTGCGTAACTTCGTGGATTTCTTCGAGATTGACATGGATATAGTCAACGCGGCGGCACAGGGCAGTTCCAAGCAGAGTCAGTCGGAAACGCAATTAGTCGCTTATCTCGACAAACTGCCGGATGATGAGAAACTGGATTATCTGAAGCGATTGTTGGCAGGTGAAGCATACCTCGATGTTGCGCTGGCGAAACGCCTACGCGAACGCGCTGGCGTGGATACTGTATCGCTGCCGACGAATGATCAACCCCGTACAATCCGGCAATTAATGGCATCGGCCGATCAGGTTGAACAGAAACGTCTGGAAAAAGAGCGTCAACAGGCAGAAGCCGCCCGCAGAAAGCATCTTGAGAAGGTCGCTAAAGTGGAAGATGCGTATTGGGAACGAGTGCCACAGCTCATCGAGCAGAAGCGAGCCAATGCCTATGATGAGGCGGTGAACATCTTGAAGGACTTGCATGATCTGGCAGCACAACGCGGTGAGTTATCCAGTTTTCAAGCCAGGATGCGCGACATTCAAGAGACGTATCCGACGCTGCGCGGTCTAAACCGTCGATTGCAAAATGCGGGGCTGTTCCCAAGTTAGCCAAAATGCAGTTGCATCGTGAGAAAACTGATCATTTATGGTAATTTGCGCAAAGGTGACAGGTGGCAAGGTGGTGGGGCAAAAAAACACGCCCCACCCGACTGATGCTGCTTGCTATTCAGTGGTGAATTCACCCGTATAGGTGGCGACAAAAATATCAGTACCGGTGGGTGCATCACGCTCAATGTAGGCGAAATAGGTACCGTCATGATAGGTCAGTGTCGGCAACCAGGGGGTGCGGTCAAACATTGTGCGTGGCATTACGGGGTCGTCTTGTAACCGTTCCCAGGCGATACCATCGTCACTGACGGCGAAACTGTAGCTGCCTCGCCCAGCGTTATACATCATGACGTACTGCTCACCCGTATGGATCACACGTGGGTCTTGTATCGCGATTTCCCAATCATACACTTTGGTCAGCACGGGTTCTGGGTCTTTCTCCCAGGTGATGCCATCGTCGCTAGTGGCACGGCCAACCGCCCAATTTTCACCATCGTTGCCGCCATAATACATCAGATATTGCTCATCTACCTTGAGCACGGAACTGATGCCGATGAAGCCGCCATCCCATGCGCCTTCTGCGCCCGGTTCCAGCAGGAT
>DAOTTX010000409.1:0-4466 GCA_034437515.1 Anaerolineae bacterium
GTAATCGAGACGGTGTAAACAAAGACGATGAAGACGATGGCGCCCAACATCCACGTCGTCAAGGCTATCATCCACCAGGCGTTGAAATCTTGCAGATACCGGTTGCTCTCCCTGATCCACGCGAACGGCTGCCCCATGGCATGTCCCATGTTGGACGCCTGCTCTACAAGGCTGGGCGTGCTAATATCTAACGGATCAGCGCCGGCGATCGGGGCTAACGTGGACATGTCATAGCGGTCAATTTGCGAGACGTCGAACTCCATCAGGTACGCATCGGACATCAGATTATCAATCTCGCTGCGCGCTTCGGAGAGCCACCCGATGGTGGGCATAGCTATCTTGCTAATTGCCGTAGCCCATTCCCACCAGGATGTATCGTTTTCGTAATCGATAACGATGAGGGCGGAGGATTCGACCCCCCAATCGCTGCCGGGCGTGGCGTTGCGCGCCACGAGGGGCATGTAGGCGGTGTAGGTATCGGCATCCGACAAATCCCCGTAGGTGATCCCTACGCCGCTGTTGTAGATCCCAGCGATCTCGGAATCGCTCAGGGCGCGATCCCAAACCGCCACCTCGTCGATGTAGGCGGTGCAGCCGGGGCCAACCTGGAGGTCGCTGCCGTGGGTTAGTGTCAGCGTACCGGTGACGCTCTGAGCATTCAGCGTCAGTGTGGCGGTGGGGTTGGCATAGCTCAACGCAACAAACGCCCAACCGCCCAGGGGTAACGCGCTGGTATGAGTGATCGTCTCGCTGCCCGCGACACGCAACGTGCCCGCGACGCTATCGATGCTCCATCCGTCTGAGATAATTGAGCAGCTCGACTCTGAACCTTGACGCTTCACCCACGCCACAGCGGTAAAGCTGCCGGTCGCCAGAGTGCCATGGTAGCTCAGATACTCTGAATTATCAGCGTTGAATGCCGCTGCGCCGCCCTGGACGCCGGTCGCGGAGAGCACGGTGTTGTTATCGGTCAGATCGTGGTCGCCGTGGGAATCGTAGCGCACGCCATACGGCTCATCCAACGGCCACCACGCAATGAGATCTCCCTGATCCTGGGCCAGCACAGGCAGAGTTATCGCTGCGATGATGACGGCCAGGCTAAATTTAATCGATTTGCTCAATTGCATTGATCATCCTATTGATGCCCCACGTGACCAAGCGCCATGATCCGATGGCGATGATAGCGATGACGGCAATCATCAAAATGTAACTAATGAATGATTGATCAATAACCGATAGCATCCACGTTACAACCTGTAACGCCTCGGAGCTTTCTGGCCCTTCGAAAACGTCTTGATCCTCGTTGTTGACGGCGTCGCTCATTGCGGCCAAGAAGAACCCCAGCACTTCCCGCAGATACCGAATGACATCGATTAGTCCCCGGATCACCTCAATAGCCAGGCGGATAATCTCCGTAAACAGTATTACCAGGTACTCGATCAATTTCCCAATGCGATAGAGCAACTGGAGCGCTGGTACGGCGGGCTCGATAACCGTGTTGGCGAGGTTTCCTAGCGCATCTAGAATCAGATTAAAAATGGGGATCAGTGCGCACAGAATAGGATAGGCGACGGTATCATATAATTTAGAGGATAGCCAGGCGATCCACGCGCCGAGATTGACGCTCATTGGCGGATCGAGATTAAATTTCGGGGGAATTAGGTTCCTGTTGCCTAACTCCGCCTCACAGGTTTCGATCTCGGCGGGCTGGATGCGGTAGGGGCGACAATCACCGAACGATATGTATCGCGGCTCTGGGTTGACCAGATTGCCGTTGATGCGCAGCGCGACCATAGCCATTCCATCATTTTCATCGGCGGTAAATCCGAGCGTTGCCCAGCGTGGAACAGATCCATCTGGCGGAATGGTAATCGGATCGAGATTACAGGTGATGGATTGGACGCCATAGCCATGATCAATGGTGATGCACCCATCATCAAATTCGATGACATTGGCGTCATAGCTATGATTCATCTGCACGATGCTACCGGGGGCGATCGCGTGGACCGGCATGCCAGCGCGGCCTGAGCCGATCATTAGGCCCTGGAAATAGGCGGAGTTGTAAGCGCGATGGATATGCCAATCGCGCTCGCAGACAGGATGGCGGATCTCGAGCTCTGGCGGTGGATCGCCGGGCGGTGGATTGCCGGGCGGCGTGGCGCCTGTCTGGCGCACGCAGACGGACTGCACCTCTACATTACCGCTGTTGATCTCCATCGCCCGCAGGATGAGATTGTCGGGATTCTCCATCGCGGCGCGATAGGTATCCTGGCGTAGGGTGTATTGAGCAGGCGGGAGGGGAGTTCCGATCGGAGATAGGGGAGCATTTAATGACGATGGCGTGGCCAGCGGCGAGATAAACGCCCCGGATCCGCGCGGATCATCTAACAGCGAGAGCAGGGATCTGAACGCGGGCCCCACGCCCTCAGCAGGCCAGAGGATTGTGATATTTTCCCAGCCCCCGCCGCCGCTCAGCGTGAGATCTTGGCCGCCTCCTCGCCAGTACATGGTGAGATGCTCGGCGTTCGTGGCGCGGACGCGGATATCGACGGCATAGTCGGCGCTCGCCTGGGGCGGGATCCCCGCCGCGACCTGGCCGTTCGGCGGCAGCGAAGCGATGCTATTGTTGATCGACGCGCCGTTAGTCGCCCACCAAACCGAGTCGTCATCGATGCCTGGATCGACATTCGCGCAGCCGGAGGGCGGCGGGACGCTGGGGGTCGGCGTGAACGTAGCGTTGGGCGGGAGGGGGGTATTCTCCGGCGTGGGGGTGGGCGTGGGCGTCGCGTCGGCGTCGGCGACCTTGTCCAGGCATACATAATCGATGCGCACATAATCCGCATCCCCGATCCCCCGGGGCCCCGGCGATATCGACGAGTTGGGGAGTCCGTTGACGCGCAGCACATATACATCGTCGGCGGGGAGCGAGATATCTGCAAAATATAGATTGTACCAATTACCGGTCGATAGCACGCGCGCCCGGCGATTGAATATCTCGCTGTCATCGCCGAGCCGAGCCTCGATCTCCACGCCCACATCGTCGCGCGTTTTAGCGCGGACGTACAGGCTAAAATCGCCAGATAACTCCGTTCGATCCGGGTGATTGTAAACCATGCTCATTCCCGCCGAACTGCTGCCGGCGGCGCGCGAGGGGATCAGGACATCGTTTCCCGCGTATTCAGCATCCATCGCGAGATCCCACGTTCGATTGGTGAATCCAGGATCTACATTGTCGCAGATGCTCAAATCGACCGGATCATCGCCGGGGATCGGCGTCGCCGTCGGGGCGGGGGTTGGCGTCCCCGCGTCGGAGCGGCGGAGGCATGCGCGCATCACCGCCATGGTGGCGGCGCGAGATGTAGCCGTCTCGATCCAGATCGTCGGTTGTGTCCCGCCCTCGATCCACACCTCCGGGGTCTGATTAGTGGTTGATCTGCCGCCAGGGAGATAGTGAGTGTGAGATGCCCCCGCGAGGGTGAATATGATAGCCCCCTCCGTATCATCAAGGTTAGCGATCTCATAATCGATGTAGTAGTAGCCGCTATTTTCTATATCCAGATTGTTATAAACGTGCTCCGGATTCCCAAACACATCATATCCCAGCGTGGCACTGCCCCCCGCGACGACCCCCGTGCCAGGCCAATTCCCGGCCTGATTGAGCGAGGGGTCCGTGTTATAGCATTCGTTAGCCGGGGATTGATCATAGATGCAGAGGGAGCGAACCCGGATGTAATCCGTCGCGGGATTCACGCCGTTATTCGCGATCTGGAGCGTCATTGTAGGACCATCGAGATACTGCGGAGATTCCCCGTTGCCGGGGATCGGGAAATCGTACGCGGTCGAGGGCGCAGCCACCGGGCCTATAAAGAAAAATGGGCGCGACATATCCTCGCTGCTGATGGTCAGCGTGCCGTTCGCCACGCCCAACGTGCCGACCTCTATGATAAGGTTGAGATTGTACCGATCAAACGTATCGATATTCTCAAATACATAGGGATCATCCCATGTATTGATGACAATATCTCTATCCGTGACCACCTCAACGCCGCCCACACAGGCGCCGGGATACCACAGGGGATTCACAGGGGAGCGCCCCACGTTCCAGTGAGTATTTAAGCCCTGCCCGTGTGCCGCGTGGCCTACACCGCTATCGCGGAAACATTTTCCACGATAGCAGATGTGACCCTCCGGGCATGAGACGCTCTCACAGATGCTGGTGAATAATTCGCGACACTCGCCATTGATGCACACCTCATCGTCCTCGCACTCTACTCCCTCGCAGGGATTGGTGGGCTGCCATATGGGGAACGGCGTGGGCGTCGCCAGCGACGCCAGCGGGACGCATTCGCCGCCCTCGCAGACATACCCCTCGGGGCACACCACCCAATCGCATGGATCCAACTGCCGCCGGCACTCCGGCCCATCCGGATCCACAAAACATAGCCAGCCATCGTCGCACTCGTAGG
>DAOTTX010000410.1:0-3237 GCA_034437515.1 Anaerolineae bacterium
GGCGAGGTAAAGCAGCAGCACACCGCCCACTATCCCCAATCCAAGCTGAAGCAGTTGGCTCTGGCTGAGTAGTTCGATACCGGCGAAAGCGATCACCGCCCACAGCAGCAATCCGATAAGCGCCCCAATCTGGAAGACGAACGACGGCATGAATCCCCGCTGCAAGCCCAGGCGCACAACCTGAGCGGTCACGGCACCCGGTGAGGCGACGATGGCGATGGCGAGTCCCGCGCCCGCAACCAGCAGACTGATCGGCATAGTCTCCATCATGCGCTCACCGTCCAGTGTTCGGCCAGCATGGTACTCGCTGCCGTGACCTCGGCACCCAGACTGTGCAATCGCTGTTGGATGGCAGGGTCCTGCGCGGTTCCCTGCGCATCGAAAGCGCCGCGCCCACCCGGAACTGATACCACCGTCGGCACGACCCAGCCACCCATTGACCGGCTTGCCAGCAGCATGGTCAGCAGGGTGTTGTTGCCGGTGCCGGATGTCCCGCCCTGCACGGTGATCAAGCCAACTGCCTTCGACGCGAACCTACGCCCCGGCGCTTCGACGCCGACCTCGCCAATATCGAGGAAGTCCAGCAGGTTCTTGAGTGCGCCGCTGATGGTGCTGTGATAGGTCGGTGACGCAAGGATGATCCCCTGCGACCGGGATACCGCGTCGAACAGTCGCAGGATCGACTCCTGCTGCACTGCCGAATAACTCGCTAAATCATAAGTGCCGTCAAACAGCGGCAGATCGAGCGCAGTCAGATCGAGCAGGCTGGTCTCCGCCCCGGCTGACCGTGCGCCGTCCAGTGCCGCCCGCAGCGCCAGCAGCGTCGCCGAGCCATCCCGACGGCTGCCGCCAATGCCTAAAATGTGTACCATATCATCACTTCTCCATATCGTCTGGTTTAATAGGGTTGTTCGAACAGGCGAATCAGATCACGCCCGCGCTGGCTCAACACGTAGTAGACATAGCGTCTTACGCGCTGCCGTTGGAGTAAATCGGCGGCGTAGAGCTGCCCGATATGCTGCGATACGGCACCGCTCGTCATCGACAGACGCTCCGCCAACTGGAGCGTGCTGATCGGCTGGTCGGCTTCGCCTAGAATCTGGGCCTTGGTTTCGCCGATCATGGCGGACAGTCGTTCGTTGACGGCAGGACGGTGCGCGGGCGCTCCCAGGTTACCCGCACCACGAGCCGGGTAGATGAGCATCACCGGACCGTCTCCCACGCGCTGGAACCAGGTATAATCCGCAAAGGGATTGGGGCACAGCACCAGTCCCTGCCCGCTTAAGGTGGTTCGTGCTTCAGTGTTGGCGGTGATCAGCAGCAGCTCATCGCGAAAAGTAACATCCGCTGCGAGGTTTGCCAGCATATAGTCGATGCCGAACTTACCCATTTGCTGCGTGCGGAAGAGTATGTCACCTTCCAAGATCGCCTCGATTTCTCGCCATGCCGGGCGGATCACCTGTTCCCAGTAATGCCAGATATCGTCAGTGAGATGATCGCGCATGGCTGCCACCTGCTCAACGAACTGGCTGATACGAACGGCATCCGCCGGGTGATGGGCGGCGCGACGTGCGATGTCGGCATCGGTGCGCAGGTCTTCTACACTGGCCTGTGTCAGCGACCGGATCTCGCCCTCGACCGTTTCGGTGGGGCCGGATGGAAGCGGAGTCAGGAAGTCCGGCATCCGGCGGCCACGTGGATGCACGATGCTCAGCGCCTTCAGTTGACGACCATTCATCTGTGTAACGGTCTGGGATGCCCACCCACGATGGCGCGGGTACAGTTCCGGGAACAGCAGCGTCCGGTAGCTGATGGTGGTGATTGCCATTGGGCTGATCGCGAAACGAGTTCGTGCGAGGTCTTCAACCGTGAGTTTGATCACAATCATGCCGGGTTCCTGTCCATCAACTTGGATCGATTATGGCAGGCGGCGGCGGGTTTGCGAATGGATTTAGCAAAATCAAAATCGTTTACGCCCTGACTTCGATATATACGAGTTTTGATCTGCTGCCGACCGCTTGCGTGTATCGTGCTTGGTCACGGGTCTACGGCTACTCCGCCACGATGATATCGAGTCCCGCTTCCGAATAGGGAACCAGCACGCCTTCGGGCACGGTCGGGTTCACGATTAAGGCACTGGCGGCGTTGAGCGGTGCAATTACATGCGGGGAAGCCGCCCCCAGTTTTTCTTCCGAAGCCAGCACCACCGTATCCGCAGCTTGCAGGGACAGCGCATGTTTCACCCGCGCTTCTTCGTAGTCGCCCGTACTCAGGCCGACTTCAGGATGAATACCCGTAACGCCCATGAAATACAGGTCTGCCCGTACGCGCTGGATCGCTTCGATGGCCGCCGCCCCGACCGACACAATCGAGTGCTTGAACAAACGTCCACCGATCAAAATTACATCGACATGGGGATGATTCACTAGTTCGACGGCGATGCTGGGGCTGTGGGTGACGATGGTGGCGGCTAGCTGGGGTGGCAGATGCCGTGCCACCTGCACCGCCGTCGTGCCACCATCCAGCATGACGACCTGCCCCGGTTGAATCAGGCTGGCGGCTTTGCGCCCGATAGCGACCTTCGCCTGGGGATGAATGGTCTCGCGCTGGGCAAAGTTACCCATGGCGGGTGAGGCAGGCAGCGCCCCGCCATGTACGCGCTGTAATAAACCTTCGCTCGCCAGTTCGCGCAGATCACGCCGGATGGTATCTTCGGAAACATCTAACTCCTGACTGATCGCTTTGGCAACAACGCGCCCGTCTTGCTTGAGGCGTTGCAGAATGTATTGGTGACGCTCGCTTACCAGCATGATCCCCTCGCAGTGTTTACACGTTTATACACGAAATACCTTGACAATGCACGAAAAATCCGGTTATGATCTGTTTACTCGATTATATCGTGTAATTCCGTGCAGAAGCAACCTGTGAATTTTCTCGCATTTTACATAGCAGAAAGCAGATAGACGCATGTCAAACAGAAGCATGATGATCCTTATTGCTGGCCCCTATCGCAGCGGGACAGGTGACGACCCGCAGAAGATGGTGGAGAACCTGCGCCGGTTGGAGTCTGTTTCATACGAATTGTTCAAAGCCGGGCATCTGCCGATGATTGGCGAGTGGGTTGCGCTCCCGGTGTGGCATACCGCAGGCGGTGAGACTGTCGGCGATACGCTGTACGATGAAATCTTTCACCCGACGGCAGGCCGCCTGATCGAACGCTGCGACGCGGTTCTGCGC
>DAOTTX010000411.1:0-1740 GCA_034437515.1 Anaerolineae bacterium
ATATAATCCTTCAGAACAAGGAGTATCGCTTCTGAGATCGTGGATAAAGCTTTCCCCTCCCCATCCCTCCCCCCAGCAGGGTGAGGACAGGTGGGGGGGCTGAACGATTACCTATTGTCTTGTGGGATGTAACCGCTTGGCAGGGACCGTATGTAAAACGACAAGTTGCCTGCCGCGCCGCCGGGCGCAACCTCTCCCTCTCCGAATGGCGACAGTATCTACCCGACCGCCCCTACGAAAAAACCTGCCCCGACCTGCCGCCGGGCGAAGGCGTAGAAGAATAGAAGAGCAGGTGATTAGAAAGGCCCCCCGATGCACACCCCGCCGCTGCCCGAACAGGGACAACTCGTTGATATTCGCTTGCGCCGCTACGTCGTCACCGATGTGCAGCAAAGCACCCTTGTGTTCGACCGGCTGCTCGCCCTCGCCCACACCCCGCATCACGTCGTCACGCTGGCATCGGTGGAAGATGACGCGCTCGGCGAGGAGTTGCAGGTTGTCTGGGAGCGCGAACTCGGTGCGGAGATTATCGAGCAGGGCGCACTCCCCGCGCCCCACCGCTTCGACCCCTCGCCGCAATTCACCGCTTTTCTCGACGCGGTGCAGTGGGGCGCGATTGCCAGTGCCAGTATGCGCGTGTTGCAATCCCCCTTCCGCAGCGGCATCAAGATTGAGGACTACCAGCTTGATCCGCTCGTTCGCGCCATCCAGATGCCGCGGGTCAACCTGCTCATTGCCGACGATGTTGGGTTGGGCAAGACGATTGAGGCGGGGCTGGTGGTGCAAGAGCTGGTGCTGCGCTACCGCGTCCGCACGGTGCTCATTGTCTGCCCTTCCGCGCTGCAAATCCAGTGGCGCGACCAGATGCGCGACAAGTTCGGGCTGGATTTTCGCATTGTAGACACGGCGTTGATGCGGTGGCTCCGACGCGAACGCGGATTGCACGTCAACCCGTGGACGCACTCCCCGCGCCTGATTACCTCGATGGATTATCTCAAGCGCGAACGGGCGATGCGGCTTTTCCGCGAGGCCCTGCCCGCCGATGGGGAGCCGACCTACCCGCGCACCTTCGATATGCTGATTGTTGACGAATGCCACAATATCGCGCCGGCGCGGCAGGGAAATTACTACGCTGCCGACTCGCTCCGCACCCGCGCCATTCGCCGCCTGGTGCCGCATTTTGAGCATCGGCTCTTCCTCTCCGCCACGCCCCACAATGGCTACCCGGAGAGTTTCACTGCACTGCTGGAACTGCTCGACAACCAGCGGTTCGCACGGGGCATCACGACAGAGCGGCAGGCCGTGCGCGAGCAGTTACGCTCGGTGATGGTGCGCCGGCTCAAGTCGGAATTGCCGCCGGCCTGGGATGGCACGCCACGGTTTCCGCAGCGGCGACTTGAGGCGATTGAGGTTGCCTACAGTGCGGATGAGCAGCGTATTCACACCGTATTGCAACAGTATACGCAGCGTCGGCAGCAAGCCGCCACCGACCCGACCGAACGGGTCGCCACCGAGTTTGTGTTGAAGCTGCTCAAAAAGCGGCTCTTCTCCTCGCCTGAAGCGTTTGCCGTGACGCTGGAGCAGCACCGACAGACGCTGACGACGGCGCGGCGGCGTACCGCGGCCCCTCGCCCGACGCTCGGCGGGGTGCGCCAGCAGATTGAACAGGTGGATGAGGAGTTTGGCGACGACGACGAAGCCGACGAAACGACAATCCGAACCGTTGATCTCACGTCGCGG
>DAOTTX010000412.1:0-2846 GCA_034437515.1 Anaerolineae bacterium
CGGCATGAAAGGCTGCCCCAAAAACGCATTGTGGATCACATCGAGCACCCGTACACCCTGTTTACGTGCGGTGTCGATATAGCTGCGGATCATGGCAAAGCGGTCAGCCCCATTCGCTCCAGTCTCTCCAGCCACCGAGCAATCGTCGCATCACTTAGAATTGGCCTAGCGCCTGGCGCTAACGAGTGGGGCAGTCTCGCAGCACATCGGGTAGCTTCACACGGCCGACCTGCTCCAGCGGCAGCGGGTGGGACGCTACGTATACTACGTCCTCACCGCATGCGGACGCGATTTGCTGTGCCTATTTGACTAGCCGGGTTTTTAGACATATGTCCACTCCTAGCGGACCTTTATGACAGACGGTGAATCTGTCAGGCTGGGGGGCAGTGATCGGCACCGAGGTCCCTGAATACCCCCTCACGGATCGTTGTGATATTGACGCTACTATTCAGCCCAGGTATCCGCCATCCAACGTGAGGCCACCTGCTGGGCACGCTCGGCATCGTCAACGACCAGAATAAGCTGGTGGGCGTGGTCGCTGTACAGTACCTCGATATTGATGCCGGCCTCACCCATGTGGCGGGTGAGTGCGCCAAGTTGCCCCGGTACGTCCTGGCGCAAATTCAGCATCACCACCGGCTGACAGGCAATGACAGTAATACCAGCGGTTTCTAATGCGGCAACCGCAGCCTGGCCGTCATTAAACAGAAAGTGAGCGATACCAGTCCCATCTACAACAAACGCGCCACCGCCTTCAATGCTAATCCCGGCCTGACCGAGCACCTCGCCCATCCGGGCCAACGCGCCAGGCGTGTGGGATAACTCCATAGCAACATCGTACATCATACTTCCTCCGTCGGTTGGCTATGGGTCTGGTGGAACTGTTGACTGTCGATAGGCGCGTTGCGACGCTGGCGTAGACTGTAGTCGCGGTCTATGGTTGCCATTCGCAGGCGGTAATCAGTCATCAGGCGCTCACGGCCTAGCGCCTGCGCACGGCGGTGCTCCGGTAGTTGACGCCATGCGCGGACAGCGGCTTCGTCTCGGAACACACCGAGCGCCAGCAGCTTCTCGGGGTCGGTTTCGCTCCGGTACCGTTCGATGGAGATAAAGCCATCGATCTCCTGCACAAGCTGGCGTAGCAACTGTGCGTGCTGGCCGTACTCGTCGAGGTGGTCCGGGTGCAGCCAATATTCGAACAACATCACGATCATGGGCGGTCCTTTTGCTTATCTATGGTGAGCATTGTAGACCACCGTACGCAGTTTACACTTCGGCGCTCATCGAAGTATAGAAAGGCTGTATCGTGCTACAGTTGACAAAGAAGGCAAAAACAAATGGAGCACAACATGCCGTATGAACCCGACCTTGCTGCTATCGCCGCCCTCATCGGTGACCCCACCCGCGCCGCGATGCTCGCTGCACTATTAGGCGGGATGACATTGCCCGCCTCCGAATTGGCTACCCGCGCTGGTATCACCCCGCAAACTGCCAGCGCCCATCTCGCCAAACTGCTCGAGGGTGATCTGATCCGTGTAACTCGCTCCGGTCGGTACCGCTACTATGCGCTGCGAGATCACCAGATTGCGCGATTACTGGAGACGCTCCAGACCCTCGCGCCACTGCCGACGGTCGCGCCACCCCGAACCGCGAACATTTCCCCGGCGCTGTGTCGCGCCCGCACCTGCTACGATCACCTTGCCGGGAAGTTGGGTGTGGCGGTCACCGACGCCTGGGTTGCACGTGGCTATCTCATCGAAAATGAGGCTAGTTACGATCTGACAGACATCGGCGCAGGGTTGCTGGAAGATTGGGACATCGATGTAGTGAATCTGCGACAGAAGCAGCGTAAATTCGCTTATCCCTGCCTGGATTGGAGTGAGCGCCGGTTTCACCTAGCCGGAGCGGTGGGGGCTGCCGTTGCTGACCACTTTCTGAGCGCTGACTGGGTACGGCGGCGTCCGCATGACCGTTCGCTGTTGGTCACGGCAGCGGGGGAGCTGGCGTTGTTCGATCAACTTGGTGTGCGGCTGCCGCTGGCCGAATCGACCTAAATAAAAAGTAAAAAGCTATGACTATTAGTATCCTGAATTAAAGGTGCTGTTGGTCCATGAACCGGTGATGGTCGGTGCTTCAAACAGGAATCGTGGATAATTCGAGATAGGGGATTGCGCCCCGTTTCGTGTCAAAACGGGCGAAGTCTGGTCAAAAACCGTGTCAATTGAGAGCCTTGTTGAACGAATAAGACGAATAGATGGTCCCCTCCCAAGCCCAGGTTTCTCACATTCCGCAGGAAAAATGCAGCGAGATGGGAATTAGCACGGTAAGCTCTACGGAGCAAGCAGCTAGCGGAGCAGGCCGTGCATGGACAGCAGCGGATTACACAGTCAACGCCTGGATCACCTGGGCATCGTTGCCGGAATTTGCAATCAGATCGGGTTGATCGAGCAGATCGACGGGAAAATCGGGTGCAATAAGCGCAAGGTCAGCGTCGGCCAGCATGATGTCACCCTCACGATCCGCACGGAAACCCGCTACCGCCAGCCCGGACGACCGACTGAGAACTCGCCGTCTGATACTGTCTGGTGCTTCGACGCTGAACTGGTCCAGGATGAGACCGAAATTGAGGCCGTCTGCGCCTCTCACGGCAAATATGTCATTGCTACCAACGACCTGGACGAGACGCGATTGAGCGCTATGGAGATGCTGACCACCTACAAGTCGCAGTCCGCCAGCGTTGAACGGGGCTTTCGCTTCCTCAAGGATCCCATGTTTTTCGCCGATAGCTTGTTTCTCAAGAAGCCGTCACGCATCATGGCGCTGCTGATGGTGATGGGATTAAGTCT
>DAOTTX010000413.1:0-3097 GCA_034437515.1 Anaerolineae bacterium
TGCGAGAGGATACCGCCGCCGTAGGCATCTTCCTGCGCAGCAGACTGTCCCCAGCGTCCAGTGAATGCCAGCCAGTTACCATCCGGCGACCAGCCAGAGAGATTGACGAAATCATCCGCAAATGGGATGTGCGCCGAAAGGTTGGTCAGTTCTGTTGTAGCGGTGTCATAGAGATAAATATCCGCGCGACCGGGCGACGTTTGCCCGATATAAGCCAGCGTTCGCCCATCCGGTGACCAGCGCAGCGAATACGCTTGCAGGTATTCAGCATCTCTGAGAAACACCTCCTTATTCAAGACCGGCACCGGAAGTTCATTCACGGCAGGATCACGCATGTTCACGAGGTGTACGTCGAACGCATTCGCTGTCGCATCGACAACGGCAAAGTGGTGTCCGCTTGGCGGTGCAGTAAACGCGGCTGGCGGAAACGGCAGGTTGACCTCGCCCAACGTCTCACCAGAGGGAAGAGCGTTCCAGGTGATGGTCCATCCGTCTGTCGCATCGGGCTGATAGGCGATCAAGCTATTGGTGATTTCATCTGCACTCGATCTATAGAAGTCAAATATGGCGAGCGTCAAGAACACAGACAGTAAACCTATTGCAATTCGTAATTTCATATCATGATACATCTTACTCGCTGCGAACGATCTGCGGCGTGAACGGAAGCGGTCCTGTCTCTAGCAGAATGCGGACAATCTCGATGTCGCGCTCGTTATCCCATGCGAGGTTCCAGACCTCGATATGATCCATTGCTTCCTGAATATAGGGAATGGCAATCACCCTGCCATCCAGCACGATGCCCAGCAACTCCCAGCGGGCATTCCGCGTCACGTTAATTAGCATCTGTCTTGCATTATCATCTCTGCCGACGATGCGGATGCCGAAAACACCATTTCCATACAGAATGTTCTCTGGTGCGATTTGGTCCCCTGTGACCAGACTCAGAAACGGTTGCCCCTGATTGAACGGATTGCCCAATGGTTGCTCAATGTCAGTGTCTGATCCTATGACAGTAGCGTATAGTGGATTATCACTGCGTGCTGTAGTCAAAATCGGAACATCTAGATAGCTTGTACGGAGGGGCAGCGTGAATAGCGACAGATCAATCACCTCAAGATAACCGACCCTGTTCATCAGTCCATAGCCCATAATCTCATCACCAATGTATTGTACCTGAATCGTGTTGGCTTCAGTGATAGCGATGTCTTGCACCGTGATAGACGCTTCGAGCAATCGTGACTCAATGATGTTCCGTGTCGCGACCAACTCCGCCGTCGTGGCGGTATCGGGTGGGATTATCTCGACGCTTTGTTGCAAGACGGGTGTAATGGTCGGTGTTGGTGAGGGTGTGAATGTAGGTAACGGCGTCAATGTCGGCATAGGAGTCGGAGCTGACTGTGATAGTACTGAGGTTTGTGCATTCAAGATACCAACAGTGCTTATTAAGATCAATAACAACATAATCGATATATGCGATTTCATCAGTTGACCTCCCTTATCTCGGCGATTTGTAATCTGAAAGGTAGCCGCTGGTGATTCAGCAGTACCGCAAATACCGCTGCTTCACAGGATTCATTGATCCACATTGTATTGTAAATTCGAAGTGAGTTTTGAGAGGCTTCAAGAAACAGAATGCCAATTACCCGACCATCCACAACAATGCCGATCAGATAGTTCCAAGCGGTTCTTGCACTCAACCAATCCATGCGCTCAGTGAAGATTTCTAAGCCCGCTGGTAGTGACTCCTGTTCTGATCCGCCCAGCACATTCGCCTGTACTCCCCACTGAGCAAAGGCGACAGTTTCGAAAGGTCGGGCCGTGACAGGGTTAAATGATCCAGGTACTACCTGGGGGGCAGGTGATGGTGTGTGTGTCGGTATAATGGTTGCTTGAGCGTATAGCAAACCGCCTTCCCGGTAGCTCTCTCTATGGGTCGTTACAATATCACGGTTCAGGTAACGGCTAGCTAACGACAGATCGAGATCACTAAAATTGACAATTTCAAACTGACCGATATCTGTCATCAGGGGTAACACAAGTGCCGGATC
This sequence comes from Anaerolineae bacterium, assembly GCA_034437515.1. Taxonomy (GTDB): domain Bacteria; phylum Chloroflexota; class Anaerolineae; order Aggregatilineales; family Phototrophicaceae; genus DAOTTX01. The sequence continues at coordinate 2,049 of DAOTTX010000413.1, forward strand.
AGTGGACTCAAACGTAATGACGATCGCATCCGCACCATCCAACGTGACTTCAACATCATCGGCATTGGGCCACACATCAAGTCGCTGAGTGACTATAGAAGCCGCCTCTTGCAGCGTGAAATAATTCCAGGCTCCGGGCGGCAAATCCGGTACCAACCTTACGCGAAATCGTGTTCCACTCGTCGGAGTAGGCGGCAGCGTCGGTGTAGCGGAGGGGGCAATGATGGGGGTTGGCGTAGCCATCGGGGTAGACGTTGCTATGGGCGTAGGAACATCCAAAATAGGCATGTTGGCTAAGCTGCCGTTGACTTCTACGAGGGCACGCATAACCCAACCAGAACCCCCATGGTATTCGATTTGCAGCCAATCACCTGCCTGATTGATTCCGATGACCGGGACGCGTTCACCGGCAGCCAGCGCTCCAATAGGCTGGTAGCCCTGTATCCCCGGTCCGGAGCGCACATTAATTCCTGTAGTTGCAACGATATAAGGTTCGTCTATGCTGGGTGAAGGTGTTGGTGTAGCACTCGATGGTGTTGGCATCGGTGTGGGCACGGAGACTACCGGCACATCAGAGAGATCACCGACAACCTCAGCCACCGACAGATCGACCCAGAAAGACGAATAGCTGTACCACGCCTGCACTTGCACCCAGGTACGGTCGGCATTGAGGCCAAGAATAGGCAGCGCCTCACCAGCGTATAATTGCCCTGCTTCAGGCGATGCCGCATCGGGTCTATCATGCAGGTTTGTGTCCGATTGAATGATGACATAGGTTGATGTTTGAGCACTGGCGACGCTAATCATCAGCACAGGGATGAGCAAAACAAACAACCATCTTCGCATACGTCGCTGCCTTTCTGTTTGCAGATCGCTGCTTCCAGTATAGCTGCGATTTTAGTGGCGTAGGGCAAGCATTGCCTAATCGTGCGAAACGGCGACATGCTGACCGGATACAATAGAAGTGCGGATAGCTTTATGAGGTTGGGTGATGAGAAGAATTTTGCTTGTCTGTTGTTTGCTGCTGACGCTCATGGTTGCACCGATCA
>DAOTTX010000414.1:0-1546 GCA_034437515.1 Anaerolineae bacterium
GCGGAATTGCACCGTGCCGCCGGCCGCGTCCGTGATGTCATACGCCATCTCCGTCCAGTCGACCTGCGTCGTGCCACCACTGTGCGCCCACATCTCTGTCCATGCACCGCCATCGATGCTGACTTCGGCGTAGGCCTGATCATACCAGGAATTCTCAATATGCCAGGCTTGTTGCCAGGTCACGGTCAGCGGCGTACCCGAAGCAACTGCGGTAAGGCTAATGACCGTTGAAGTGAGCACCTCGTTGGCGCTGTTGCTATAGTTGCCATTGAGGTTGGTGCCCCAACAGTTGCTACCAGAAGCGCAGACATTGGGCCATACCGTGGGGGTACCCCACGCCCAGTCGCCCTGGTCGCCGGCCGCCGTAAAGCCGCCGTTATCCGTTTCGAAGTCCTCTTCCCAGAGTGTGGTGGTGCCACTGACAACTTGCACCGGTTCTTCCACCGCAGTCTCGATGAAGACAACGGCGCCCTCGATCGGTTCGGTCATCACATCGCAGTGGCCGAGGCCCTGCACGAGGCCCTCAAGCTTACCCCAAGCATCTGGCCGAGTCACCGTCATCGTGACCGGGACCAATACCTCGGTATCGGCGCCCTCGAAGGTCAGCGTAGCGTGGTAGTCGCCGGGCTGCTCCACTTCGGGCACGCCCGCGTCGAAGGTGAGGGTGAGGGGGTCGGTGCTATCGGGAGCAACGGTACCAGAGGTTGGATCTTCATCCAGCCATGGAACACCGCCACTACCAGAACAGTCAGGAGACTCACCAGGGTAGGCAAAGCAGATCGCCAGACCATCGGAGAGCGAGGGAGTGTTATAGGAGTACTGGAGACCAGTCGACGTGTCACCCTGGATACCAATCGTAGCACTAGCGCCGTAGTCCAACGCTGCGTCCGCGTACTGCATCAGGATGCTACCATTCTGGAAGAGGATGATCTCCCACGACCCAAGGTCACTGCCACCAAACTTGCGTCCATTATAGTACTCGATTACAAAGAAGTCGCCGAAATCCTGGTAGTAAACTTCACCACTACTGTCTATAACCAAGTCGTCCCAGTAATGCGCGATAAAGGTATCTACGCCGTAGCCATTAGAACCAGGAATCGCAACATTACCATAACCGAGGTAGTTATCTTCAAAGTAAACCGTGCCGTTGCTGCCGAAGGCCAATTGGGTGTAGTCAGTGCCGTAGAAGTTGAAAGCAAAAGGCAACGGAATCGGATAGACATGGTCATCATCCATACCGGTCATACCAGCAGCAGTGCCGCTACCACCTTCAGGTGGCGCAATCTCAATCCACTCATAGGTTGGACCTGTTGCTTCGGCAGAATCTGCAAAGGTATAGCCAAATGCATCTGGCCCACCGGCTGCCAACGGTGACAGCGATAATATGGCGAAACCATCGTCCGTTTCACCTACGCTCCAATCTAGCGCCCCGGCGCCCGTATTGACCACGGTGATCGGCATCGTTGTGCTCATGCCCATCGCCAAGGTCACATGCGCGTCGGCCGGTGTTACACCCGCCAAGCACGGCGCGAGCGGACGGAGGGCG
>DAOTTX010000415.1:0-2137 GCA_034437515.1 Anaerolineae bacterium
GCTGAACAACTCGCGCTGGGCGTCTAACAGCGTGCTGCGTATCTCGTCTGCTGCCTGCCAGATGGGGGTTTCTCCGTCCTGAGCGACTGCTGGCGTACCCGATAGGGATACAAGCAGGGCAACCAGAATGGTAAGGGTAAAGAGTCTTGTCATGTTTTTTCCGCTTTGCACAATTCATGCTAAGAGACCCCCGTGTGATGGCGAGAGTCTCCGTTTTTACAGGTGTGCCGTTGAATATGTTTGTTATTCGAGTGCGACTTCGATGTCGAGTTCATCGGCAGCCTGCGCGACCAGCGCCGCCAGTGCCTCGGCGCGTTCTTGGGCATCGGTACCTAGCAGATCAACTTCTTCTGCCACGAAAACGATACCGGCCTGTTCCTCGGCGTAGAGGTCGTTGGTGTAGGCTTGCAAGTCATCAAACCCGGCTTCGATCTGTGCGTTCAGGTCGGGGTTCTGGCCTTCAATCAGCGGGGAGACATTCTCATACGTCACCCGCAGCCCGTTTAAGATATTCGTGATGTCAAACAAACGGCTGGAGGCAACAAAACTAGCCTCGGTCGCGTCATCCCCGGCAACAAAGGCGGATTCCTTCCACTGCCCGAAGTATTCGCTCATGGTCGGGATCATAACAACCTGGGCCGTGAACGCATCTTCTAGCGTGGGTTCCCACTCATCAATAGCGATTACCATATTCTGGGTTTCTTCGTCCAGGCGTTGGGCCACACCTAGCAGGAAATTCGCCTCCGGCAGCACTTCCGTTGCCCCTACTTCGCCGTCGCCGTCCAGGTCTACCCGTGCGCCGACATACGCATCAATTGTGCCGTACAGCGCCGGTTCCGACAGGCTGTGGAACAGATTCCCTGGGCTATCAAGTTCGGTACCATCCGGCAAGACGAGCGTCCACTCAAGCGCCTCTTCCGGGTCATCGGCAGCGGCGGGGCCAGCGTCAATCAGCACATCAAAGTAAGCTAACGATGGCGTCCCGGCGACGATACCCTCATCAAGTTCGTAGTACAAGCTGGCATCGAACCAGCTGGAGCGCATCTGGCTCATCAGGTCCGTAAGGGTTTCGCCTTCGGCTTCAAAAGCGGCTTCGTAATCGAAGTCATATTCAGCGACAAGGTCGTAGTACGTCTGCACGCTTTCCAAGAATGCTCCGGTGTTCTGGGCCATGCTCTCAGCGTTTTCTGCCGTGTAGGTTTTAATGCCGTTCAGGTCCACCTCTACTTGGCTTTGTGCCAGTGTGGGCATAGCGAGCATCAGCATTGCTAAAATTACGATGAAACGTTTCATCAGTTTACCTCCTGTGGTTTAGGTTGTGTGCTGGTCACAGCAGCTTCCCGACTGCCCTGCCAGCGGCTATATGTAAAGGTTAGCGCAATTAGCGCCGTGAATGTCACCTGAGCCAAAACGGTCTCAAGTGTTGGGAACAAGCCAAAGAGTTCCATCAGCAACAAGTTCTCCGGGAACCAGGCCAGCAGCGTAGTGCTAACGACGCCCGCCTCCTGTAGTTCTCGCACACCGGAACCTGTGAAGCTGAAAGCGAGTATAAGAAGTAGGATCGTCGTCCCCGTGAAAAGGGGCTTGAGCGGTAGGCGCTTGCTCAAGCGCAGCATGGCGTAGGCAATCACCAGAATGAGTGCCAGCCCCACACCGAACCCAAGCAATACGGGCGGCGGCTCCGCATCGAACAGCAGCGCCTGATAGAAAAGCACTGTTTCCAGCCCTTCGCGGTAGACCACTGTGAACCCAAGTGCCGCCAGCCCGATAGCTCGCCCGTTGTTTAACGCTTTATCCGCCCGCTCACGAACGAACTGCATCCAATCCACCACGTAGACTTTGTGGAACAGCCAGTTGGTGACGTAGAACAGCACAGCGACCGCGATCAGGCTGGTGATGCCCTCAATGAGTTCGCGCTGTACGGGGGTAATAGTGAGTATCGTTGATGCCGCGAACCAAGTTGCCACACTGAGCGCAATTGCCCCGGCAACCCCGGCGTACACCCAGGTGATAAAGCGCCGTGGTGCGCCCGTTTTGAGCATGTACGCCAGGATTGCGCCGATAATTAGCACGGCTTCCAACCCTTCCCGGATGATGATGATGGCACTGTTTAGTACGGCTAACGGTGTCGTCAGGG
>DAOTTX010000416.1:0-2192 GCA_034437515.1 Anaerolineae bacterium
CTGGAGTTGGGTATACTCAGTATACCAAACCCAGGAGGCCACCGCAGGTGAAGTCCAGAAAAGCAGATTTACACACGAAAAGCCATAGAATTCCGATGCTTCGGTTTGACCCGGAGGGCCGGCAAACATCGTACGCCGGGCTCGTCGTTTTCCAAGCGCTGTTCGCTGTCCTCGATTTGAGGGCGAGACTCCGCCGTTGCTTTGCTCATCTACGCAAGCATGCGGTCTTTGGCCTGCCGGTGCTGGTGCTCCTCCTGGTCGTCCACTTCATCCTGGGATTCCGGCGGCTGAGGGGGCTCGACTTCTACCGCGACGACCCCTTGGTGGCTAGCGTCGTTGGTTTGCGCGAGCTGCCGGATGTCGCGACGCTTTCCCGCGGTCTGAAGAAAGTCGACGCCAAAGGTGTGGAGAACGTGCGGGCGCTCGTCCGGGACATCGTGCTCGATCGACTCGAATACGAGAAATTCGCCCGCATCACGGCGGACTTCGACGGCTCCGTGCAATCGACAACAGGGCATGCCGAGGGGACCGCCGTTGGGCTCAACAAGAAGAAGAAAGGCGCCCGCAGCTACTATCCGCTATTCTGCACCATCGCGCAGACAGACCAGTTCTTCGACCTCCATCATCGCTCAGGCAACGTCCACGACTCCAACGGTGCGCCCGATTTCATCAAGGAGTGCTTTGGACGCCTCCGCGAACGAGTGCCAAACGCCCAATTCGAGTCCCGCGTCGACAGCGCATTCTTCAATTCTTCAATGACGCCGTCTTCCCGGCCTTTGAGGAGCATCGCGTCCTGTTCTCGTGCTCCGTACCGTTCGAGCGCTTCGTCGTGCTCGAGGAAATGGTCGAGAGCCGCAAGCGCTGGCGTTGCATCGACTCCACCTGGTCGTACTTCGAGACCGAGTGGAAGCCGGATTGTTGGAGCGACACCTACCGGTGCATCTTCATCCGACAGCGAAAAGCCACGCGCCACAAAGGGCCGTTGCAGCTCGACCTGTTCGAGCCCAAGGACTTCGAGTACGACTACAGGGTCATCGCGACCAACAAGGCCGACTCCGCCAAGAACGTCATCCTTTTTCATCACGGGCGCGGCGGCCAGGAGAAGATGCTCGGCGAAGGCAAGCAACACGTAGCACTCGACCTCGTTGCCACGCGACGCAGGGCGAGCAACCAGCTGTTCACCCTTGCCGGTCTACTCGCGCACAACCTATCCCGAGAGCTTCAAATGGTTGCAAACCCACCAGAACGAGGAACCCGCCGAAAGCGTCCCGCTCGTTGGGACTTCCTGAGCCTCGGCACGATCCGCCAGCGTCTTCTGCATCGCGCCGGAAGGTTGCTTCGCCCCCAAGGCCGTCTCACTCTCGCCGTCAACGCCAACGGGAAAGTCGAAGAGCAAATTCGACACTATCTCACAGCATGCCAATGAGAGACGCCGGCGTCGCGGCCGTCCAAAATCCGCCTAAAGTCTGCAACGTTGGGGTAGTATCCATTGTCAGTATGGCTACGCAACATCGGTCATCGAAGACTACAGCGATTGCAATACAGACTTGTAAAGCAACATCTGACCCACCACCACTGCGTTCTCGATCAGGGGTTTGCTCCATTCTGGCCGGCTGTGGGATACAGTCTGGTAGCTGTAACGACTCACCAGGAGGTGCCCGAATGTCATCGTTTGCCAGGCTGCTGCCCTCTGTTTCGTTGACCCTGCTGCTGGCAGGGGCCTGCACGCCCAAGCTCGAGCTGACCGCACCCGAGCGCGGCAGCATGCTCGCCGCTGGTGGCGCGGCCTCGTGAACCTGATTTTTTAGGGGACAAAGCATCGTTGATCACCGATAGCATGGTGGAGGAGATTTCTTTGCACGAGGGAGCCAATGCAACGGTTGTGCCTCCAAAAAATGCATGTCGAACCGGGCACCCCGGTGCGCTACTTCCTTTCAAGCGAAACAGGCCGCATTGAGCTTAACGATATGATCGGCAGTCATGTCGAGCTCAGCTACACTGGGCGGATCACCTGCACGCGCTGTGGCAATGTCATCAAGAAGACCTATGTCGACGGGCTGTGCTATCCCTGTTTCACCCAGGCATCCGAGGCTGCCGAATGCATCCTCCGGCCCGAGCTCTGCCGGGCCCACCTGGGGCAGGGGCGCGATCCTGACTGGGAACGAGCGCACCACGATCAGCCGCACGTCGTC
>DAOTTX010000417.1:0-4783 GCA_034437515.1 Anaerolineae bacterium
TTGGGCTATTCCAGATAAAAGGCAAAGCAGAAAGATGGTAAACTCTCAATACGCGGCCAAATGGTTCGTCCGAATCGCACCATCACCACCTTTACTTTGTTCCGACATTTCGCTGGAATAGCCTTGGGTGGAATGCCTGCTTTTTTACTGACGACCCATCCGGCGTAGAACCAATTGTGAAAAATTTTTGATAATGTATTCTTGTTGACACGACGCTTGCCATTAGCTTTCACCGTGATGAAGGGCCGTCCGCTGCGATAGTGATACCCACGCGCGTGTAACGCTTCGCAGATTTCATCAAGTGTGCGTCGATCTTCAAGCAACAGATCCCAGGCCATCCGCCAGATCTGAAATCGCTCGGGATCGGGTTCGATCCACCGCAGATAGCGTCCGGCTTTCGACTTGTCGAGTTGTTCGGACTTCTCCTCGCAGTTGATGTAGCCGTCGGGTGCTCGACCAATGAAGCCGCCGTTACGCAGCTTGGCGTGCATCCCGCCGGTGACGCGCTGGTCGAGCTTGATGGATTCACGCCGTGCCAGCGTGAACGACAGCCCGACCACGATGCGATCATCGGGGTCAATCGGATCGAGGTCGGGGTAATCGGCGAAGCGCACCGCGATACCCAGCACGTGCAGTTCGTCGATGGCGACCAGGGCTTCGGTATCGTTGCGTCCGAAGCGTTCGGCGTTCTCGACCGCGACATGCGAGAAGTGGCCCGCTCGCGCGTCTTCGAGCATCTGCTGGTAGCCGGGGCGGTTATCCGCATAGCGACCACTCAGGTTGTCGATGTACTCCTGATAAACGGGAAACGGGTGCCGGGCGAAGAGGGCGTGCTCGATGGCGTGCCGCTGACGGCGCTGTGAGTTCTCCGGGTTCTGTGCTTCCTCGCTGCTGGTGCGCAGATACACTGCCCAGCCGGGTTTGGGTGGCAACCGCTTGCTGTTTCTGGATGGCATGAGATCCTCCCTGATGTGCCTATGGTCTCAGCTTACTGCAAAACACGCCGTTTGTGTTTCGGGTCGGTTTTCGGTGCTGGCGCAGCGGACGCGGTCGCCCTGGCCTGTGTGAGGATCTCGGCGGCTCGGATGACCCGCAGCAGCAGCGCTTCAGGTCGTTCTGGTTTGGATGGTGCAGACATCTGACAACATCTCCCCTTCAATAAGGATTGTAGAAGCGATACAGGCGACGATGGCTGACTGGTGTGTGGAATCGCAGGTTCTCTGGCGTCAAGCGTACCAAAAATACAGGGCGACTTCAGGCACAAAGTCGTCGTTCAGCAGCAGCAAATTTGTCGGCGGGTGCGATGAAATCGTCACCTCGACCGACAAATTCGTCGCCCTGCCGTGCGGTCATCAGCAGCGGATGCGGATGATCTCTCAGAAGTAAAGGTTTACCGTTGCTCGTAATTGTCAGATACGGACGCGGTCATCTCGTCGTTTTGGGCCTTGAGATGGTGCACGAGGAGGAGGATCGTCTCACGATCCTGGTGCAGGAGGCTGTCGAACAGGGTCGCAACCAGACGCGCATTCTGCGACCACTCGTCTTCGATCTCGTAGCCAGCGAGGACGAGCAGTTCTGAAATGCTTAATTCGAGGACAGAGGCGATGAGGTGTCGATTATCGGGTGTTTGTAGGGGGAGGGGGGTGCGACCGAGTTCCCATTTGGAAATGGCAGCTTTGGTGATCGGCATCCCCCCTGCCGATAGGCGCTGTGCCAATTGTTGCTGCGTGATTCCAAGTGTTTCGCGGCGTTGCTTGAGCCAGTGGATGTGATTCATGTGGTCTCCGATCTCAGACTGTTTGCTCATAGTTTCAGTATAGCCGCAAATGAGGATCAGGAGTCCGCGCACGGACTTCCGCCTGATGTTAGACGGGCATGGGTTGATCCCAGCTACGGATCAGTTCAACCACCTCCTCAAGTGTGTCGGCCCGTTTGAAGTAGAACGAACTCTTGCGTGAGACGTGACGCCGAACCGCAAACACCCCATCCATCAACGGCTCCCTGCCAATCACCACGATCCGACGTAAACCGGTCGGCCAGTATTTGGACTGCCAGACCCAGTCGTAATTCGCTACGCCCCAGATCCCATTGGGGATGCGTGTGCTGGCGGAGAGGTCATAGATAATGCCGCCCGTATCGTCTTGTCGCGCCCCGATGGCGACGACCCGCAACAATGCGTAAAAGCATTCCATCCACGACCATTCCCCCTCAAAGACCATCCGTACGATGGTCTCCTCTTCCTCGCATCACTCGTTGTAGACCTGACTATTAGAGCCATCCGAACGGCGTAGAAAATCCTCGATTCCTGGGATGTCCTGTATTTCCGCTCATGCGGTACTGCCAGTCACAGACGCGAAACAATAACCCTCTTGTCAACTTTTGGTTTACAATATAGACTTCAAGTCTACAAAATGTCCTCATCGTTGCACAGTGTCAGCTTGTAAACCGACATAAGGAGAGAAGCCGATGGGTATCGAAGTGAAGTGGTTGGAGCCACAGGTACTGTTGTTCCAATTGCAGCCCCCGTTCACCTGGAGCGAACTCAAGTGTGCGTTGGATGACTCGATTGTGATGGTGAATGCCGTGCCCGACCAGACAGTAGGCACGGTGCTCGATGTGAACGGTATCATCAATAAACTGCGGGGTTGCGTTGATCGGGGAATGACGTTGCTCAGACGAAAACCGGACAACGCCGGGCCAGTGATGCTGATCAAAGTACATCCGGCGATTAAAGCCTTTTACCGCCTGGTGCGAGTACTGCATCCATCGACGGGACGGCTCATCCACTTTGCCGATGACCGACGGGCCGGTATTGCGCAGCTGCGCTGCACGCTCCGGCTCGAAAGGTAATCGTGTGATGTCGATAAAACAGCTTGTGCTCGTCGATGCTGATGACATCAGCCGCAACGGGATCGCTGCCATTCTGCAAGCAGCAGATCTCCCACTGGAAGTGATCGAGACGTTTCCGACCTTGAACGGCTGCGAGACCTGGCTGGTAACGCACATCCCCGACCTGCTACTGATCAATGATGCACTGCCTGAGGTACCTGACATTGTGCCCTTTATCGAGCGCCTCCATGCTCATCATCCCGCACTGGCGGTCATTATCATCAGCGACCATCTGAATGTCGCCTACATCCAGACGTTGTTCAAACACGGAGTTGCCGGGTTCTTGCTCAGGGAAATGCACTTCGCCAAACGATTGGTGCAGGCGGTTGTGACGGTCACGAGAGGTGAATGGTACCTATCACCAAGAGCGTCGAGATTAGTTTACACGGGTGAGAAACCAAAGACCTTCGAGACGCTCAGTCGACGTGACCTCGAAGTAGCGCGCTCGATGTATGCGGGCTACACCGTGCAGGAGATCGCGCAGCAACTGGGTATCAGCGATCAAGCGGTCTATCGCGCCCGGCGCAAGCTGCGCGAGTGCTTGCAGGTGCAGACCAGCGAGCAGATCATCGCCGCCGCTCTGGAAAAAGGACTGCTGCAAGCCGGTGACTGAAATATTTCGGCGGCGCGGGACGTAAATGTTCAGGCTTTGGTGGCGGCGACCTGCTAGGCTGAAGAGGATTGATGGAGACACCGTTTGTGAGGCTGGTATGGCAATACGAGTGGTCATCGCCGCTGACGCTGATCTGACAATGCTGGGGGCGCGGCGCACGTTAGAAGACGATTATCGCTTCGCAGTCGTCGGGGCTGCCCGGACGTTGCAGGCGCTGCTATCAGTAGTACACGACACGACGCCCGACGTCGTGCTGTTGGGTGCGTACCTCCATGGTGCAGCTGACGTGCTCGACGCGGTTGAAGCGATCAAGCTGTGCCGTCCGCAGGTGCGGATGCTGGTCATGGGCGGCGGGGTACACGGGCTGTTGATCCGTGACCTGTTCGCCTGCGGTGCGGATGCTTACCTCTACACCAGCGATGACCTGTGCGAGCTGCTCCCCAGCGCGATCACCAGCGTGCTGCACGGACGACCGTATCTCTCACCGACAGCCAACGCCGAGTATCTGGTGGCGATGCACAGTCCGCAGCGCGACGCCGTGCTCGACCGTGAGAGTCGGGAGGTGTTGCAGCGGTTGGCGCGGGGCGAACACGTCGCCGAGATCGCGTACAAGCTGGGCAGCGATCCCCGGCGGGTGTATTGGATGCGCGAGAAACTGCGCCGCCGCTTCGGTGCGAAGACCAATGAGCACCTCATCAGCCGCGCTGCCGCGGAGGGCTTTATCGCGCTACATGAGTGAAGGATTGCGATTTGTATTGCCGTAATTCTTCAGGGCTGCACGGTGCGGCTCCACTACGATGAGGGCGGTATCGTGTGATCGGAGTGGAAACCTATGCGGCGTGTGCTTGTTTTTATCCTATTGACTGTACTGCTGCTTATCGCAGCAGTTTCCATGTTGCTGCGCGACTCACATGCTGAACCACCGATAATCGCTGACCGTCCGCTGCCCACATTATTCGTGCGACCTTCGGCGACGGTCACCCCGTCACCCTCGCCGACGATCACCCATACCTCAACCCCGACGCCGTCTGTCACACACACGGTAACGACGATCCCAACCAGCATACCAACACGGACACCGACGCTGGCGACACGGGTGATTGCGGTCAGCGCGGTGATGCCGGGTGTTGATGTGCCACCGACCGCGACGCCGTTTCCAGCGGGCACGATCCTGCTGCCCGCGCCACCACAACCGGTCGAGCCGCTGCCCGATGCGACCGACGAGCCACCGCCTTACGAGGGCTGGGTCAGTTTCGAGTCGGATCATCCGCTGGTGACCTA
>DAOTTX010000418.1:0-1734 GCA_034437515.1 Anaerolineae bacterium
ACCCTGTACCCCTAAATTGAAATGCACCCAGTGGCTAAATCTGGTTTGAAAGCCACCCCTTTGCCCGTTCTACCAGTTCCACCTCACGCGGATAGATAGGCTCTACCGAAATCACGAGCAGGTGAAACAGGACGTAACCGTCGGCGTCTGTTGCCAGCAGCACCGCGCTGTAGGTCGGCTCACCGAGTGTCTCGAATGCCTCATTCATCCCCTGACTGCGGGCGAACGCACCCCACATATGCCCCTCATCGTTGAAGTGCCAGAACCCGGACGGCTCACCGAGTTCATCCGGACTATCGTTGTAACCCAAACAGCCGAGATAAGCGGTCTTGCGGCGCGAAACGTCATCAAACATGGGGCAGCTCCTTACTTTTTCACATACCACCAGCATAGCGGTTTTGACATCCATCCATAAGCAGGCTGATATAGACTTTTGTCGGTAATTGGGTGGTGGTGAACAACGGCGGCAATCGGTAACGTGAGGGTATCCGTTCATGCAACGAAAGTCCGTCACTATGCCGTCCGATCCCATCGCCGACAAGCCGCGCTATCCGTCCAGCAGCCGTTGGGGGATTCCCGATCTGCCCTACGCGCCACTGAGTGCCGTCCCTGATTGGTTGGTTCCCTACCGCACGCGAATGCGCGACAAGCCCACCGACGGCGGTGCAGTGCATTTCTTCCTGTTCGATGCCATCTTCGAGAGCGTGTGGAACGCGCCGACCAAATCTGCTCGCTACCTCAACCGATTCAACACCCTGCTGTCGCCCGACTTCAGCCTGCACGCGGACCTGCCTCTCGCGCTGCAAATCTACAACGTGTACCGCTCGCGCTGGTGTGCCGCCCACTGGACAGCAAACGGGCATACCGTCATTCCGACGGTCGGATGGGGCACGCCCGACAGCTACGCCTTCTGCTTCGACGGAATTGCCCCGCACAGCGTCGTTGCCCTGACGACGCTCGGCACCCGCCGCCGTAAAGAGGATTTTCTGCACGGATTCGACGCGATGGTGGAGCGCGTGATGCCGTCGGCGGTGTTGTGCTATGGCGAACCGTTCGCTGAAATGGCGCGGGTAGACGTGCGTGCCTATCCGAACCGCTGGCAGCGGGTGGAGGCGGAACGCGGTGGGCGGTAGAGGACGGCGTTACTTTGCGCGGCACTACGCACTTGACCTTGCCGCAGGCGTGATCGTTGAAACGGTCGAGACACTCACCGAACGTCCCTACGAGTTTCCCGAAGCACCGAATCCCGACCTGATTCCGCGCGGTTATGAGGTCGTCGGCACCGTCTGGGATGGTGAGCGGACGCCGTACTATCCGCTGATGCCATCCGACCGGGCCTGGGTGCTGGTGTCCCGCGACGGCGACACGATTGGCGATAATCCGCTGGATGGTTCGCACAACTTCGGCATGGAGACCCCCACATTGTCGTGGCAGAACGGGTCACAGCGCATTGAGCTGTACGTGGACGGCATGACGCACGAGGACTGGATGGATGCCTACGGGCTGGAATTCCGCGTCACGAAGAACGGCTTCGTCACATCGAAGCGCATGTCGCGGACGCTGCGCGACTACCGCGTGTTTGACCGTGTGCCCGAGGACAGCCTGACCATCGACGTGATGGACATGGACAAAACGGGTGAGGAAATCTGGGACGGCGCGGGACTGGTCAGCCGCGACACCCTGCTGCGGATGAAGCTCAGTCCACACATGACCCAAGCGGCGCAGGAGCGATTG
>DAOTTX010000419.1:0-1742 GCA_034437515.1 Anaerolineae bacterium
TTTGTACGATGTGAAGTACACCGGACTCCCCGCCGTTCCCTGTGATACCAATGTCCCATTTACTCTCAGTTGGGAACCTGTGTCGCTGAATTTCACCACCGCCCCAGCCTCCACCGTTAGGGTCACACCGTCGCCTATGGTAAGACTACTAAGTCGGTAGACTGTATCAGAATATAGTGACCAATCTTGCGTCCACGTCCCGTTAGGTACATGTACGGCATTACCAACCGTACTGGTGAAAGTATTGGTTCGATCTAGCAATAGATAACCCGCAAAATCCGGGTCCAAAGCGTAACTCCAATTGTCCTCAAAGATGTTCTCGCTGATAGTGCTGTGAGAACTCGTCGCCGCGCGCAGGTAGATGCCACGCCGGTTCCAGCGGAACTCGTTATTCTGGATGGTCAGTCCAGAACCGGTTTCGTAGATAGCGTACTCTGTGTTGCTCAAGAATGTTGAATTTGTGATTTCACCAACAGAGTTCTCATACCAGACTGCCCGGCGATTGTGTTCCAGTGCCGAGTCAGCTATGTTTAGGGCGCTGTTGGTGACCCTGAGCGTGGCATCACCGCCATAACGGATGATGGCGTGCTGGAAGCGGCTGGCGCTGGCGGTGCTACCGATAGTGAGCGTGCCCCAGTCGCCGGCTGCGGGGGGGCTGGCGTCACCGTCGTTGTTGGTTTCGCCGCCGTACTCGTCATCCCTCAGCGAGGTAAGAACAATCGGCGCGATTTCCGTGCCCTCGGCGATCAAGGGGCCGTTGACGGTCCAGTTGATACCGGAATAGAATTTGACAATTGCGCCAGGGGAAAGCGTCAGGCTGCCGCCGCTGGGAATCGTGACCGCGTGGGCAATATATACCAGGTCAGCGTCCCAGGTCGTAGCGCCCGCTATGGTACCGCTAACTCTCACACCGTTGAAGGCATTATCCTCGGCGACATTGCCATTGAACGTGGGCTTGCAGTCGGCGGTCATTCGTGCGGCATAAGATCCGTTGCGACGAAATACATTGCCCTGAAGGTTAGGAGCCGAGGTGTTCCGCATATATAACCCGCTCGTGGTGTTCTGCAAGAAGAGGTTATTCTGAATCAATGGCCCAGACTGATTATCGAGATATAGCCCATAGCCTTGCCCATAAGCAACGGTACTGTTGGTGATGCGTGGCGCGGCGCTGTCGAGCAGAATACTCTGGTTGTTGGTCGCCCCGCCATAGCTTACGTGGACATGATTGAGTACGCAACGACTGTCATCGGAAGAATCAGCAAAGGTAATCCGCTGCCAGTTTCCCGGGGAGGGCCAGAAGATACCGTCGTTGTTGTTGGTATCGCCGCCGAAGGCATCATCACGCAAGGATGTGAAGACGATGGGAGCATCGGCTGTGCCATCGGCAATGAGCGCGCCATTGACGGTCAGGTAACCCGTAGTGTCTTTGAACTTGACTACCGTTCCTGGTTGCAAGGTGAGCGCTGGCCCAGCGTTGATGGTCAAGCCGCCCTCGATGACGTAGACCAGATCAGCGTACCAGGTCTGGTTGAAGGCGACAGTCCCACTCACCCGCACGCCGTTAATGTCGTTGTAGTGGGCCGAGTTTTCGGAGAAAGAGGGGTAACAAGTGGCGTCCATATAGACGGCATAGGATATTACCCCAAAAATCTGTACCAGTAGGTAATGTGGAAAGTTGACCTCCTCTGGCAAGTGTGGGATCATCAAGTTAAGTACAGAGGAGGCCAAAATGGCAAAGCGAT
>DAOTTX010000420.1:0-2996 GCA_034437515.1 Anaerolineae bacterium
GGAACAGTCCCAAATCACGACTTGCGTTCCGCCACCGGTCGCTAGATAGCGGCTAGTGAAGCTCCATGTCAGTTCCAGCACCTTTGTTTCGTAACCCCACATCTGCAAATCCTGCCCGGTATCGGTGATCCAGAAATGCACTGTTGAGTCTTGGTCGCCGGTGGCAATGTATTTTCCATCGGGACTCCATTCCAGGGTGAGTGTCGAACCCTGCCATTCAAAACGGCGCAGTGGCTCCGCCTGCGTGGGGTCGTACAACACGACCCCATTGTAGGCAGAGATAGCGAACTCCTTGCCATCATAGCGCCATTTGATGTCCGTAATTGTGCTGTTGGCATCCGGGTATTCGTGGATCAATTCTCCGGTGCTGTTCCATAGCCTCAATTTACGCCCTGCTGCCGATACTAACCAGTCACCACTTGGGTTAAAGGCGATGCGTTCCACCCAGCTCGCGCCGCCCGCCATCTCAGCGGTCTGCTCACCTGTCTTGGTGTCCCACAACCGCACATTGCCATCCTGCCCGACACTGGCAAGTATGCGGCTATCTCTGTGCCACGAGATCGCCATCGTGTCTAACGTATGACCCGGTAACGTATGACCGGGCGTGCCATCCTGCGCGTCGAATAACATAATTGGCCCAGACACGCCAGCCACCGCGAGCGTTTTTCCATCTGGCGACCATGCCAATTGAATCACATGATCGTCAATCTGTGTTCGCCACAGCGCCTTGAGCGTTGGCTGTGGCGGCTGTGACTTGTCCTTGCGCTGCATCATCAGGCGAGACATGCGCGGAATCCGGCTTCAATCGCTTCACGGTCGAGGTTACGCCCGATGAAGATCATCTTATTGTGCCGCAACTCCATTCCCCAGGGGCGATCAGCGCGTCCATCAAAGAGCATATGCACGCCCTGAAATACAAAACGCTCATCCCAACCTCGGACACTCAATACGCCTTTCATACGGAAAATGTCCTGCCCATGCT
Source organism: Anaerolineae bacterium (assembly GCA_034437515.1). Taxonomy (GTDB): domain Bacteria; phylum Chloroflexota; class Anaerolineae; order Aggregatilineales; family Phototrophicaceae; genus DAOTTX01. Next base: position 983 of record DAOTTX010000420.1, read on the forward strand.
TCATGAGTAGCTCACGTAGCCAGGCATTGAGTTTTTCAAGATTGAGGTCGCCAGGAATGGTGATTCCCACCGAAGTTACTTCCTCATCATGCTCGTGGTCGGGTTTGTACTCACGGGTTATGATCGGCTCTAATCCAACACCTGCGTTACACAGGTGTGCATCAAATTCATCAGGGTGATGTTCGGTGAACAGCATGTAATCACCCCGCTCTTCTATTGAGATTTTGAAGACCGTCTCGCCAGTCTCATTGAGTACGAGCTCGCTGTGGAGAAGTTTGCCCAGAGGCAGAGCCTCGCCTGGCTGCACAGGCTGTTCGTCTTCGGCGAAGGTCAAAACCGCGTCCATCAGGGCCACTTTTTGAACCGCTAATCCCGTGTTTGCTAGCGGCAGCAATGCCACCCCCATGACCGGGTCAGGGCCTTCCCCCATCACCCATTCGTACTCCCCAGCTTCAAGTGCATAGATCCCCGACCATTCAAACGGATACTCCGGTTCCATGAACTTTGGGTCAACTTCTAAAGCACGATCCAGGTTAAAGCCGCCCACGTTCAGGATGCTGTCCATCTCAATCACGGCATCCCTGGTGCGGTAGATTTTTGCCATGCTGTTCATGCTTTTAATGCGGGCTTCGAGTTTGTCCAGGTCTTCGGGGGATACCAAATCAATCTTGTTGAGCAGAATGACATCAGCAAAGGCAACCTGCTCCTTCGCTTCATCGCTGTCGTCGATGTGTTCCCAGATGTGTTTGGCATCCACCACGGTCACAATCGCGTCTAGCATCAGCTTGGTCTGCATGTCGTCATCCACGTAAAAGGTCTGCGCGACTGGGCCAGGGTCAGCCATACCGGTTGTCTCGATCATGATGTAGTCGAACTTATCGCGGCGTTTCATCAGATGACCGAGAATGCGGATCAGGTCGCCGCGCACGGTGCAGCAGATGCAGCCATTGTTCATCTCGAAGATTTCCTCTTCCGCGCCGATGACCAGCTCGTTATCGATGCCGACCTCGCCAAACTCGTTCTCGATGATGGCGATTTTCTTGCCGTGATTTTCGGTCAGTATGCGGTTGAGTAACGTGGTTTTGCCTGACCCCAGAAAACCAGTCAGTACGGTAACCGGGACTCGTGTCTCAGTTGAAGGCATCATGTGGTTTATACTCCTTGCTTCTTTACTTTTCGTGAACGGATGGGCATACAACATGGACATCCCATACGATGGGATTTGTACGTAGGGGTGGGCTGTGCAGGCTCGGATGAATGTCCAGCACCGATGACGGCAACCACGCTTAGCTGCCGCGTGGTAAGCAAACTGTTACAAGTAGGGCAGATGGCGGCTTTATCTGCATCCGCCATACTTCGTCTCTTTTCAAAAACGGTGTAGCATTCCTCACACTGGTATTCGTACAGCGGCATAAACAGCCTCCGAGAAATCAAACGGCTCATAGACCTGAAGATCGCTGTAAAATACCAGCTTACGCGCCAGGTACGGATGCCGATCTTGCGTCAGCGCATCGATCAGGGCAATCGTCGTGATCTGCACCCGCACACTGCGCAGGCTATCGAGCATAAATGCCAGCGTCTCTGGGTCAGCCGATGCTGAGACGGGTAGCAATGCATAATCGGCATCCAGTCGCCACACCAGTGGGATGAGCGCCGCCGCCAGCGAACAGCACACACAGCCGCCCGCTAGCCGTTGGCGCGTCACACTATCCAGCGAGAGCGGCACATCGCTGTTGTCGATCAGTGCCAGGCGATCGGTTTCGGCGGACAGCGCTGTAATCAGCGCCTGCGTGAGTGTCGCTTTTGGCTGATGCAGCATCCCGGTGATGGCGATCAACTGCACGCCTAATTTCCCGCTGTGGCGACTTCATGCAATGCAAACAATGGACGATAAGCATCATGTCCTGCGCCATACGTCCGATCCATCAGCGCGGCATATTCGATGGCATAATCAGGATTGGTGCGCCAGCGAACACCGAGGTATTCCGCTGATTTGACAATACCCAATACACCA
>DAOTTX010000421.1:0-2937 GCA_034437515.1 Anaerolineae bacterium
GACACCCGAAAGCATTCGGGTATTATCCCGGTTCGTTTCCGTCTTTTTATGCGTCTACTTCTGTCATCCTAAAGTCAACGTAAACGACTTCAGGAGGATAGACATGGTTCCAATACCGCGCTTTTTCCGCAAGACCACCCTCGACCCCGCCGACATCGACATTGACATCCACGCAGCGGATGTGCCACCGGCAACGATGCCCTCGCTTCGTCATACGGCGACCACGCCCTTGAGCACGCCAGTAGACCCCGTCCGTAAATCACTGCTCGCTCGCGTTGCTGTCGTCAGCATCGAGGAGAACGCCGACCTGCCCGCACTGCTCCATGACGATACCGTGCCGCCCGGCCTCGTACAGCGCATCATGCTGCCACGCAATCCACGCATCGCGGGTGATGAGCTGTACGAACTCGATGGCATGGATATGATTATCGTCGTGTCCGAAGAAGAACGCCGGATCAGCAAAGATACGCTGCGCTGGCTCAAGCTGTTGAAGCAGCTCGGCGTCCCGATGTTCGTCTTGTTACCGTATGCCTCCTCCAGGCAGCGCAGACATGAGAAGATCGAGCAGTTCTCGCAGTATGTCGGCCTGCCAATCGTCACCGTCACATCAGACAAACTGGATGAGGCCAGACAGGATCTGCTGGTGACGACAATGCGCATCGCACCCGCGACGGGCCTCGCGCTCGCAGCGCATATGCCGCATTTCCGCTCGCCGTTGATGGCCACACTGCTAGAGACGGCGATTCAGGACAGCCTTCAACTGAACGCCGGTGATGACATCGCTTCGATCAAAACACATCTCGTGCGTCAGATCTGTGCCGCCTACGGGTACAACGGACACCAACTCGAAAGTGAGAAGATCGCGCTGCAAACACTCGTCGATATGACCACGCATTACACAGCACGTTTTGTCGCTCGGCTGCCCATCAGGGATCTCCAACGCCGCGCCCGGTTGACCAACACGCTGAGCACGTTTTTCGTCGGTCATGCAACGATGGTACATCTCGGCGCGACACCACCCTCATTCCGAAAAGTCGTATTACCGCAAATCTGGAGGTTGTATCGTGCGAGTGGGAAACCTGTTCTTGAGTGATGATTCACCGGAGCGGTTGTTTTCCATGAATGCTATGCGCCGCGCCTGGAGTCAGGTTCGGCGCAGCGGCAAGGCTGCGGGCACGGATGGCATGACGTTAGATGTCTTCGAAGCCCGCCTGAATCATGAACTCAATCGACTCCGCCAGCAAATTCTGGGCGGCACCTACCAGCCGCTGCCGCTGCACCAGTTCTTCATCCCGAAGAAATCCGGCAAGCTGCGCACGGTGCAGATCTGGTCAATCCGCGATAAGGTCGCACAGCGGGTCGTCGTTGATTATCTAACGCCTATTCTGGAAGCTCACTTCCTGGACTGTAGCTATGGTTTTCGACCTGGAAGATCGGTCAAGCAAGCGGTCGATGCGGTGACTACTCTTCGGGATGATGGACGAAACTGGGTGGTCGATGCTGACATCAATGATTGCTTCGGCTCGATTGATCTCGGCTTGCTCCTGGGGCAGGTGCACCGCCTCGTTTCGGTCGGCCTGGTCGTCGATCTGATTGAGCAGTGGTTGCATACGCCTATCGAAGACGCCCCCGGTACAATCGCGGAGGTCTCACAGGGCAGCGTGATTTCACCACTGTTGGCGAACCTGTACCTCCACCGCTTCGACCAAATGATGCTGGCTTCGTTGCCGCAATCTCAGTTAATCCGCTTTGCCGATGACTTCATCACACTCAGCGATTCCGAAGAGGTTGCTGTGTGGAGCCTAGAAGTTGCACGGCGTTCTTTGGAAAACCTCAAGCTCAAGTTGAACATGCGAAAAACGCGCATCGTCAACTTTGACGAAGGGTTCGCATTTCTTGGCTATCAATTCTGCAAAGAAAAAGTAGAGAAAGGCTAAATTCATGCAGGTTTATGTGCATGAACAGGGTGCCGTCGTTCGTAAACGAGGCGGCCTGTTACAGGTGACGAAAGGGAGAGACAAGCTCAAGGAACTCCCCCTGATGAAAATAGAGCAACTCGTGCTGGTCGGTAATGTACAGGTGACCACACAGGCCGGGAAGTACATGGTCAAGCAGGGGATCGATGTGGTCTTCCTGACAACGACCGGAACCTTCAACTATCGCTATGACAAATCGGAGACGAAGTTCGCTCAATTACGGCGACAACAGATCAACCTCTGCAATAATCCACAGCGCAGTCTGGAGATCGCCCGACAGGTCGTGGTCGGGAAAATCAACAATCAGCGGGTTGTGCTCCAGCGGCGTGCAGAGGAAGACGCGCAGGCGGCGGCGGCCCTTCGAGGGATGTTGGACATGCTTCGGCGCGTGGAGGAAGCACGCGACCTTGACCAACTACGCGGGTTTGAAGGCAAAGCGGCGGCTTTCTATTTTGAAGGCATCCGAACCTTTTTCCCGTCGCAGTGGGGATTCCAAAAGCGTGCTTACTATCCGCCGCCTGATCCGGCGAACTCGCTGTTGAGCTACGCCTACACCCTGCTGCTCAAAGACGTCAAAACGCGGCTGCACCTCGTCGGGCTGGATCCGTCCTTCGGCTTCTTCCATGCGCTAGAGGACAACCGCCCCTCGCTTGCACTGGACATCATGGAGGAGTTTCGCCCGTCGATTGCCGACATCGTCGTGCTGACGCTGGTGCTGCGCGGCGACCTCACACTGGCAGACTTCGAAGCTACGAACGAAGCCGGGATGCCGGTGTACCTCTCCAAGGCCGGGCGCGAAGTGCTGATCTCTGCTTATGAGGAACGGCTTTCCGAGGAGATTTACCACCCGATGGCACAGGGTGAAACCAGCATCCGTAACGCGATGGCCTACCAGGCCCGGCAGATGCGCTGGGTCGTGGAGGGTAAAGCCATCGACTACAACACTATCCCACTACGATGA
>DAOTTX010000422.1:0-3349 GCA_034437515.1 Anaerolineae bacterium
CGACAGAAGGGACATTATTCTAAGACTATCTTTCCGACACATACAAATTTTGGAATTCTACCTCTTTTTCTGTGTCATGTCTCTATACTCCCCGAAGTTCTACATGCGCCCGATTGCGATTTTTGTTGGTGTGGTAGCGATGAGCATTGTGATTACGGGCTATCTGTTTAATCTGGTGATCTAACGTCGCCGTCCATCTTCAATAACCGCCTCCTAGAAGACCATCCGCTGTGATGGTCTTTTTGCTTGACGATCTGCTCATTTAGCGGCATACTCTGAGATATAGTATAAAACAGATTGTACTAATTTAGATTGGGGTATCACATGTCAAAGTCAAACGTGTTATTTCTCTGTACTGGCAATTCGGGGCGGTCCCAGATGGCGGAGGCATTGCTGTATCACAATGCGGGAGATCGCTTTGAGGTTTTCAGTGCGGGACTGGAACCCAAAGGTGTCAATCCCTACACCATCCGCGTGATGGATGAGGTTGGGATGAATGTGCGTAATCACACATCGGATCATGTAAATGCCGTCGTCGGAACACGCTATTTCAGTTATATCATCACCGTTTGCGCCGATGCTGACGAGCGCTGCCCATCCGGGGTATATGCATTAGGGCGTGAAAAGCTGCACTGGTCGTTTGATGATCCGGCAGCAGCCACAGGTGATGATGAGGAAATCATAGCGAAGTTCCGCGACATCCGTGACCAGATTGATGCGAAGATCAAGGTCTGGCTCGGCGAACTTGAAACCGCATGATGAGGACGACACCACCGGAAGTCATCAAATTGCTAGCTCATGACCTGCGCTGGCAGTTGGTACAGGAACTTGCCATTGGCGACTACCGTGTCAATGAGCTGGTCACGCGCCTGGAACAGCCGCTCAATCTCGTCTCTTATCACCTCAAACAGCTTCGTGAGGGGCAATTGGTAACGATGCGCCGCAGTGAAGCCGATGGCCGGGACAACTACTACAGCCTCGATCTGGATCATCTGCGCGAGATACTGGGCGCAGCGGGCAGCGCCATCCATCCGGCGGTCGTCAAAATCGACACCGAGGGCGGTTCACTGAGACGGACGCCCAACGTGTTGTTTGTATGTACCCACAACAGCGCCCGCAGCCAGATGGCCGAGGGACTGATGCGCCATCTCAGTGCGGGGCAAATCCAGGTCAGCAGCGCGGGCAGCGAACCGGCGGCGGTTCATCCCGACGCCGTGCACACGATGAATGCGCTGGACATCGATATCCGTTCGCAGCGATCTAAAGGGTTTGAAGATGTGCTCGACCAGCCCTTTGATATTGTGATTACGGTCTGTGATCGGGCACGTGAGGTTTGTCCGACCTTTCCTGGTGAAGGCCAACATATCCACTGGGGTTTCACCGACCCGGCAGCCATCAAAGACCAGCACGCACGCCAACAAGCCTTTGCAGAGACCGCAAAACGGTTGCAAGCACGCATCCAACATTATTTGACTGAACTCAAAACAGGAGCATGAACTTGACACAGCAAGCCACTATTTTTGGCGATATTCACGGCAATCTACCCGCTCTAGAAGCGGTGTTTGCTGATGTAGAAGCACGTGGGCTGGACAATCTGTACTGTCTGGGTGATCTGGTCGGCTATGGCACGTTCCCGAATGAGGTCATTCAGATGGTGCGTGAGCGAGACATCCCGACATTGATGGGCAACTATGACCAGGGTGTGGGCATCAGCAGCGATGATTGCGGCTGTGCCTACAAAGCGGAAGCTGACCGTAAACGCGGTGAACAGTCGATTGCCTGGACGAATGTCCACACCACCGAGGATAACAAAGCCTATCTACGCAGCCTGACGGATCGCATCCCGCTACAGCTTGGCAACTTAAAGGTGCTGCTGGTGCACGGCAGCCCGCGCAAGATCAACGAGTATCTGTACGAAGGTCGCCCGAATGATTACTTCGAGCGCATCATGGATGGTGTGGATGTCGATGTGCTGGTGTGCGGTCACACGCATTTGCCCTATCACAAGATCCTGCCCAGCGGCCGCCAGATCGTCAATGCGGGCAGCGTGGGCAAGCCCAAGGACGACAACCGCGATGCCTGTTACGTCGTGCTGTCGGCTGAGGGACCGAATTTGAACGTCGAGTTTATCCGCGTACCTTACGATGTCGAGCGTGCGGCTCAGGCGGTCGAAGCGGCGGACGGGATGCCGGACGAATTCGCGCAGATGCTCCGTGACGGACGCGGTTAGGACGGCACACATGGATACCTGGTTACTTCGACGCACTGGTGCGGAGCTGGTCGGTACCTACGCGCTGGTGACGGTCAACCAATAGCAGATGGCCGGAAACGCACGGTTAAGTGGTACACAGACGGTATCTTCTGTGAAGAATATCGGCCATTTCAGAGGTAAATCCCTCATTTTTCGGTATACTCATCTCTGTAAAAGTGATTCACAGAAGGTGTGAGATGCCGAATTTGCCGTCAGACAGCTTGCAGGATTGGATCGATTTCTATCTTCAAATGGCCGTTCGCGGCGTGCGCTCCGAGGGCGTGACACAGAAAATTGACCTCCACCTCAATCGTTTTCAGTTGTTTTTCATCGAGAGATACGGGCAAGAGTATATAACGTCCTGCGTGAAGCGTGATGTGACGGACTGGCAGCAGCATTTGAGTGAGCATGGCCTGGCACCCAGTACGGTCAATAATCATCTCGCGTCACTTTCCGCGTTTGCCACCTGGGTGGAAAACCAGAATGAAGCCATCTTCCCAATGGGAGATCCCACAAAAGGGATTCGCGATCTACCGCTACCTCCACTGGAACCCCGTGCATTAAGCCTTGAACAGATTAGATCACTGAAGAACCTGTGTGATCGGCTGCTGCCGTATTATCGGGCTAAGGGGCGCAAGTGGTCTCATCGCCTGGAGGAAGCACCACTACGGGCGAAGGCTCGTCCCTGGCGTGATCGTGCCATCGTGTTTGTGCTGCTCTCCACGGGGCTACGGCGTGAGGAACTGGTCAATCTTAATCTGGAGCAGGTTGAGCCACACACTCCAGATGAGCTGAGACAGGTTCGTCGTGCTCGGATTCATGGGGGAGGCGGGCAAGGGGAAGACCCAGCGCGACGTATTTCTCTCTCATGATGCTCGACAAGCACTGGCGGATTATTTGGAGCATGAACACATGAAGGATGCGCCGACATCAGATGGTGAGATTCCCCTGTTCCTGGTGGCAACGGAGGCCGCGCCTCATCGAGAGGATAGGCGGCTATCACGACGCCGCATCAATGTTATTCTCAAACAGATTGGGCGTTGGCATGACGCTGACATCGATGATGAGACACGCCACATCTCGCCCCTACGTCCCCAC
>DAOTTX010000423.1:0-1689 GCA_034437515.1 Anaerolineae bacterium
GGCGCTAGCGCCAAACCCAGGGCCCGCACCCACGCCCACGCCCGGCGCTCCCCCGGTTGTCCTGCCACACGCGTGGGACTGCCCGACGCCCGCACCGACGATGACGCCGACGCCGGATGATCAATGGGTCTTCTTTATCCATGGGACAACTACCGCTTTATGGAGAGATGCAACGGTCATTTCCGGCACGGTAGGCGGTGGCGACTTTGGTCTTGGTTTCTATACATTTATGGATACGAGATGGGGCAGGGAGTCAGCAGCACGGTGGGCACAGCGCAAAGTTCAAAGTCAAGGCGGCACTGCTCTTTTGGTTCGTGTGCGAATCGAACGTCACGTATTTGACGCGCTCGATCGGGAGGATGTGTCTGATGCTGCTTTAGATACGGCATACCAACTTCTTTACCCACGAGGATTAACAGGTAAGGAGTTGGTAGTGGGCCCCATAGGTCGGAACAGCCCAGAGGGAGTCAGGATTGCGGATAAGAGTCTTCCCTTACAATACAAATTTGAAGGCACTGGTGTAGGGAAGTTACGGTTTGATCGCATACTTTCAGTGCCATAGGGGAACATTTTCTTACTACTTTTTCTTTACGCCGTAGCGCATACGGTGTGGATAAACACCAGCGCTTTTTCGACGCAGGCAAGAGCATACACATGAATGATCAGGACGATACGAGCAAGCAGTATTATGTTGACATCTGGATAGGGATATTAGGCACCTTCTTGGGGTGGACTGAGCAACGGGTATTCGATTGGATCGAAGAGCGGGAATTGTGGGCGTTTCTCGATAACCCTGAGGATATGATCTACCATGAGACGCCTCCGTATTGGATTACTATGCTGCTCATCCCAGACACGTTGAGAACAACCCTATCAGGAGTAGCACTTGCGGATCTGCAGGGACGGATTTTGGCCGCCTTCAAGGATGATACGCAGTATAAGTTTGTAAAGCACACGGACTGGACACCCTACAAGTCACGCGTCGAAGCAATACTACGAGCATATGATGCGAGTCTACCGGTCACGCAATAACCGGACTTTCGCACCCATGTTGTCAAGAGACCGCCCTAAACGGGCGGGCGAGAGATCAGGGAATAGCCAGGATGCGTTGCGGATACCATTTTCATATCGAAAGACTTTCCGTGCAGACGATTCGGGAGAAGAGAAGATTCGCCACATCACGGAGCCATCAAACGCAACGTATACCACTCTAACTATCACCTATACCGAACTACCCGCTCTTGCTAGAGCGCATCCTCCCACCATTACGTAGGTTCCACTGCATCTCTCTGCCGCAGGTTCTCTCTTGGTAGCGTACAACAGACGCTGGACGAAGCCATCGGGGACACCACCACAACGGCCTCTGACGCGCTGGGGCGGGTGATCGCCACGACCGACGCGGAGGGGGCCACCACGACGACGGCGTATGATGCGCTGGGGCGGGCGGTGGCGACAACCGACGCGGCGGGCCGCACGCACGCAACCGGCTCCGATGGAACGGGCACGGCGCGCTGGAGCGCTACTCCCGATGGCCGCCTCACCGTGCAGCAGGTGGACGGGCTGGGACGGGTGGTTACAACGATCACGAACTATCAGGACGGTGCCGGAGCGGCCGACGCGCCCGTGGATCAGGATCTTACGACCCGGACGGTGTACGACGCGGCCGGGCGGCGGATCGCCACGGTCGAT
>DAOTTX010000424.1:0-1659 GCA_034437515.1 Anaerolineae bacterium
GATAACTCTGGGCCATAGCTGGTGAAGTCCATAGCGGCAGAATCCACTGTTCGTCTCTGGCGCTATGGACTTCACCAGCTATGGCCCAGAGTTATCAAGCATCCTGGTCCAGCGACGGCCCAATGCAAAATCCGCGAAGCCGACGAACTTCTCGCTGAACCCGACCTTGCTCCTCTCTGTTAAGCTAAGATTCTACGGCAAACAAGTGATGTTCCCCTGATTAGATAAACATAGAGTCAAGCAAGGTAAAAGTCGCCGAATCATAGCAGCGACTGACCTGGCAGCGAGCAATTCCACTGAAAGGAAAAACCGATGAAAATTCTGCACCCCGCAAACGCCGAAGGACTCGCCAACATCGCTCAGGAAACGGGGGCTGAAGTCATACGCGGGGCGCTCAGTTATCCAAACGAGTCCGGTGGGTGGCAGGTGAGCGATGTCGATCTGGGCGAGCACCTGTCTCAATATCGGGATCACGAGGTCGTGGTGATCATTGCCTCAATGGGAGAAACTGAACCTGAGAAGTGTGTCTGCGGCGTCTGTGGATTTGCAATGGACGAGCTAGGCGCGTGCCCGCGCTGTAAACTCATCAACCAGATGACGGCTTGGGAGATCGAGGCAAGCGCCGATGAAAGCAAGGCGATGTTTGAAGATGTCAAGCGAATCCTCCGCAGCGAGGACGCTTAGCCCAAGGAGGGCAATGATATGACGAGGAAAAAGCTCTACATCGCATTGGCGTTAGCACTGGCGTTTGGAAGCTTGGCGCTCACTGTAGCCGCGCTACCGGCGTTGGCGGATACACCGCTCACTCCCCAGGCGTCTTCCCTGGACGTGATGATCAGCGAGATTGCCTGGATGGGCACGACGGCATCATACAACGACGAATGGATTGAACTCTACAACAACACCGGTAGCCCCATCGACCTCACCGATTGGAAGCTAGACGCTGCCAATGGCACACCAAGTATATCGTTGAGTGGCGTCATCCCCGCTGGTGGTTATTTTCTACTGGAACGTACCGACGATGACACAGTGCCCGGCGTCCCCGCCGACCTGACATACACCGGCGCGCTGGGGAACGACGGAGAAGACCTGGTGCTGCGCGATAGCGCCGCTAACGTCGTCGACCGGGTGGATTGCAGCGCTGGCTGGTTCGCGGGGCACAACGAGGCCCGTGTACCAATGGTACGGGTGAGCACGACGGCAAGCGGCAGCGTGACCAGCACTTGGACATACAACCCCCGCTGCGGCACGGCTACCAATTCAGATGGGGTGTCCCAGACCTGCGAACTCACCGTGACGCACGTGGGGCAGGCACTGGATTACGCCGTCTATTTCAATGACCTGTTCACAGCGACTACCATCACCACTGCGACCACGCCGATGGAAGATGCGCTGCTTTCTCTCATTGATGGTGCAGAGGAAACCATCGACGTGGCGCTCTATGGTCTCAATCGACAGAGCGTGGTGGATGCGTTGATAGACGCCCACGACCGGGGTGTGATGGTGCAAGTGGTAGGCGACGATGATGCGGCCTCCGGTGCGTACAGTACGTGGTATCAGGCGTTGGAAGATGGGGGGATCACGGTCGTCACCGATGCCAGTGGATATATCCAACACAACAAGTTCTTCGTGATAGACAGTGAAATTGTGTGGACCGGC
>DAOTTX010000425.1:0-57151 GCA_034437515.1 Anaerolineae bacterium
GAAAACAGCTCATAAAAGCGATTTCATGTATAGGATTATGGCATTAGCGTCCAATTTCAGCGAAAAATCGTAACATTTTATGCCCACCACAGAATCCGTTAGAACCAGGAACGTTACATCCCTGATGTGGCGTTTATCAGCTATGAGCGCCAAAAGCAATTAGACTACAATGACGGCTATGTGCCCCAGGCCCTGACCTCGCCGTCGAGGAGCTTTCGCCGGGGAACACGGACGAGGCTATTGCGGTGAAAATCGCAACTTATCTCGCTGCCGGGACAATGGTCTGGGTATTGAACCCAACCACACGAACGGTAAGGGTGTTCAAACCTGGGCAACCCGTACAAACGCTCACGACAGACGATCACCTCGACGGTGGCGAATTACTTCCTGGATTTTCTGCGTCTATTGCGAAGATGTTCCCCGCAGAAGATCAAGATCAGTAAACGCCTGATAGCGCGTAATGTCTTTGTATCTGTCCGCGTCTGTATGGTGACAGTATGAAGGAACAGCAACCAATGACGACCCCAACTGAAACAACGACGACAAACAACCATTTCGAGATCGGCCTGTACTCGTTCGCCGAACTCACCGCTGACCCCGCCACCGGGCATAAAATTAGCCCGGCGGAGCGTATCAGCAATCTGCTCGAAGAGATCGAATTGGCGGATCAGGTTGGGCTGGATGTTTTCGGCCTCGGTGAGCATCACCGTGAGGAGTTTGTCTCATCCGCACCGGATGTCATTCTCGCGGCGGCGGCAACCCGCGCAAAGAACATCCGCTTGAGCAGCGCGGTGACCGTACTGAGTTCTGACGACCCGGTGCGCGTGTTCCAGCGGTTCGCCAGCCTCGATCTGGTTTCCGGTGGACGCGCCGAGATCATCGCCGGACGCGGCTCGTTCATCGAGTCTTTTCCGTTGTTCGGCTATGACCTGAGCGACTACAATGAACTGTTCACCGAAAAGCTCGATTTACTGCTGAAATTGCGCCAAAACGAGCGGGTCAACTGGCGTGGACGCCACCGTGCCGCACTCGACGGTGTCAGCGTGTATCCGCGCCCGGTGCAAGAGCCGCTGCCGGTATGGGTTGGTGTCGGCGGCACACCGGAGTCAGTGGTACGGGCGGCCAGTCGCGGCCTACCGATGGCACTGGCGATCATCGGCGGGATGCCGGAACGCTTCGCCCCGCTTGCAGACCTTTACCGCCGCGCCGCTCGTGAGGCCGGTCACGAACCGGAGCAACTCCCACTGAGCATCAATTCACACGGATTCATCGCAGACACGCAGCAACAAGCCATTGACGAGTCCTTCCCATCGGTCAAGGTGGTGATGGACAAGATCGGACGTGAGCGCGGCTGGCCCCCAATGCGGCGCGACCAGTACGAAGCCTCAGCGACCCTGCGCGGTGCGAACTTCGTCGGCGCACCGGATGACATCATCGAAAAGATTCTGTTCCAGCATGAGATCTTCGGTCATCAACGCCTGCTGTTGCAACTGAGCGTGGGCAGCATCCCGCACGAGAAGATCATGCACGCCATCGAGTTACTCGGCACGAAGGTCGCACCGGTCGTGCGTGAGGAAATTGCCCGGCGCGTTGCCACAGCAGACGCATAGATATTCGGCGTGGGTGTCCGACTTTGGACATCCACTTAACCTGCATCCTCCGTATATTCCGTCTACGCACCGGAGGCGCTAACCCGTCCTCGACCTCGCCGCGTGGCACGATGCTAAGTATTATCAACGATATTCACATGATACAATAAATGTGCAAGTCATTTATCTATTTGTCATCAGAGAACTAACCTCCTAGTAGAAAAATTAAAATCTTCGTGCGATTTGTCACAAAACGTTGCAATATCTTGAAATATCCTGTACTTTTATATAGATTTACACAGGTTTTTGCAAAGTAAAGTACAGGTTTAACGTATGGGCAAACCATCATTTCTCTCCAACCAACCAAAGCCGCCACCTGCACCCGCAGATCGCGGCAAGCAGTTGACCAAACGCCAGTATGTGCGTTTTGCGTTCTATAAGGTAGACCCGGCCTGGCGGCGCTTACCCGCCGACGAGCAAGCCGAGCAAAAGCAAGAACTCGCTGAGGTGATTCGCGGCTTCAACCGCCGGATGTTGCTACGTCCCTACAGTTTGATGGGCACCCGCGCCGACTCCGAGTTGATGTTGTGGCAAATTGCCGAAAACCCACTGCCCTTTCAGGATTTGTCGGCGGCGATTGCGCGCACACAAATGGGATCGTATCTACAAATTGTGTACTCGTACTTCTCACAGACCAAACGCTCGATCTATCAAATCCGTGACGGCGGCCCGGACGATTCCGAGGAACGTCTGGTGATTGACCCATCCGAGGCGAAATATCTGTTTATGTACCCATTCATCAAAACACGAGATTGGTATCAGATGTCACTTGCGGCCCGGCAGGGGGTGATGGACGAACATATTCAGGTGGGACGTAAATACCCGTCTATCCGCTTGAACACGACCTACAGCTTCGGCATCGATGATTACGAGTTCATCCTGGCTTTCGAGACAGACGAACCTTCGGATTTTCTCGATCTGGTGCAGGATTTACGCGAGACAGAATCCAGTCGGTACACCTTGCAGGATACACCGCTGTTCACCTGCATCAACATGCGCCTGGAAGAAGCCCTTGACGCGCTGGGTGGCCCGGCGATTGCCCAACCGACCCAACCCGGTGAGGAACGCGAAGTCTGGATCGACGTGTGCCCGCTGGACGACCTCGCCCCCGGCGAGACGAAAGTCGTCTATCTGGAAGGCAAACAGGTCGGCCTGTTCAACGTGAACGGCGAACTCTACGCCATCAACAACCGCTGCACACACGCCCGCGGCCCGCTCACCGAAGGCCAGATGGACGCTCACGAATGCAGCGTGGTCTGTCCCTGGCACTACGCCAAATTTGACCTGAAAACGGGTGACGCCATCGACGGTATTGCCAACAAAGGCGTCGAGACGTATCAGGTCGAAGTACGTGACGGTATGGTCTACGTCGGTACGAAGATCGGTTAGTTGTTAGCATGGTGTTCTGACCTCAGTGTGAGCCTACCCAGGGCGACCACACCGGGTCACGTCTACTAAAAACTAATCGCCAAAGACTGAGAAATAAACGCTAGCAAAACGAGGAAAAGACGATGAGTATAAAAGGTGCGCAGTCACCTGATGCGCCGCGCTATGACGACGCCGCGCACGACTACGATGCAATTCTGGTGATGTCCTTCGGTGGGCCAGAAGGCCCCGACGAGGTTATGCCCTTTCTCGAAAATGTGACACGCGGACGCAATATCCCCCGCGAACGCCTGTTGGAAGTCTCCGAGCATTACCAGCATTTCGGCGGTGTCAGTCCCATCAATGCACAGAACCGCGCCTTGATCGCCGCGCTGGAAGCAGAACTCGAAGCCAATGGCCCCGACCTGCCGGTCTATTTTGGCAACCGCAACTGGCACCCGATGATCGAGGACACCGTGCGCCAGATGCGAGACGACGGCGTCAAACGGGCGGTTGCCTTCTTCACCTCCGGGTTTAGCTGCTATTCCGGTTGCCGCCAATACCGCGAGGACATCATGCGGGCGCAGGCGGCGGTCGGCGAAGGCGCACCGGAGTTCGACAAGATCCGCGTGTTTTATAATCACCCCGGCTTCATCCAGCCTAACGTAGAAAATCTACAAAATGCACTGGAGCAGTTCCCGGCAGACCGTCGTGACGATGTTTTCGTCGCCTTCACCGCGCACAGCATCCCGATGGGCATGGCGAACCACAGCGACTACGAAGTTCAGCTTAACGAGACCGTCCGCATCATCGCGGAATTGGTCGGCGTCAAACATTACAAACTGGTGTATCAAAGCCGCAGCGGGCCGCCACAAATGCCCTGGCTGGAACCGGACGTCCTCGACTTTATGGACGACTTACACGAACAGGATTTCAACGATCTGGTGATTATGCCGATTGGCTTCGTGTCCGATCATATGGAAGTGATGTTCGATCTGGATACCGAAGCGGTTGAGAAGGCCGAAGAACTCGGTATGACGATGGTTCGTGCGGCGACGGTCGGCACAGATGATGGCTTCGTCAAGATGATCCGTGACTTGATCGTCGAGCGGATGACCGCCAACCCGGAGCGCCCCGCCCTCGGTGAGCGCGGCCCTAATCATGACATCTGCCCGGTGGGTTGCTGCCTGTTAGGGTCACGTCGCCCGGCAAAGACCAGCGAAGAAACGGCAACATCCTAAAGAGGACAAAACGTGAGTATTCTTCTCGTCGGTTTAAACCATCGTACCGCGCCTGTCGAACTACGCGAACAGGTGTACTTCGACGAAAACTGCATCTACCCCACCTTGAACGCTCTGCTCGAACAGGTGACGACCGCCACCGAGATGGTGGTCGTTTCCACCTGTAACCGGGTGGAAGTCTACGCGGTGGTGCAGGATGTGCTGCGGGCCGAGCACGACATCATGACTTATCTCAGCAGCCATGCACAGGCCGATGACCTGCGTACCCATCTCTACACCAAGCAGGATCGCCACGCGGTAACGCATCTGTTGCGGGTGGCCTGCGGGCTGGATTCGATGATTCTCGGCGAAGCACAGATCCTCGGTCAGGTCGGGACGGCGTTACAGACCGCACGGCAAGCCAGGACGTGTGGCTCCACGCTCGACCGATTGTTCACATCCGCGCTGCATACGGGCAAACGCGCCCGCACGGAGACGACCATCGACCAGCGCAGCATCTCAGTCAGTCATGCGGCGGCGCAGTGTGTCGGCGCAAATCAGGATGTACTGCTAATCGGCGCGGGTGAGATGGCAGTGCTGGCAGCCCACGCCCTCGATGACAGCGGCGTTGCGGATTTTCGCATCGTCAACCGCACGACCAAGCACGCCGAAAAACTGGCGACGCAGGTCAACGCGCGAGCCTACGGATGGAGCGAGTTATGGTCACTACTCGCGACCGTCGATGTCGCCATCACCGCGACCGGCGCACCTCACACCATCTTGCAGACCAGCGACCTTGCAAACGTGATGCGAGTGCGCGAAGGCCGCCCACTGACGCTGATCGATGTCGCCGTGCCGCGTGATATTGAACACACTGCTAATGAGATCGCGGGCGTTTTGTGCTATGACATCGACGATTTAAAGCAAGTGGTGGACGAAAATCTGTCCTCCCGGCAAGCCTGCATCCCACAGGTAGAAGCGATCATCTGCGCAGAAGAGCAGAAGTATCACCAATGGCTCAAAAGTCGAGCGATCACCCCGTTGATCATCGATTTGCGACGCAAAGTGCGCGATGTCGCCCAATTGGAAACACAACTCGCGCTCAACCGGCTCAGTCATCTCGATAAGGACGATCAGGCCATCATTAACCAGATGGTACACCGGATTGTGAACAAGGTACTGCACCCACCGACTGCGAACCTTCGCCAACGAGCGGCGACGGAAGAACTGGATGGCTACGCACGGATCGTGCGTGAATTGTTCGACCTCGAACAGAAAGAAGACATCACGCATGTCTGAGCAAATACGAATCGGTACTCGTGGCTCGAAGCTGGCGTTATGGCAGGCCAATCACATCACCAATCTGCTGCGCGAGACACACCCCGGCATCGCCATTGATACACACGTCATCAGCACCAAAGGTGATGAGATCCTTGACAAGCCGCTGCCCGCAATTGGCGGTAAAGGGTTGTTCACCGCGGCGCTGGAGGACGCACTGCGTGACGGTCGCGTTGACTGCGCCGTCCACAGCCTGAAAGACTTACCGACCGAGAACGCCGCCGGCTTGACGGTCGGAGCTATCCCACCACGCGGCCCGGTCGGTGACGTATTGGTCAGCCGCGCCGGGGAAACACTCGACGCGCTCCCTGCTGGCGCGACGGTCGGCACCAGCAGCCGCCGCCGTGCCGCCCAACTCAACGCCTACCGTGCCGATCTCGACGTGATCGACGTTCGCGGCAACGTGCCCACACGCATCCAAAAGTGCCTCGACCCCACCGGCCTCTATGATGCCATCGTGCTGGCGCAGGCCGGTGTGATGCGCCTCGACCTGCACAATCGCGTCAGCGAGACGCTACCCTTCGACGTGATGCTCCCCGCGCCGGGACAGGGGGCGATCGGTGTGCAGTGCCGTGCAGATGACAATCGCTTTACACCACTGACCGACCCACAAACACAACTCGCGGTGACGGCTGAACGTGCGTTCCTGAACACGCTCGGCGGCGGTTGTGCGGTGCCGGTAGCGGCCTACGCCCGGATAGAGGCCGATCAGCTACACCTGCACGGGCGCGTCATCAGCGTGGACGGCACGCAGATCATCGACCTCAAACAGACCACCACCGCGACGTTAGAAGCCGCCCGCACACTCGGTAAGCGCATGGCATCCGATATGCTGGCACAGGGCGCGGATACTATTCTGGCAGCGGTGCGATGAAGCATGTACTGGTCACTCGTGCGCCACATCAGGCCGGTGCGCTGGTGACGATGTTACGTCGAAAGGGCGTGCAACCCGTGTGCTACCCATGCATTGAGATCGTCCCGCCAGCGGATACGTCCGCGCTCGAAAGCGCCTTACGTAACTGGTTCGACTGGCTGCTGCTGACCAGTAGCAACACCGTTCACGCGCTGGCGGCGCGGTCTGACGAATTAAAGGTCAGGCGAGTGGCGGCGGTCGGCCCGAAGACGGCAGCACAAGCAGAAACGCGGCTCGGCTTGACGGTCGCCCATGTCCCCGGTGAACATACCGCTGATGCGCTGGCGGCTTCGCTGCCGGTTATGCCGGGTATGCGGGTGCTACTGCCACAATCCGCACGCGCCGATAATACGCTGGCACACGCCCTGAGCGCACGCGGCGCTGAGGTCTGCATCGTGACGGCCTACGAAAACGTGATCGGCACCGGCGGCGACCCACTGCCCGACCGCATCGACGCGCTCACGTTCACCAGCGCCTCAACGGTCGAGAACTTCGTCATCCGTTGGGAATACGAAGGTCGCGCACCGATTTACAATTGTCCGGCGTTGTGCATCGGCCCCAGCACGGCGGCGACAGCGCATGACTGCGGCTTCCAGCAGGTGCGCGTGCCGGAAACTTACACCTTAGAAGCAATGGTTGAACGATTAATGAAAGTGATTGATTGATGGTAATTGAACGGCAAACGACGACACCAACAGCCCTCCGTCCACGACGACTGCGGCGCACCGCAAACCTGCGGCGCATGATGCGCGAGACACAACTCACCCCGGCGGATTTTATCTATCCGTTGTTCGTGCGTTACGGCGAAGGTATCGAAAAACCGATTAGCTCCATGCCGGGGCAGTCACAACTCAGTGTGGATAAACTGGCGACCGAAGCCCGACATATCAACGCCCTCGGCATCCCGGCGGTGATTCTGTTCGGCATCCCCGAAGTCAAAGACGCTTGCGGCAGCGAAAACTACAACCCCGATGGTGTGGTGCCGCGTGCGATCCGGGCGATCAAAGAGGCCGCGCCGGAACTCGTCGTGATCTCCGATATGTGCTTCTGCGAATACACCGATCATGGGCATTGCGGCATCATCAACACACCGGAAAGCGGACATTACAGCCCCGACCTACCGGCGGGTTATCTGCTCAACGACCCGACACTTGACCTGCTGCGGCAAGCGTCAGCCGTCCACGCCGAGGCCGGTGCAGACATCATCGCGCCGTCGGGGATGATCGACGGCATGGTCGGCGCGATCCGCGATGGATTGGACGCACACGGTCATAGTCACGTCAGCGTGATGAGCTACGCGGCGAAGTATGCCAGCGGTTTCTACGGCCCCTTCCGTGACGCCGCCGAGAGTCCGCCGCAGTTCGGTGATCGCAGCCAATACCAGATGGACCCGGCGAATCGGCGCGAGGCGCGGAAAGAGATTGCGCTAGATGTCGCTGAAGGCGCGGATATGCTGATGGTCAAACCGGCGCTGCCTTACCTCGATGTGCTGCGTGATCTACGCGAGAGCTATGATCTGCCGACCGCCGCTTATCAGGTCAGCGGGGAATACGCGATGATGCACGCGGCAGCGGCGAAGGGCTGGCTCGACCTGGAACGGGTCGCGCTGGAAAGTCTGCTGAGCATCAAACGAGCGGGGGCAGATATGATCGTGACCTATTTTGCGAAGGACGCCGTTACATGGTTAGGCTCCTGATCTCGCATACGTCGCATGCGATACGGAGGATTCCACCATGCGTCTGATCGTCATCCGGCATGGGCAGAGCGTCATTAACGTCACTGAAGATTACTGGAATCTCGATACCCTCGATACCGAACTAACCGACGTCGGTCACCGGCAGGCCGACTCCCTGCGCGACTGGCTGCGCGACCACAGCGCAACCGCCGACGCCTTCTATGCCAGCACACTCACCCGCACCCGGCAGACGGCGGCCTACGTCGCCAAGGCGCTGGACATGGAGCCGACCTACGAAGATCGCATCCGTGAGGTGGGCAACAATTACACCAGTGGCCTGCCCATCGCCGCACCCTTCTTAGCACGGGCGGAGAAGCCGGCACTGGTCGAGAGTTGGATGCACTTCCGTGCCCGGTTTGGCGGCTTCCTCGAAGACATGATCGAACGCCACCTGAACGAGACCGTTTATCTGGTCGCGCATGGTGGCGTCGTCACGGTGTTATTCGAGCATCTATTCAACACCGGGCCGCGCCGCTTCTTGACCATTCACACGGAAAACACCAGCTGGTCAGAAGTCGAATATCGCAGAGTAGATAAGCGTGATGGTATCTGGTCGCTCATCCACCATAACCGGATCGACCATCTGAGTGATCTAAACAACGAATAACGAACGGGAAAAATTAAATGACAGACGCAAACAATTTCGAGACCACAGAGATGACGACAGTTTATGGCAACCGCTTCTTAAAAGCCTGTCGTCGTGAGCAAGTCGATGCCACGCCGATCTGGTTGATGCGGCAGGCCGGGCGCTACATGATCGAGTACCGCAAACTGCGTGAGCGTTACGGCATCCTCGACATCATCAAGACGCCGGAACTCGCCCGTGACGTCACCATGCAACCCATCGACGCCTTCGACCTCGACGCGGCGATCATCTTCGCGGATATTCTGCCACCGCTGGAAGGCATGGGCTTACAATTGGAATACATCAAAGGCGAAGGCCCGGTCATCCATAACCCGGTGCGTACCGCTGCCGACGCCGAGCGGCTCGCCACCCCACCGGCAGAGGAAAGCCTGTTCTTCACGCTGGATGCGATCAAGCTGGTGCGTGAATCGCTTGATCCGCTGGGCTTACCGTTAATCGGCTTCAGTGGTGCGCCGTTCACACTGGCGGCCTACGCCGTCGAAGGCGGCAGCAGCAAGAATCATGTTCACCTGAAAAGTATGATGCTCGGTGACCGCGCCGCTTGGGATACGCTGATGGGCAAATTCGCCGAGATCGCCGGAAACTATCTGCTGGCACAGGCCCAAGCCGGGGCGCATGCCCTGCAACTGTTCGATAGTTGGGTTGGGCAACTTTCCCCAGCAAATTATCGCAAGTACGTGATGCCCTACACCCGCCGCACGCTGGAAATCGCCGCTGCCGCCAATGTGCCGATCATCCACTTCGGCACCAACACCAACGGGATGCTCGAAGACATCCGTGATGCCGGTGGCGACGTGATCGGCGTGGATTGGCGCATCGACATTGATGTCGCCATGCAGCGCCTCGGCGATGGTGTCGCCGTACAGGGCAACCTTGACCCGGTCGCGCTGTTCGCACCCTGGGACGAACTCAAGACGCAGGCGCAGCGCGTGCTCGACCTCGCCGACGGACGCCCCGGTCACATCTTCAACCTGGGACACGGTATTCTCCCCGACACACCGGTAGAAAATGTCAAACGGCTCGCGGAGTTCGTCCATGAATACAGCGCACGCTAGGCCGCACGTCGTCGTTGTCGGTGGCGGCATCACCGGGTTGGCGGCGGCGTGGCACCTACGCGATGTCGCCGACTGCACCGTGGTGGAGGCGTCCGCACGGTGGGGTGGCAAAGTCTACACCGAACGCTTCGACGGCTACGCGGTCGAATGGGGGCCGGATAGCCTCATCACCCGTAAGCCCTGGGCGCTTGATCTGATCCACGAACTCGGCCTGGATGACTGTTTGATCGAAGTAAACGATCTGCCCGAACGCATTTACGTATTGAACGGCGGCGAACTGCATCCCCTGCCGGACGGCCTGCATCTGCTCGTGCCGACCAAAATCGCGCCGTTCTTGCGGTCACCGTTGTTCTCACCACTTGGCAAACTGCGGATGCTGGCAGAAGCCCTCATCCCGCCGAAAACGGACGATACCGACGAAACCCTGGCGCAGTTCATCACCCGGCGCATGGGACGTGAAGCCCTCGACCGGCTGGCGGAACCGATGCTCGGCGGTGTGTATAACTCCGAGGTCGAGAAACAAAGCATTCTCGCGACGTTCCCTAACTTCCGCGCATTGGAGCGCAAACACGGCAGTCTGATTCGCGGGATGCGCCGGATGCAGGCGACACGCGCCGGTAAAACACCAGCTCTCCCGCCGATACTTTCATTACACGAGGGTATGGGGTCACTGGTCGAGGCGCTGGTCGCAAAACTGACATGTGACCTACGCTTAGACGCAACGGTCACCGGAATCGACGCTAGTGATACCGGCTACACGGTCAAGCTATGGGACGGTGAGACGATCCAGGCCGACGCCGTTATTTTGACCACACCGGCATTCGTCACCGCACGGTTGCTCAACAACCTCGCACCAGTAGCTTCGGCACGCCTCAATGACATTCGCTATGCGGGTGTCGGTAGTGCGTCACTAGCATTCGATCGCGCCGACATCCCACAGGCGTTAGACGCTTACGGTGTGGTGATTCCGAGTAGAGAAGGCCGACGCATCGACGGGATGCAGTGGGCCAGCAGCAAATGGATGAATCGCGCCCCCTCAGGGAAAGCTCTACTGCGTGTGTTCTTCGGTGGGCCGCACACCCGCGATATGATCGACAAGACCGATGAGCAACTGATCGAAATTATCCGCGCCGAACTGCGCGACCTACTCGGCATCACCGCCGAACCGCTGACCTACAGCATCAGCCGCTGGGAAAGCGCCTATCCACAGTACGATCTCAACCATCTAGAACGTGTGGCGCAGATCGAGGCCGCGCTGCCGCAGGGAGTCTACGTGGCAGGCAGTCCTTATCGTGGCGTAGGCTTGCCGGATTGCATCAAGCAAGCACAGGCCACCGCCACATTGATCGAACAACGCAACACAGAGCTTCAGAGCAGCAGAGAAACAAAGAAACACACTTATGGACAAATCGATTAGAATTACCCAAGTGCAGGGGCGATCACGCTGAATCGCCCCTGCGAATCATGAACGTTTTTTTTGTTTCAGCCATTAAGGACTCGGTATCTGTGCTGCTCTGCGTTATGTCTTGAATTCACTGTAGTTAACTGTAGTTAGATGAGGAACGACTGATATGAACACCAACAATTCCGAGCGACTTTATGCGCGTGCGCAAGAACTTCTGCCCGGCGGGGTGAACAGCCCGGTACGGGCGTTCGGTAGTGTCGGCGGCACACCGCGCTTCATCAAACGAGGTGAGGGCGCTTACCTCACCGACGCGGACGACAACCGTTACATCGATTATGTGCTTTCCTGGGGGCCGATGATCTTAGGCCACGCCCACCCCAACGTGGTCAAGGCGTTGTCTGACGCGGTCGCCTACGGCACCAGCTACGGCGCACCGACCGCCGTCGAAAACGAACTCGCCGAACTGGTCATCGACCTGATTCCGTCGATTGAGATGATCCGCTTTGTGAACAGCGGCACCGAAGCCTGCATGAGCGCCCTGCGCCTTGCCCGCGCCTACACCGGGCGCGAGAAGATCATCAAGTTCGCCGGGTGCTATCACGGGCACGCGGATATGTTTTTAGTACAGGCGGGCAGCGGTGTGGCGACCTTCGGCTTGCCGGATTCGCCCGGCGTCCCCGGTGGTACGACGACAAATACGTTAGTCGCCCCGTTCAACGACCTTGACGCGGTCGAGAAGCTGTTCCAGCAATATCCCGACCAGATCGCAGCAGCCATCACCGAACCTATCGCAGCCAACATGGGCTTCGTGCAACCGGATGACGGGTATCTACAAGGGCTGCACGATCTATGTCGTCAATACGGCGCGTTGTTCATCCTCGATGAGGTGATGACCGGCTTTCGTGTTGCGCCGGGTGGTGCGCAAGCTGCCTATGATCTCGACCCGGATATTACCTGCCTGGGCAAGGTGATCGGCGGCGGGCTACCGGTCGGCGCGTACGCGGGCAAACGTGAGATCATGCAGACCGTCGCCCCTGTCGGGAAGATGTATCAAGCGGGCACGCTTTCGGGCAATCCACTAGCGATGACCGCCGGATTGACGACCATCCACACGTTAATGGAAACCGGCGCGTTTGATCGTATCGCCGCGACGACGGCGCAGCTTGCGGAAGGCATGGCACAGGTCGCGGACGAGGCCGGGGTGCCGTTGCAAACCGGGCACGCCGGGACGATGTTCGGCTTCTACTTCCTCACAGAAGATGACGCAACCATCCGAGACTTTGCCAGCGCCAAACAATACGCCGATACCGAGCGTTACGCGGCGTTCTTCCATGCGATGCTCGCGCACGGCGTTTATTTTGCGCCCAGCCAATATGAGGCCGGGTTCGTCAGCCTGGCGCATGGCGACGATGAAATCCAGCATACGTTAGACGCGGCGAAAAATGCAATGAACGCATCTGAGTTCACGATGAGAGAGCATTGATTCGACGTGACACTAGGGATTACAATACAATTTGATGTTTATAAATAAGCGAGGTCAACAATTATGACTGACCAACCCAAAATTGCACCAAAAGTAAACATTGGCCTTTCCGAAGATGTGATTGAGGACGTCGTAGACATCCTCAAAAGCAATCTCGCGGACCAATATTTGCTTTACACCAAGACCCGTAACTTCCATTGGAATGTGACCGGGCTACAGTTCCGTGCGCTGCATGAAATTTTCGAGGAACAGTACACCGCGCTGGAAATCGCCATCGACGAGACCGCCGAGCGCATCCGCTCCTACGGGCCGAAATCACCGGGGACGATGAAGGAGTTCCTCGAACTGGCACGGCTGGCAGAGGTACCCTACGAGTACCCGTCTGCACATGATATGGTGCGGCAACTCGCCGACGACCACGAAACAATGGTACGCAACCTGCGCGAAGACATTGATACCGTCGATGACCTCGACGATGACGGCGCGGAGGACTTCCTGACGGGTATGCTGCAAGCACATCAAGAAACAGCCTGGATGCTGCGCACCTTCATCGAAGGCGATCAGGTCTAGAACCACTTGCGTAAAAATAACCGGGGACACGGCATCAGTCGTGTCCTTTTCGATTCAGTCCAGTTAGCCCAGCAGCCCCTGGCACAGAATGGCAACATGGTCAGCGGCAATCTGCTCAATGCTGCGCCCCTGCATGACCATCGGCGGGATCTTCTGTGCGATAAGCACCGCGCTTAACCCATGAACGGCTGTCCAGAGGACGTTTGCAACCTCTTCGATGTTATCACCGCCGATTTCACCCGTGCGCTGCCCCATCGTGATAATTTCTACCAGTTTATTGAACGCATCGAGCGCCGCCTGGGAAAGCTGGGGGTATTCTTGCTGTGGGAACGACCCGAACATGACGCTAATGTGGCTGGCATGTGTCACCGCAAAGCGGACATACGCTTGCCCCGCGATGATAATACGGGTGTGTGCATCTTCTTCGGCTGTCGTATCAATGACTCGTTGCATCTCCGCTTCGAGCAAACGAAAGCCTTCCTGCGCAATCGCTGCGATCAGCGTGTTCTTATCCGCGAAGTGTTGGTAAGGCGCGTTATGACTGACGCCTACCCGCTTCGCCAGCTTGCGCAGACTGAGTGACGCCGTGCCGCCTTCGGTCAGCATTTCGACGCCGGTGGCGATCAGTGCGTTCCGCAAGTCACCATGATGATATTTATCAGATTGCTTATCTTTTTTTAATCTTGACATTGTCTATTCTCTGTTATATTGAACTTGACACTGTCAATATAACGCAAGTCTCAGGAGGAGACAAGCATGTCAAACAAACAACTACGTCAAGTGCTACGGATCGGACATATCATCGAGGGGGTTTTAATTATCGCTTTTATTTATAGTTCATCGCTGCGTGCCAATGACTTTTACAGCGGATTGATTCAGTTCGTGGTCGTCCCCGCCATCGTCATCTCGGGGATTATGTTGTGGCAGCAAGCGCGGATCAACAAATGGCGGCGGCAACTAAAGCAGGAAGCAACCGATCAAGCTTGAGATTGCCCCCCTACACCGCGCTGACCACGCCGGTTCATCTGATCGCTGTTGTCACGTTGGCGGTGTAGGTCTACCGGGCATTGGAGGGCATTTTCTTATCAACTGGCGCGATTGTGGAATATAATCCGCATTGGGTTTGCTGTCGCCGTCGTTAATCGTAACGTGGACGATGCCACTGCCGATATTGCTACATGGTGCATGTTTGGTGCAACTCACAGCGGTCGATATAATCGCCGCTCCCCTGAAGGCCGCACCATCAGCCTAAGTGTGATCGTTCATCTCCTTCATAAAGATGTCCGTATGCGGCAGTAAGACATGGTCATCGGTATGGTGGCGAATGAGATAAACCGGGTTATCGCCATCCGCCTCGACTTTGACCGTGCTGCCGTTCACGACAACCTCACCCGGTTCGTGAAATACCTGCTCCACAATGCCGGTGGTCAAGGTTTCTTGCTCGTTCCACTTGACCTCCGTGCCGACCCTGTAACCTGTAATCATCGGTTTACCCTCTTCATTACGATCGCTTTAAGAAGATCGTAACGCAAAACGCTTAACCGTCCTTAAGCGCCGCCCTAGCTACTGCGCAATCTTCCCATGTAGATGTTCATACACAACCCTGCGCAGATATTGGATCGAGAACGGTTTGACCACGACGGCATCCGCGCCGATGGTCTGATAGTCCTTTGCCTGCTTGTGGAAAACGCTCGCCGTCAACATGATAACCGGCACATCCCGGTAAGCGGCATCTGCTTCGCGGATCATCATGGTCGTGCGAATACCGTTGAGTACGGGCATCTCGACATCGAGCAACACCAGATCGTAAGCCGCCTTCGCTAACGCTTCGAGCGCCTGCTCACCGTTGTTGACGAGGTCGACTCGCACACCTGGCTCCTCGAGTGCCTGCCGGGTCATAACCCGCATCATCGAGTCGTCATCTGCTACCAGGATGCGCAGCGCACCAACCGGTTCTACCTTCACTTCATCTTGGCTGGCGGCACGCAGTAACAACTTATGTAAATCATCCTGACGGATGGGGCGCATCAGTTGTGCATCGAAGTAACTACCGTCCGTGTAATCCCATTCGACTTCAGTCACCGCGACCAATTGCTTCAGCCGTAGGCCCCACGTCCGCCGCAGCGAGGCCGCCATCGCCTCCTGAACGTCGCGTGGTTTCTTGCAGCGTACTAGCACGACATCGAATGGCTGCGCCTTACGTGCGGCAGATTCTAGTGTCGCTTGCAGATGGTCAAATGTATCCAATTCTGCGACCTGTACGCCCTGTGCCCGTACCTGCTGTGCCAACACGTAGCGACCGGTGCTCTCCTCATCGACAACCAGCACATGCAGATGCGCAAAATCCGCACTAGTACCGTCTGTTTCATCATAGGAGACGGCAACGGGTAAAGTGAGCTTGAAAGTAAACGTACTGCCCGTGCCCGGCGTGCTCTCAACGTCGAGGGTGCCGTTCATCAATTCGATCAACTGCTTACAAATCGCCAAGCCGAGACCCGTACCGCCGAATTTGCGCGTTACCGAACCGTCGGCTTGTACAAAGCTCTCAAAGATGCTTTCCATTTGGTCGGGGGCAATACCGATACCAGTATCTCGCACGGCAAACGCCAGCCGAACCCGGTCTTCTTCGCCGCTGAGTGTCTGGATGTTAATCTCGACCGTGCCATCCTGGGTGAACTTGATCGCGTTGCTGACCAGGTTCATCAACACCTGCCGGATGCGCGTCACGTCACCGACGACCCACTTCGGCACATTTTCCTCGACGACTGTTTCAACCTCGACGTTATTGGTCTGTGCCATCGTCGCCAGCGTGGTCTTGACCTCTAACAGCACATCTTTCAAGTTCAGCGCCTCCGGTTGCAGCGTCACCTGCCCCGCTTCAATTTTGGAGAAGTCAAGCACATCGTTGATGATGTCAAACAATCGGTGGGCGCTCTCGTGAGCGGCGGTCACGAACTCTTGCTGCTCTTCGTCCATCTCGGTTTCGTGCAGCAGTTCCAGCATACCGATGACCCCAGTCATTGGTGTGCGAATCTCGTGACTCATGTTGGACATGAACTGACTTTTAAGTTGCACCGACCGCAGCGCCGCATCACGCGCCGCCAGTATAACGGCTTGCGCTCTTTGGCGCTCCAACACACGCGCATAACTTTCGGTGATAGTGCGCAGTGTGGCGATCTCTTCCGGCAACCATTCACGCTGTTGGCGTGTCTCATCGAAGCCGATAAATCCATCAATGCGACCGTCGATGTTCAAGGGGGCGATGATGACACTTTTGATCTCCTGCGGCTCAAGGATGGCGGTAACATCCTCTGCCAGGTCGTGGATGTCCTTCGCCAAAATTAACCCATCGCGCTCCAACGATGGAAAGAACGACGGCACCAGATCATCGAACGGCAACCCCTTGAGGTTATCAATCTCCGGTTGGATGCCCGGCGCACACCATTCGTGTGTGTTATCGAGGATGCGTTCGTTCTCCCGAAAGTGAAAGACGTAAGCACGCGAAACGTCGAGCAGTTCCCCGGTAGAACCTAGAACAGCGTTCATCATCTCGTCAACGTCATCCGATTGCAGGAACGACCGCAAAATACGCCGCTGCTGTTGTTCGATACGCAGCAACCGCGCCTGCCGCTGCCGCGTGTGCTCGGCCTCGGTGACATCCCGGTACTGCCACATATGCCCGGTGTATTCGTCCTCGATGAAAATTGGGATGTAATCCCGTATGAAGATGCGCCCATCGGCTAGGTGCAGCACATCACCCTGCACCTCCACGCGATCCTGTAGGATTTGCTCCACACGGCTGATAAACTGCTCCGGTTGTTGAAAGGCCCCTTTGCTGACCTCACCCATCGCGGCGCAGTCCATCCCCAGCAGGTCATCCGGGACGGCATCAATCCCAAACATACGACAAAACTGTTCGTTAACGATGTCAATCCGGCGGTGTTCGTCTTCAACGAGCAGGCCGTCATGCAGGTTACCGATTAGCCTTCTTAGCCGGGTGGTCAATCGGGACAGATTATATTCGAGCTTACGATATTGCGACGTATCCGACACGGCGTTATCCCTGCGATTGTTTGATCGCCGCGAGCGCGGTGTGCTCATCGGCGTAGATGTGAAAGGCTTTGTCCAACCGGGTAAGTTCGATAATCGTCTGCACGACCTGACGCAGATTACATAAAAAGAGATCGCCGCCGTACATACGGCTACGTTTTAAGCCTTTGACCAGCACGGCTAACCCGGAGGAATCGATAAAATCGACCGCACCCAGATCAACGATAATATTCGCTTGTTCCGCACTGAGATTTTCGTTAAACCATGTTGTCAGCTTGGGGACTTCGTAGGCATCAAACCGGCCTTCGATCTCGATCATATAGACATTATTGACAGACTTTACATGAAGATCCATATTTATTCTCGTTGTCTCGTGTACTAAACTAGGCTTATTTTATTGCTAAAAGATAGATTTTATAATTAAAGTTTCTTAACTATAAATTAATTGCAAACGGGCGATCTCTTGCGGATCGCCCGTTTTTACTTCTGTAGGAGGAGGAGAAGAAGAAGAAAATCTAATCGCCAAAAGCTGGCGCGAGGTTTGCATAGTCGGTGGTGTGTTCTTGCTCGTACCGGCGTAGATAGGCCATGCTTTCCGCCATAACATCGGCGTCAATCTCATGGACTTCCACACCCACGCCGACACCTTCCAGCAGCATAATCGTCAACTGACCGCCAAGATGCTCCTGGAACTCCATCAGCCCTTTCAACACACAGCGATCATCGCTGCGGTCATGGAGGTGCATTTCGAGTTCCGGCGCGTAGACTTTCATGCCGAGCTTGGTAAAGGTCTTGAGGATACGCTGCCACTCTACTTCGGAAATCATCCCCATCTTGTAGGAATAAGTCACGTCAAGCGCGATGCCGATGGCGACGGCCTCACCGTGACGGATCTCGTAATTGGAGAGTTGCTCCAGCTTGTGCGCCGCCCAATGTCCGAAATCCAGCGGACGCGAAGACCCCATCTCGAACGGGTCGCCGTTGGTGGCGATATGTTCCATGTGCAGTTCCGCACAACGGTAGATGATCCATTCCATCGGCTTCATCTCACGGGCGGCGATGGCTTTGGCCTGATCATCAATGTAATTGAAGAATTCGGCGTCCTTGAGCAACGCAACCTTGATCGCTTCCGGCACACCGGCGAGCCAATCACGCTGATGTAACGAGTTCAGAAAATCGAAGTCGTTCAGCACGGCGACCGCTGGCGCAAACGTACCGATAAAGTTTTTCTTACCATAGGCGTTGATGCTGTTCTTCACACCGACCGCCGCGTCGTTCTGTGCGAGCACGGTCGTCGGGATGCGGATCAAGCGGACGCCGCGATGTGCGGTCGCTGCCGCATAGCCGACCATGTCAATCACCGCCCCACCACCGATCACGGCGATGTAGGAATGTCGGTCAACACCGTAGTTGTTGACCGCATCACGGATGACATCGACATAGGCGTAGTCGTTCTTAGCAACCTCACCGCCCGGAACGATAATCGGGTCACGCACGAGGTTGATCTGGTGCATATGACAATAAGCGCGAATATCATGAATCAGCGTGGGGTGCAGCCGGGCGACGTTGCTATCAATCGCAAAAAGTAGCTTCTTGTCTTCGCCCTCGACTGTATCACGCAAAATAGGATTGTCCGGGTTAAACAGTCCGTTGGTGAAGTGCGTTTCGTAATGAAAAGTGACCTGTACGTTCTGTTTGATTGGTTTAAGCACTTGAATATCCCTCTACGGACAAATTAGATTATTACTTACTCTCGTCCTCAATGATACAAGAGAAATACACTGCCTGGACAAAATTTCATAAAAATTTCGTTTTATTTTTCACCATCATCTGAGTGACGATCTCACCGTTCGTTTAGGTCATTTTCATCTGCTTACGGCATTATCAAAAAACTAAATCGAAATAGTCTTGTAAGAGAGCAAAATATGATTTTTCGTAGTCCTTACCCCGATGTCACCTTACCGGAAATGCCGCTGGCACAGTTCACCTTGCAGCACGCACCACAGCACGGTGATAAACCCGCCCTCATCGACGGCGAAACCGGCTACACGCTGACCTACGCCGAGCTTTACCGACAGGTACAGAATGCCGCCGCCGGTCTCATCGAACGGGGTTTGCAAAAGGGTGATGTGGTCGCGCTCATCAGTCCCAATCGACCGGAATACGCGGTCGCCTTCCATGCGGTGATGTGGGCCGGTGGTGTGATTACGCCATTGAACCCCACCTACACTGCCGACGAGATGCGCAAGCAAATGCAGGATTCCGGCACGACCCTCACCATCACCACCGCCGAACTCGCCCCGACGATCCTGGGGACGATCACCGCAACCGACGTCCGCGAGGTGTTTACCTTTGGTGAGGCGGTCGGCACAACACCGTTCCAGACGTTGACCGAGACCGACAAAGCATCACCGGATGTCACCTTTGACCTGCAACAAGACCTGACCGCGCTGCCCTATTCCAGCGGGACGACCGGCTTTCCTAAAGGTGTCATGCTGACCCATCACAGCACCGTCGCCAACATGGCACAGATGGCAGCCGTCGAAGACACCGACGAAAACGACGTTATTATCGCCGTGCTGCCGTTTTATCACATCTACGGCATCGCACTGATTATGAACCTGACGCTCTACAAGGGCGGCACTATCGTCACCATGCCGCGCTTCGACATGACACGCTTCCTGCAACTGATGCAAGATTATGACGTTACCCGTGCCTACCTGGTGCCGCCCATTATCCTCGGTTTGGCGAATTACCCCGACCTCGACCAGTACGACCTCTCCACGCTGGAAAGCATCGCCAGTGGTGCCGCGCCGATGAGCGAGAGCGTGGCGAAAAGGTGCATGGAGCGCCTGAATTGCTCCATCCGTAATGGCTTCGGCCTCACGGAAGCTAGCCCACGTGTCGCCGTCAACCCGGAGGACACGACGAAGATCAAAATCGAATCCGTCGGCCTGCTAGACCCCAATACCGAATGCAAAATCGTCGACCTGGACGGCGCTTCTCTGGGCATCGGCGAGGAAGGCGAGATCTGCATCCGTGGCCCACAGTTGATGAAAGGCTACCTCAACCAACCGGACGCGACCGCCAGCACCATCATCGACGGTTGGCTGCACACTGGTGACATCGGCTACATAGACACCGACGGGTATCTGTTCGTGGTGGATCGTGTGAAGGAACTCATCAAGTATAAGGGCTATTCCGTCGCCCCCGCCGAGCTGGAAGACACCATTCTCTCACACCCGGACGTGGTCGATGCAGCGGTCATTGGCGCACCGGACGAAGCCGCTGGTGAGATCCCGAAGGCATATATCGTGCTGCGGGATGGCACGTCCTTAGACGAGCAGACACTGATGGAATACATCGCGGAACGGGTCGCCCCTTACAAGAAGATTCGTCAGGTGACATTTACCACGCAAATTCCCAAGTCCGCATCGGGCAAGATCCTACGGCGAGTGTTGATCGAACGCGAACGCGCCGCCGGACAGTAAAAGGTCTACGGTGCTTCGACGGCCTGCCACACCGCATCGAGAGCGAGCAGCGCCGTCAAGTTCTGGACGCTGTGCCCGGCCTCAAACGCCTGCGATTGGCTATAATCCGGCGGCGCATAGCTCAGATGCACGTTATCGCGCAGGCCGTTGGCGGGGAGGGTCTGCGCGATGTGATCGAAATCCCACAAAGGCAAACGATAATCAGCGGCAAGCTGGCGCAAAATCTCGTTATTGGTGTTGTCCTCACCCTCGAAGCGGTCGGCTTTCGTCCCCAATACCGGGATCACACCGGCTGTGATCGACGTTTTAATGATCTGCCGCATGTTGGCCTCAAACCGATCCGGCATCCCAACATCATTGGTGCCGATGCGAATCAAGACGATGCTCGGTCTGTGCAAACGAAACTCACATTCGATGGCGTTTTCGTCCGCTTCGCAGGGAGCACCCGCCCACATCGGGTCTTGCACCGACCATGTATGAAAGCCGATCCGCACGGCGGTGCTTTCACGCGCAAATGAGCCGTCAAATTGCGGGATGACGGCTTGCAGGTGGCCCCACTCACCCAGATCATAATCGTCGGGGTCATCGAAGTTCGCCAGGAAATAGGGTGCGACACTGTTGCAATCACCGATCTTGCTAAACGCTCCGGAGTCATTACCAAGCGCCTGACCGTGCCGGTAAATCCGCTGAATGTTGCGTCGGGTAGCGGCATCTAAAACGACGACCTCGTCCAATGGCATCCCGTTGATCGTCTTGACCGCTGCCGTTGTGCTTGTGCTCGTAGGAAAAACGCTATTAGTCGCTGTCGGTTGCAGCGTGCGGGTCGGGGAAGGGGTCGCGGGAATGGTGGGCACCTGCGCCAACCGGATAAATTCCGGTGTTGGTGTGAGATCGAGTACCCGGCGACCATCGTGCAATGGCGATGCAAACGCCACACCGACGACGACCACAAATACACCGATCAACAAAACGCGCATTTCGCGCCGCATTTTATCCCCTCGTGAGATTACGAATGATTTCTTCAATTATAACAGTTCCTCAGTGTGATGCCCCTGCAACCAGGCTTAACAAAGAGTTAAACGGCAGATTGTAACGCATTGAAACGCAATTCTAGCAATTTACTGACAAAGATAGCGAGCGGAAACCTTGTGAAAACGGTAAACTCTTTATGGATTTATGAAGTTGGGGAGAAGTGCGTGTGAGACGTGTGTTCTTTTATTCTTTGTTAATGGCGTTAACGACGCTATTGCTCATCCCGGTAGGTGATGCGAGTGCCGCCCCCGTACCCGCTATAACCATCGACGCCCCCAACACCGCCCTCATCGGCGAGACATTCACGATTGATGCGACATTCCAGAACACCGGCGACCAGACCGGCTATGGGCCGTTTATCGACATCTTCCTGCCCTCACGCGGCGCGGACGGTGACGACGGCCTGACGTTCGTCGAGGCGATCATACTCGGCGGCCCGGCGGAAGCGCGGGTGCTGACCTTCCCCGATGGTGGCGCGGACGGTGATTGTGTACGCCATCCATACTTACGCGAACAGGTATGTGGCACCGCCGGGAACACACTTGCCATCATCGAGCTACCGTTGGGATCGGTCGTGCCGGGGCAGCGCGTCACGGAGATCGACATCAGCGTGCTGACCAGCCCGCTCGCCGATATCGGCGTGACGTTCAACTTACGGGCGCGGGGTGGCTTTCGCTTCGGCATCTCACCGGTTGATGACCCGTGCTGTGACGAACCGTTCGCCGGGTCAGAGGTCAACGCAAGCGTAACGCCCAGCGTGTTGAGCGTCAGCAAGGACAACAGCGCCCCCGAATATGAGATCGCCACCGGGCCGAACGGCGTCCACACCTGGACGCTCAGCGTCGATATTGCCGATGGTGCCACCCTCCCGGACCTGCGTGTGATTGATGCGCTCCCGGCACAAATCGAAGTCGTACCGGGGTCGGTCGCCTCCGCGCCGCCGAACAACGGTAGCAACATCGCCGGTGGTGAGCTGATCGTCGAATTCGGGCCGATCACCGGCACCGCCGCCGCAGATGACATCATCGTCACATTTGACTTTACCGCCCCGGTCAACCAGAACCCTGATCTAAGCAGCACCGCCGATAATGTGGTGCGCGTCGATGGTGTGTGGACGCCGAACGACAGCCGCGACGGTGCGCAGGTCAACGGGCCGTTTGCCAGCTACGGCTGCCCCAACGACGACTGTCCCGGCGGTGCGGCACCGATTCTACTGCCGTTCGCCGCTCAAAAAGTTGTTACAGGTGATGTCAGCCCCGGCTCCACGTTGACCTACAGCGTCAACTTCCAGGTGTCGGATTACGCCGCGTTCGAAGGTGTGACCATCAGCGACCAGCTACCGGACGGACTGCAATACATCGGCGGCAGCGCGGCTTTGACCTACGAGCAACAGGGCGCGGTCGTGCTCAACAGTGCGGCGATGGGTGCTAACGCCCCTGCTGGCAACCTCAACGGCCCGGTGACGCTGACGTTTGACGTTTCCGCACAGATCGGTGATGTGTTGATCGGTGGCTGTGTGCCCCCCGGCGGTGGCGTGAGTGACTGCGTGACGTTTGATTCCGGCGCACCCACCACCGGCACCCTGACCTATGACGCCCTTGTGCTGGAAAACTTCCAGGCAGTAGACCCCGAAGACACATCCAGCGTTGACCAGGGTGATGTGTTCATCAACGATGCGATCATCAGCGGTGATGCGGTAGACCCCGGTGACCTGACCACCGTCACCGCGCCCGGTGTGACCAATGACACGACCAACGAAGCCGAAGTAGAGCGCGGTCAGCCGGAAAAGACGGTCTATGCCACCACTCAGACGGTCGCAGGCAACACCGTCACCAACCTGTGCCCGTGCGATGATGCCCAACTGACCCTCGCCCCCGGCGACTCGATCACCTATCGCATCCAGCAGAATGTCCCTATCAGCAGCTACGAAGACTTTTTCCTGACGGATTACGTGCCGCTGCCGATCTTCCCACTCCCGGCGACCGTGCCGTTTAATCCAGTCATCAACGGCGACATTCCCCCGGAGGGGACGGCGAAATTTGGCCCGACGGAAACGCTGTTCAACATCGCCGGTGCGCCTGCGGTGCTTGTTGATGCGCCGACCAACTCGATCACCTTTAGTTATGGAGACTTCAACGACGTCAACAACACGGAAACCACCGTCGATCTATTGTTCACGGTGACGATGAATGATCTCCCGATTGCTGACGGTCTGTTCCTCGCCAACACCATCGAGCGCAACGAAGGCTCCACCAACGGCGGCAACGATAGCGCACAGGACATCGCCCAGGTGACCGTTACCGGGCCGCTGCTGCGTATGAGCAAGGGCGCGGTCAGCAGCACCGGCACGGAAGTCAGCTTCGAGCCGCCGACAGTCGGCCCGGTCGTGTTCAACCCACCGGGAAGCGTCCCATCGTTCCAGCCGGTCATCAACTCGATTGACCTGGACGACACCCCGATTGACAGCAATGTGAGCGGCGTCCAACCCGGTGATCTGGTCACGTTTGCGGTCATCATCGAAAACGAAGGCAGCAGTCGCAAAGGCGCGTTCGACATCCGCGTGCGCGACATCATCCCTGAAGGCTTCATCATCCCTGCTGCGGGTGCGAACCTACAAGTCCGCCTGGGCACGGGTGCCCCTGTCGATTTCAACGGCACCGTGCAGAGCTTCTTCACTGATGCCGGGATCGAACTCACCGACCCCGATGTCGATAACGGCGTGTGCGGCCCCTATGCCGATACCGGCGGCGCGAACATCATCGTCATCACCTATGATTTGCAATTGCAGCAGACCCCGCCCGGTAACGTGCGCAACACCAGCGAAACCTTTAACTACAGCAGTGAAGAGGGCGGCTCCGACCACACCGGTGACCAGGACATCACCACCACCTCGACCGTGTTCTTCTCCGGCGGCGGCGGGGACGATGGCGGCGATAGCGGCACCGCCGATGGCGGCTCCGATGACGGGCAGGTCACGCTGATTAAATCCGCCGGGGAGCCGTTCGTGCAGCCCGGCGACCCGCTCACTTGGACGATCACCGTCACCAATACATCAGGTGGTTTGCTCACCGACTTGACCGTGACTGACAGCGTGCCGCCCGAAGTCGAAGTCATCAGCCTGACCAGCAGCACCGGCAGCGTGAGCAGCAACGGTGGCATCTACACGATCACTATCGACCAACTTGAGGCCACCGCCAGCGCGACCATCACCATCGAAGCGCGGGTACGCACTGACCTATCTCGCTTCGAGATCGTTAACACAGCGACCGCCTCTACGGGTGCCAGCGCCCAATCGACGGTCGTGGTCGCCGGGACGATGCCCGCCACCGGTGAGTCCCCGGCGTGGCGCGATAGGCCGAATATCATCAGTGGTGCGGCGTTGTTTGGACTGGGTTTGTACCTGTGGCTCAGGCACTAAAACACCAGAGGAAATTTGCACTTTGTCATAGTTCTACATACACTAAGATAAAGTCATATAATCCAAAGGTGCGGCGATGCGTTTTCGATTATTCTTGGTGATATTTGCGTCACTATTACTGACATGGGAACCTGCAACACAGGCGCAGCCACCCGGCCCAGCGGGAACTTGCCCCGCGCTGGTCGAGCAAGCTCTATCCGAAGTTTCAAGCAACTGTGACGACCTGGAACGCAACAACGCTTGTTACGGCTATCGTCAGGTGGATAGCACATTCACCAACGACGTCCCGGACAGATTTTTCAGCCGACCCAGTGACCGTAGCACCCTCACCGTGATCGGCAGCATCCGCACCGCACCGCTAAATCTCGCGGAAGAAGAATGGGGCGTCGCCATAGTAAAAGCCTTAGCGAACATCCCCGGCACACTGCCCGGTCAGGCGGTGACCTTTGTCCTGCTCGGCGATGCTGAGATTGAGAACGGCGTCGAACGTGAGGACGCTTTCAGCCCTGGTGAAGCGATTGAGGTCGAAGCCACATCGAACACGGTCATGCGCAGCGGCCCGCGCACCAATACCAATATGATTACCGGCATCCCCGCCGGGGCAACCGTACAGGTCGATGCGATCAACCCTGATGCAGATTGGGTAAGGGCGACCTATGACGAGCGGTTTGGTTGGGTGAGTCGGGCGATGGTCGCCGAAGACCCACAAATCGACGACCTACCCGTGCTGGATAGCGAAACTTACACCCCGATGCAAGCCTTCTACCTGCGTACCGGCATCGGGCGCAGCGAATGTGAAGAGGCACCGGATACACTGGTCGTGCAGGGACCGCAAGAACTTCTCGTGGACATCAACGCCAACGGCGCGGACATCCGGCTCGGCTCGACGATTGTGCTGGAAGTCTTCGACAGCAGCGAAATCATGCGCCTGACGGTCATCGACGGCACCGCCTATCTCTACCCGGATACGGAAGATGAAATCGAAGTCGAAGCCGGGTTTTACGCCACCATCTGTCTGACAGAAAACCCTGATAACCTGGGCGTCGATGACATCGAGAACGATTTCGCCATCGGCGAGGACTGTCGCTGGTCTACGCCGGTTGAGGCCACACGCGACGACCTCGTCCCCTTCTTGACACTCGAAGGCATCCCCGAAGACGTCCTGGAATACGAGATCGACGTCGTGCTACCACCCGAAGACATCGTCGAATGCCGGATCAACGATGAGTGGCTCGGCACCTACATCGTACAACCAGAGGACACCCTATCGTCCATCGCCCCACGCTACGAACTCACCGTCATGGAGCTGGCGCAGGGTAACTGCATTGAAAATCCTGACGTCATCGTCACCGATAGTGAGTTGGTCGTGCCAGTCGTCGAAGTCGCGGTCGTTCCCGATGATCCCGTTGACGATGATCCGGTGAGCGACCCACCTGTGGTCGTGCCACCGCCGACGGGTGTTGATCTAGGGGTCACCATCGCTGCGAGTGCAACCGTGCTTAACCCGCTGGATCCAGTCACCTTGACCGTCTCCATTTCCAATGCTGGGCCGGAAAACGCACGCGGTGTGCAGGTTGGCGTCAATATTCCGCCCGGCATCGCGATTAGCAATGTAAACGCACCCGCCGGAACCAGTTACAACGGCGGTGTGTGGACGATTGGCGACCTGAACAGTGGCAGCACCCCGGCGCTGACGCTCAACGGTCAGGTGAATGCCAATACAGACGGCACCACCCAGACCGTCACCGCCCAGGTCAACGCCGTCGAACAGCAGGATAACAACCCCGGCAACGATACCGCTGGAGTGCCGATTACGGTCGGCAGCATAATCGATGCCAGCGTTACGATTGTGGAGACGGTCGGCGGGACGTATGACGAAAGCAAGCAGGTTACGTTCAATATCACGGCGGCGAACAACAGCCCCACCCCGGTGACGGGTGCTACGGTACAACTCACCATAGATAACTTGCAGCAAAATTCATGGGTGCCGACCACAGGCACCTATGACCCGGTAACCGCCCTCTGGACGATTGGCGATCTGGCGGCGGGCGCGACGGGAACGCTCACGCTGGAGGCCACGATCATCCCTGGTTCCGCAGGTGCCACCGCGACGACCAGCGCGGCGATCACCATCAACGAAACCGATACCAATACCGCGAACAACACGGCGGCAGCGGTTCTCAACGTGATCTTCGGGACGATCGCCGTCAACACTGATTCCGTTGTCGTTAACCCCACAGATGGCATTTGTTCGCTCGTCGAGGCCGTGACCTCAGCGGAAATCAACAGCGCCAGCGGCACCGTTCCCGGCGAATGTGGCACCGGCAGCGCCGCCGACATCATCGACTTAAGCACGGCAGGTGGGCCAATCAACTTTGTAGGGGCCAATTTGTTCGGCCTAAATGCACTGCCACCCATCACCACCGCGATTACGATTGATGGCGGCGACACTTTGATCCAACGTGACATGATCACTGCCCCGCCTTTATTCCGGTTTTTCGATGTGCAACCGTCAGGGAACCTCACGTTGAATAACATCGCCCTCAGCGGAGGCGACGCAGGACCGATGGATAACGGTGGTGCCATCCTGGTCAACCAGGGAACACTGACACTCAGCAATGCAACGATCATCAACAGCGTGGCGAGCAACGGCGGTGCGATCGCCGTCGAACTCGGTAACGCTAATATCGTAAACACCACCTTCGATGGCAACTCAGCCGAAAATGGTGGTGCCATCTTCGTGCTTGGTAGCGCCACTGTGGGCAGCACAGTGACCTTTAACGGCGGACTCGTGCAAAACAACACGGCCAATATGGCCGGTGGTGCCTTCTTTGTCTCCGGCGACGCACAACTTACGTCAAACGGTGTGACCTTCCTCAACAACATCGCACAGGTCGGGCAAGGGCAGATCACAGATGGTGGGGACACAGCCATACCCGTAATACCGGTCATCAACTTCAGCAACGGCAACCAGATCAACGCACCCGCGCCCAGCCCACAATGCGATGCAATGGAGATTACCATCAACGACGACGGCACTAATGGCGGCAATGCCAGTGACGGCACCTGCTATCCGTAGCAGGTCGCCGTGATTATGGTTCGATAAATTGTAAGAGCAGTTGGATGATCGAGTTGGGGTCGATAGGTTTGGGGAAGTAGGCGTCAAAACCCGCTTTGCGGGCATCTTCGGCGACGTTGACCGAGTGATACGCCGTCACCGCGATGACGGGTATCGCCCTTGTCTTTGAGTTCGCACGTAGGGCGTCTAGCGTTTCCCAACCGTCCATCTCCGGCAGCGCAAGATCCATAATAATCAGGCTAGGGTCGAGGTCGTTAATGACGTTCAAGCACTCCTGACCATTACGCACGACGGACACCTGCGCCCCATGATGACGGAGGATTTTTGAGACGACCTGTATGCTGTCATATTCATCTTCGACCACAAGAATGTGCCAATTTGTATGTTGCACAGGTTAATCCGTTCCGACGCTGCGTGCATTCTGCGAAGAAGAAGAGAGACAATCGTGAATATCATCGAGGAAGGTGCCAATGCGGAAAGGCTTGGCGATGTACCCGTCGAACCCTTCTTCGATCACCCGCTCACGATCACCGAGCATAGCATGTGCGGTCAGCGCGATGACTGGAATATCGCGCGTCTTGTGCTGGCTGCGTAGCTGCCGGTGCATCTCCCAACCGTCCATATTCGGCATAG
The DNA here is from genome assembly GCA_034437515.1 of Anaerolineae bacterium. GTDB lineage: Bacteria > Chloroflexota > Anaerolineae > Aggregatilineales > Phototrophicaceae > DAOTTX01. The sequence continues at coordinate 29,083 of DAOTTX010000425.1, forward strand.
AAAGATCGAGTAAGATGAACGTCGGGTTGATGTTTTGCAGCAGCTTCAACCCTTTCAAACCGTCGGTAGCAGTGTGGACTTGCGCACCATTGAACGCGAGAATTTTCTGCGCTACGCCGACATTATGCGGCTCATCATCGACGATAATGACCGTCCAATTTTTCATGTCTGTAGTATTCATTCTGAACTCCCATTCAATAGCCTCGATCTTAGAGATAATGGTAGAAAAACAGTAAAGGTAGTGCCCGTGCCGACTTCACTTTCAAGCCGGATATTGCCACCCATCAGCAAGGCGAGCTTCTTCACGATAGACAAACCCAGCCCGGTGCCTCTATATTGGCGCTGTGAAGTCCCATCGGCCTGACGAAACTCCTCGAAGATGGTTTCTTGTTGGTGTACAGGGATGCCGATGCCGGTATCCTTCACAATCAACGTCCAGGTATCACGCCCATGCTTGCGGGCACTCATACGGACGTTGCCTTCGTGCGTAAATTTAATCGCATTGGAAAGCAAATTAATTGCAATCTGCTTGATGCGATCCGGATCACCGATCATAATATCCGGCAGACGATCATCGATCGTGTATTCAAAATTCAGCGTGTCCTCTTCGATCAAACCCTCGGTTTGTCTGACGATTTCAAGCAGTAACTTACGCAGGTTGAACGGCTTACGCACCAATTCCACCCGTCCGGCCTCGATTTTGGAAAGATCAAGCACATCATTAATCAAACTCAATAGATGTTCCGCGTTCGTCAGTACCCGCGCTTGGTATTCGCTTTGCTCTTCGTTGAGTGGCCCGGTCATCCCGGCAAGTTGAATCTCAGTATAACCGATGATGGCGTTCAACGGGGTACGCAACTCGTGCGACATGGTCGCTAAAAACTCGCTTTTCAACTGGGTTGCGGCTTCGGCCTGTCGCTGCGCCAGTGCAAGCTGGTGATTGGCCTGGATGAGCGCCTCATTCTGAGATTTGATCCGTTTCTCGGCGATAACGCGCTCGGAAATATCAGTGCTGATGCCGACGAAGTGTGTCAGGTTATCATCCACATCGAAGATAGGAGCGAGCCGTAACTCGTTCCAGAACATCTCACCATCGGCGCGGTAATTCCGCAAGACGACCGCACACGACTTACGCTCTCGAATGGCTTCACGGATGATCTCAAGATTGGGCTGGTCGCGGTCATCGCCTTGTAAAAAGCGACAGTTCCGTCCGATGATCGACTTTTCATCGTAGCCGGTGATCTGTTTAAATGCCGGATTGACGTAAACCAATGGGAGATCGGGTTGTGTCGCATCTGCGATGCTGATTGCCGAGTCGTTGGATTCAATGGCCTGATTGCGCAACCGCAGTTCGACATCCATGTGCTTGCGCTCGGTGATGTCGCGTGCGACGAAGTAAATCAGGTCATCTTCGAGATGTGGCACCGCGTTCCAGGCTAACCAGATTTCGCGTCCATCTTTGCAGATAAAGCGATAATCAAAGTTGACCAGTAGCGCGTCTTCATCTTCAAACCGCTGGATCCGCGCGATTGCCGCCTCACGGTCTTCCGGGTGGATCAAGTCGTAAAGGGATTCACCGAGTAGTTCGCCTTCCGTATAACCAATCGTGCGCTCCCAGGCCGGGTTCAATTTGATGAGCGTGCCATTATAATCCATGATGCCCAGCATATCGACGGAGAGGGCATAGATGCGATCAGCTTCGCGCTCTGCACGGCTGCGTTCGGTGATCTCCTGCTGCAAGCGAGAGTTGATCTTCTGTAGTTCCGCTGTCCGAACCTCGACCCGGCGTTCCTGCTCCTCGTGTGCTTGACGCAGGTTTTCTTCCATGCGCTTACGCTGAGAAATATCATGATGCACGATGACGTAGCCGGTCGGCTTGCCAAAGTCGCCACGAATTTGTGAGATCGCCGAGGTAACCGTCAGCGGTGTGCTGTTGCGATGCCTGAGCATGATTTCACCCTGCCAGTGTCCGTCTTCTTCCAACGCCTGCTCCACCATATCCCGATCATGATTGGGATATGCCATACCGAAGACGTCAACGGTTGTCTTCCCGATGACGTCCACCGCCGCCCACCCGTAAATGCGCTCAGCCGCTTTATTCCAGGTGAGAATACGATGGTCGAGATCGGTCGAGATAATCGCATCGGAGACGTTGTAAAGCAGATTCGCCTGATAGCGCAGCCGTTCCTCAACGCGCTTACGTTCGGTAATATCCCGGTTGATCGTCAACATACCGACGATGGAACCGTTTTCATCGCTGACCGTTGAAAGTGATGTCAGCACATGGACGACACCGCTATCTTTGCGCGTCTGTATGGTCTCCCCACGCCAGTACCCTTTATGTTCCAGCGTTTGACGAATATCGTGTACAGAATAGCCGATATGGTTTGTCTCGATAACATCCGTGAGTACCTGCCCGGTGATCTCATCCGCTCGCCAGCCGTAGATAATCTCGGCGGCTTTGTTCCACGACAGCACACGCAGTTCAAGATCGGTGAAGAACGCGGCGTCGGAAACATTTTCCAGAAGAGCGGCCTGCTGTCTCAGTTGCTCTTCTGCGTCGGGACGAGGCCGAAACACACCAATCACACCCGTCACCACCCCTTCATGTACATCGGGGATCAAACTACCGATGACGGTCATCGCCGGTTGGCGCGGATAACTTAGCATAAAGACGTTGTTATGTAATATATGCCCTTGCCGCACCTGTTCGAGCATCGCGTCGAGTTGAAAACGCTGGTCAACAGGCAGCAGTGCATGAAATGTGTTCGCCTGAGATAAATCATCATCGCAGTCAAAATGACGGCACCACGCCGGGTTGACGTGACGAAGCGTGCCATCCAGTGTAAAATGGCAGACCAAATCACTGACAAAGTCAGCAATCGACTTTGAGGTTGTCGAAGAGTCTAGCTTCATACTGGATCGCATTTTCCGTGACGATAATCATCTCTATTATGACTTAAAATGGCCAGGCAAATCACCTGTACTTACGTTTAGTCAATCGACCAGGTCGAGGGTGGCCAATCGGCTACCATTGCCCCGTCCGTGAATAGTAATCAATGGCTCGCACACTCAAGACAGCTGCAATCAGCGGCAACCAGAGGAACCCCACCGCCGCAAAGCCAATGCCGACTAGCGAATATTGGTTATAACCAGCGATGTTGAGTTCCGGCAGCGCATAGGCCAGCACCGCACTACCGGCAAAGACGATCAGTACCAGTATAACCCAGAGCGGAGACAGCAAACGCTGTGGCAGATGGTCATCCATCAGTGTGCGTCCGTGTGGGCTGCGTTGTGACCAGATCACGCCGTAACACAGCAAGATCAATGCAACGTTGCCAACGAGTGCCAGCAGCGTCAGACTTTCATCGAGCAGCCGCACCATCACCAGCACAATCCCCACCCCGCCAATCAACCCCCATTCGGCGAGGGTCAAGCGCAGATGATCCACTTGCTCGACGGGATAGCGTAAGCTGGCGACATACAACACGCCGACCAACAGCAGCGTCAACACCGCATAGAGCGCGACGGTTTCTGTCTGTGGCATCGGCGCGAGGCTTTCCGGCAACCAGCGTAACCAGATTCCCCAGATGAACCCCACCCCTAACGCGAACCCCAGCAGATAACGCCGGTATTTCGCTCGATCCCCCGCCAGCAGCACCAGCAGCAAACCGACCATTTCCAGCCCAATCAGGCCGTTACCGCCAATCGCCCGTGTGATTAGTGTGCGCGGATAATCATCCAGGGTGAAGGCCGGGTTCGCCAGCGCACTTACGCACAGCGCGTACAGCGCGACGACCAACATAACACCATAAGCGTCTTTAACGCGAAAACGAACGGTCAAATCCAACAGCACCGCCGCCAGCCCGATGTAAATCGGTGGCAGGATCAACCAGTCAACCAGAGTGCGTGCTGGCAGGTCGATCCATAACAGGATCTCTGCACCGAAGAACAGCAACGCCGCCAGCAGCAACCGCAGCATCCACGCTGTGAGCGGCGAAACCAACGTTTGATTCGACAATGCCCTTGCCCCTTCCTTCTGCATACACCCCTCACAACGACCAACCTGGAAGATCAATCCACACCGCATCTATCGTACCTTCCTTGCTACTCGATAGTTGAATCACACGATAGACCGAGCTTTCGGGCTGAGTGTATCGCGCCCGGTGGTTGCATTCTGCAATTGTTCATCCAAAGACTAAATTTACACTCTAATCGAGTCGCTTATATGCCACTCTAACACCAGCCGACACCTGCGACAAGCCAGGTTAATCCTCAAAGGGGGACGACACAGTCGAGGCCATCTCATCACGACACCCGTAGCTTGCCGGGTTGGAGAACTCCTATGCTATGCCTACCTGCATTTTGCTGCAATCCCCCGCGACCTGCACACTTGCACGACGCCCCACTGCATAGCATACTTACTGCTTGATATTCACTATCCGACATCTGAACGTTATGACGACTATTCTCATCACCGGCGCGACCGATGGTCTCGGTCTTGAACTCGCCCGGCTCTATCAACAGCAAGCGGCGCGGCTCATCCTCGTCGGTCGCCGTCCGTTGCTGACCCTTGATGATCCGCTGTTCACCGAGGCGACCTACTGCCAGGCCGACCTTACCCACCAGGATTGTGCTGATGTGGTGTATGAATGGCTCCAAACCCATGATGTACAACACCTCGACCTGCTCATTCACAACGCGGGGGTCGGCTACTATGGTGACGTCGCCGCACAATCACCGACAAATATCCAGGAACTCGTCGCGGTCAACCTGCGTGCACCGGTCGAACTCACCCACCGGCTGCTACCTTACATCGAACGGGGCAGCATCGTTTTTATCAACTCGGTCGTCGCCGAACTGCCTGCCCCAGAATACGCCGTCTACGCCGCGACCAAAGCCGCGCTTGACGGTTTCGCCGCTAGCCTGCGCATTGAAGTCCGCACGGACACACAGGTGCAGGTGATTTACCCCGGCGCGACCCGTACCGGAATGCACGCCAAGAGCGGTATTCCGTTGGAGGCTATGCGTTGGGACGAGTTCCCGCCGGCTGCTGAAACCGCCGTTCGTATCGCCGCGCAGATCGCCGCCCGGCGTCCCCGAGCGACCATCGGCCTGAGTAACCGATTGTTGCGCTTCGGCGGTCGTCACCTCAGCGGAATCGTAGATCGACTTATAAGAAGAAGAGCACAATCATGAAGCACATCGTCATCACAGGTGCAGCCGATGGCATCGGCAAGGCGCTTGCCACACGTTATGCGCGTGCTGGCTGGCACGTCACCGGCATCGACATCAATTCGCCGCGTGCCATGCAAACACAGGCTGAAATCCGTGACAACGGCGGAGAGATCACGTTCATCATCGCAGATTTAAGCGACACTGACGCGATCACCCACACCATCGAACGCCTGACCGCCGGTGAGAAGATCGACATTTTCGTTAACAATGCCGGGATTAATGAATTTGACCGCTTCCGCCGCTCCGACCTTCCCCAACAAGAAAAAGTCATCGACGTAAATTTCCTTGCCCCCATGCTACTGACCGCCGGTTTACTCAATGCGGAGACGGTCAGGCACGGCGGCACACTGGTCTTTGTATCGTCGTTAGCGCATTTCGTCCGCTACCCCGGTGCGCCGGTCTACGCGGCGACCAAAGACGGCATCGCCTCCTACGCACGGAGTCTGCGAGTCGCACTCGCGCCACAGAACATCCATGTGTTGACGGTTTACCCTGGCCCCACGCGCACTGAACACGCCCGCCGCTACAGCCCTACAAACGGGCGTGAACACCGGCGTATGGCCCCGGCGAAAGTGGCTGAGATGGTCTACAAAGCGGTCGAAAGCCAGCAAAGCATCTTGATCCCCGGTACAGCAAACCGGCTGTTTGCGATCTTCGGGCGTGTGCTGCCGGGTCTGGTCAACCGGGTAATGAAGCGCACCCTGCTGGACAAAATATAGACACCTTACTAACGAGCTATTGCATCTTGTACGGATTTCAATCTACTATAAAGCAACATCACAACAACAGATCGTTCTTTGCTGCCTCGCTTTATGCTCCCCATCAATCTACCCGTTGAGCAACGCTTTACGATCTTCATGAGAGATTTAAGGGTTTTCTGAAAAGCGTAAAAAAATTTTACGAACTTAGCGGGAAATAAGTGCATCGCATCATGAAAGCGTTGAGTTATGAATATTATGAAATTGCAAGTTAACGCAAACCTTAACCCAACAATTTAGGCTCTCGTGAGGCACGTCTGTGAGAATAGATATTGGTAGACGGAACTACCATATCTGTTTAAAACCATACTCATGGGGGTAGCATGACAACAAGTCTATTTATGGGCCGCTTGCCCAGACTTACTTTAACATTACTCTTCACCTTCGTGGCTGCGTTGATGACCATCAATATCGCCGCCCAAGAGGACGATAATCGCCCATACGTGACGGGAACTTCACCTGTCGCCGGCGCGATTGACGTTCCGATCAATGTTTCGATCAGCGCCTTTTTCTACCAACCCCAAATTGGTGTCGGCGTGGACTCGAACTCACTCACAGATGCAACCGTAAAATTATACCCGACCAACAACACCGCGGGTCAGGTGCCCTCTCGTTCCATTAACACGAGCGGTGGCGGTGATGTCGTTGTTATGACACCCGTCGTGCTGCTAGAGAAGAACACGCAGTACACCTTTGAAATCACCGATGGCGTGAAGGACGACCAGGGGAACGACTTTTACCCCTACACCATGACCTTCACGACCGGTGAAGCAGGTGACCCACCGGATACAGACATTGAATTCACTCAGGTTGACTTGCCCAACGCTCGCGGCAAGTTTTCTTCGGTTGAAACCGGCCCGGACGGACGCCTCTACGCCAGTGACGTGTTCGGTAACGTCCATATCTGGGACATCAACCCGGACGGTACACTGCAAGCACCGACGATCCACCAGATTTATAGCGGTTTCCGGCCTATTATCGGCCTGACCTTCGACCCGCGCTCGACAGCGGATAACCCGATCCTGTGGGTTACGCACAATGACGCCCTGCCCTACTTCGGTACACCGCCGCGCCACTTCAGCGGCGCATTGTCGCGTTTGACAGCCACCGGACTCGGCACACCCAGCGAACTGTGGACGTCGACCGAATTTGCTTACGGTTTCCCGCGCTCGGTCAAAGATCACCTGACCAATAGCATCGACTTCGGCCCGGATGGTGCGCTCTACCTGACGCAGGGCAGCATCACCGCGATGGGTTCACGAGATAACGCCTGGGGCCAGGAGCCGGAGACCATCCTCAGTGCCGCGATTCTGCGCATTGACGTCACCGCGCTTGAGGGCTACGCACCCGCCGCCTTGCCGTTGAACGTCGCTACCGGTGTGCCTTCCAGTGATGGCAACCTGCGCGACAACAACAACTACAGCCTCGGTGACCCCGAACTGGCGACACTCGGCCTTTACGACCCGATGGCACCCGGCGCACCGGTCACGCTCTACGCAACCGGCGTCCGTAACGCCTACGATGTCGTCTGGCACAGCAACGGCGAACTCTATGCACCGGCGAACGGCTCCGCCAACGGCGGCAGCGCCGCTTCACCCGGTACGCCTAACCCGCTGCCCAATTCTTGCAATTACCGCATTGATAGCGACCTCTACGGCGCTTACACCGGCCCGCAAGTTCCACACGCTGGCCCGCTGCCCTACGAAGAGCCGCTGCCCAAGAGCGACCCGCTCTTCATCGCTCCGCAGGAAGACTATCTGTTCCGCATTGAACAGGGCGGCTACTACGGACATCCCAATATCACCCGCTGTGAATGGGTGCTCAACGGTGGCAACCCCACCAGCGGCGATGACTACGCCCAACGGGGCGACCACTACCCGGTCGGCGTGCAGCCAGACCGCAACTTCCGTGGTTACGCCTACAACTTCGAGATGAACAAATCCCCCAACGGGGTGATCGAATACCGCAGCAACACCTTCGGCGGTCAACTGCGCGGTGCGCTGCTCGTCACCCGCTACAGTGGCGGCAACGACATTCTCGTGCTGCGCCCCGGCGGGCCCGATGGTGACATCGTCGAAGACCTGGAAGACGTGCCCGGCCTCGGCGAATGGCCTATTATCGGTGGGACATTGCTTTCCGCACCGCTGGATCTCGCCGAAGACCTGCGCAACGGCAATCTGTACGTCAGCCTTTATGGTGAAGAAAAAGACCCGAATGCTGGCACGCTGCTGCTGCTCAAACCCGTACAGCCCGGCATCCCGGAACTCACCGCAGAAGCACAAGAACTGATCTTCGACGCGGTCGTCAACACAACCAGCACGACAGTCAGCCTGCCGCTGCACAACACCGGCGCTGAATCCGTGACCGTCAGCGACATCGTCATCAGCGGTGTGGATAACACCGACTTCGACATCACACCCGACCCGCAGTTGCCGCTGGTACTACAGGCGAACGAAACCATCAATCTGCCGCTCGTCTTCGCGCCGACCGAAACCGGTACCAAGATCGCCCGTGTGCAGATTCAAAGTAACGACCCCAACAACTCCACCATCAACGTGAGCCTGCGCGGTCTTTCGACACGCGGCGAGGGTGGCGGCGGCCTGGAACCGTCACTGCAATGGGTGATGGACGCCTTCAACATCCGCATTGATGTGGGTGATGACAACCCGAACACCGGGCGCATCCATGAGACGGGCTTCGCCGCGCCGCTGCTCGGCGAGGAAATCCGCGCCCCGATCTTCCGTAAGGCTGGCCCCGGTGTGGTCACCGTGCAGCCGCTGGCGATCTACGGCCCGGAAAAACCCGGCGAACCCGGCATGGTCGGCTGGTACCCGGCGGGCAACCCGTCCGGCGCACAGACCCTGTTCGAGTTCAACAGCGGTGAATACCAGACCCTCAACCCCACAGTCAACGGTGTAACCCAACTCGACCCCGGCTTCAACAACCCGTTCGGCCTGTGGTCGTACTGGCCCTTCTTCGGGCAAAGCCGCATGGTCTACACCGAGGGCGAGTTCAACACCTGGGCGACCACGACTCAGCATCACGTCCGCGTCTACGCCTATAAGAACGCCAGCGGTACGGTCGTCCCGAACTGGTACATCGTCGCCACCGAAGAACACATCGAAGGCTGGGACTTCAATGATGTCGTCCTGTTGGTCAAGAATGTTGAACCGGCAGCCGGTGGCAGCATCGCCGTGGAAAATCCCAAGTGGGACACCCTGCGCACACTGGATGTGAACAACACCGAGTGGATGGATAACTGGTTCATGTTCGGTCGCATTATGGGGCTGAACAAACCGACTGACCGCAGCTACCCGATGACCATCCCGGTGCGCCTGCGCAACACACATCCGACCGACGCGCTGGACGTTACCAACCTGACCTTCAGCGATGCGAACAAGTTCGACTTCCCCAACAACGAAGACCAGAACCTGCCGCTGACGATCAACCCTGGTGAAGCCTATGAGCTGATAGTGACCTTCACCAAGACTCAAACCGATGACGTCGGCGGGGATAACCTGCGTGAGATTTACGAAGAATTCCTATTCATCGAATCCACCGATCCGATGAACTCCAACTCGACAGTGAACTTCCGCGCCCTGCTGATGGATAGCACCGGTGGTGCCTACGAACCCAGCACCCAGCAACTTTACCGTGACCTGTTCGGTTTTCAGATTGGTTTCGGTAGCTGGACGGGCTTCACCCATCCGCACCGTGCCAACGCCCGCCCGAATAACCCGGTCGGTGAAGAAGTCCACTCCAAATTCTGGGAGCGCCGCGACCCGTCACAGCCGATCTACGTCCGCTACGCGGCGGCCTATCACGGCTACCATCCGGAAACCATCCGCGTTGACTTCAACAGCGGGCAAGACTACAGCTTTAGGCACGACTCGAAGATGTCACAAACTGTGCTGCCCGCGACTGATGACAACGACATCAACAGCGCACCGTTTGAAGCTGTCATCGACCGCGACGGACAGTTCAAGTTTGTCATGGCGAACCGCCAGGCCTGTGACGGTGCCTGCGAAACCAACAATCACGGCATCCGGGTCTTCCCGGCGCGTGACCCACAGGGCAATCTGATCCCCGGCGTCTACCTCGTCGGTCAGGACTATGTCAACGGCACCAACGGCGCGAACCATGACTTCCAGGACAACATCTTCCTGGTGACCAACATGCGCCCGGTCAGCCGTGTGATTGACGTGGCCGCTGATGGCTTCGCTACACCGAACCCGGTCAACGTTGGGCAAAACGTGGTATTTAACTTCACCGCCCGGAACAACAGCATCTACGAAGCAGATAACGTCACCTTCGATATCGACATGCCGCCGGGTGTGGCTGTGATCTCCGTCACCCCTGAGCAGGGCAACTGCACCGGCCTGACCTGTAACCTGGGCATCGTCGCCGGGGAAGACGAAGTCGGCATCAGCGTGCTTGCCACTGTAGAAACCAGCGGCACCATCACCGCAAACGGTTCCGTCGCCACCAGCAGCACGGAAAACACCACCAACAACAATGACGTGATCGTGACTGTCGGTGTGACACAGCTCACCACCGCCACCATCAAGATCGTCAAGGACGCACAGCCGGATAGTGACACACCGTTCGACTTCACCGGTGAGCTGGGTAACTTCCAGTTGATCGACAATGGCATCAGCGTCGAAAACGACTTCAGCGCCAGCATCAACTTCCAGGATGATAACACCGTCATCGACGGCTTCACCCCGGATTCCGGCGCACCCTATGGCCCACAGCCCAACGGGGAAACCTACGGCTGGAAGGCTGTTGCGACCGACACCCCCATCGACGCCAACGCTGCCGCCCGTGATCGCGGGAACGTGGATACCCTGCTCAGCACCGTGATCCACATGCAACGTGGCGACTGCTGCACCAGCGGCTTCACCGAGGAAATCTACTGGGAACACGCACTACCGAACGGGCGCTATCAAGTTACCGTTGTGGTGGGTGATGACAACCCCGATGACACCGACGGCACCTTCCACGCGGTCAACGTCGAAGACGTCCGTGCGACCAGCTTCGCACCGACCCTCAACACAACCAACCAGCACGCCTCCGGCACCGTCACTGTTGACGTGACCGACGGCGCACTGACGGTTGAAGCGGATGCAGTCGAAGGCCTCAACACCAAGATCAACTACGTCATCATCCAGGGTGTGAGCTTCTCCACTGCGGAAACGACCTTCAACGACGTTGCCGAAGGTACCTACACCATCACCGAAGCCGTGCCGCAGGGTTGGCTGCTCGATGACGTGGTCTGCGAAGGCCTCGCCACCGGCATCAACGAACTGAGCGACGGCGTCACCCTGACGGTTGAAGCGGGCGACTTCATCACCTGCACCTTCGTCAACCTGAATACGACCATTCCGAGCATCGTCACTAACGAAGTCCTCACTGTAGACGAAGGCGCTGCCGGAACCATCGACACCACCCTGCTCGACACACAAGACTCCGACACACCGGACACCGGGCTGGTCTACACCATCACCGCTGGCCCCGCTAACGGCGCGGTACAGGTCAACGCCGGTGACGTAACACAGTTCACGCAGGCTCAACTTGACGCAGGTGTCGTCACCTATCAACATGACGACAGCGAAACCTTCGACGACAGCTTCGACTTTGAACTCAGCGACGGCGACATCGCCACACCGCTGACGGGCACCTTTGAAATCGCGGTCGAGCCGGTCAACGATGTACCGGTGGTCAGCACCAACCTTGACCTGACGGTTGCCGAAGGTGGCACGGGTGACATCACCATCGCCCTGCTGGAAACCACCGACGAGGACAACGGACCCGAAGACCTGACCTACACGATCACCACCGTGCCACAGTACGGCACCCTGATCGTGAACGGTGTCGAGGATACCGAGTTCACCCAGTCCGCCATCAACGATGGTGCGATCAGCTACCAGCACAACGCTGGTGAGGAATCGACCGACAGCTTCGACTTCACCGTAAGCGACGGCTTCGGCGGTGACGTACAGGCGACCTTTACCATCAACGTGACCCCGGTCAACGATGCACCGACCCTGGTCACCAATGAGGAAATGATCGTCGAACGTGGCACATCGGCTGCACTGACGACGGCGCTGCTAGAAACCACCGATGTGGACAACCCACCGGCGCAGTTGACCTACACAGTCACCACAGCCCCGGCGAACGGCGTGCTGCTCGTGAACGATGCTGAAGGTGCTAGCTTCACCCAGGCGCAAATCAACAACGGCGCGGTCAGCTACAGCCACAACAATAGTGATACCACCGCTGACAGCTTCGACTTCGAGGTGAGCGACGGCACCGCCGCACCGCTGACCAGCACCTTCGTCATTAATGTGCTGCCCGTCAACCAACCGCCGACGGTCGAGAACGACAGCCTGACCGTCGCTGAAGGCGGCAACGGCAACGTCGCCGTGCTCGACAACGATACGGACACCGATGGCGGCCTCGACGCTACCACCGTGACGGTTGACACTGTCCCGGTCAACGGTACCGCCGTCGTCGAGACTGATGGCACCGTCACCTATACGCACAACGGGTCGGAGACGACCAGCGACAGCTTCACCTACACCGTCGCGGACGCACTCGGTAAGGTCTCCGCACCGGCGACCGTCGCCGTGACCGTGACCCCGATGAATGATGCACCGACGATCACGCGCAACCAATCGCTGAGCGTGCAGGTTGGCGACAGCGGCGTCATCGACAACACCTTGTTGCGCACCCAGGACCCGGACAACGGCCCGGCACAGCGCACCTTCAACATCACAACGGCACCCCAGCAAGGTAACGTGCTGGTGAACGGCGCTGCGGCGACCAGCTTCACCCAGGCACAGGTCAACAACGGCGCGGTCAGCTATCAGCACACCAGCGCGGATAGCACCAACGACAGCTTCACCTTTACCCTGACGGACGGCACCACGCCGACCGCCCCGGCGACCTTCATCATCGAAGTGCTTGATCTAACCGATCCCAAGCCTATCGAGTTGGAAGTCTCTGGTGATCTGGGCACCTTCCCGCTGAGCATGACCTTCTCCTGGCGTCATCAGGTCAACGTCGATGACACCCAGGTACCGGGCGACTACTACCAGGTCGTCGCGGTCAAGGGAAACGCCTCTGTGCTGGATACAGGTGGCTTCGCTGCCGACATCTGCACCGGCGTGGAATGCGCGGTGGACTTCAGCGATGCATCGCCTTATGTCTTCGAGGCACCCGATGCTTACGACTGGTATGTGATCGCCTGGACAAACAACGGCGGCAACTGGACGAACATCGCCAGCGATGCCGGCAACTTCACCAGCACGTTTGCCACCATCGGCGGCATCAACAACCTGACCGTCGTACCGAACCAGGGCGTCCCGACCATCAGTTGGGATAACGACCCGGCAGCCGCCTGGTACCAGATCTACCTGGGCAACAGCAGTGAACAACTGTTCTTCGACTGGGTAGAGAAGGCCGAAATCGACTGTGACGGCACCCGCTGCTCGTTCACACCGGATGTAGTCGCGGCACCGGGCACTTACGAAGTCTGGATGCGTGGCTGGGGTGTGGGCGGCTTCACCAGGGGTGGTGCCGAGGGCTGGTATGGCCCGGCGACCGTCACCATCGCGGATACCGCACCGCCGGTCATCAATGGTGGCTTCCAGGTCACCTTCGCGGAGAACGGCGTCCCCACCCTACACTGGGACGGTGTCGCCAATGCCACCTGGTACCATGTCTGGCTCGGTCATCAGAACACGACCGGCAAATGGATAACGGATTATCAGGGTTGGACTTCCGCCGCTGACCTGGGCTGCACAAACATGGGCACTTGCTCCCTGATGCCGAACATCCGCCTCATCGCCGGGGACTACGCCTGGACGGTACAAGCCTGGGGGCCTGCCGGCTACAACGGCGGCAGCGCCAGTGTCTGGGCACCACTCCAGACCTTCACCTACAGCGGGAACAGCACCACCAGTGTGAATCCCGACGTCGATGACCTCATCAGCCCGCCTGCTGAACAGTAGGCCACAACCGGGGGCGGTTCAATGTTCACACCGCCCCCTTTAACAAACTTACTGGCCTTCGTGCCACCACGATGAAGCATCTTCATCCTGGCTGCATAAAGAATAAGTAAACTGTCAGTTTTCCGACTGACACTTTCAAAGACGTGTGACCGGTCACCGCTACCCCGGGCTGAGACACACGTCTTTTTTAATCCCACAATCTCAAGCATCATGCCTGCGCGGAAATGCCACTCCCGTTGACCGATCTCACGAAAACCTGTTATACTTCTGCCCGCAACAGGGTTAAATAAGGTAAAGACTATGGCAGGCTTACAGATCGACCTCGTCGCCATCGGTGGTGGCCTGGGCGCGGTGCAGATATTACGTGGCATGAAGCAGTACACCACCAAACTAACCGGCATCATCGCGGTGACGGACACCGGGCGCAGCACCGGCATCGTGCGTGATTTTGCACAGATGCCCGCCCCTGGTGACATCCGTAACGCGCTAGTCGCCCTTGCCGATGAGAACAAACTGCTGGCGAAAATCATGCAGCATCGCTTTGAGGCCCCCGGCTATGACAACCTCGACGGCATGGCCTTCGGCAACTTGATGATCGCCGCCCTCACGCAGATGTCCGGCAGTTTTACCGAAGCCGTTGAGACCATGCATAAGTTGATGAACGTCTCGTCCAACATCCTACCCGTCAGCACGGAAAGCACGCACATCTGTGCGGAATTGATCGACGGTACCATCGTAGAAAAAGAATTCGACGTGCGCGGCCTCAACAAAGCCGCCATCAAGCGCGTTTATCTGCTTGACCGCGACGTCAAAGCGAACCCGGCCTGTGTGGATGCCATCAAAAATGCCGATCTCATCACACTCGGCCCCGGCAGCTTATTTACCAGTACCATCGCCTGTCTGTGCTTCGACGAGGTCGCGCAGGCCATCCGCGAGTCAGATGCGCTCACCGTCTATATGTGCAACAACACCACCCAACCCGGTCAGACGGATAACTACACCATCGCCGACCACGTCCAGCAGATCACCCACTATCTCGGCGACGGTGTGCTGGATTACGCTTTCATCAACAGTGCCGTGCCGCCACAACACATCATCGACAACTACGCCAAGAACAACCTGCATGTGCTGCGCCTCAGCGATGACCAACTGGCGCGGGTCGAAGCGTTGGGTGTGAAGCCTGTCGTCGGTGAGATCGCCGATGCTAGCAGCGGCCCCCGTGACCTCTGGCAAAAACAAGACACCATCCGCCACGATCCCGACCGCGTCGCCGAACTGCTGGTCGAGACGTATAACCAACGTCTCGCCACAACGGAGTAAAGACGTCAATGCAGTGGCAGCAGGTCATTCAAGTCATCCGTAGATTAGGCAATAAACGCCGCCACTTGTGGACAATCTTAACGGGGCTGGTCGGGATGCTGCTGTTTGGCCTCGGCTTCGCCTTCGCGTTGATTGACCTCACAGCCGAGCTGGATTCACCGGCTATTTTGGAATTCCTGACACTCGAGGGCATCCCGCAACCGCTGCGCACATTGATCTTTCTGGTCGCTGGCGCGGCGCTGCTCGTCTACACTCTGCTACGCATCAATGAATTTATTCTTGCGCTAGCCATCCCCGGCGCGACCGGCTCCAGCCTGCTCAACCTTGTCTACGAGCGTATGACTTCCGCAGAAAAGCCGCATGTGGTCGTATTCGGCAGCGGGATCGGTCTATTTATCATGCTCAACGCCATCAAAGATCAGGTGTCCAGCGTAGACATCGTGCTGCCAATGGGTGAGGACGTCCAACTCTACGAGGAATTGCTCAATGCCAATCATCTGAAGATGCACCACGCATTTGTCGCAACCATCAGCGGCGCGTCACTTTCAGCAAAGTTCACCGACGGTGAGGTGATCGAAGGCTTTCTCGCGATCAAAGAGACACGCCACAAATCTGCGATAGAGCAACTCTACCTCAAGCCACACGAACCAGCGACGACCACACAACACAATGCCGACCTCATCACCGCCATTAACGACGCCGACGCCATTATTTTCGGCCCGACCTCGTTGTATTCCGGCATCGTTGCGTCCATCCTCCCTCCGGATGTTTCGCGGGCGCTGTCGCAGACCGCCGCGCTCAAAATCTTCATCTGCCCGGTGATGACCGAACCCGGCAAAACAGATAATTATTCTGTTTCCGATCATGTGACCACCGTAGAAAAACACGGCGGATTCGCCTTAGATTACGTCATCCTCAACAACAAGCGCATCTCGTATGATCTCGCCCGCAAATACTATGATTACGGCGCGGAGCAGGTCTTGCTCGACCTGGATGAGTTCGAGCATACTTTCCTCAAGGTTGATTTCTCGCATCGGCTCGGTGAGGTGCGGCAACTCGGCAGCGCCGTGCTCATCGACGGCGACATGATTAACGCTTCCGTGCAACGCATCTTAGGCCAGCAGGAAGAAAAGCTCGTCGTCCGGCATGACCCGGATAAGCTCAAGACGTATTTCGCCAAAGTGTTCGACCACATCGAATATCGCCGCACCCTGAACAGCCGAGAGGACACCCCATGAACCTCTGCATCTTTGAGGACGACACCTTCTCGAACTTCTACCCACTTACTCACCTGCGCCCAACCTTTCAATTGCGTGTCGGCCTTTATACCCTGGACGAGCGCCTGATCCGCACCCTACAGCCGCAGAACGTCCGCTACATCTGCCGCAAGAACTTGAACCCGACGCTGCGCGAGGGGGGATTCGAGCCGGTGACTTCGGCCTTCCGCGTGGAGCAGCGGATGCTGTTCGTCAATGGTCTGGTCATTGACGCCTATACACTTGCCGACCAATTGCCACTCAATGACAATGAGGACTTCATCGCCCTGCACGGGGAAAGACTTATCGCCGCTCAACTCAGCCCGGATCACGCCCGCGAATTTACCTACTATTTACTTGACCAGGACATCACCGAGATTCTGCGTCACCTGGCCTCACAGGTGAGGTGTATCCAAGTTGAGACAGACATCGCCACCTATCCCTGGGATTTCATCGCCCGCAACCCCGCCATGATCGAAACGGACATCGCCCACCTGCCCGACCGGGGCATCTACGGTGATGTGCATCCCCAGGCCGTGCTTTATAACACCGCCGCGATCCATATCGACGCGGGCGCACAGATCGACGCGATGGCGGTCATCGACGCCCGCGATGGCCCAATTCGCATCGCGGCAGACGTTCACGTCCAACCGTTTAGCTACATCCAGGGGCCGACCAGCATCGGACGCGACACGATGATCGTCGGTGGGCAAATTCGTGAGGGGACGACCATCGGGCCGGTGTGTCGCGTCGGTGGTGAGGTGGAAGAAAGCATTATTCAGGGCTACAGCAACAAGTATCATGCCGGGTTCTTGGGGCATAGTTACCTCGGCGAGTGGGTGAACATCGGGGCGATTGCCACCAATAGCGACCTCAAGAACACCTATAGCAACATCCGTATGGAGGTCAACAACATCATGCTGGATACCGGCAGCCAGAAAATGGGCGTCGTGCTCGGCGATCATGTTAAGCTCGGTATCGGTGTGATGCTGGTTGGCGGCGCGACCGTCGGCATCGCCAGCAACATCATGAATGGACTCGCCCCCAAAGTCATGCCCAGCTTCGTATGGAGCGACGGCAGCAACTACACCGAATACAACCTCGACAAGTTCTTGAGTGTCGCTCGGCGTGCCATGCGCCGCCGCAAAATCGAGATGACTACCGCACAGGCTAATTTAATCCGCCATGTGTTCTACCTCACCCGCCAGCAGCGCGCCCCCGATTACCGCTCTCAGGTGATATAACGATGAAAATTGGCATCGCACAGATTCAGTCCCACCCCGCAGATATAGACACAAATATCACACACCACGTCCAGGTGATTGAACGCGCTGCTGACCATCAGGTCGAGCTTCTGGTTTTCCCGGAACTATCACTCACCCACTACGATACATTGATGGCAGCGACCGCCGCCGTATCTCTTGATGATCCCCGTTTCCAGCAGCTATCGACCGCAAACGACATGACAGTTTGTGTTGGGGTGCCGCTCCGGGGAAAATCCGGCGTTACCATTTCAATGCTGATCTTCCAACCCGAAAAAGCCGTCGAGGTCTATTCCAAGCAATACCTGCACGCTGACGAAGAACCGTTCTTCGTGCCGGGAAGCGCAGCGGCGATCACTCTGCCTGATCACCTCGCATTCGCCATCTGCTACGACCTCGCCGTGCCGCAGCATGCCCAGGACGCCCATACACACGGCGCGTCGGTTTACATTGCCAGCGTCGCCAAGACCCCTACCGGCGTTGTCAAGGCGAGCGAACGTCTTGCAACCATCGCCCGTACCTATGGTATGACCGTGTTCATGTCCAACTGCGTGGGAGCCTGCGAAGGCGGCACCGGTGGCGGTCAATCGGCGCTCTGGAACACAAAGGGCGAACTGCTTGTCCAGATGGATGCCACCCAGGAAGGCGTCATCGTCTACAACCCGCAAATACCTCATCTACACCCTGAGATCATCTCTGTCGCCCTGTGATAACGACCTGCGCCACCAACGCCATAACCTGCTGCAGGTCTAACACGTTGCCACAATCACCGCGTTCGGATCGATAATCGCCTCACCGATATGATCTGCATCCACCCATGCACCGATCAAGACCATCTTTTGCATGTCGAACTCACCTTTTTCTCTCCTCCATACACGCATATTTGGGAAAAGATACATCGCTTTACATTGTTAAGTAAACGATGTCACTCAAACAACCGGCGTCACTTCCTCGGCAGGCTGCACCAGCGCCATGCTCAACGCCAGCAGCACACCCATCAGCACCCCGCCGACCAAGAACGGCGCGGTCGCACCATACGCCTGGAACGCCAACCCACCGATCAACGGCGCGACCGCGTTCGCTGCACTCACGAACGACTGGCTCACACCCAATACACCACCGAAGCCGATCCCCTGAGCGCGTTTAGTCAGCAGACTGTTCAAGCTTGGACGGATCAACCCGGCACCGACCGACAACGGCACCACCGCGACCAGCAGCCACAGCACCCCGCCGATCCCCCGGTCATCATCTGAGGGTAGGTCTACCGAGAACTCACCGATAATGGCCTCCGTACCTTCCGCGATGCCCTCATCGAGCAGGTTGTTCGCGGCGATCTGCTGTACATAGAGCGGATGCGGCTGTTCCGGCGTCAGCGCGGTGAGGATCAACCCGACGCTCAACAACCCCAACGCGAAGAAAACCAGCTTACGCTCGCCGTACTTCTTCGTCCACGGGCCGATCATACGCACCTGTACCAGCACCAACACGATCCCCACCACGAGGAAGATTACCGCGTTGCCCTGTCCGAGCAAGCCGAGCCGAGTCAGCACGAACAGACCGAGCAAACTTTCAAAGCCAAAGAAAATCACCTGCTGTGCGAACATCAGCACCAGCAGCACATTTAGCGAGGGATTGCGCAGCACCCGTGCCACCGTCGTCAGGGAAAAACCCGCGCCGCCTGCCGCGTTCGCGCCGCGCTGCTCCGGCGGCAACGTCTCGGTGAAGACGAACAACGTCAGCAAAATGGAGACGAACGAATACACCGCCGCGATAAACGCCGGGATCGCAAGGTCATCGGTGAACTGCAACGCGACCAACGAAATGATCGGCCCGAAGATGAACCCCAACCCGAAGGCCGCTCCGGTCAGGCCGAGGCCACGAGCGCGATTTTCCTCGTCGGTCACATCACTGAGCGCGGCCTGAGCGGTGGCAAGGTTCGCGCCGAACACCCCATCCAGCACACGAGAGAGAATCACCAACAGCAGAGAATTCGCCAGCCCCAACATGATGAAACTGGCAAACGTCGTTATCTGGCTGACCAACAGCAACGGCTTACGCCCGAACCGATCAGAAAGCGCCCCCATCATAGGCACACCGATCAACTGCGCCAACGGAAACGCCGCCGCGATCAAGCCGATCTCTAACGGCGATGCGCCGAACTGCGCTCCGTATAAGTGCAGCAGCGGCAGCAATATCGTCAAACCGAGGACGTCAACAAATACGAGCGCAAAGATCGGGAATACGCGGTTACTATCCATGAAACGCCTGTGAAATCTGTTACAAAACGGTCGGCGCTTACTTTATCAGATGTGAGGGCAGGCGTGAAGCGGAGAGCGCAGGGAAGGCCTGTTTACCTTCCCATGCGTGTCAAGTTAAGCCGATGGTGCTTCAACATGCAACTGCTCTGACCCCTATCCCTCTAAATCCCCCTTATCCCCGTAGACGGAGAAAGGGGGACTTGCAACTACAAAGGGGTCGATCAGGACTCGATATCGCCGGTAGAAGCCCCCAGGTTCAACACCGAGGCGCGGGTCTGGTTGTTATGCGGGTTCTCGAAGAAGCGTTTCGGTGCATCCAGCGGTTTGTTCGACCAGTATTCGAGGATCTCGTTCCAGCCGATGCGAGCCTGTCGCATGGAATGGAAGCGCGAGTAATTAAACAATTCCTCCCAGGGATTGGTCGTGGAGATCACATGCACAGTCTCCCGCTTGAAATACGACGGCGACCCTGCCGGGTCATCGAAGCCGCCGATCCAGCGGAAGATGAACTCATCGACCGGCAGGTTGTAACTGCCGATCTGCCGCCGCCAGCTTGGCACGTTGATGCAGCCCGCCGAGGTACGCCGGATCGTCTCCCATTCGTTGACCGTCTCGTCCCACAGATGCCAGGGGGAGCCGTGAATGGCATAGCCGATCTGGTTGAGATCTTCGCCGTCATGCAGGAAGTTAGTGTAGGGCACACCGGGATAAGTCGGCATGTTACGGGTAATCATCACCCGGTTGACGTACAACCGACCGCGCGGTGTTTCCAGCGTGTTCAGCACCACCGGCGTTTTGAGGATCGGCGTGATGCCCTCGAACAACGTCAGTTCACGCCGGGGCACATGCAAAATGATGAATTTGTTCGTGTCCGGGTCGGTGGCATCGGTGACGAAGTCAATCGGCGAAAACTTCTCGTAGGGCAAGACTTTGAGCTTATCCAGCGGGACGTAAATATCGGGGCGGTCACGCAGATCAAATTGATTCCAGTTCGCCTGCTGGAAGCCGAACGTCCAGTCTGTATACGTC
Source organism: Anaerolineae bacterium (assembly GCA_034437515.1). GTDB lineage: Bacteria > Chloroflexota > Anaerolineae > Aggregatilineales > Phototrophicaceae > DAOTTX01. The sequence continues at coordinate 50,219 of DAOTTX010000425.1, forward strand.
CAGGCGTTGTCCTCGGCATCATCCCAGATCACCTTACCCCAGTTCTCGTTGACCGGCAGAAAACGGATGACCGCCCCACGCATCAGATAGGGTGTGCCGTAAGTGGAGGTACGCCGCGCCGGGTTGTCGAGCTTTCCCCCTTCTTCGCTCGGTTCTAGATACAGGTTGGTTTCGTTAGCACGCACCATCCCATAGTTATACTGCCCCATGATGATCGCCGCCGATGGTCCCTGAACGGTCGGCTGGCGTAGCGGGTTCTTAAAATCTTCGTAGATGCGGATGCTATCGACGACTTCGCGCAATGCCGGCTCGGTGAACTGTTCGCGCTCCCCGGCAGACATAAAGCTGATAATGTACTGTCCGGTACCATTGGGCACACGAATAATCCCCGCGTCGTTAATCACCCGACCGACCGCAATCGACCCGATGGGCAACGTGCCGTCCTTGCCGGTGTAACCGCCGTAGGCGACCCGCTCAATCGGTGAGCGATAGGTCGCCGCCGGGATGGAAAGGATCTCACGAGTGGCGAGGATGGCGTCTTGAAAATGCGGGTCGCTTTCCCAACGGTCACTTTGCTCGGCAAGCGCGATGTAAAGCCAGCCCTTCGCCAGTTCAGTGGCGGTGAAGACGTTACGCACGCCTTCGGTCCTCCCATGCACTTCGACGATGCGGTCATCACCCGGCTCAAAGCGGAAATCATACATACCCACCGTCGCCGAAGAAGGCCAATCCCACGAAAACATGCCTTCTGTCAGACCGAGTTCGTCACGCAGGAAGTCGTTAAACTTCTCGACGGCGTTACCGTCGCCTTCGACACGCTCCGCGACTTCGGTCAACAATGACCCGGTCAGGCGGTTGTTACTGTAAATCGACACCCGGTAAATATCCGAGTCCAGGTCGAACACCCATTCATCACGCGGCGTCATCAGGAAATACCACAGCACCACGAACGATTTGAATGAACTCGCTACCGGATAAAGTTCATCGGCTTTGATCTGAATCAGCCAGTTTAGCTCACCCTCTGCGTTGACGCGCCGGAAGTCGAGCGCCATCTCACGGTTTTTAAACCGTGCGGCGATGTTCTGGCGGATTTGCGCCAGCAGTTCAATTTCCGACTTAAATTCCTCGATGCCTGTTGTGCCTGCTTGCGCGGTGGTTTCCGCTCGGCCTGGCGTCGTCTGGAACGCCTGCGCTTGTTGTAGAGGCCCGCTCGCAACCAGCGAAGCAGTACCTAATCCAATAAAGCTTAGAAATTCACGACGGTTGAGCTTATTGTTTTCCATGCACGTTCTAACCACCTTATCTATTCGAGCAGATCACACTTCCATTGTAGAGTGATAAAGCATGTGTGTGTATAGAGAAGTTAGTTAAGGATTTTTTTATGGTATACAAAACGTCGTTATCCATATTGCAAAAAGTGTTATTATGGATACAACTAGAGACATAGTCTAATTTAAAGGACAAACAAATTGATGAAGTGGATTAAGCGATTGCCGTTCTTGCTGGTCGCCGCCGGGCTGATGGCCTGGTTGGTCATCGGGCAGAACGAGACAATCATCACAGTGGCAGCACCATCGTTCTACGAAGAAGCCGTCTTGAGCGCCATTGACGACTTCCAGGCGGAAAATCCCGGTGTCAAAGTCATCTATGTGGAAGCGAACCCGAATTGGACCACAGCGGCGAGCAATGTCGAGGAACATCTGGGCAGCGTGGGTAACTATACCAGCGTCGCCGATGTCCTGTTCTTCGCCAGCGATGACGTGGCCCCGGCGACCACCCGTGCCAATTTACTACTGGATGTGATGCCACTTGCGGAAAACGACCCGGCGCTAAGCATCAACGACTTTTACCCGGCGCTGTGGCAATCCTTCCAATGGGATCGCGGCTTGTGGGCACTACCGATCAGCGGTGAGCTTGAGGTCGTGCTTTACGACAAAAATGCTTTTGACGCGGCGGGTCTGTTCTACCCCGATGAGAATTGGGGCATTACCGAGGTCGAAAACGCGGCGAACGCCCTGGCCGAATACGACCAGCAAGGCGAGATCGTCGTACCAGGGGCGCAGATCGGCAACATCGAGCTGCTTTTCCGCACACTTTACGCACGCGGTTTCTACGACGATACCCTCATCCCCAACGAACCCCTGCTCGGCACGCCCGACCTCATCAACCTCGCCGAACAATGGCTGGAAGTGCAGCAGACCGGCGTGCTGGGGCCATTTATCGGGCTGGATTTCGACCAGCAGGATGTGCCGCTGCGTCTCGGCTCACCCGTTGAGCTTTCCGATAGTGGTCTCTTCGGCAATACCGACCCGACCGTCGATCTACGCGGCGCACTGCTACCGGGTGGTCGCACCGGTCTGACGGCGAACGGCTTCGGCGTCAGCGCGGGGACGGAACGCCCCGAACTGGCCTATGAGTTTGCCAAGTATCTAACCAGCTATCCCGATGTTTCCAATCTGATTTTCACACAGACCCCCGCCCGGCGCAGCCTGACCGGGATCACCGCCGAGGGCGGCATCTTTGGTGGCTTCAACGTCGAGTATTCACCGGAAGATCAAGCATTTGTCGATCAAGCGATTGAGAGCGCCTTACCCGCCGCTGAACTGCGCTTCTCGGATTATCTGGATGCCGCCATTGACCGGGTGCTGACCGGCGAAGCGACCGTCACCGACAGCCTTGACCAATCCGAGCGCGGCGCATTCGCTGACCTGAGCACCGCCGACAACTGGCAGGCCGATAATGAACCGGTCGTGGTCGCGTCCCCGGTACCGACGCCTGTACTCACTGCCGGGGAAATTAGTATGCGCTTCGGGCTTAATCTGTTCAGCGATGACATCCCCAACGAGGCCGAGTGGAACCGGCTGATCGGTGATTTTATCGCGCAGAACCCCGCTGTCGGCAATATCGAATTGATCCCGCCGTCGTTCGGCTTCGGCCTCGGTGATGACCCGGCGCTAGAATATGATTGCTATTACGAACCGTTTAACAGTGTGCAGAGCATCAACTTACAGACCGTGCTGCCCTTTGACCCGTTCATGGATACCGACCCGACCTTCGACCGCGACGACTTCATCGGCGATACAATCCAACAGGTCACGCGCGAGAACGGCATCTGGGCGTATCCTATCGTCATCCAACCGGAAATCCTCTGGTACGATGATTTCTCGTTCCAGAACGCCGGTGTGACCTCACCTGAAGGTGGCTGGACGGTCGATCAATTCACCGATGCGCTGGACTTCCTGCGTTTCGTGATGGAAAACCCCGACGAAGAACCCACATTCGTGCCGGAAACGTTCGATAACGTTTACCTATTGATGTTAATCGCCGCGTATGGTGGCCTGCCCTATGATTACAGCACTTCCCCGCCGACGGTTGCGCTCACCGAACCGACCAACCTGGAAGCGATCCGGCAGGTACTCGACCTGGCGAAAGAAGGCTACGTCGGCTATCAGGCACTCGGTTTTGAAGGCAACCCCGGCGGCCCGAACCAACTGTTTGAACTTGAGGGGCTGGCGTTGATCTTCACGGATACGCTGAACACGTTCAACTTCCGCATCCAGCAGCGCGGCGAGAACGAGGAACTGCAAGACTACCGGCTGACGAACTATCCACGCGGCAACGAGTACGTGCCGCTGTCGTATACAGTCGGTACGGCTTACATCACTGCGGAGACACAAAACGCCGAAGCCTGCTACGAGTGGATTAACTTCATCGCCCAACGGCCTGACCTGTTCCGAGGGCTACCGGCGCGGCGTAGCCTCATCAACAACCCGGACATCACTGCCGCACAGGGCGAAGATGTCACCACCCTCTATACAAACTACATCGAACTGCTCAACGCACCCAACGCGGTTGTCATCCCAAGCATCTTCGCTGAGGGAAACATCGCCATCGGGCCTATTCTCGAATCCCAATGGATTAACCGGGCGTTCGACAATTACGTGCTGGAAGACGGCGACCTGGAAGCTGACCTCGCCGAAGCTGAGTTATTCATCAGTGAATACCGAACGTGCAGCGAGGACATCCCACCGTTTGACATCCGTGCTATCGAAACATTGAACGACGCGCTGGCCTCCGTGCGTGATTATGCCGACTGCGCCGTTCGTGTTGATCCATCGCTGCAACCGTTGTTCGAGCCGATCCTCGGCAGTTAGTCCCCGGCGGGGCGCAACTTCTCGCCCATCTGCACGCGCCACAGCGCGGCGTAGATGCCGTCTTCAGTCTCGGTCAGGTCTTCGTGACGCCCCTGCTCACGGAGCCGACCGTGTTCTAACACGAAGATGCGGTCGGCATTGCGCACCGTCGAGAGGCGATGCGCGATCAGAATCGTCGTGCGCCCGACCGCGATCTTTTCCATACTGCGCTGGATGGCGGCCTCGGTTTCGTTATCGACGGACGAGGTCGCCTCATCGAGGATGAGCACCGGCGGGTTCTTCAGCACCGCCCGTGCAATGCTGATACGCTGGCGCTGACCGCCGCTGAGCTTCTGCCCGCGCTCCCCGACGATCGTGTCGTATCCGTGCGATAGGCTCATGATGAAGTCGTGCGCTTCGGCGATCTTCGCCGCCTCGACGATCTCATCGTCGGTGACATCGAACGTGCCGTAGACGATATTCTCGCGCACGGTGCCATGAAACAAGAACACATCCTGACTGACCAGACCAATCGACGACCGCAGATCATCCTGCTGTAAGTAACGCACGTTATGCCCGTCGAGCGTTACCTGCCCCGCCGTCACATCGTAGAAGCGCAACAGCAACTTCACGATGGTGCTTTTTCCCGCGCCCGTCGCCCCGACAATGGCGGCAGTCTCACCGGCGGGGATGTGAAACGACAACCCGCGCACCACCTCATCACCACTGGCATAAGAGAAGCGCACATCATCGAAGCGCATATCACCATCGACCTCGGCGGGGGGCAGCGGTTGGGTACCGTCTTTCAGGTTCGATTTCGTCTCCAGTAGATCGACAATCCGGTTAATCGACGCCATCGCCCGCTGGTACAGGTCGAACGTCTCGCCGAGGCGGGTCAGCGGCCACAGCAAACGCTGTGTCATGAACACCAACACACTGTAAATACCCACATCCAGCGACCCATCAAGCGTGCGCTGACCACCGAACACAAGAATAGCGATGAACCCGGCGACGATCACCATGCGGATCAACGGTGAAAACGCCGAACTCAACACAATCGCCTTGCGGTTGGCCTCCCGATAGGCGTTGCTACCTTCGCGTACCCGCTCGGTTTCGTGCGCTTCCGCCGTGAAGCTCTTAATCGTTGCGATGCCTTGCAGGTTGTTAGAAAGCTGACCGTTCAATAGCCCCACTTCCTCGCGCACAGCGGCATAAAGTGGCGTCAACCTCTTCTGAAACCACACCGAGCCGTAAATAATAATCGGGATCGGCAACATCGCCATCCACGCCACACCCGGCGCGGCGAAGAAGAACAACCCGGAAATCACGATCACGGTCGTTATCACCTGAATAAGATTGTTGGCCCCCACATCAAGGAAACGTTCAAGTTGGTTAATGTCGTCGTTGAGTATAGACATCAGACCGCCGGTGCTGCGGTCTTCGTAATAGGCCAGTTCGAGGTCTTGCACGTGCGCGTAGGCATCCACGCGGAAGGAATGTTGCACATCCTGCGCGAGGTTGCGCCAGTAAATACGATGTACGAACTCAAACAGGGATTCCATCACCCAGACGAACAGCGTGATTGCGGCTAGCACCCAGAGCTGTGTACTGACGTCTTCCACACCAAGCTGTGCGATAAACGAATTTTCACGTTCGACGACCACATTCACCGCCACACCGATCAATGCAGGGGGCGCAAGATCAAAGATTTTGTTCAGAACAGAAAAGGCCGTCGCAATCTTAGCCTTCCCCTGATAGGCTTGAGCATAGTTGAAGAGTCGAATAATTGGGTGTTTCGCCATAATTGCCTCTTAAAATAGAGTGAGTATCGTCGATTGCATTCTAATGTATAAACCAACGCACCCGTAAATTACTCATCGCTTTCTAGTAGGGATGACCCATGCTCACACATCGTAAAAATCGACGAGGTTGGCTGCCGCGCATTATCTTGCTGGGCATCATCAGCGGTGTGGTGTTCTTCATCTATGACAATCGGCCTGCGCCAACCAGCACACCACCGGCAACACCGACGACAACCGCGACGGTCGCCGTTAATGAGGCCGCGACCGCAACCCCGACGCCGGAAATCAGTTTGACGCCATCATTGACTCTTACACCACTGCCCACACCGACCCTGCTACCTGCATTCTCACCTGACGCGACCGGCACACCCTTCACTCGCCCGACAAAACCCGTCTTCGAGCCAGGAAAGCAGCGCCGATGAACGATTTTGAATTCACCACCCCGCTCGATATCGAACGCTACCAACAGACGTTAACGCGCCAGCTCGAACGGGAAGCCCAACAGCGCCGCACCGCACGTGGCGGCCTCGACTTTCAGATCGACCCTGCCGGCGGTGGTCGTTATGCCTTCATGGTACGCTACCGGATCAATCGCTTATTGGGCGCACAGGTCAAAGGACATATCAATGCCGAGGCGGTCGGTTCGCGCATCAGCGGTAATGTGCGGACTATCCCAGGTGTCCACCTTGTCTGCGTTCTGCTGTTGACGAGCGGGGGTATCGCCGCTGTGCTGCGCCCGGCAGGGATTGTCATATTTTTGGCGGCAATTTGTATCCTTGTGCTAATTATCTTTTTGACGATAGGCATCCGGCAGGGGTTGGTTGAACTCCTCCATAGGAGCGTCAAAGCACGTTCTCAAGCCAGGTAAATGTTAGCCTTTCATTAATGACTCTACTGAAAAAAGGTCATTTTGCCGAAAATTTGACCCGGTATCACACCACTTTGAACCTATATGACCCACGTTTTTAGGGTAATATTGAGTTCTTTCAGCGGAGTCA
>DAOTTX010000426.1:0-2041 GCA_034437515.1 Anaerolineae bacterium
TTGTTGTTGAGGTACGCTGCGAGCGCGGTTTTGTTGGTCGTGATGAAGTCCAGCAGTGCCTCGTCGCCCTCCATCTCGACGGTCGTTCCATCGGCGCTCAGCAGCGTGAGCGTCGTGGTCGGTTTGAGCTTGATGACCGTTTTCTTGACCTGATTGTCAGGGTCATTCGGGTCGGACTCGACCTCCACCCGGGCGACCTGCTCAACGTGCTGCGTCTTGCCGCGAATGGCAACCGTGCCGTAGTCGGCAGATTCGATGACCGCTCCATCGGCTACACCAGCCGCCAACACCATCGCAGTGTGACCCGGACGCGGTGCCACAACAGGCACGATCTGGCTCGGTGGCGGTGGGAGTTCCAGCAGTGCCTGAAAGCCGTTGGTCGACCATGCGCCATGTGCCTCCAACAGCCGCAGCCCCTGCTGCTCGTCAATCACATCGGGTACAAAGATGAAGCGTGTGGGCTTTGGCGGCGCGGGCAGCTTGTAGACCGGTTCACTCTGCACCGTTAGCGGCAGCGGATTTGCCTTCTGGTCGGCGATGTCAGCGTAGTGCGTTTCGGGGTTCGAATGACGACCGACCACCGCCGCGACCACGATCTGGCTGTACTCACCGAGATGCTTGCCCGGTAGCGCCCAGACATCCATGCGAGATGTGTGTTTCGCCAGAAAGCTCATGGCATCTTCGGTCAGGTGCTGGATATACACCGCCCACAATACTAAGCCGCCATCGGCAATCCACTTCCACGAATGACGCAGGAAGCGGAACTCAACGCGCTTGTTGTCTTTTGCGGCGGCATCGTGGTCATACGGCGGATTGAACCAACCCACTGAAAACGCACCCGTCGAAGCACTCAAGCGCTCCACGTCACAGCGGACCGCCTGCTTCGGACCGAAACGGGCGATACACGCCTCAGCGCGTCCCCCGTCAAGTTCGTTGGCGTAGGGGGTCATGTGCCACGCCTTCGCCGCGACTTCGAGAAACTCGCCCTCACCTGCGAATGGGTCAAGCAGTTTGTGGGCGGGCGTGACGGGTGCTACGAGTGAGGTAATCGCGGCGTGGTGCTTGGGGTCAATTTTGTAGTACCCCATGATTTCCTTGCTAAATGTTCGGCTCATTTTGCTTTTTTCTCCTTAGGGTCTAAACGCAAATAGCCCCCGCTCATGCGGAGGCTGTTTTGTGCCTTTCTGATATAATGGGGGCAGATAGAAGATGAGGAATGACAGGTATGGTGTCAATACGTGCAGTGTACAAAAACGGTCAGCTTCAACCGCTTGACCCGTTGGAACTTCAGGAGGGTGAAGAAGTCCAGATTCAGATTGTAAAACCAGAAGTTCGATGGGTGGATGGGGTTGCGGACATGCTTGTGACCTTTGATGAAGTAACTGAGGCAATCGACGAGGTGACACTGCAAGCGCAGTTGGATGCTGCACTCAAGGGGAAACGTCCTCTGTCAGAGATCATCATTGAAGATCGTTACAAGGATGCATGAGCAGTTACTTCATCGATAGCAGTGCGCTGGCGAAGCGTTACATGCCCGAGACAGGAACCATCTGGATCCGCAATCTGACTGCCAGCCGTGCCAGGCACGACATTTTTACAGCACAAATCACTCTTGTTGAGATCATGTCCGCCATTTCGCGGGGTTATCATGATGGGGATATTGACCGTGCAACCCTTCAGGCATTCCGCCAACTGTTGACGCGGCATACCCAGGCGCAATATCGCGTTCTGGCATTGAGCAACGCCATTATCACCCAGGCACTGGATCTGCACGAAGTTTATCGACTGCGGGCTTATGATGCGGTGCAGCTTGCCTCCGCAATTGCCTTGCAGCAGCGTGCCAACGCTTCCGGTAGCACGCTAACGTTCGTTGCAGCGGATAACCGCCTGCTACAAGCGGCTATTGCTGAAGGTCTCAACACCGATAATCCCAATAAGACCAATACCAAGGGATTTGACACGTCAGGCACCTATCCACAGAGCAACCCACCCCTTCAATGGCACAGACGGCCGCGCCCGTATTATCAAAGGCGGCATCAAA
>DAOTTX010000427.1:0-4185 GCA_034437515.1 Anaerolineae bacterium
CATCGGTGATCAGCATCACATCCCGGCCTAGCCCTTGCCCGACCAGCGCGGCGGTCACTTGCAGCATCTCACGCATCCCCGGCCCGCCGACCGGCCCTTCATAACGGATGATAACTACGTCGCCCTTCTTGATCTGCTGGTTCTGGATCGCGTCAAACGCGGCTTCTTCGCTCTCGAAGATACGCGCCGGGCCTTTATGATGCTGCGGCTCATCCCCCTTGAGCTTGACCACCGCGCCGCGTGGGGCGAGGTTGCCCTTCAGCACCACCAGACCGCCGGTCGGCTTTTTGGGCGCATCCAGCGGGGTGACGACCTGCTGCCCCTCGGTTTCCTGCGCATCGGCGACCGCTTCCGCAAGCGTTTGACCGGTCACGGTCTTGACCTCACCATGTAGGTAGCCGCCTTCGAGCATCCGTTTCGCGAGCATCTTCACGCCCCCCGCCCGGTATAGATCAACCGCGACGTACTTCCCCGTAGGGCGCATGTCGGTGAGCACGGGCGTGCGCTGGCTGATGGCCTCAATGTCATCGAGCGTAAAATCGATGCCAGCCTCACGCGCAAACGCCAGCGTATGCAGGATAGCGTTGGTGCTGCCCGCCGTCCCGGCAGCGATGGCGACCGCATTTTCCAGGGACTTGCGAGTCACCACATCACGCGGACGGATGCCGCTTTCGATCAAGTCGAGGATCATCGCACCGGCGTCCATCGCCACCGTTTCCTTGTGTGGATCTTCGGCGGGGACGTCATTCATCCCCACCGGGCTGATGCCAAGCACCTGTGAGATGGTCGCCATCGTATTAGCGGTAAACTGTCCGCCGCACGCACCGGGGCCGGGGCACGCCGTCGATTCGATCTCGTGCAATTCCTCGGCGGTGATCTCGCCGGTCTGGTATTTGCCGATGGCCTCAAATACCGAGACGATGTCGGTCGGCTGACCTTTGTGACTGCCCGGCATAATCGTCCCGCCGTAGAGCATTAACGAGGGGATGTTCAGCCGGATGAGCGCCATAATCGTACCGGGGATGGTCTTATCACACGAGGACAGCGCGATCACACCGTCGAAGTAGTTGGCACGGGTGACCAGTTCGATGCTGTCCGCGATCATCTCCCGGCTGATGAGGCTGGCCTTCATGCCTTCGGTGCCCATCGTAATCCCGTCGCTGATGCTGACCGTGTTGAACTCCAGCGGGGTGCCACCGGCGCGTTTGATGCCTTCTTTGACCTTCGCCGCCAGCCGCCGCAGATGAAAATTGCACGGGCCGACTTCCGTCCATGTGTTGGCGACCGCGATCAACGGTTTTTTGAGGTCGTCGTCGGTCAGGCCGATGGCCTTGAACATCGCACGGGCAGCGGCGCGGTCTTCGCCTTCCACCAATGTGCGGCTGTTCGCGTTGAGGATGTTTCGCATCGAGTCACGAATTTCGGGTGTATCTGCCATGTTTTTTCCTGTCTGGTTGTTGTCGATTTAACATCTGATGGATAAAACAAAAAGAATATTCACAATTTCGTAGGGGCGAACCGGATGGTCGCCCTGGGCAGTTACAATGGCCTGTCCCAATTCTAATTGGCTCCCCCATAAGTATGCCGATTAAAATCAGACGATGCAAACGCGGCGTTCAACCGCAGTTATACAAACAGCTATGCAACGTTAAACTGTGCTTGATACATTGAGTTTATATGCCAACAAGGAGGGCTTATGGTCGAGTTTGTACAGGACGTGATTTCATCAATCGGTTACGTCGGAATCGCCGTTTTGACGATTGTTGAAAACATCTTCCCGCCGATTCCATCCGAGGTAGTGCTGCCATTTGCCGGGTTCGCTGCCGAGCGTGGCGACCTGACACTGATCGGTGTGGTGATCGCCGGGACGGTCGGCTCTGTCCTGGGGGCGCTGCCGCTGTATTACCTGGGCTACCGCCTGGGGGAGGAGCGCATCGCCGAACTCGCCGAAAAACATGGCAATTGGGTCGGCGTCACACCTAAAGACATCAAACGGGCTAATCAATGGTTCAAAGATCACGGGCAGCTTGCCGTTTTCATCTGTCGTATGATCCCCGGTTTGCGCTCGGTGATTTCCATCCCGGCGGGTACGGCGAAGATGAACTTGTTCGTTTTCCTGGGTTGGACGACCTTCGGCACCGCACTATGGACTGCGGCGCTGGCGGCGGGCGGGTACTTGCTGGGGCAAAATTACGACCAGATCAAGCCGGTGGTTGATGCGGCTGGCTGGGTGGTCTTTGCCATCGTCGTTCTGTTAACGATCCGCTGGCTGTGGCAACGCCGGGACATGATCGGCAGCAAAACCGAGGAACCGACGACTTGAAACCTTCGGGCTGCCCTCCGCGTATACCCACCGTAGACGAAAATTACGCACCGAGAGGTTAGCCTTTATGACTCCAGTGACCTACCGCCCCTGGCAAGACGCCGACCTGGACGCCGTTATGAAGATCGTACAGGCCGAACGCGCCGAACTGGGCGAAACTGGCGAACTCGACCGCGACGAGATGCGTCACAGCATCGACAACCCGATGCTCGACAAATCCCGCGACATTCAGACCGCAGTAAAAAACGGTGAGGTCGTCGGCCTGGGGATCACCGTGTTGCTCCCGACCGGGCAGTCTTTCGGGCAGCAAGTTATTTACCCGAAGTACCGTGCCGGGGCGATCACCGCACATTTTATCACCGAAGCCGAGCGGCAAATCTGCGAACGTGCCGAGGCCGAACTCGCGCCGGAAGTGCCGGTATGGATCGCACGCCAGGCGTCGGAAGAACACACCGACCTGATCGAACTGTTCAAGGCGCATGGTTACGCTGAAAATCGCCGGTTTTATAAAATGCAAATTGATTTTACCGACACTATCCCCGCGCCGGAATTTTCCGACGGCATTGAGTTGCGCCCCTTCGACGTCGAACAGCACGCACGAGCGGTCTATGCCACACATCAAGAGAGCTTCCGCGATCATTTCGGTTACATCGAGGATACGCCCTACGAACAGTGGTCGCACCAGCTAAAGAACCCGCGCTTTGACCCGACGCTGTGGTTCATCGCCTGGGACGGCGACGAGATCGCCGGGGTCGCGCTGTGTAAGGCCGATAGCAACCGGCAGCAAACAGGCATCGTAGATATTCTCGGTGTGCGCCGGGCATGGCGTAAGCGTGGGTTAGGTATGTCGCTGCTGCGACATGCGTTCCATGTATTCCAGCAGCGCGGTTTCGACCATGTCTATCTCGGCGTGGATGCCGCCAGCCGTACCAACGCGGTCGCGCTCTACGAACGGGCCGGCATGTACGTCAAACGCTGCAATATCAATTATCGTAAGGTGCTGCGTGGCAACGAAGAAGACATCCAGGAATAGCAGCTAAAGCGCGTAGCGCATGATTGGCAGGCGTTCACCTTCGGTGTGTGATGAATAGATTTGCGCGATGCAGACCGCACCCATACGCTCGTAAAACGCGCGCGAGTAACGATCACATTCAAGGAAGATGGCGCTGTGGTTGAGCGTTCCGGCGTTGACGACCGCATGACGCCACAACTTCTTGCCGAAGCCGTAGCCAATCGCCCCTGGATCGACAAACAGATAATCCAACCAGAGCGAGTCATCATCGTGAACGGATAACCCGTAAAAGCCGATCACCTCACCGTTCAATTCCATCACATTGACCGCCCCGGCGTCGATGTCTGCCGGGGTCAGCGTCAGTGTCTCTTTTGACGCTTCCAGAAAAGACCGTGCATAGCCCCAATGCGCTTTGGAGCGCAGCGCCAACGCGCTGATGAAGGCGGCCTCTTCCGGTTTCGCCGCCCTGATGCGCCCCTTGCGTGAAGTCATCCCAATCATCGTTTATCCTCTATTCATCTGCTTGGCGTTGTGTGAGTGTGAGATTATAACGAGACATTGCGACAGTTTCAAATGACCGCGCTCTCATATCAGGGCAATCGCTTCAAACGCGGTATCACGTTGACCATGATGTGGATGAGTTGAAAGCATGTTGGGCAGATTTTCTCTCAATCTCGGTCGATGACATCAGCATTATGCACAAATCCAACAGCAATAGCTATTTTCGTTCTCGGCTGCAAGGGACTACGAACAAGTTGTCAGACGCTTGACAGTTGCAAATTTGTAACGACTCACGTGTCAAAGCTGCCCCTCACCCCCTGCGACATGCGTCGCTGTCCCCCTCTCCCAC
>DAOTTX010000428.1:0-44844 GCA_034437515.1 Anaerolineae bacterium
TCAAGGGGGATGAGCCGCAGCATCATAAAGGCCCGGCGCGTATCTTCGAGAGCGAAGAAGCCGCGTTTGACGCGATCCAGAACCAGCAGATCAAGAAGGGCGACGTGGTTATCATTCGTTATGAAGGGCCGGTCGGCGGGCCGGGGATGCGTGAGATGCTGCAAGTGACCGCCGCGCTGGTCGGGCAAGGGCTAGGCCGGGATGTGATGCTGATCACCGATGGGCGCTTTAGCGGTGGCACACGCGGCTTGATGATCGGTCATTGTGCGCCGGAAGCGATGGTCGGCGGGCCGATTGGTCTGTTAGAGGAGGGCGATCTGGTCGAAGTGGATGTGGCGGCGCGTCGCCTCAACATGCTGGTCGATGAAGCGGAGATCGAACGGCGTAAGGCCGCATGGCAGGTGCCACCGCCCAAGCATAGCACCGGTGTGCTGGCGAAGTATGCGCGGCTGGCGCGGCAGGCCGACGACGGCGCGGTCAGCAACGTGTGGTAACTCACATGGCTCTTTTCGGGTTTCAAGGAGCTATCACCAGTATGGCAATCAAGCTTGGATAACATCACGCCACCTGAAGCGAAAACATGTCATAAGCGACTGTGAGCATAGCGGATTTTTCAGCGAATCGTCAGCTATTTGGATGACCTCCTTGGAATCCAAATTGAGCCATCGTATATATGAGGGGACACAGCCGGGCGTTAAAAACGCTCGGCTTTCTTTATCTACTCGTCTACGTCGCCGTTTCGATCAACTGCGCGACATCGGCTTTGAGCTTCGCCAGGGACCCCACTTCGAGGTAGAGCATGTGCCCGGCCTCGTAATCCGTGTAGTGGATGTTGTCGCGCACGTCCGGCGCAATATCCATGTGATTGAGGGTGTAGTGCGCGGCGAAGTGTGGTGTCGCCAGATCGAAATAGCCCTGTGCGACCAGGACGTGCATGTGCGGATTCTTGGCAAGGGCGCTGCGCAGATGTTCGCTCGTGTCGGGATAACCCATGCGCGGCCATTCCCATGAGCCGTTGACGTTGAAGCTCAGCACCTCGTATTTGCGGTCGGTCTCGTAGCCGAGTTCATCGCGCACATAGGTGCTGAACAGCGCGTTATATGGTGGGGTGATGTCCGTCAGTGAAGGATCGAATTCGGGGTAGTCCCCGACCGCCAACGCCGACCGCCCCTTGAAGCGGCTGTCCAACCGCCCAACCGTGCGGTTCTGGTCGCGTAGTAATTCTTTACAGAAGCGTTGGATGTGGATACGCAGGTTGGTGTGCTTGAGGTACGTTTCCGAGAGGCCGGTGTAACGAGCCAATGTCTCGGCGACCTGATGATGTTCGTCTTCGCTGAGGCGGTCGCCCTTCATCAGTGCCAGCGTATAATCCGTTTCCGCCCAGTTTTCGACCTCGGCGATCACCTCGCGCAGCGGTTTATTCTGTAGGTCGTCCGGCAGCTTGCCGTGATAATAAGCGGTCGCGGTGTATGTCGGCAGATAGAGGATATACGGTAAGTCGTTGCCGCGTGTGAACATAGCGGTCTGGTAATTCAAAATCGTGGAGATCAACACGACACCGTTGAGCGCCACGCCCTTGTCGAACAGCATCCCGGCGAGGCCAGCGGCGCGGGTGGTGCCGTAGCTTTCCCCGGCGAGGAACAGCGGCGACGTCCAGCGTTTGGCCCGCGTCAGGTATAGGCGGATGAACTCGCTGACGCCTTCCAGATCACCATGAACGTTCCAGTATTGTTTGGCTTTCTCGTCGTCTTTGGCGCGGCTGTACCCGGTGCCGACCGGGTCGATAAACACCAGATCGGCGAGGTCGAGCCAGGTTTGCTCGTTTTCCACCAACGCGAACGGTGGCGCGGGCATCCAGCCCTCGTCTTCCATTTTGACGCGCTTCGGCCCACACGTCCCCATGTGTAGCCAGATCGACGACGACCCCGGCCCACCGTTAAACACGAACATCAGCGGGCGCTCGGCAACCTCGGCGTCGTCCAGCGTATAAGCCATGTAGAACATCTCCGCGTCGATTTCATCCTTGTCGTTCTTCAGCGGCATCATGCCGACCGTCGCGGTGTAGCCCAGCGTGCGACCGTTCACGTCAATCTGATGGCGGGTGTTGACCGGTGCTTTTTCTTCGAGCTTGGGGGCATCGTTGTTTTCGGATGGTTCGGCGTTTTCTGCCATGCGGTTACCTCTCGATTTGAAACAATTCAAACGACTATAGCCCCTTTACCAGGGGAATGCAAAGCCAGGGAACTGGCGCTCAGAGCAATCGCTCTAAATTTTCATATAATTTTCGCGCTTTCCTGACCCTCACCGTTCCTCCTCGTAGATGAGGTGGGTGCTACGTACACGCCCGATCATGCGGTCGTAACGTCTCGCCTATCGACGGGGTAAGATTTAGAGGGGAGTTCAGGCGTTCGCCAGAACCAGACCTTACAATCAAGTGTATTTTGGAGCGTTTGCCCCGTTCCAATCCCTGAGATGCTTGCGGTCACGGTGATGTAAACTATAATATTAGCAGGCATCATCGCTGAATGGACAAGGAAAGCCATCGTGGGAATCAAAGACCTATCCGGTCAACAATTAGGGCAGTATCAACTGGGCAAGCTGCTCGGTACTGGCGGCATGGGGGCCGTCTACCAGGCAGAACAGACCAGCTTAGGCCGCGCGGTCGCGGTGAAGATCCTCAATATCGAGGTCGCCGATGACGAAACGATGTCGTTTTACGTCGAACGCTTCACGCGGGAAGCCAAGACCTCCGCCGCATTAGAGCATCCGCATATCGTCCCCATTTACGATTATGGCACGCAGGAACAGTTAAGTTATGTGGTGATGCGCCTGCTCACCGGCGGCAGCCTCTCCGAGCGCATCAGCTACGCTAAAACGACCGAGCGTGACCTGCCATCAATGGGCGAGACTGCCGAGATCATCCGTCAACTTGCCAGCGCGCTCGACTACGCGCATCAGAAAGGTGTCATCCACCGGGATATGAAGGCCAGCAACGTGATGTTTGACGATCACGGTACCGCCTTCGTGGTCGATTTCGGCATCGCCAAGTTGATGCACGCCGCCACCGCGCTGACCCAAACCGGTATGACGATGGGGACACCGCTTTACATGGCACCGGAGCAGTGGCGCGGTGAGGGCATCAGCGGTGCGTCGGATCAATACGCGCTGGGGATCATCGCCTATTCCATGCTGACGGGTAAAATGCCCTTCGAGGGTGATACCATGTTCACCCTGATGCACAAGCACATGAACGAACCACATACACCGCTCAAGCAGTTCCGCGACGATTTACCCGACGAACTCGAAGACGTCATCACAAAGACGCTGCAAAAAGACCCTCAAGATCGTTATCAAACCGCGGCCATCTTCGCCGATGCATTCAAAGCGGCGACTCAGGAGAAATCCGGCCCGGCGACCCGCTTTTTCGTCACGCCGCTGCCGCCCAAACCCAGCAGTCCCCCGCTGACCGACACCGGCAGCGTTGACGTCGCCGCGATTGAGGATGCACCGACCATCACCCCGCCTTCGGCGGAGGCCGTACCGTCAACATCATCGACCGGCACCAAACCCGCCGAGGGCGAATGGGAACCGACACCCCCGCCGATCACCACACCCGGCACCCGACGCCGCCAGCGCGGTCTGGTCATGTGGGCGGCGGCGGTTGCGACCCTTTTACTCGTCGCGGCGGGCATCTTCTTCGCGTTCGGCAGTGGTGACGACAGTGCCGAATTGACCGCGACTGCGCAGACACGCGCCGCCGCGATCATCAACACCGCCGACGCACGCGGCACCGGCACCCAGCAGGCCGCGCTGCAAGCCGTCGAAGAGCGCATCCTGCCGACGCTGGCTTATAACGCCACCGAGAACCCGTCACGAGGGGCGGCAGACGTGTTCGATCTGCTGACGGAAACACCCGGTCTAGCCGGGGCGGTCTATTTGACGATGGAAGTGATCGCAACCGAGGTGAACGAGAGCAACATCGAGATATGGCAGGAAACCATCGCCGAGGCAATGCGCGACTCTGCCCCGCCGCAGGTTGTGGAGGACAACCTGAACTTGATGTTGCTGGCACCATCAGCGACACCGACCGCCACCCCCTCCAACACGCCGACCGCGACGCCCTCGAATACCGCGACGCTCACCGCGACCAACACACCGACGCCGACCAATACAGCGACGGCGACGGACACCAACACCCCACGCCCGACCCGGACGCCGACACCCTCCGAGGCGGTGCTACGCACCGAGCGCAGTTTGACCTCACGCATTGGCCCCGGCACGCAGTATCCCATCGGGCCACGCATCGAGGCCGGGGAAACGCTGCAAATTACCGGCATCAGCGAGGACGGAAGTTGGTATCAGGTTCGCTCACTGGACGGTGATGTCGTCTGGGTGGTGACGACCAGCGTGTTCGTCTCGACATTTGGCCCTATAGACTCGGTCGAGATCGCACAAGCGCCGACCGCAACCCCGACCGAGACCCCAACCGAAACGGCGACACCGACCAACACACCGACGAGCACCCCCTCGAATACACCGACGGCGACGAATACCCCTTCCAATACGCCGACCGCGACGAATACCCCCTCGAATACACCGACGGCGACGAGCACCCCTTCCAATACGCCGACCGCGACATTTACGCCGTTACCCACCGCGACCGACCCACCGACGCCGACCGCGACATTTACGCCGTTACCCACCGCGACCGACCCACCGACGCCCCCACCACGTCCGAGGCCGGTTAACTGTGGGGACAACAGCCTGCCGTCGCGACTGTACCCCGGCATCGAAGGGTTGGTCAGCGACAACGACCCGCGCCCGATGAACGTGCGCAGCGATCCCGGTCTTGGTTCTCTGCGGCTCGACCAGCTTGAGATTTTAGAGACGTTCGATGTGCTGGAAGGCCCCCTGTGCAGCGGCGGGCGTGTGTGGTATCTGGTCAGCTACGATGACGGCTTCTTCGAGGGTTGGATCACTGAGAGCAACGACGAGTTCTATTTCATTGAGCCGCTGGAAGGCTCCGGCATGGACGGTCGCCCGACTGTGCCGCCGGATGCTGAGGTGCCGCTGGAAGATATGCTGCTGTCGCGTTGCACGGTCATCGCCGAGGACAATTTTACGGATGAGCGCACTAATAACGACTGGTTCATCGGGCGGGGAGCGCGTAGCGATGTGCGCCTCAACAACGATGCCTACGAGATCGTGCTGGGCAGTGTCGGCAGTGATAACGACGCGACCTCATGGGGCAGCCTGCGCGGTTACAATCCCGAATCGGCACGCATTGAGGCCATCATCACCGCACAGCAATTCGAGCGAGTCAGCAACGCCCGCACCGGCCTGTGGGTACGCTATCAGAACGAAGAAGAATTCCTCGCGTTTATGATCCGCAGTGACGGCTCGTACCGGGTCGCCGTCTGGGAAGAAAATGAGTATCGTGATGTGGTCGGCTGGACGTCCGACGATAGCATTCGTACCGGCAACAACGTCCGCAATCTGGTTCGTGTAGATATGGACGGCAACCAATTCACGTTCTACATCAACGGGGAACTGGTGCGCCGCGTTCAGGATAACACCTACACGGGTGGACGTGTCGCCTTCTGGGGGTCATCCGGGCAAACGCCGACCACCTTCCGCTTGGAATATTTCCGTATGTGTGTGGGGTGAGCTTTTAGCTGTTCATTTCCCTCGGCAGGGTGACCGTTAGTGTGGTGCCGCTGCCAAGGGTACTGTTTAGATGCACGATGCCGCCCAACAGTTCGGCGTAGTTCTTGATGATGGTCAATCCGAGGCCGTTGCCGGGGACGTGCTCGGCGTTACTGCCGCGCACCAATGGCTCAAACACACGCTTCTGCTCATCGTCGGGGATGCCGATGCCGTGATCGGTCACCGTGAGGCGCACCGCTTCTGCATCGATTGACACGTCAAATTGCACCGCACCTTCAGAGAATTTGAGCGCGTTTGCCAGCATATGACGGACGATCTGCCCTAATGTGGGTTCGTGGCTGGACACGACAATACCCGGCGAGTCTAGCTTGAAGTTGACTCGCTCGTCCCGGTCTAACTCGTTGATGATATGCTGGAAGACCTCGCCCAGCAGTACGGTTTGTGCTTCCAACTGGCGTTCATGACCGATCGAACGCAGCACCGCCAGTGTGTCATCCAACAGATACTCAATCGCCTGGAAGTGCTCGCCAACTTTGGCGCGGTGATACTGCCGCTTTTCGTCGTCCATGCGATGCCCGTAGCGCATGATGAGATCAATTGAGGTGCGCAGTACGGCTAACGGCGTGCGAAACTCATGCGACAGGCGGCTGAGGACGCGCTGTTTGATCGCGTTGAATTCCTCCTGTTTGACAAGCTCAAACTGGATGCGCTCTCGTGCGACGCGGTCGGCTACGCTGCGTTTTTGTTCTTCGAGCTGGTACTCTAACGCCTCCACCTCGAAGATCGTTTTGAGGATTTGTGTGCGATTGGTGGCGTTTTCCTCCGCCCGGTGTGCCTGCGCTTCGACCTGCCGGCGCAGATAACGATACGCCTGTTCAAAGTCTTCTCGAATCTCGTAGTTTTCTGCGAGCGCCCCATAAATGAGCATCGCCCCCTGATAATCGTCGTTCTCCTGCGCGACCTGTGCGGCCCGCTGTAAGATCGTCTCGGCGATGGCGTAGTCGCCTTGCAGTTGGTGGATTTGTGCCTGGATGTGCAGGCTGTAGATCGGCGACAGATCATGTTCTTCGATCAGATTGAGCGCGGCTAGAATGGTGCTGTTGGCATCTTCGAGTTGGTCACGCTGGATGCAAATCTCCGCCATGAGTTCAAGGGTGCTGACCTGCATGTTGACGTCCGTGTGCTGTTGGGCATCGCTTACCGCCTTGCCGATGCAGTCGGCTGCCCTCATATAATCCTCACGGATCATACTCACCGTTGCGAGGTTATACAGGGGATACGTCAGCGGAAAATCGGTTCCATGAATGCGCTCGATGCATTGATTAAACAGTCGCTCAGCATATTTATCATCGCCCTGCCGCAGATACAACGCGCCCAGATCGTTTAGCCCCATCACGTTGAGTTCTTCGTCCTGGTGTGCTTCCGCGATGCGCAACTGTTCTTTAATCGCGTCGATGGCGTCATCCATCTGCCCGGTTTGATGATAGCAGGCGGTCAGGTTACACAGGGCATAACCTGTTTCGATGGGCAGTTGATGTTCGTTCGCCAGCCGGTAGGCTTCTTTCGCCGGGCTGACGCTGCGGTTATATTGCCCCAGCCGGTTATACCCCCACGCGAGGTGATTCAAACTGCGGATGACTCCGGCGGTATCATCTTGTATCTGGGCGAGGTCGTACATTTGTTGGGCGAGTTCCAGCACGCGCCGGTAATCACTGAAGCGGATGCTGCGAATTTGCTTGTGTAGTGCGTCGATTTGCGCTTGCATGGTTACCATTGTTTCGATCCGATGTTTAAGTACGACTTTACCCTAAAACAAGGCAAATAACATTTAAGATATGGTCTGCGCCTGATCTTCGAGTTCACGGGCGCGGGTGACGGCCTTCAGGCTCAAGCCCTCGCGCACCAGGAAGAAGAACCCCAGCAGCGTCACCGGTAGCCAGATAACCACATGCACCACGACCGCATAGGCCAGCCCGACCGCCGCGCCGACCCCCGCGCCGACCACCACCGAACGCACAAAAAACTCGAACACGCCGATCTGTCCCGGTGACGCCGGGATCAAACCGGCGAGGTTGACCGTGCCGACCACCAATAACATCGTCGGATAACCCAGTCCGAGGTCAAACGCCCAGGAGACGATCCAATACACGCCAGCCTCGACCGCCCATGTCGCATACGAGCAGACCACCGCGCCCGCCAGGTTGCCCGGTGTGCGCAGTCCTTCCAGCCCGATGATGATGTCCTCACCAATTGGATCAACCAGTTCGGCGAGCTTTTCCGGCAGAACACGTTCGACCAGCCGCAGCAGGCCACGCAGCCAATCCGGTTTTGCCGCCAGGCCGAAGAACAGCACCAGCGCGATCAAAAAGACGGGCGCGGCGAAGCTGGCGACCTGCTGGATGTCATCCGAGGTCGTCTCGATGAACAGCAGCGGCACGACGATAAAGGTCAGCATGACGATGCCGTCAAACACGCGCTCGATCAGTACGGTGGTCGCGCCGCGTGCGATGGCGATATCGTGATTGCGCTTGAGCAAGTAAACCCGCAGGGCTTCTCCGCTGCGAAACGGATAGATGTTATTGCCCATATAGCCGATGCTGACCAGCGGGATCAGTTTGCGCAGGGGGATGAACACCACCGAGCGCAACAAAAACTGCCAGCGCAGCGAGATGATGATCACCGCGATGAAATACGTCAGCGCCCCGACGACCAACCAGCCCGGCTGCGCGGCGCGGATGTACTCCCAGGCGGCGGCGGGGTCTAAACCGCGAAAGGCAAGAAACAGAAATACGACGCTGATGAGCACACCAAAGACGATAATGAGTTGGCGTTTCATGACGATCCTTTCGCGCTAGGGGCGCGGTGTCGAAGTGACGAATAACGACGGTGCTGAGTCTGTGTCAGGTTCAGAGGTGGCCTCCGGTGTGGCTTCGGCGGCGGTCGGTGTGTCGAACGGCGGGATGGTCGGCAGCACGAGTTGCTCCGTCCCGGCGATGGTCACCGTCTCCGGTTGGACTTCCGCGAGGCGTGGCAACGCGGAGGGGTACGGCGTCGGTAGGTCAGGCCGGGGGGTATCCGTGCCCGTGTAACTCACCTGCCACACATGCCCATAGATGAAATCCGCGACGACCAACGTCCCATCCGGCGCGAGTGCTACATCAACCGGGTGGATCAAACCGGTGACGAACGGCTCCGGTGTGTACGCTGCTCCGAGGTCATCGGGGACGGCGGCGGGATCCACACGCACCACGCGCCCTTCGCCCCACAGCGCGATAAACAGCGAGCCGAACACGTTCTGCGGGAATTGTGTGCCGGTGTAGGCGACGAGGCCACGCGGCAGGGTGTAATCCGGCAGACGTAGCAGATCCGGGCTGAAGTCGAAGGTGCGCCCGGTCGGTGGGCAGTCACGACAACCGCGTGTGCGCCAGTAAGGCCAGCCGTAGTTCGCGCCCGCGTCAATGCGCAGCAGGCGGTCACCGGGGCCTTCGATGGTACCGTTGTCGCTGCCGTAGAACTGCCCGGCGGCGTCGAAGGTCAGGTCTTGCGGTTGGCGCACCCCCTGTGCGTAGACCTCGACCTCGGCAGTGTGCGGTTGGATGCGCAAAATCGACGCTTCCAACGGGAAGATGTCGGCATAGCGTTGGGCTTCCGGCATAGCGGGTTCGGCGTGGTCGGTCAAGCCGCCGACACCCATGTAGAGATAGCCATCCGGCCCGAAGACCATGCCGTTCGGCCCGTTGCCCAAAATCGAGAAGCAGCACGGCAGGTCGTCGATAATCAGCTCACGCACGCCATCCGGTGTGATGCGCCACAGACCGATGCCGGACTCGCGCTCGATGCGGGCGCTGACGTACAGGTCATCCGTGCCGGGCTGGAAGGCCAACCCCGCCGGAGAAAAGAAAATATCGTTGCTGTAGCGGCGGGCGCTGCCGTCGTCGCCCATCACATAGATCGTGCCGGCGCGGGTGCCGTTTTCCAGCACCGTTGCGTAGAGGCGGTCATCCGGCCCGTAGGTGATCTGCACCGGCTGACCGGGGAAGCGCCCGGTGTGCGCGACCTGATACCCCGCTGGCACCTGAATCCGCCGTAGGAAACCGCCGACATCCGCCGCACAGGGGAACTCACCACAACTCCAACCCTGGGCGGCGCTGAAATTCGCCGGGAGATGGTCGTATGTGGCGGGTGCGCCTTCAACGGCGGGGGCGGTCAGTGTGAACAGCGGCTGGGTCGGCGAAGGCGACGGTGTCGGTGTGAGTGATGGCGTCGGCGTGATCGTCGGCGTGGGGGACGGTGTGACGGTCGGCGTGGGGGACGATGTCGGTGTTAAGGTCACGGTCGGTGAGGGTGTGACGGTCATGGTGTTCGTCGGGGACGGTGTGGTCGTTTCCGTCAACACGATGACGTTATTTTCGTTGGCGGGCAACGTCGCCTGGAAGACCGCCGCTTGATTTCCACCGTCATCACCACCACAGGCTGCCAGCAGCAACGCCAGCAGCACACATATGATTAAAGGTCGTGCCATGATTGTCTCGATACTTGCTCACAAAAAGAACCGGGCAGAACGCCCGGATGCTCTATCGTAACAAGGTCGATGACGGTTGAGAAGCGCATCTTTCCCGCCGGGAGCCGCATTTCTCATGCTCATGACCGGTTGACGCCCCCGGCGGTGTGGTTCATGGCCCTACTTCATACGGGCCGATGCGTGTCAGGCTATACGGTTGCAGCGTGGTCTCGCTCTCGACGCTATCCACACGGTCGCGCAAATCCGATGAACGGTAGATAGATGTCCTCGGGTCGCCATAGACCTGCCGAACCACCGCCCGGCGTTCGTACAATCCGGTCAGATCGACCGGCACTTGTTCCGCGCTCAGGTTGATGACGATCGACTGTGCTTCACCCGTTTCCCGGTCGAGGAACTGCCAACCGATCAACGCTGGATAACCGCCCTCGGTGGGCGGCTGCTGGTCGAAATCCAGCCGCTCGGCGCTGTCAGAACCGGTGATGGCTGCGCCCAGTTCCGAGTGAATATAACCGGTCGCGGAGAATGTGTAGGCTTCTAACCGCGAGGGCAGGTTCGCCGCCTGCGACTGGATCTCCTGCGGGATGTAAAGCAGCGATTGCCCGACATCGCCGGAGAGCGTATTGATGCACGCGAATTCGATCTGCGGCGCTTCCAGATAGAGCAAGGTCATCGTGCCGGTGACCAACCCCTGCACCCAGCGGGTATTGACCGCGCCGGACTGCCCGACTTCCGTGATGTTGTATTCGGTGATCCACACCGGGCGCTCACCCAATGGCGCTAGATCGTCCTCGTTGAGACGGGCGAAGCGGTCGAACGGTGCGCCTAACAACGCCGGGATGTCTGCCGGTTCCAACGACCGTTGAATGTTAATGTCGAGATACGGTTGCAGCGTCAACGCGAAGTCGGCACCGTCCAGCGCGGTGAGGAGCTGGCTGTTCCAGGTGTTGTAACGTTGGCTGCGCCCCGGTTGAGTCGTGCTGCCCACCACCGCGATCTGTGCATCGGGGAAGTCCGTGCGAATGGCAGTGGCCCATTCTTGCGCGGTTGCCGCGTAGTCCGCTACCGTCGGGAAGCGTTCTACGTAAGCGGGATTATCTGTATTGAGGCCGTGCCCCAACTCGATATAACTTACCCGCAAACCGAGATCGTCCGCTTCACGCAGGCTGGCAAGCTGAGAATCCAGCGTATCCGTGACCATATTCATCACGAAAATGGGTACCGTGTCGATGGCTTTCAAGCTCTCCGCGAATTGATCCAACGGGACGCGCTCACGGGCGAAGCTGGTTTCTTCCTGTGTGCGTCCGGTCATCCAATCCCAGCGATTGGCGATGTCCCCGCCAGGGATGCGAATAGCCGCCGGTGAGAGTTCTTCCATTGCATCGTAGAGGCGCGAGTTGACCCACTCGGTCATCTGCCCGGC
The DNA here is from genome assembly GCA_034437515.1 of Anaerolineae bacterium. Classification (GTDB taxonomy): domain Bacteria; phylum Chloroflexota; class Anaerolineae; order Aggregatilineales; family Phototrophicaceae; genus DAOTTX01. The sequence goes on from DAOTTX010000428.1 coordinate 11,610, forward strand.
CGACCCGTTGATGCACAAGTAGACAGGGTTTACCGCGCGGGTTTCTCCGCTCAAACTGATCTGCACCGGCGCATCTTGCGCCCCAACCGCGACACTTAATAACAAACTCAATCCGAATAAAATTAGGTTTCGCATGGCTTCTTTCTGTCAAACAAGTTTACGTTCTCAAATAAGAGGCACCGTTCACATCGAGGATGGCCCCGGTTGCAAACTCACAGCCGGGACGGGCGAAAAAGGCCACCGCCGCCGCGATTTCTTCCGGTGTGGCGACACGTTCCAGCGGACTTTGTTCAGCAATACCGCTGTTTATGTGGTCGGTTGCCATATCTGTCGCCACCCAACCGGGCGCGACCGTCATCACATAGATGTTATGGGGTGCGAGCGCCTTCGCTAACGATTGTCCCATCGCGTTCATGCCGGCTTTGCTGGCACCGTAGGCGGGTGCGGTCGGTTCACCACGGAACGCACCCCGCGAGGACACGTTAATGATGCGCCCGCCGCCTTGCGCTATCATCTGCTGCGCGGCGAGATAAGCCGCGTTTGCCGCGCCCATCAGGTTGACCTCCAACGTGCGCCGCCACCGCTGCTGCCACTGCTGATAATTGACTTCGGTAAGGGGATGATCTTCATAGATGCCAGCGTTGTTGACTAGCAGGTCGATCCGCCCTAACTTTTTGACCACAAATTCGATGAGGAATTCCACCGCTGCCGGGTCGCCGATGTCCGCCGGGACGAGTAAATGACCGTCACCGTCGAGTTGATCGAGCGTCTCTTGGGCGGCGGCACGGTTGCTGTTGTAATGCACGGCGACCGTCGCTCCCTCAGCGGCGAACAAGACCGCACAGGCACGTCCGATCCCGCGGGATGCACCCGTCACCAGCACGACCTGATCTTTAAAATCCATTCAAACAAAACTCCTCTTTCATTATCGAAAACACGCTCAAGCCCCGCTATTCATGGGGATGTGGAACGCGGCGCATCAGCACATTTTGTTAGGATTATTGTACCGTATTTTCTTGTATACGGAGGATAAGCCCCCCACACTATGGGGGTTTGTGGTTGTCTCTAACGAACCTTACGTTATATTATGTTGTTTGTCGTTATAATCGGAGTAAGTGCACAGTAATTTTTACAGAGTAGCAACATGCCAAATACGATTTCCTGGTGTATCCCTGAGCGCGTGATCCACGTTTGTGTGAGCGGCATCGTCACGCTCGAAGAAATCATCGAGTCCGACCAGGAAGGACGAGAAGTCTTCAAACAAGGCAAGACTCCGATTCACATCATCGTAGAACATCACAACGTGGAAAAACTACCTACGAACATCCGTCACATGCGACAGGCGATGTCTAACCTGAACGCCCCGGAAATCGGTTGGGTGATCCTGGTCAGTGATCGTCGTTCACTGTGGAGTTACGTCGGGCAGGTGGTCGCGCAGATGGCGATGATCCGCTGGCGGCAGATGGAAACACGCGATGAGGCGCTGCATTTCCTGCGCCAGCAAGACCCATCGCTGCCACCCTTTTAGCGTATCCACACACCCGGCTGGCCTACGAGCGGTGCAATATAGACCACCTGCCCGACATGATGCGCTTCATGGAATTGAAAATAGGCCAGTGAGTCACCGATGGTATTGTCCTCATAACCGGAGGGTTGGCTCATCTGATCGTAAGTCATCCGCTCCAGACCGGCGACCAGCCGCCGCTGGCTCTCGTTGATGTCGCGTAACAGGGTTTCCAGCGGCAGCACGCCGGGGCCGTCTTCGCTGATCGGTGCAGACCCATGCCGATAGCGAGCGCGGGTATCTTCATCCCAGACCGGTTTCTCACCGACTCGCTCAGACGTGCGCGTGCGTGAGGAAATCAGATGGCCGATGATCCAATTGATGCTGTTGCCGCCAAAATTCGGCTGTACCAGGCTATCAGCGTGGGTCAGCCTCTCGGTTTGCTTGTTGAGCAACCGAATGTTGTAGTCGAAAAGTTTAATCAACGCTTGTGGATGTAGCATGGTATCCCCTTATCATGGTGATGTCTGTTAGAATCCGTTAAAATTTGACCTATGATTCTATAGGGAAAGGCAACCCCATGCCAGAGATCAAACATTCAATCACCATCGAACGCCCCATCAGCGATGTGTTTCGTTATGCGTCGAACTTCAACAACGCAGCAGAGTGGCAACCGGACGTCAAAGAGAGCCACCAATCCGAGGAAAGGCCGCGTGTCGGTGCGTTCATCACACAAACGCGCTCGTCGCGGTTGCTTGGCTGGAGGCTCGACCTCAACGCGGACATCATCGACTACAAGCCCAACAAGCTAATCCAGTACAAGGGCGTGCTGGGGCGCTTTCCGCTGCTCGGTCGGCTGGAATTTCAATCCGGCGGGGGCAGCACCACCGTCACCTACGATATGACCGTGAAAATGGGATTCCTGTTTGCGTTGTTCTCGCCATTGCTCACGGGGACGCTCAACCGGCGCACGCAGGCCGCGCTCAACACACTCAAGCAAACGCTGGAAACGTCCAACACGACGACGACAACTTCGTTCCACGAGAACCTATAGTCCCGGCGAGGTCGTACAGCAACCGCACGGATCCCCGCGTTTATACCACCGTGTCAAACTTCTCCCCGGTGTAGAAGTCGATCGTTCAGGCGGCATCCCCGGCAGTGAGTTGACCATAGACATTGTCGTCAAACGCATCGCTCGTGTTGCCGATGTTGTCTATCCAATGTTCCAGTGTCAACTCATATTTCGGACTTACCAGCCGCGCCCGGCGATCTTCTCACCTTCGGGCAGCGAACTAATACCGATGCCCACCATTGCTTCACCCAAATTGCGGCTGACCTTTGCCAGCACGTCCGGGTTATCAAAGTGGGTGACGGCTTCGACGATGGCCTTCGCACGTTGCGCCGGATTACCGCTCTTGAAGATACCCGAACCGACGAATACCCCATCAACACCGAGCTGCATCATCAGCGCGGCGTCGGCAGGTGTAGCGACACCACCAGCAGCGAAGTTTACCACCGGCAACCGACCGAGCGCCGCCGTCTCCTTGACCAGCGCGTAGGGTGCCTGGATGTCCTTCGCGTAGGTAAACAGTTCGTTCTCGTCCATGCCGCTGACGCGACGTATGGCGCTGTACATGGTACGAGCATGGCGTACCGCCTCGACCACGTCCCCGGTACCAGCTTCGCCCTTTGTGCGGATCATCGCCGCGCCCTCATTAACGCGACGTAGTGCCTCGCCCAGGTTACGCGCACCACAAACGAACGGCACCTTGAAATTCCACTTATTGATGTGATTTTCCTCGTCGGCGGGGGTGAGTACCTCGCTCTCGTCGATGTAATCCACACCGAGTGCCTGTAGAATCTGCGCCTCGACGAAGTGCCCGATACGTGCCTTCGCCATCACCGGGATGGTGACCGCTTCGACAATGCCCTCGATCATTTCCGGGTTACTCATACGAGCCACGCCACCCTGAGCGCGAATATCCGCCGGGACGCGCTCTAGCGCCATGACAGCGACCGCACCCGCATCTTCGGCGATTCTCGCTTGCTCGGCGTCGATCACATCCATAATCACGCCGCCCTTGAGCATCTGCGCCAGACCGCGTTTGACCTTATCCGTACCTGTTGCACCGTTACCATTTTGATGATTATCGTTAGTCATTTTGTCTTTTCCTCTACATCTCTTGCCTATCTATTGGCAGTGTAGCTTTCTGTCAAGTTGGTCTATAGAACCATTCTATACCAATTTTGCATACCCGGTCAGCACACGTCGATAACCACAGTTTACTCCAGCAGAATCTCCCAGTCCTCCATCGTCGCGTGGAGTTCGTCCTCGGTCTGGGTGTAGGCTTCGCCTAACTCGCGCACCTTGTCCGCGTCCCCGGCGGTGCTGGCCTCGGCGATGGCGTCGTTCAGGTCGGCGATGGTCTGCTCAAGTTCGGTGATCTTGGCCTCGACCACTTCCAACCGCTTCGCCACCTGATAGGGGTTGAGTCCGTGTGATTTCTTCGGGCTGCTGCCCTTGCTGCCGTTCGACGTGCCGCCGTTGGATTTCGCCGCTTCTGCCGTCTTCGCCGCTTCCTCACGGCGGTTGCGCTCCGCGATGTACTCACGATAGGTGCCATTGAACACGCGCATCTTACCCGCGTTGACCTCCCAGATTTGCGTCGCCAGCGCGTTAATCAAATAGCGGTCATGGCTGACCAGCAGAATCGTGCCGGGGAACGCGGTCAACACATCTTGAAGTACGTCCTGGCTATCTACGTCGAGATGGTTGGTCGGCTCGTCAAGCAGCAGCAGATTGGCCCCCGCCAGTGAGAGCTTCGCCAGCGCCAACCGTCCGCGCTCCCCGCCGGAAAGTGTGCCCACCTTGCGGAACACGTCCTCGCCAGTGAACAGATACTGCGCGAGGTAGCTGCGGATCTCGCTGACCGGTAGCGGCTCCACGTCGTAGATTTCATCCACGAGTGTGCGTTCGGGGTCGAGGCGTTCGTGTGCCTGCGCGAAGTACCCCAGTTCCACCGATGCGCCGAGTTGTGTCTCACCGTCGATTGCTTCCAGTTCGCCGATCACCGTTTTTAAGAACGTCGATTTGCCGACACCGTTCGGGCCGATGAGCGCGGCAGTCTCTCCGCGCCACAGCGTAATATCCGGCACGGCGAACAACGGTTCATCGTAGCCGACCGCGAGGTCGTGCGTCATCATCACCTTGTCACCGGAGCGCAGCCCTGAGTCGATGCGTAGATTCATCTCCTGACGTTCGCCGCGTGGCTGGTTGATGATCTTGCCGCGCTTCTTCATCGTTTCCAGCTTTTTCTGGCGGCCTTTGGCCTGCGCCGTCCAGCGGCTGCCCATATGCTTGCGGATGTATTCTTGCTCTTTGGCGAGGAACGACTGCTGTGACTCGTACTCCTTCATCAGCCGTTCGCGCCGTTCTTCGCGCTGCCGGACGTAGTGGCTGTAGTTGCCCCGGTAGGTTTCCAATCCGCCCCATTCGAGTTCCCAGACCACGTTAGCGAAGTTGTCCATAAAGTAGCGGTCATGGCTGACCGCCAGCACCGAACCGGGGAAGTCCTTCAGGAACTTTTCCAGCCATTCGACGGCGTAGATGTCGAGATGGTTGGTCGGCTCGTCGAGCACCAGCAGATCGGGCGCTTCCAATAGCAGCCGCGCCAGCATCGCCCGCGTCTTCTGCCCGCCGGAAAGCTGCGGGATGGTCATGTGATAGTCGTCCTCATCGAAGCCGACGCCGTGCAGCACCATCTTGATGCGGCTCTCGTAGGTGTAGCCGCCGCGTCGCTCGAATTCCTCTTGCAGCGGCCCGTAGGCGGTGAGCGCCTCACCGTGCCGGTCGGCGTCCGCCATCGCGTGTTCCAGTTCGTTGAGCCGTGCCTCAAGTTCGCGCAAGTCACCGAAGGCGTGCAGAGCTTCTTCCCACAGCGTATGCTCCCCGATCATCTCCGGGCGTTGCGGCAAGAAGCCGAGCCGGTTCTGCTTCGCCATATGGATCTCGCCTTCGGACGGCGAATCCAGGCCGACGATCAAATTCAGTAGGGTGGTCTTACCGGCACCGTTGGGGCCGACCAGCGCGATCCGTGCGCCGTGTGGGACGTCAAGTGAAATATCGCTGAAGACCTCGTCCGCAGCGTAAAATTTTGCCAGTTTATGGGCAGTCAGTATAGACATCGTTTCTCTTGGGTCATAACAGGTCAGGTTACACCGATTATATCACGGCTGTGCGCCGCTGCGCAGAGGCTATTGCATCTGCCCACGTTTATCGCTACTGTCGTAGCATGTTTTTCAACAACGGAGGCAAACCCACATGACCACCACATTGATCCACAACGGCACCGTGATCGACGGCAGCGGCGACGACCCGATCAAGGGCAGCGCGGTGCTGGTCGAGGGTGACCGCATCAAGGCCGTCGGCACGGGCATTGACGCCCCCGATGACGCGGTACGCATCGACGCGAAGGGCGGGGTGATCCTCCCCGGCTTGATCGACGCGCATGTGCATCTGATGTTCCAGTTTGATGACATGCGCAAGATGATAAACACGCCGTTTTCGTACAATTTCTATCAAGCTGCGCTGTTTATGCGGCGCACCATCGCTGCCGGGATCACCACCGTGCGCGATGCGGGCGGGGCCGACCTCGGCATGAAACGCGCCGTCGCCGATGGCTTGGTCATCGGCCCACGTATGCAGATCAGCATCACCGCGCTGGGCATCACCGGCGGACACACCGACGGCTGGCTGCCTTCCGGCATGGAATTTCGTCTGTTCGCGGATTATCCCGGCAACCCCAACGGCATCTGTGACGGCATCGACGGGGTGCGGAAGAAAGTGCGCGAGGTGCTGCGAGCCGGCGCGGATGTCATCAAAGTGTGTTCGACGGGCGGTGTGCTCAGTCCGACCGATCACCCGGAGTTTACCCAGTTCACACCGGAGGAACTGATGGTGATGGTACAGGAGGGGATGTACCGGCGGGGAGTCAAGGTGATGGCACATGCGCAGGGCGCGGCGGGGATCAAAAACGCCGTGCGTGCAGGCATCCACAGCATCGAGCATGGTATGTTCCTCGATGATGAGGCCATCGACCTGATGCTCGAACACGGTACTTATCTCGTACCGACGCTGCTCGCGCCGCTTTCGGTGGTCGAGATCGGTGAGGCGACCGGTTCCATGCCGGAGTACGGCTTGCGTAAGGCAAAGGAAACCATCGACATCCACAAGGAGAGCATCGCTAAGGCGTACAAGGCCGGGGTGAAGATCGCCATGGGCACCGACGCCGGAGTGATGCCGCACGGCACCAACTTACGCGAGCTAGGGCTGATGTGCGAACTTGGCATGTCCCCGATGGAGGCCATCGTCGCCACCACCCGCACCGCCGCGCAGTGCCTCGGCTGGGACGACCGCGTCGGCACATTGGAAGCGGGCAAGCTGGCGGATGTGGTCGTGGCAAAAACCGACCCGCTAGCGGATATTCGTTCACTCGAAGACAATGACAACATCGCGCTGGTCATGCAAGACGGCGCAATATTAAAGAACGGACTATAAGATTATGGGCGCAGAAGAACACCGCGAGAAAGCCGGGGAAGGGGCGATTACGGTCGGCATCGTCACCGTGAGCGACACTCGCACCCCGGCAACGGACGAGAATCACAAATACATCGAGGCGCGGCTGACTGAGCTGGGGCACACGGTCGGCGCGTATCGCCTCATCAAAGACGAGGCCGAGCAGGTCGCCGCCGTGCTGGACGAACTCTGTACGCTGCCGGGGGTGCAGATCGTATTGTTCAACGGCGGCACCGGCATCGCCCCGCGTGACCGCACCTACGATGTGGTCAGCCGCAAGCTGGAAAAGACCCTGCCCGGCTTCGGCGAGTTGTTCCGCATGTTGAGCTACGACGAGGTCGGCGCGGCGGCCATGCTCAGCCGGGCGACGGCGGGCGTATATCGTAATACCGTCGTGTTCTCCATGCCGGGGAGCAACAACGCCGTCCGCACCGCGCTGGAAAAGCTCATCCTGCCGGAACTCAATCACCTCGCATGGGAAGTCGTGCGCAAGGGGTAGTTTATTCGCGGGTGAATGCGCCTTCGCTGTAATCCGAGAGGCCACCCGGCCCCCACGCCCGCACGTAGAAGAGATAGTCACCGGCAGGCAGCACCCCGCCCGCCAGCAGCGGATCGGTGTAGGCGCAGGTCTGCCCCGCCGCCGCACAGTCGATCTCTGCGGCCTGGAACCAGCCAATCGGGTAGCTCCAGGCGTAATCCGCCGGGGTGAGGATTAACTCATACCACGTCGCCCGTGCCGGACTCTGCCAGGTGAAGGTGGGGTCAACGGGATCAGCGACGATGAGGCCGGTCGGCGCGTTCGGTGCCTGGGTGGGCAGGCTCAGACCGGGTGTATGTTCGACCCAGGCCGTGCTGCTGTCCGTGCCATCGGGGCTGCTGAAGCCGCCCGCGCCCCAGGCCCGCATCCAGATCATGTAATCACCGCCGGGGAAGTCGATGGCGGGGTTCACGGTGCAGGTGCCGTCAGCACAGACTGCCGCCGCCTCGTACCAGCGTAGATGCTGCGGCCCGCCAGCCCGCCCGATGTAAAGCTGTGCCCAGTCGATGCCGGGGGAGGCGTCCCAGGTGATCGTCGGGCGGCCTTCGTTGGGGTCGGCGGTGATGTTGGTGGGCGGTTGTGTCACCGCAACGGTGAAGGCCGCGCCTGCGGGGTCACTGAGCAGGAACGCCGCGCTTTCCATCAGGTAGACCTGCACCCACCAGCGATAACTGCCGTTATCCAGTTGCTCACCCTCGACCGCGCAGGCGATCCCGGTGCAGATGGCGCTGTCCTCATGCCATTGATCGACCAGCAGCGCATCGTCTTTCACCACGATCAGCCGGTACCACGCATCCGGCACGCTGTTCGCGCCCTCGGTGAGCTGGTGCGTCCAGGTGTAGGTCGGGATGACCGGCACCGCGTTCAACCCCTCGACATCTTGATCGGTCGGCACCCCACCGACGATGATGGTAACCGTCGCCACACTGGATTCGCCATCGGCGTTGGTCGCCCGGTAGGTGAAGTTATCCGTACCACTGAAGCCGTCGTCGGGTGTGTAGGTGAAGCTACCATCGCTGTTCAGCGTCAGCGTGCCGTCACTCACGTCAGTGACCAGCACGGCGTCGTCCGCGTTCGTGTCGTTAGCGAGCACACCGTTCGCCGCATTTACCGTCAACGTCTGCTCAAAGCCGATGAAGTAATCGTCATCGTTGGCGGTCGGTGTGACCGGCGCATCCCCGACGGTGATGGTGACCGTCGCTATACCGGATTCGCCATCAGTGTTCGTCGCCCGGTAGGTGAAGCTGTCGTCACCGCTGAAGCCGTCGTCGGGTGTGTAGGTGAAGCCGCCGTCGCTGTTCAGCGTCAGCGTACCGTCACTCACGTCAGTGACCAGCACGGCATCGTCCGCGTTTGTGTCGTTAGCGAGCACACCGTTCGCCGCGTTTACCGTCAACGGTTGCTCAAAGCCGATGCTGTAGGTGTCATCGGCGGCGGTGGGTGGGTCACCGGCGTTGCACGGGTCGCCTGCCGCCCATTCGATGCCACCCTGTAGGTGGCCCTGGAACAGCGGCTCTTCGTAGGTGGCGTCGGTGTGGCCCATTGCCGTGTAGAACGAGCGTCCGCCCTCATATTCGTGATACCACGCAATCGGATGATCCTCGCCCATTTGCCCGCCGTCGTAGGTGCTTTCGTCGAGAGTCAGCAGCACGTTGACGTGGGGGCGCGGGTTCTGCCGGAAGTTGTACCATTCATCGCGGCGTGTCCATGTTTGCGGCAAGCCTTCGGTGGCGGGATGCGCCGTGTCTTCGACCAGGACATCAGCCACAGCGGTGCCGGGGGGATGGTTGGCGAAGTACGCGCCGACCAGTTCGCCGTAAAACGCCCAGTTATATTCGGTGTCCGTCGCCGAATGCACCCCGGCGTAACCACCACCGTTACGGATGTAGTCCTCGAAAACGTCCTGCTGGGTGTTGTTCAGCACGTCGCCGGTCGTATTTAAGAAGATGACCACGTCGAAATCGTCCAGAAAGCCGGGGATAAACCGGTCGGCGTTTTCCGTCTGGGTGACTGACCAATTGTTTTCGGTCGCCAGCGTCTCGACCAGCGCGATGCCTTCGGGGATCGACCCATGCCGAAAGCCTTCTGTGCGTGAAAAGATCAACACACTCATACAGGCGTTCTCAGTTGCGGTTTGCTCGGTCTGCGCGGTGGCAGGCGCGTTCACCAGCAGGTAGACCACCAGCAGCAGCACAACGTTCAACCCGGCGATCATCAATAATTTGCGCATACATCTTCTCCATCAAATACATTCATCTTGAGTGTAACACCCAGCCATGTTAAAGCCTGTAGGACGAAGATACTGTTATTAAGTAAATGTAATGCTCCCCTCATTGGATGTTAGCACGCCCTTGATCTCGCGCCGATGTTGTGACGACCACGGCTCCGGGCCGGAAGAACCCAGACCCATGCTCGTAAGAATGGCGCTTTAGCATGGCGTTATTCGCCTATCGACCCCGCTTTATGAGGATTGGTGTGCTTTGCGTTCCTGCCAGTGAAGCCACACAACAGAGCACGCTTTCCATGCGAAGATCATCCGATGCGTGACATCCACAAATTGCCGCATCAACGCAGTTGATAGCTTTTCTATATCAATCCACTCAGGTCAGCGGTGATGATGGTCGCACCGCCTTCGATCAAAGTGCGGTTGCCGGTGGCCTCGCTCGCCATGACGTAGAGCGGCACCCCCTGCACCTGCGCGAAACGGGCCGCGTGCATCGCCCCACCGCCGACCTCGGTTTCGACCACGATCACACCGGCGCACAGGCCGGTGATGATGCGGTTACGAGCGACCAATCCCGGCGCGCTCACCGCCGCACCGGGCGCGACCTCGCACAGCAGCGCCCCACGTTCGGCGATAGCCTGCGCGAGTGCGCGGTGCTCCTTCGGGTACACGTTGAGCACACCGCTGCCCAACACCGCCAAAGGTCGCCCGCCGCTGATCGCCAATGTGCCCATGTGCGCGGCGGCATCTACACCGAACGCCAATCCACTGACCACACCATGACCGCAAGCCGCCAATGCCGCACTCACCGACTCGGCGAAATCACGGGCACGGTCACTCGGCTTGCGTGTACCGATGACGGCGTAACACTGTTTGACATCGGGCAAGGTGCCCCGCAGAAACAGCGTCGGTGGGGCGTCCTCGACCGTCCGTAGTGCCGCCGGGTATCCCGCATCATGCCACGTCAGCACTTCGACACCAGCGGAGCGCCAACCAGCCAGCGCGGTTTCAACCTGGGCGACATCCAACGCGAGGATTGACGCCGCGATCTTCGGGCCGACACCGTTCACCTGCCGTAGCTCGGCTGCCGTCGCGTTGAGGATGGCGTGCAGGTCGTCGTCGAACGCCCGCAGCAGCGCCCGAAAGGTCTTGCCGCCCAGGTGCTTGGCTAAGCTGAGCGCGACCCAGGCCGGGTCTGCCATCAGCTATTCTTCTTCATAATACTCGACCAGAGAAAGCAGCATCGCGTTCATGAAATTGTTCACCTGCCGAACGAGGTTGGCCCATTCCGGGGCGCTGCGCGGTGGGGTGATCTCCGTCCATGTGAGGATGGAGTTGATGACGAACTCCCCGAAGTAGAAGAAACCGCGCAGCGCCTGTGGCAGTGTCAGCCCGTCCTCGCTGAGGATAGCGGCGTATTCTTTACCCAACTGGATCGCCGGGGCGAGTTTTTCATCTCGTGCGCCGGTGGCGAGGTACTCGCGCAGACGTTCCAGCAATTCCCGCCCACGAGAGCGCATCTCGATCCGCGTTTTCTCACCCATGGCGGCGTACCAGGGGGCTTCGCTCAGTGTGCCCCCGCCGATCTCCATCCGCGCCTGCCCCAGCGCGTTCTGGATAATGACCTGCACATCGACCGGTTGTAGTTCACCGTAGGACTGCGCGTATTGCATCAATTCGGATTTGCGGAAGCGGCGATGCCCACCCGGTGTGCGCCGGGCGTTGATCTTGCCTTCGTCCGCCCAGGTACGCACGGTCGCCGGATGCACACCGAGAATATCAGCGGCGCGGCGCAGACTCAGCCACTCGTCATTGCTCATCGTGTGGAAACCTTTATGTCATTCACGTTTCTCTAAATTATAACGGCATCACCGTAGAAGTGAAAACATGCGAGCTGTGCCCCCAGGGTAATCGCTCCAAAATGCACTTGACGGTAAGGTCTGGTTCTGGCGAACGCTCTGCCCCCCTCTGAATCTCCCCCGTAGACCTATGATTGCCCACAAGTCGGCAAGGGCGATGTCGGGCGCAGCATGTACGTGATCGTCAACGGTACATCCCCGGCGGCGACGTTCACGGTAGATACCAGCGATTCGTAGCATGGTGACATCCCGTTTGGGGCCTATGACCGTCGGCGTGTGTGCTACATGGCTGAACATACATTGACAAGCCACACGCGCCCATGATATACTTCGCACCAATAAAATTAACAACTTATTTTTAAGCGGGTTGTTGTTAGTCCGCTCGTGCTGGGTCCTGCGCGGCAGAGTCTTCGAATCGTGTCAGGGGCGGAAGCCAGCAGCACTAAGGAGTAACTTCTGGGTGCCGTAGGTTCTCCTGGCGCGGGCGCACTGATAACAACCATTTTTTGTTCACCAACAGGAACGGACGGCATGCCCGAACCGCCTGAGTACAACCCCTACCCTGAGTTTCCCTCCAAACAAACACAGCCAGAGCCTACGTCGCCGGTAAGTGTCTTTCTGTTGCTCACCGGCCTGTTTGCGATGCTGGCACTCGCCGGCGTGATGCTGCTGGTCGGGTTATTGTTCAACAATGCGGAACAAACCGGGACGCCGGTTGTTATCCAGACGGATAGCGCCACCCTGCGTATCAACACGGATGTGGTGACGGTCGCTGAATTGCTCGACGAGCAACAGATCGTGGTCGAAACGGGGGACTATCTCTCACATGACCTGACCGACCGTCTGCAAGCGGATATGACGTTGTACGTCACGAAAGCGCGTACCGTCGCACTGACCATCGACGGACAGACCGATGTTATCCGTACTTCGCTGGTTAATCCGCTGGATATTTTCAACACGATGAACGTCACACTGCACAGCGGCGACGATGTTTATCTCGATGGCGAGCCGGTTTCTAACATAATGCTGGAAACATGGACGAGGCCGATCACGAACATCATGATCCGACGCACCATCCCGGTTGTGATCGTCGAGGGTGACAACCGTCAATCTCTCGCCGCCAACGGTGAGACGGTCGGCGATGCGCTGTACGAAGCGGGCATTGACATCTACGCGGCGGATCGCGTCATACCGGATGCCGACCAGCCGCTACGCCGCAATATGCAGATTACGATCAACCGGGCGGCACCCCTGAGCATCATCGTAGACGGCGAGCACATCGAGACGCGCACCACCCAGACCACCGTCGGCGCGGCCTTAACCGAAGCGGCGGTCACGTTGAACGGCCTGGATTATAGCTTTCCGTCAGAAGCAGCAGATGTGGTGCCACATACCACCGTGCGCGTGATTCGCGTGAGCGAAGAGCTGATCGGCGAGAGCGAGACCATCCCCCACGAGACGGTGTACCAGGCCGACCCGGAAGTCGCGCTGGATGAGCGGCGTGTGCTGCAAGCCGGGCAGAATGGCGTGATCGAACGGACGGTGCGCGTGCGTTACGAAAACGGCGTCGAGGTCGGGCGTGTGGTGGAAGAAGAAACACAGGTCAGCGAGGTGCAGAACACCGTCATCGGCTACGGGACGCAGGTCACTATCCGCACGATGGATACGCCCGAAGGCCCGGTCGAGTATTGGCGTAAGCTGCGGGTGTACGCGACCAGCTATCACCCGGAAGCCCTCGGCGGGGATGACGTCACTTCCATCGGGATGAAACTTCAGAAGGGTGTGGTCGGCATCGACCCGGATTTGATTAACTACCGCAGTGAGGTGTATGTGCCGAGGTACGGGCGGGGGGTCGCCGGGGATACGGGTGCGCCGCGCAGCCATCCCTACTGGATCGACCTGGGGTACAGTGACGCTGATTGGGTTGGCTGGCATGACTGGATCGACATCTATCTGCTCACGCCCGTGCCCGATGAGATCGACTATCTGCTGCCTGCCCACTCGACAGGCGGCCCTGTCCCCTGAGCATCATCAATATTTCCTAACAAATTACGTAAAAATTTATCTTTCCTCAATTAAACGATGCAACTTTGCACAAACGATGATCTACAAAGGACAACAGCCCGTCGTCAAATTCATTGATAAAGTCTATCTTACGGGTGTTGCCCTCACTCAAAAAGAGATGGTAAATCTAGAAAGGCGATTTGATCGTCTGCAAGATTTGTCGAAATGGTTTGTGCATATTGCGCCCATGAATCCTGGCGATTAAATGATTATTTTTCTGGAACGCCCTAAATAACAAGGCGGTCAGCAAAAAGAACAGAATACGAGTCTTTCGCACGGAACGCTCCTCCATAATTATTTGTAAAAAGACGTGTTACGTCTATACGTTAGTAAACAAAAGGTGGGTGAAGCGTTGCTTTCTCTTATGTCTTGCTCATCTTGGCGAGATCGCACGATTCCGTCTATCATCAAGGCGTTTGTTCAACTCGAAGGGAAAAGTCAATGGAATTTCAACCGCTGCGGCTCGCAGGCACGTTTCTCATCAAGCCGAAGCCTATCGGCGATGCACGCGGCTACTTTATGGAGAGTTACCGGCGTGATAAGTTCGCCGCACACGGTCTCGTCACCGATTGGGCGCAGGAGAATCAGGCGCTTTCGACACGTAAGCATGTGCTGCGCGGGCTGCACTTTCAGTTCCCGCCCCACACGGAAACCAAGTTGTTCCGTGCGCTGAAAGGGCGCGTGCTGGATGTGTTTGTCGATTTACGCAAAGACTCGCCGACATATGGCGAGTGGGACTCGGTCGAACTCACCGAGGAGAATCATCATACGATTTACATCCCGAAGGGGTTCGGGCATGGGTACTGCACGCTGACCGATACCGCGCTGGTCGCTTATAAGGTCGATGAATTTTACGCGCCGGATGCGCAGGGCGGCCTGATGTGGAACGACCCCGACCTCGCCATTGATTGGCCTACGACCGATCCGTTGCTTTCAGAAAAAGACCGCAAGCTACCACCCTTTGCGACGTTCGAGTCACCGTTTTAGACCAGCTTACACACGCCGTCTTCGCATTGGTCTTCTTCGCGTTGCTGCGCTTCAAGATCGACACCGAGCACCTGATTGATCTTATAGCGGTGTTTGGCGATGAAGCGATAGATCGCCGGGCCGACGTACCCGCCGATGATCGGCATCCGCATGATAAGATACAGCGGGATGCCGGGCGGGACGGCGCGCAGCATCCGCCGGGTTGCCGGAAACCCGGCGTAGACCTTACCTTTGTTATCCACGACGTGGATTTGCCCCATCGCGGTGTCGTGGTCGATGCTGGGGTAACGTGACTCCACTGCCTCCCGGTCGTGCAGGTCAAGGAACTCGACTTGGTCGAACCAATCCAGCATCTTGACCACCCGCCGGGTCGTATTGCAGATGACACAATAACCATCATAGATTGCCGTGACCATATTGCTCACTTTCCGGTAAAATTTGTTTTTAGTTACACCGTTATTATACGCCGCCTGCATCAGTTATGGATGAGCAAACCGAAAGGATTCACCCTCATGAACAATAAGTCAAACCGAAGTCCGATCATCGGGACGGATAGAAAAAGCAACCGCCCGGCGCAAACCTGGGTTGAGGACGACCAGGGCGATTACGAAATTATCGAAGAAGAATTCGACGACGGCGAACCCGCCCGTCCGACCGGGTGCTTGTGGGGATTATTGGGCGGCCTGGGCTGCCTGGCGATTCCGTTGGGGGCGTTGGCGGTGGTGGTCATTTTAGGGATCAACACGTTCGACGGTGTGCTGAACAACGTCATCGGCATCTTTGACCCACCGCCGGCGACCTACACCACGCTGACCGACACGCTGGTGTTAGAGCGCGTGCAGAACCTCTCCGACCTGACGACCACACGCTTTAACTTCACCCAGAACATCATCACCGAGCGTAACCTGCCCAGCTTGCTAGAACCGCTTTACGGCGAACAACTGACGCTGCTGGCGGTCGGTCACGTCAACGCGGGGGTAGACTTGCGCCAACTCACCGCCGAGGACATCATCGTCGAGGGCAACACGCTTTCAATGCGGTTGCCGCCGCCCACCCTGCAAGACTGCATCCTCAACGCACAACAGACCCGCGTCATCGACTCGGACACCGGTTTGTTCACGGCTGATTCCAACATTCAGGAGATGACGCAGAACCTCGCCATTCAGCGCATCCGGCAGGTGGCGTTGGAAGAGGGGATTCTGCTCGACGCCAACGAAAGCGCCCAACTCGCGCTCTACGAGGTGTTGACGCTGGCGTTCGTCGCCGCTGCGCCGGAGGACGCCGAGCCGGTGCAGGTCACCATCATCACCACACCGCCCGACCCGGCGACGATGGAACTGCCGGATACCTGCCGATAAAGTAGCGAGAGCTATCAGCAACTGGACGACGAACAGCGCGTTCACCTTCACCGTGCCGTAACACGCTACACAAAAGCATAGCAATCGACGCGGGCGCAGTGGATCACACTGCGCCCGCCGCCGGTTCAAAACCGGGCGGTTACAACCTGCGTGCCCACTGAAAGGGGGCGCGTATTCGTTTGCTCAAGTCAATGAACTTATCGTGAGAGGATGAGCAATCGGCTCTTTAATCGCGATGCATCTTATGTGGGTGTGCATGTCCACAGAAGGGACATGCACCATGTAGCCGGGCGTTTTCAACGCTCAGCGATTGGCTGCGGGGAGTTTAATTATCGTCGGTCAGGCGACCGGCGGTCAGGTCATCCTGGAAGGTCGCCAGTCCGTCCCAATCGCCCTTCGCCGCGAACTCGGCCTGCTGCGCCCACGATTCCATGCTGGATGCACGGCGCATATCGGCGGCCTCAGCAGCAGCGACGAAGTCGGTCACGTCCGCGTTGGCGACCTTCTCGAACGTGTCGATCCCGGCGGCGACCAGTGCATCACGATATTTCGGGCCGATACCTTCGATGACCGTCAGATCATCTTCTGATGTTGACTCGTCTTTCGTTTCGAGCGTGTCCGCGACGATCTCTTCCTGAATGATCTCGCCGTTCTCCTCGGCTTTGGCTTCGGTGTCCCCGGTTGGTTTGGCGGCCTCGGCCTCGGCGATCTCTGCTTCGGCAATCGGATCATCGTTCATTGCTTTTTCGACGACCGAGGCGTCATCACCGGCTTCTTCCACCTCGTCGATGACCTCGCCGCGCTCATCCACATCCATATCAGGAGCGGGGATGTCGTCAGTATCTGCTGGCGTACCGGGTGTCTCCGGCTCGGTGATTTCGTCCGCCGGCTCGGCTTCGGATTCTTCTTCAAAGACCTTCGTCGATGATGAAGGATCGAGCACGTTATCGACGACGTTGCCTTCCTCGTCGGTCGCTGTGTCTTTGGAAATAATCCACTCTTGCGCCTGGGGGAGAATGGCCTCGTCCTGGACGACCAGCGCGGAGGTTTCCGCACCGACATCCTCACGCCACATCCACACCCAGAAGCCCAGCGAGATCGCAGCCAGCAACCCCGCGATGCCCCACTCGTCGGCTGGATCACTCTGAATAATATGATTTGTCGTCAAAAAAGAGGCGGCGACAAGTGTCACGATAGCAATAATTGTCTTAGCGTTACGATCAAAGAACATCGTTTGTTTGACCCCTTCGGTTTTCGCGTCGTCCTCACCCGTGCGCACGGGATTCTGGCATTTTCATCTTGCGGAGTTTATCACAAACGGGGGGCGGTGTCTATCGATGTGCGCGTTACGATAGGGGGATTGCATCCAGGAAAACGGGAGCACATGCGGGTGCTCCTCTACGAGCCATCACAGATATTGACGGGTTACGACATGCGCTTGCCCTGATGCTCACGGATCAAACGGCGGGCTTCACTGACGCTGCCCACACCGATAAACTGATCGGCAAGGTCAATGTAACGCCGCCGGAAAATATCCACAATGGCCTGTGTGTAGATGCTGCGCCCGACCACTACGACGAGATCACGATTTTCCGGGCGGAGCAATAGCGCCTTACGGGTCTCGCGCAGTGCATCCGTGCTGAGCGGTGTAAACTGCTCTAAGTTCAAAATGACTGACACCGGCTGCTCCGAAGTGACGGTCTTACGCAGTTCGACCGATTCCAGCGTCGCCTTGTGGACGTCGTCCCAATTCCAACCGCCTTCAAAATCCCAACGGATGACGTCGTGCTGGTCGTTGTCCCACTCCACTTCAATTGGCATGGCCTATTAATCCTGTAATATCTCCATGCCTGTATTATAGCGGATCATAAGTTTGCTATGGCGACCTCAAACCAATTTCTAGCGCATTCCCTACAGGTTGCTCATGCGACGACCATCTGGCGCAAACGACCAGGCAACAACGGCAGCAGTAGTGACCACTCTGCCGCGTTCAACGGTCTGAGCAGCCACAGCACACCCAGATACACCACGCTCCCCGCCGGGAGTGCCAGCACCGGCGTAACGGGCCACAGCAGCGCCGTGCTCACCAGCATCACCGCTCCCGCCACCGCCGGACGCCAGACCATGTCCAGCCAATCTAGCTTACCCAGGGCGCTTTGCAGCAGCATACCGAAAGGCAGCAGCAGCACGGCCTCGCTCAAGATCGTGGTGACGGCGGCGGCCCGGTAGCCAAACTGATTGATAAAGATGATGTTGGTCACGATGTTGAACGTCACCGCCAGCGCGAACGCCTTCGTGATGCTGCGTTGCAAGTTAACCGCGATCAGCGCGTATTGAGTCAGGCTGTTCATCCAGCCGATAGGGATGCTCCAGATCATAATTTGCAGCGCGATTGCCCCTGCTGGCATGAAATCCTGCCCACCGAGGAACAGCACCAGTCCTTCCGCCATGAACGTAAACGCGACCGCCAGCGGCACCGCCAGTGCCACCAGCAGCTTGACGCCGAGTGTATACGTGCGGGCAAGCGCGGCGCGGTCTTCCTCCGCTTGTCGAGACATCACCGGCAACAGCGCCTGTGTGAAAAACGCCGGGATGATGTTCAACGCCAGCAACCAGCGATAGGCCACGCTGTACTGCCCGACGATCCGCGCCCCGCGCATGGCTTCTAAGATCACGATGTCAATCTGGAAGAAGATGGTCGCCAGAAAGTGATTGAGCATCAAAGGCCAGCTTTCGCCCACCATACGCCGGATCATGGGGTTATCCGGTTTGGCGGTGATGACCGGTGCGGGTTCGGATTCGGCAGCGGGTTCGAGCGTCACCGGGGCCGTCTTGCCGATCCCCAGGATGCGCCAAGCCGACCATGCCAGCACGCCCATCGTCACCACGTTGACGATAATACTTGCCCCTGCTAGCCCGACGATGCCATAGCCGAGCAGCAACGCGATCAGTTGCAGCACGGTCTTGTTAATCGTGGTGATGGTCGTCACGGCGGCGGGGTACTCAGCCTTCTCAAAGGCGTAGAACAACGCGGTCAAGCCCTTGCTGATGCTCGCCGGGGCCAACCCAATATACAGCAAGCCGATAGCGATTAACGCCTGTTGATCTAGCGCCGGATCGACGAGTGCTTGCCGCAGCAGGATAAACCCCAGCAGCAGCGGCACACACGCGAACACCAGGAAGAAACGCAGATAGCTGGTGTTAAGCAGAAATTGCCGCGCCCGCTCCCGGCTGCGTGAGGCTTCGCGGATCAAGAACACATCGAGGCCGAAGTTAGTGAAGATGTCAAACCAGACGAAGACCACGATTGCATAGTAATAAATTCCCGCGTCCGCTGCACCGAGGATGCGCAGCATCACGAAGGCGAAGGCGAAGTCGATGCCACGATTGAACAGGTTGAGGATGATCGGCGCGATGCTGTTGCGTGCCACGCGATTCACCGCGCTGGTATCGTCCGCGCCGCCGGTCAGGAAGCGCCAGATCCACACACCGAGCGCCAGCGCGATCAACGCCGCGCTAATCACCGAGGCGAACGCGCCGACCTGGAAGCTCTGCGGGCTGTAGACCATGCGCACGGTGTAGGCCCCGGCATCGAGGCGCACGCCTTGCAGTTGACCCAACACACGCTCAACGGGCAACGCCTGCTCATCAGCATCCGGCGCATCTTGCGGACGCACGAACGCCCGCCAGCCGGGCGCGTAATTCTCGCTGACCACCAACCACGTCTCGGCATCGACCTCGACTTCGATCAGCTTTTCGCGTCCGGTGTCACGGGTGATCGTGGCGGGGGTAATGTCGCCGGGCCAGTTCTCCAGCGTCACAGTATCAGTCGTAAACGCACGCGGCACGGCCTGTGGATTGCGATAGATACGCACGGCGTCGTCTTCGTAGACTTGCTCGAACGCGGAGACGTTTTCCGGCAGCGTCGTCCCGCTGTGGGTGACGATATAGCGCACGTTGAGCAAGTCGAGCCGCCGCCAATCCACCTCACCGCCGGCGACGCGGTCGAGATACAACGGCGCGACCCGGTTGAAATCCAACTGCGGCTGAATCTGCACCTCACGCATGTAATCCACATAACCGAGCGGGATAATGCTGTCATAACCGCGCACGTCATCCAGACCATAACGCAGGGTGGTGTTGGCCTGAAACAGCGAACGGTGGGCAGTGGGGTCGTCAAGCGTGGTGTAACGGAAAGCGCCTTCTTCGGCACGTTGCGCCTGCAACCACGCGATAGAGTCCGGCGTATAATCCAGCAGTTCAGGGTCGGAAGCCGGGTTAAAGCCCCGCATGGCGACGATCAGATCAACGGCGAGCAGCAGCACGGCAAATGTCGCCCACAGATGAGCGCGGCCTCGACCGTACCCGGCCCACAAAAACACCCCGCCAGCAAGCACCAGCAGCACGCCCAACTTCAACACCTGCGGGAACAGAAAGCTATAGAACATCTCCGGGCTGTTGAACGCCGCCGGTGCCCCCACCAACGCAGAAATCACATGCGGCAGCAGATCACGCAGTAGATCAAACAACACCCAACTGAGCAGCAGCGCCGCCAGCAGCGCACCCCCGGCGACCACCAACCCCCGTCCGGCTCGCCGCACCGTCCCACGCAGATCAAACTCGGTGGTGAGTGTGCGCCACAGCAGATCCGCGCCGAAGCCCGCCATCACCGCCACACCGACCGTGACACCGTACACCCAGCGGAAGGCGGTGTTCAGTTGGTTGATCCCCGGCAGCGCGTAAACGACCACATAGGTACGCAGGCCGAACATAAAGCTCAACGAGATCAACGTGAGGATGAAGAAGATCAACACATACGGGACGCGGTGCGACCCCGACTCTGCGTCCGGTTGGCGTGTCCGCGTCAAGCCATGCCACACGGCGACCGTCGCCAGCGCCAGCGGCAGAATGCCGACGTATAATGCACCCTCGACGTAGTTCTTGATTCCCCAGTCGATATACGGGCGTCCGATGGCATCGACGGCCTGCACCGTCTCACCGGCGAACAGATCATAATAGCTGTGCTGCACCGGGCTACCGTAGAAGTTCGGCATCACATACATGATGACATCACGGAAGGGATGGGCGAAACTCAGCACCGTGTCGAGGTCGGCGCGTTCCGCCCGCCAATTGGTGTTGGCGAACTCCACCAACGGGATGAACTGCACCGCCGCGAGTCCCATGCCTAGCGTGACCATCCCTAGCAGCCACACCGCCGGGGATGCCTGTGCCAGTAGCGCCCCGCCGACGCCTTTCTGCACGCGCTGAGTCCACGCCAGCCACAGCAGACGCGCCAGACTGAAATACCCGGCAATAAGCAGCGTGTAGATCGTGACCTCCGGGTGCCCGGCGAACACGTTGAAGGCCAACGCGACTGCGCCCACCGCCATCCAGGGGGCGGAAGCCGCCCGCCCGAACAACGACTGCTTACGAATGATGAACTCCGCCATGAGCAAGATCAACGGCAGCCACGCCGCCGCGCCGAGGATCATGGGGTGTACCGCGCTGGCGATCAAAAAGCCGCACAGTTGGTAGGTGATGCCGGCAATCGCCCCGCCGACCGTCGCCGTACCCAATCCACGCAGCAGCGCAAACATGAACGCCCCCGCCAGCCACAGGTTTAACATGGTGAACCAACCGTAGGCAACCGGCAGCGGCAGCACGTAATATAGCGCGCTCAACGGGTAGAACGCGGACTGCTGCCCCGCCGCCAAAAACGGAATACCGCTGAACTGGTGCGGGTTCCACAGCGGCACCTCGCCGTCTTCGAGGCTGGTGCGGATGAACGACTTCCACTGGTAATTTTGCAACACGAGGTCGTCGAGCAGCTCGTTATGTGGAGCCGGTGCGCCGACCTGCGCTCGGTCGGTGGCATAAGGTTCAAACTTAAACAGGTTCTCCGTCGGCAGCAACGTCCGCCCGCCGACGGTCTGCGACCAGAACATGACCAGCGGCAGGAAGAACAGCAGCGCGACGACGGCGGCATCCGGCAGGGCGCGGCGCAGCATAGGCAGTATCCCTCTGATTTGCAAAGCGTTAGTATAGTGGACGCTGTGCGATGTGCAAGGATTACGGACGAACGAAAACGAATGACCTCATGTTTGATTGGCTCACCCTTCGTTAATCCCCTCTCTAGAAACGAATCAAGAATACTATCCCCCTCAAACATTGAAATGCACCCGGCGACACGAAACCGCCCTGAAAATTTGGTAAACTTTGTTATAATAAAATCACGTCCTAGTGGCTCAGGGGATAGAGCAACCGCCTCCTAAGCGGTAGGTCATAGGTTCGAATCCTATCTAGGACAACATGCCAGCCGCCGTGCTGGCTTTTTGTTTACTCACAAGCAGGCTGTACCCCGCTTGCGCGCTGGCCGTTTCATCGCTAGCATGGGGGTAACGGTGGATACTGAGGAAATTCGAGCATGGCACACGACGATAACCACGACCAGCCCGACAAAGAGGAAACGAACGACTCCCCGGCGTCGGTCGTCTTTATGGAGATGATGCGTCGGGTCGCGGATGCCACCGGCGTCGGCAGCGATGAAGCGCCCTCCACCAAAAAGGAGGACGCGCCGGTCGAACTCAACCCACCGCAGAAGTTCACCACACCCGAAGAACGTCGCCAGGCCGCCGCGCTGGAAGCGCAGCGCCTCAAGCGGGTGCAGCGCCGGCAGGAACGCCGCCGCCGCAACACCGTTGGCACGGTCAGCGGTTTGATCCGCACGATGTTCGTCGTCGCCGTTTCCGGCTTGTTGATCGCAACCATCCTCAGCATGTGGACCGACCCGGCAGCCTTAGACGCCCGTGTCCGCGCTGAACTTGCCGGTGCCGCTGCCATCAACGCCGCGCCAACTGCGATCCCGATTGACTCCCCTACCCCGGCCATCACACCCAATTACGTCCGGCGCATCGGCATTATCTCCGGGCATTATGGCGTACCGCCGGAATCTTACGGTTCAACCTTTGACCCCGGCGCGGTCTGCCCGGATGGTCTGACGGAGAATCAGGTGAACTTCGAGATCGCGCAGCGGGTGGTGGTCGCCCTGCGTGAGCAGAATTACCGCGTCGATCTGCTGGAAGAGCACGACCCCAACCTTGACGACTATCGCGGAGATGCACTCGTGTCCATTCACTCTAACGACTGCCGGGATTACGGCGAGATCGTCTCCGGGTTTCTGGTCGCCAAGCACGAAGCCCGGCCTGATGGCGGCCCCGATCAGCGGTTGGTGAACTGCCTCGCGCAGCATTACGGCACGGTCACCGGCTTAGACCAACGCTTCGGCCTCACCCGTGACATGACTGACTACCACATCTTCAGCAAGATCAACGCCCGCACCCCCGGCGCGATCATGGAACTCGGTTTTATGTTCAATGATCGTGAGATACTCACCACCGAGCAAGACAAAATCGCGCAGGGGGTGGTCGATGGCATCGTGTGCTTCCTGCAAGATGGCGGGGGTGTCGTCCCCATCACGCCTGAACCGGAAGTCACGGCGGCGGCTTCGGTCAACGCTGATGGATAAGCCCAGGCTGATACACAAATGGAGAGATAAAACGTGAATATTCGCAAAGACCGCCCGTTGGGCAAGTTCTTCGAGGAATTCGAGGTCGGGCAGAAGATGATCTCACGCGGACGTACCATCACCGAGAGCGACATCATGCAGTTTGGCACACTCACCGGGGACTTCAACCCGATGCACTTCGACGCGGCCTACATGCAAGATCATATGCTGGGGCAGCGAGTGGCGCACGGCATGTTGACGGTCAGCTATGCGGTGGGGCAAGCCTACCAACTCGGCTTTATGGATCAGACCGTGCTGTCCTTCCGGGCGATTGAGATGAAATTCAGCATCCCCGTGTTTATCGGGGATACGATGCATGTGGAGATCGAAGTGGCGGCGACCAAACCCGCCCGGCGGCTCGGCGGGGGGATCGTCACCTTTGATGTGCGCATCGTCAACCAGGAAGGCAAGGCCGTGCAAAAGGGCACCTGGACGGTGCTGATGGCCTCTCGACCAGATTAGATAGGGGCGGAGCACCGTCTCAACGTCTCCGCCTGACCGTCACTATCGGCGATTTCCTTCAGCACAGCTTTGAGGCGTTCCTCGAACTCACCCCGGAACTTGGCCCCGGCGACCAGACTGCCCATATCCAACGCGACGATGCGCTGCGCCAGTCCTTCTACGATGGCGGTTTTACCAACACCGGCCTCGCCGATGAGCACCGGGTTATTCTTGGTGCGGCGGCTGATGACGTGAATCGCCGGGCGGCAGTGGTCAGGTCACGCCCGTATTTTTCCAGGCTTTGATAGGTGCCTTCGGGGTCTTGCGTGGTGACGCGCTGCCCGCCACGAATGGCGGTCAATGCCTGTAAGATCGCGTCCTGCGTGATGCTATGCCGGTTCAGCAATGATCCCGTTGAACGCGCATCGACCAGTGCCAGCAACACATGCTCAGTGCTGATGTACTCGTCACGCATCTTGCCGGCCTGCTTTTCAGCCTGCGTCAGCACCTGGGATGCTTCCCGACTGAGGCCGACCTGTACGTTACTGCCGGAAATGCGCGGCAGTCCGTCCAGTGTGCCCTGTAGGTCGTTGAGTACAACATTCGGGCGTGCGCCGATCTTGGCGACGACTTCCGGCACCACACCGTCCTCCTGCATCAGCAAGGCCGCTAAGATGTGTGCCGGTTCGATGGCGTTGTGGTTGTACTCGGTCGCGAGTGATTTTGCTTGTAAGAGCGCCTGTTGCGCTTTATTGGTATACGTATTCAGGTCCATAGGCTTTTAATGCCCTCCCATTACTATCATCTAATAATGTAGGGCATCTACGTAAAAAGCCTGTCAACAAACTATTAGACTTTTATCGGAATCGCTACTTCCCGAAGTCGCTATCAAACAGCAGGCGAATACCGAAGATCAGCACTACCGCGCCGATCACCCCGACGATGATGTTGCTGATGATCCAGATGTCACCAAAGCTGACGCCGACGATGCGCAGCAGCACGCTCCCGGTGATGCCACCCCCCAGGCCGAGCAGGGCATCGCCGACCGGCCCGTAACCCTTGCCGCGCATCAACTGCCCGACCAGATAACCGATGAGCATCCACACCGCGACCATGAACAGCAAGCCGATGATCCCGGCGACCGCGTTGACCGCGATCCATGCTACGACAATCACCGCCAGCAGCAGTAGTAACTGAGCCATTTTATCTCTCCTAGAACACTATTTCGTCTATACTCTATATTACGCGATTGTCACGAGAAACGTTGCAAAGTCTAGCGTGAGACACCGGTGATAAACAGATCAAGCGCCAGCAGCATGTCGATGCGCCCGGTTTTGATCTTCAGGTCAAGCTCGGCGAGGTTGCGATAGATGCGCTCTAAGTCCTCCAGAGAAAACGCCTGTGCTTGCTGGGCGGCCTTCTGTGCCGGGTAAGAGTGGATGCCCAGCGCACTCGCCAGGCCGTCCCTGTTGCCTTTGGTGATGAAATGTTCTTTCGCCAGCAGCAGCAAGCGGAACTGGCGCACGATCATCCCGAAGATGCTGAACGGGTCTTGCTTCTTGTCACTCAACAGACGGTGCATGAGTTCGAGCGCCTGCTCGCCACGCCCGGTGGCGATGGCATCCGTCAGCGCGAAGATGTTGGCCTCCGGCACGTAAGGCGTGAGTGTGGCGACGTCGTCCTCGCTGATCGGGCGGTTTTCCCCGGCAGTGTAGGCCACCAGTTTGACCAACTCGTTATCCGCAAGGCGGAGATCGGTGCCGGTCACAGCAGAGAGCGCGACCGCTGCCCGTTTGTCCATCGGTATTTCGTAGATCTTTTCCGCACGGTGCAAAATCCATGAGACGGTGTCTTTAGGCGCGTTAAACGCTCGCACGAAGCCGTTGTCCATATTGTCGGCGAATTTCATCACCGCGTTCTTAGCGGAGAGTGCGCCGCCGCGTTCGACCAGCACCAGCCGTGCATGGTCTGGGAGTTCGGGAAGTGCCTCTTGCAGGCGTTGTACGGCCTCTTTGCCCGTTTTCCCCGCCCCTTTTCGGGTAATCCAACCGATCAACCCCTTGACGATAGCAAGCCGCCGGTCGGATAGAAACGGAAACGACGATACCGCGTTGAGGATCTCCGCTACGGTGGCGGTGGTGCCGTCGAACTCGGTAATGTTCATCTCCGCGTTGATGTCGCCGCCCATCTCCGCACGGAACTTGCTCACCGCCTCATCAATGGCGATGTCGTCATCCCCGTGCAAGATGTAAAAATTTTTTGTGCTCATGTGTCGCCCATCAGTGGTAAACCGTCTGTTATGTTCGCTATAATAGGCCAACATGCAAAGAAGGGAAAGACAACCTTGCACAAACTTTCTATATTGCTCTTATTGATGGTCGGGGTCGTCGCGAGTGTGGTGGCACAAGCGGAACTCGACCTCGGCACGACGATCAGCGGTGAAC
Organism: Anaerolineae bacterium; assembly: GCA_034437515.1. GTDB lineage: Bacteria > Chloroflexota > Anaerolineae > Aggregatilineales > Phototrophicaceae > DAOTTX01. The sequence goes on from DAOTTX010000428.1 coordinate 38,168, forward strand.
TCGAAACCGGCGAGAGCGACCCCTACACATTTGAAGCCGAAGCCGGCACCACCATCAACATCAGCCTGACCTCGGACGACTTCGACCCCTATCTGACGCTCACCGGCACCGATGGCGGCGAGATCGCTACCGACGACGACAGCGGCGGCGACCGTAACGCGCTCATCGTCAACCTCACCCTGCCCGAAACCGGCACCTATACCGTCGTCGCTGCCAGCTTCAACGACCAGGGCGAGGGGACGTATAAACTCGCGCTGACGCAGGTCGTGGTCGAAAGCATCGCCTATGGCGAGACGATCACGGAAGACCCGGCGCAGGGTGTGCCAGTCACAGAATACACGTTCAGCGGGGCGGCAACCGATCAAATACTGGTCACGTTGACGACGCAAGAAACCAGCGGTTTCGTGGAGATGACCGGCCCGGACGACGAACGGCTGGGCAGCAGCCTGTATCTCGACTCGACAACCACGCGCCTCGGCCCGGTGCAACTGCCGGAAGCGGGCGCGTATTCGCTGACCGTGCGGGCGAGTTCTGTCTTCGCGCTGACGCTGCAACGCATCGACCCGGCGACGGTCAGCCTCGGTGAATCGGTCGTCGGCTCATTTGATGCGGACGACGACACACTGATCTACAGTTTTACATCCGAGGCCGACCAACTGGTGGATTTTAACGTGCAGGATAGCACGATTGAAACACGCCTCGACGTGATGAATCCCGGCCTCGTGGCGGAAAGCCAGACCGGCACCCCACCAGTGATACAAAACTTCTTCGCCCGGCAAGGCCAGACGTACTACGTCATCCTGACGCCGAGCGAGGCCGACGCAACAGGCGGCTCGCTGACGTTGAGCATCGCCCAGGCACCGCAGGCATCGCTCGATGACGGCCCGGTCGAACTCAACCTGACCGCCAACAGTGCGCAGCGCTACCTGACCTTTGCGGGCAGCGCGGATGAGGTCGTCCGGTTGAGCGCGACCGCCAGCCAGCCGATGACGCTCAACGACCAGCCTTACATCGCGGTGACGCAGGCCGGCGCGACCATCGCCACGTTGACACCGCAGGGCACGCTGCGTGTTGTGATGGACTTCCGCGTGCCCGAAGACGGTGAGGTGCGCGTGCTGGTGCAGACCTTCACCGACATCACCTACACGGTGAGCTTAACCCGCAACATCGAGGACGAATAATGGGCTTTGAATACTCTTGGGACGACGAAGAAGCGCAGACCGTCTTACGCTATACGGCGGTCGGCGATGATTGGAACTGGAACGACTATCACAAAACCGTGCGCACGGCGTTATTCGCGTTGCATCGCATCGGGCACGCGGTCGATGTGATGGTTGATCTGAGTGGTACGGATCATCTGCCGGGTGGGGCGGTCGCGCATGTGCGTAGCTTCGGCAAACGCCAGAACCCCAACCTGACCGGGCGGGCGGTCGTCATCGGGTTAGACCGCGATGTCGAGCGCACGCTCACCGGCGGCAGTGAGGAGCGTATGTTGCAATTCGGTGAGCAAGCCCTCTACTTCGTCGATGATGAGGCCGGCGCACAAAAGATTCTAGCGACCTTTTAAGCGTTTTGAACCCCATCCGGTTTGACCTGTCGGTCAGCCCAATCTCCCAGTAGACAGGGACTGAAAGGGGCAGCTATCCGTCAGTAAGTTGCAGGTGATTTTGTACGTCTCAGGGCGACCGCACTGGGTCGCCCCTACGAATGATGGACGTTCTTTTGTCACCCTGTCCCTTTAGCGGACAGGCACCTGTAGCCGTCTACAGGGGCAAGCTCCCGTAGGTGGACACATCGATTCGCCCCTATCTCAGCGGTCGCTCGGTCCGGCGTTGTGGCGTTTGGTGAACGTGATGAGGTTGTAAAAGCGGTGCAGCAGGCCCCGGTTCCGCAACATCACACTGACCAGCGAGACCATCAGCGCGTGTACCACCCCGACTAATAGCAAAACTTCCGGTGGCGGCAACCCAAATTCGAACACGTCCGGTAGGGTCAGCGCGACGCCAATCGTCCCCAGGCTCAACACGCCGGAAACCAGAACCACCAGTGGGTTAGCCCGCAGCGTGGACGGGCGTAGCAGGTCAATCCCGGCCATGTTCCATAAGATGTTGAGCTGGTAGAGCATAAAGGCGATGGTTATCGCGTAGCGTGCGGTCGCCGTGTCGGTGTAGTTGTAGATCGTCAGAAACAGAAATGCCATCCCCACACCACCCGTCACCCCCGCGATGATGATGTAATCCAGCACATCATGGCGAAAGTCGCGGGTGGTCTTGGGGCGCAGGATGCCGAGCGCGATCAACCCGCCGGTCATATTCGTTGTGCCGAAGGACGCCCAACTGATCTGAATCGGCGTGATGGGGAAGGGCAGCGTCATCAACGTGACGAACAAAAACAGCAGCGTGTTGTAGGTGTTCTTCGCTAAAAACATCTTGGTCGTGCCGTAGAGGGTCTGGGTGGTCTCTGTGCCTTCTTTGAGCGCGAGCGGCAGCGTGGTCAGCGCATCGTTGAGCAGCACAATATCGGCGATCTCTTTGCTGATCTGTGCGCCGCCGTTCATGGCAACCGCGAGGTCGGCGGCTTTCAGCGCGGGTACGTCGTTCACGCCATCACCGACCATCGCCACATATTCCCCCTGGGCGCGGAGGGCCGTCACGATCCGTTCTTTCGTATCCGGCCCCACCCGCGCAAAGATGGTCGCCTGTGCGATCGCGGTCGCAAAATCAGAGTCGGACATGGCTTCGAGGTCGTCACCCGTGTAAGCCTGTTCGACATCCATGCCGACCTGAAGTGCAACCGCCTGCACGGTCAGCAGGTTATCGCCGGAAATCACCTTCGGGCGCACCCCCTGGTCGATGAATGTGCGCAGCGTCTCGTGGATGTCGTCGCGCACCTCATCACGGATCGTGACCAGCGTGATCGGCTGCGCACCGTCGATGTGGCGTGCCTCCCGCGAGGGGATGTGATCCAACCGGGACAGCGCCAGCACGCGCAACCCCTGCCGGGTGTAAGGTTCGATGTCAAAATCCTCGCCCAGCACGCGCTCCGGTGCGCCGAGGATAAGGGTTTCGTCGTCGAAGGCCACCGCGCCCCATTTGCGCTGCGATGTAAACGGTACTTCGTCGCGCCGCTCCTGTTGATCGTCTACCTCACCCACACCGAGGTCGTCCGCGATGGCTTCTGCGGTGCTGTTGCGGTGACTGAGTTGGCGTATATAGCGTGCCAGCAGCGCCCTCGTCGTTTCGTCGTCCTCGCCGTCCGCCGGGATGATCTCATCGACGATGAGCCGGTTCTGCGTGAGGGTGCCGGTTTTGTCAAAGCACAACACACTCACATTCGAGAGCGACTCGACCGCGTTCACCCGCTGGACGAGGGTTTCATGGCGGCTGGTCTTGACCGCGCCGACGGTCAGCGAGAGGATGACGATCAAAATTAAGCCCTGCGGCACCAAACTGGTCACAAAGACGACCGCGTTGCGCGTCAGTTCGAGGAAAGGTTCGCCGTCCAGATAGCCGGAGATCAACAGCATCGGCAGGAAGATAAACATCACGACCAGCGTAAACTGGACGATAATCTGAATGCGCTGCTGCGTCGGTGTGACGGGTTTTCGGTAACTTTTAGCACGGGCGGCGAGCCGGTTTACGGTGCTGTGCTTGCCGACCTGCTGCGCCTGCATCACACCCCGCCCGGTGATGCAAAACGACCCGGAAGTAATGTCATCCCCCGACTGCTTGTAGATCGCATCGGCCTCGCCGGTAATCTGCGCTTCGTTGATCTCCAGATTGTCACTCTGTACGATGACGCCATCTACCGGGATCAGATCACCCGGTTCGACAATCACCAGATCGTCCTTGACGATGTGCTGCCGGTCAATGGCGTGCTGTTCACCGTCGCGGATCACCTTGACGGTTTGAGAGGCGAGGTCGGTCAACTGGTTAAGCTGTCGCTTGGCGTTGACTTCCTGCGCCGTACCAATGATCGAGTTCATCACCACGCTGAACCCGGCGAACAGCGCGGTGGTGTAGTCCTGCAAGATGATAATGATCGTCAGCAAGACGAACAGCACCACGTTAAAGGTGTTGAAAATGTTGTAACGGAAGATCTCTCGATACGTCCGCCCGACCTGCACATCAAAACTGTTTTGTTGTCCCCGGTCGATGCGTGTCTGTACTTCGTCGGGTGTTAACCCGGTGTCGATTGGTGTGGTGTCTTCATCACGCTGCGTGATCGTTGACATGCCGCCCCTGATCTGAGTGTTCACGATTATCCAGCGCCAACGTTAGCACATTTTTCGCATTCGCGGCACATCATTCTGGAACATTTATCGGAGGTTTAACGTAGAATAAGCGAGAAAGACCGTCTGAATTTCCAAGGAATATCGAACTGTGACATCCGAACGCAATCTCATTTTTAGCTATCTCAGTCCGTTCTTTGACCGCCGCACCTACACCAACATCCTGTATCTGTTCTTATCCTTCCCGTTGGGGTTGGCCTATTTTATGTTGATGGTGATCGGCTTTTCGCTGGGGTTCGGTCTGCTGGTTGTTCTGGTCGGCGTCCCGATCTTGATCGGGGTGTTGATCGCCTGCTGGTTCGCCATCGGCTTTGAGCGCACACTGGCGAACGCACTGCTGGGTACTGACATCCCTACTATCCAGATGCCGAGCTTCAACAGCGCGAACCTGTGGGCGCAGCTTCGGCTCGGCCTGACCGACATAAGCAACTGGAAGGGGATCTTCTATCTGTTTGCCCGGTTCCCGTTTGGCATCTTCGCCTTTGTTGTCGCCATTCTCGCGGTCATGTTGCCGTTCGCGTTCATCTTCGCACCATTGACGTATAACTCCCCCAATACGGACATCAACATTTTCAACATGACCGTCGATACCCTGCCGGAAGCGTTGATTGTCTCCGGACTTGGTCTGCTCATCGCGCCGCTGCTGTTCCATGTGGTGAACCTGATCTGCCGGGGATGGGGACAGTTTGCGACCGCAATGCTCACCGGTGAGCGTACAAAAGCCAAGCGCGACCTGTTCTACGATGACAAGGCCAAGCGTGTCACCGTGCCGGCTGACGACTACGACTACGATTACAACTACGAGCATGACGCTGATCTCACCTACGAACAACTCAGCCTCGATGAGGACACGACCCCCGACCCGGTAGCCAAGCGCCGCCGCACACTCTCCGAACTGCTCGACGATCCAGACGAACCGCGTTAGTCCCCGGCGATGACCGCCGACCGGGACTTGAGATCGTGCAGGTGGGCCTTGATCTCCTGGACGGCATCGGCGGACTCGGTGTTGAAGTTATACATCGCGCCCTTGCCCTGGTAGAACACGCCGACCAGGTATAGACCGGGGTAACCGACGACCTGCCGCTTGCCTTCCATCACGCGGTCGAACGGTTCGTCGATGCGCAGAGGCCAGCCGTCATTATCGGTCGGTACGTCGATTTCGAGGTAACGCCACAGCACCGGCTTGTAGCCGGTCGCCATGATGACCGTGTGCGGCTGCACGCGGCTGTCGTCGTCGAGGATCACGTCGTCGCCCTCGAATCGCTGCGGCCCGTCCACGCTGACCACCGCGCCGGCCTTCACCACCTCGATCAACTCCCGCCCGCGTGTGCCCCCCGCCGCCGAGCTTTCCTCCGGCCCTTGTGGCGATTTGATGCCGACCTCGTCCAGATTGTCAAATCGCGCACTCAAAATCTTGTCCATCAACGGTTTGGCGAGCACGTCCGGCAACTTTTCACCGATCATCATCCAGACGTGTTTGGGCAACCCCCAGGGGTAGCGCGGACGCAGCACCACCCCCGTCCGTTGGGAGAGCAGCACCGGCTTAACCACGCCTTCGGTGCGGCCTAGCTCGGTCGCAATATCGACACCGCTGGGGCCGTTGCCGACGACCATCACCCGTTGGCCGGTAAACGGTTCCGGGCCGAGGTAGCGGTTGGCGTGGATGATCTCGCCGCTGAACGTCTCCTCGCCGGAGAAGTGGGGCTGTACCGGCGCGCCGAAGCGCCCGGTCGCGGAGATAACAGCCGGGTACCACTCGTTGTGGTGCATCGTCCCTTCCTGGCTCTCGACGCGCCAGCCGGGGCCATCCGGGTACACACGCTCGACCGTCACACCGAGATGAATATTCAGGTCATAATCTTGTACGTATTGCTCCAGGTAATGGTGATACTGCTTGGCGGTCGGGAACAGGCCGTAATGCAGCGGGAACTTGCGCTCCGGCAAATGAGAGAAAAAGCGAGATGTGTTTAATCGCAACGATGGATATAAACTGTTCCATGTGGAGGCGATCTCCTGGGCTTCGTCTATGACTTTGTATGGAATACCAGCCTTTTGCAGATAATAGGCGGCGGCGATCCCCGCCGGGCCGGCACCGATCACCAATACATCTTCTGACACACAATACTCCTTACTTCAGAATCTCATCATGTGTTGACTCTACCGAAGAACCTTTTACTTGTATAGAAAGTCTCACAATTTCTATTCAGCCTAACAGATGTTTTTAATCACACCCTGAGAAACCAGGCTCGACGAGGACATCTTCGCGGTGCTCTACAGCACGGAAGCCTCACGCCCGAACGCACCGGTGAATGTGCTGGTGGGCCTGGAAGTGCTCAAATCAGGCTTCGGTTGGAGCGACGCGCAGCTTGAGGAGCAGTTCAGTTAC
>DAOTTX010000429.1:0-1737 GCA_034437515.1 Anaerolineae bacterium
TACCCGTAAAACTTCCACACCGGCCCCTCTCGAATCACCGAGGATACGTCGGCGGCCCACTCCTCAAACGTCATAGATACTCCTTTCTGAATTATGAATTTAGAATTGCGATGGGGAATTTAGAATTGCGAATTACGAATGATAAAGCTGGGAAAAGATTCAAAATTCGCAATCCATCATTCGCAACTCCCCACATTCCTAATTGCAAGCAGTTACGCAGCCAACAAGTCGCCCACGGTGCGACGTGGCTCCGTATCCGCCGAGAGAACCGAGCGCAACAGCCCCAGATGTTCGCGCAAGACAAGTGAAAGCCGAGGTTCGTCGCGAGCCAGACGCAGCAGAAAGGCGTCCTTTTCCTCCAACGACAATGCTGCGATGCGCTGGCGCAGCATGGCCTCGTTTGGGCCTTGCAACTTCAGCGCGGGACTGCGCTCGGCAGCGATAGCAATCAAATCGACTGGCACGTCGAAGCACTCCACGAAGCTCTCCAGGGCTGGCGTGAGATCGCGCAGGCCAGGCGGTACCGGTGGCTCCAGCGCCTCCTTATCCACCCCATATTCCATAGCGATGCCCTTGAGCCACGCCAGATAGAGCACGCGATAATCCCCCTGTATCAACGCCTCTCGTAACCCGATCATCTCATCTAACCAGTCCTCCCCCTCCACCCAGTCGAACTCTTGCTCATTCACGCTCAGGCTCAGGATGACGGTATCATCTTTAACAGAGATGGTGACTGCATCTGAGGGGTAGTCCGTTGTGACCACGGTATAACGCTGCATCGTGTCCACCTCCACTAACGCGGCGGGGAAGCGGAACGCCAGTTGGCAACTCCCCCAGTTAGCGATGTAGAACATAGCATCGTAATATTGCGCCAGCACCTCCAGCGGATTAGCCGGAAAGTCACTGTAGTTGTAGACGAAGATCGCGCGGCGCGGATGTGGCCACACCCGGCTGGAAAGACTTGCTACGGCTTGTTGTTCCTCTGGCGTCAGGGATTGATCAAGCGCTCGAAACTCGTAATATTGATATTCACTCATTATAACCTGCCTCCTCTGTTGTTAGAATTTAGAATTGCGAATTGCGAATAGAAAAGTATCTGCCTATAAAAATATTCTAAATTCATCATTCATCATTCGCAATTCCCCCGCAATTCCCCCATTCCCCCTACTCCCCCTCCACCACGGCGATTTCCTCCTCCGTGAGGCCGTAGAGCGCGTAGACGCGGCGGTCGATGTCGGCGTCGGCAGCGGAGAGTTCGGCCTCGAGGGCGCTGAGGTGCAGCGGGGCGCCTTCGCGATCCAACCCCACGCCGTGATGGGGCAGCTCGTCGGGCAGGAGGCGCCGCGCGTCGTCCAGTACCTCCGCCACGCGGCGTTGATGCGTCTCCACCGTGGCGGCGGCCAGGCGCGGCACCTCCAACGCCTCCAACACGCCGCGCAGGATTTTGCCCCGACTCCAGACGTATTTGCGGCGGTGCTCATAGAGGAACGCTCGCAGGACCAACAGCAGGTAGAGCCGCAGATCCTCGCGCTCGATCTCCAACCGGACGATGTCGCGCCACGCGCCTGCGATCTGGGCGTGAATGATGAGGCTGCCGTCGCGTTCCCGCTCATCCACGGCGATGGCGCTGACCTCGCCCTCCTCATTGGCGTCAATCAGGGGCCGGCGCGCGATGAAATCGCGCTGCTCGGCGACGAAGTTCGCGAGCGCCGTCGCGGTGCGCTCGTAGCCGCGCAC
>DAOTTX010000430.1:0-45087 GCA_034437515.1 Anaerolineae bacterium
CATCGGTGAAGCGGGTGCTAGCGTTGACGTAAACCGCCGCTGAATCGACCTCGTTCAAAAATTTTTCGGCCTGCGTCATGTCTTGCGTCAGGATGCCATCGGAGTGCTGCGTGCTGTGCTGACGGATGTGGTCAACTGCCGCGTCGAGTCCATCCACGACTTTGAGGCTCAACACAAGGGACAGCCATTCCTGGTCGAAATCCTGGCCACCGACGGGCTGTACACTCTCGTAATCCTGGAGGATGACGTGAGCATTTGGCTCCGCACGGAAGGTCACGCCGTCCGCTTGCAGATGCTCGACCACACGCGGAAGAAATTCTTCAGCGACCGCTGCATCGACCAGCAGCGTATCCAGCGCGTTGCATACCGAGGGCCGCTGTGTCTTGGCGTTGTGGATGACGTTGAGCGCGTCGTCCCGGTTGGCGGTCGCCCCTACGTAGAGGTGACAGATGCCGATCCCGCCGATAATCACCGGGATGGTGCTGTTTTCCCGGCAGAAGTCGTGCAGGCCACTGCCCCCACGCGGAATAATCATATCAATATACTGGTGCAGCGTGAGCATCTCCCCGACGTAGCGGCGGTCGGTACTTTCAATATACTGGATGACATCATCGGTCAGGCCAAAATCCGCCAGCACGCGCTGCATCACGTTGACCAGCGCAATGTTACTGCGCAGCGTTTCCTTACCGCCTCGTAAGATTACGGCGTTGCCGGTGGCAAAAGCCAGTGTCGCCACATCAACGGTGACGTTAGGCCGTGCCTCGTAGATCACACCGATCACACCGAGCGGCACCCGTCGCTTGCTGACCTTCAGGCCATTTTCCAGCACGGTTTCGTCAAACACTTCACCGACCGGGTCAGGCAGGGTCGCCACGCTGCGCACATCGGCGGCGATGCCGTCCAGACGGTTTTGCAAGTCCAACCGGTCAAGCAGATGCTCAGAGAGGCCGTTGCTGCGTCCGTCAGCGAGGTCAAGCCGGTTCGCTTCGAGGATGGTCTCGGCGTTCGCTTCCAACGCATCAGCGATGGCACGCAGCACTTCGCGCTTGCGGTCGGTGGTCAATCCCGCCATCTGATGTGAGGCGGCGCGGGCACGTTGGCCCATTCGGGTCAGGTCGATTGTGGTCTCTACGGTGGTCATGGCTTTCCATCTCTTCTCAGTGGACATCAATAACGCCATTGTAGCAAATTATCCTATTCTCATCATGCCGACATCGGATATATGCAGTGTTCCCGGCATCAGCACCGGTGATTTGGTAAGATTTAGTAGGACAAGTTGCCATAGGAGGCACACCATATGCAGCAGATGACCGACAAAGAATACCGCAGTTTTATGCTCGACACCGTTCGCACCGGCAAGCTTGCCACCGTCCGCGATGATGGCAGGCCACATGTCGCGCCGATCTGGTACACACTTGACGGTGACGACTTGATCTTCATGACCGGCGAGGACACCGTCAAAGGAGAGAACATCAAGCGTGATCCGCGTGTCGCCATTTCCGTCGATGAGGAAACACCACCGTTCGCGTTTGTACTGTTCGAAGGCGAGGCCGAGATCCTCGACCCGACACAGGAGGAACTTATCAAGTGGTCTACGCAGATCGCCGGGCGCTACATGGGTGCGGACAAAGCCGAGTCGTTTGGCAAGCGTAACGCCGTCCCCGGTGAGCTGTTGCTGCGCATCAAACCGACGAAAGTCATCGCCCGTAAGAACGTTTCCGACTGAGTCAAAAACGGGATGCGCTGAGGCATCCCGTCGTTGTTATTGATTGTGGGGGATGTTAGTTCAGGTTCTCGAAGATGCCCGCCGCACCCATGCCGCCGCCGATGCACATGGTCACCATGCCATACTTACCGTTGCGGCGCTTCAGTTCGTGGATCAACTGCACGGTCAATTTGGAGCCGGTGCAGCCCAGCGGATGACCGAGCGCAATCGCCCCACCGTTGACGTTGAGCTTCTCCGGGTCGATTTCCAGTTCGCGCATCACCGCGAGGGACTGCGCCGCAAACGCCTCGTTGAGTTCGATCACGTCCATGTCATCGAGCGTCAACCCGGCGCGTTCCAGCACCTTCGGGATGGCTCTAATCGGCCCGACGCCCATGATTTCGGGACGGACACCGGCGACCGCAAAGCCGACAAAGCGTGCCAATGGCTTCAGGCCGAGGGCTTCGGCTTTCTTGGCTTCCATGACGATCACACCGGCAGCGCCGTCACTCAACGGGCTGGAGTTCCCCGCCGTGACGCTGCCCCCCTGCCGGAAAACGGGTCTGAGGTTCGACAGTGTATCGACGGTCGTCTCACGGCGCAGATGTTCGTCCTGTTTGAAGGTACGGGTGATGGTGGTCGGGCGACCATCCTCACCGATGACCGTCTCTTCGATCTCATAGGGGATGATCTCCTCCGCGAACTTACCAGCGTCCTGGGCGGCGGCGGCGCGTTGGTGGCTCTGGTAGGCGAACTCGTCCATGTCCTCGCGGCTGATCTTGAACTCTTCCGCGACGTGTTCCGCTGTCAGACCCATGCTCATGTAGACTTCTGGCGCATTTTCCGCCATATGCGGGTTAGGGCTGAGGTGGAAGCCGGTCATGGGCACCAGCGACATCGTCTCTGCGCCGCCGGCGATCATCACGTCAGCTTCGTTCGCGATGACGGCGTTAGCTGCCATTGCAATCGTCTGTAAACCGCTGGAACAAAAGCGGTTGACGGTCGCGCCGGGGATTTCCACCGGCAGACCGGCCCGTAATGCGATCACACGGGCGAAGTTCATCCCCTGCGAGCCTTCCGGCATCGCACAGCCGATCAACACATCGTCGATCTCTTGCGGGTCGAGCTTGCCGTCGGTCTGGTTCAGCAACTCCTTGATGACGGTCGCCGCCATGTCATCGGAGCGCACATTAGAGGTGACGCCACGCTTGGCCTTGCCCACAGCGGTGCGGGTGCCTGCAACAATAACTGCTTCTCTCATTTTTCTCTTTTCCTCAATAAATTTGCCAACGATAAATGAGGCGCTCCGTTGCTACAGAGCGCCTGAAGATTAATTAGTTACGCAGTGGTTTGCGTGTTTCCAGCATATGACCGATGCGTTCGAGTGTCTTTTGTTCAGGCACGAGGCTCATAAAGGCATCGCGTTCCAGCGTCATCAGATAGTCTTCTGACACAAACTGCGGTTCGGAAAGCCCACCGCCGGTCAACACATAAGCGATCTTACGAGCGATGTGCGCGTCGTACTCGGTGGCGTAATTGCCATCGCGGAAACCCTCCACGCCGATGAGCAGCGCGGCGTGGACATCACGCCCGGCGGCCCATACGTGACCGGGTTGCTTGGGCACATAACCATCCGCCAGTTCAAGCGCGGTCTGCTTGGCCTCACCGAGCAGATAATCGCGGTTCATCACGATATGCGCGTCGTCGTCGATAAAGCCCATCTCCTGCGCTTCAAGTGCGCTCATAGTGACCTTCGCCGTCGAAACCGCCTGGAAGATGTCCTGCATCTTGGGCAGAATATCATTATTCGCATTAGAAGCCTTCAGCGGGGTGATGACACGGCGCACGAGTTCTTTCATACCGCCGCCCGCCGGGACGAGGCCGACACCCATCTCTACCAGACCGGCGTAGGTTTCCATGTGTGGCACCACAGCGGAACCCGCCATGATGAGTTCCACACCGCCGCCGAGTGCCCGCCCGGCAGGGGCGACCACGACCGGCTTGGACGCATAACGCATCTTCTGCGTGAGTGTTTGCAGCGACTCAACCATATCGGTCAGTTGGTCGAGTTCGTCACTTTGCGCTGCCATCGCCACCATGAACACATTCGCGCCGACACAGAAGTTATCGCCGTCATGCCCGACGACCAACGCCTTATAGTCCTCGTTTTCTTCCAGCAGTTCCAGCGCACGATACCCCATCTGGATCAGATTGGTGTCAATCGCCATGCCCTGGCTGTGGAACGACCACAGCAGCACACCGTCGCCCATATCAAAGATGGTGGCGCTGTCGTTGCCGTCTAACTTTTTATCGGTCGCCTTGAGTTCATCGACCGTGATTTGGCGCGAGTCTTTTTCCAGCGGCAGGTATTTTTCTTCCTGTGGGCTGTAGTAGCCGACCTTCATGTCGTTGTCGTCGTACTGGTAGAAGGTCTTGTTGCCGTCCGCGACCATCTTCTTCACCCAATCGGAAACGGGATAACCGGCTTCCTCAAACTGCGGGATGGTCTCTTCGACGCCGATAGCGTCCCAGATCTCGAACGGCCCCATCTCGTGGCTGAACCCCCACTTCTGGGCGTTGTCAATGTTGACGATGGTCTCGGTAATCTCCGGCACCCGGTTGGACGCATACGCCAGATAAAACGCATGATGATGCCACAGGAACTCCCCGGCGCGGTCGTCCTCGTGCATCATCAATTTGATGCGCTCGCCGGTGTCCTTCACCTTGCGGTGCTTGCCAACGCTCTCGAATTTGACTTCTGAGGGCGGTTCGTATTCCATCGTCTGGAGGTTGAGCGCCCACAGTTCTTTTTTGCCGCCCTCACGCTTCATCTGGTAGAAGCCCTGCTCACTCTTGCGACCAAGCCAGTTGTTTTCCAGCATGATGTCGGAGAGCTTGTTCGCCGCCGGGTGGTTCAGCACCTCGCGCGCCGGGTCATCGGGGATGGCGTCATACAGGTTCCGCGCCACATGCACGGCGATGTCAAAGCCGACGAGGTCGTTGAGGTTAAACGTCGCCGTCTTGGGGCGACCGATCAACGGCCCGGTGATGGCGTCCACTTCTTCGACGGTGTACTCGTGGTCAAGCGCGTAATTCATCGCCTGCATCCCGACCATCGACATAAAGCGATTGCCGATGAAATTCGGTTCGTCTTTGGCGATCACCACCCCTTTACCGAGGCGGTTGGTGGCGAAATCCGTAATGAACGCGACCGCCTTAGGGTCGCAGTTGTCATGCGGGATGACTTCCAGCAGATGCAGGTAGCGCGGCGGATTGAAGAAGTGTGTGCCCATAAAGCGCCGGGTAAAGTCCTCGCCCAATCCTTCCGCAATCTGGTTAATCGGCAAGCCGGACGTGTTCGAGCTGATGATGGCGCTCGGCTTGACCACTTCTGCCAGCTTACCCATCAGATTTTGCTTGATGTCCAGCTTTTCAATGATGACTTCGATGATCCAGTCCGCATCACTGAGCTTATCCAGATCGTCATCAATGTTGCCCACGCTGATGCGATCCATCACGGAGTCGCTAAAAAGCTGCGGCGGACGCATTTTTCTGAGACTTTTCAAGTTGTTGTTGACGACGGCATTACGCTTGCGCGGGGGGTCGCCGGGGTTGGTGTCTTTCGCGGGAATATCCAGCAGCATGGTCTCGATGCCGACACCGGCGAGCAGGGTTGCGATGCCCCCCCCCATCGTGCCGGAACCGATCACTGCGGCTTTACGGATGTTATAAGCCATATTTGTTTTTGCCTTTCGATAAAAATAATTAGAACGTCAATACTGTTCGGGTACTGTTTATTTTAATCGAATCGACGTTAGAATACTACACTTACATCAACAATGCAGGGGGTTTTTACACGATGCTAATGCCTATGTGCGCGGTGCAAACTCGATGTTGACTTGAGTAAAGCGGTTGAGGTAACGCAGCAATGTGTCGATCATCAGCACCGCACCAACCCATTGCAATGTCTGGAACAGCATCAACAGGACAATATACGTCCGTAAACGCCCGGCGCTGACTTCATCCAGCAGTTGCAGTGTAGAAAGCAACTCGTATTCCGGCGGGAAGGACAGACGATTCACCACCGCCGTACCGACCCCACCCCCCACCGCCAGCAGCACAGCGACGGTAAAGCGTACACGTATCTCCGGCGGCAGTTGTTTCACGAACGGCACATAAACCGCGACCATCGCCGCAATCACCAACGCGGTCGGCAGGAACCAACCGAACAGCAACCCCGCCTCTGCCCGGTCATGCTGTGAGACGACGATCAACCCGTAGAACTCGGTCACACCGTCAATTGACAGCAGCAGCAAGATCCCTACGATGCCCAGCCAATACCGAAACATAGGGCTTCTCTGCTGATATTGCTGCCAGCTTATCAAGCCGGCGAGCAGCGCCGCCGAGAGGAACACAATACTTGTGTACCATGTGGCGACATTCTGCCGGTACTTGGTCTCGAACAGGTGACGGATCGACTCATACGCCGGGTTGTTGATCGCCAGCATACCGAGCAGGCCGAAAACAACCATTATCAGAACTGAAATCCCCAGGATAAGCATGGTTTGGCGACGTTCTATGAGGAATTGCATCCGCTAATCCTCGATCTGTCGAAACAAGACTGACACATCACAATGGTCACGCAGGTAGACCAACAGCGTATAGATGAACAGGATGACGCCGACCTTCTCAAATGTTTCTTCGACGGTGGTCTGCAAGATATACACGACCGTATGCACATCAAAGTTATCGATGATCCAACCGTTAATCATCTCCATGCCCAGCGCACCGAAGATAAAAAGTCCGAGGGAGATAATTAATAGACGCCTGACGCCGTGAGGCAGCGCCAGCGCGAATTTGAGATACGCCAGCGCAAACAAAATGACCACCACGAGGCCAGGTATCACCCAGGCGAAGGTAAAAAACCCGGAGGTCCCTAGCACGTCACCCAGTTGGAGAAGTTGTTCGTGCAAGCCGGCAACCTCGTCCAATGACATCAGCATGAAGAAGATCGAGAGGTAGAACCAGTGCCGCACGTAGGGTCTGCCGTGGTGCATGTGGTTCTGTGTGATGACGGTCAACAGCAGCGCGGATGAGAACAGCAGGAAACCAGCGAACCACGTCGAAACGCTCTGTTCCTGATCGAACTCGAAAAAGCGCCGGAAAAGCTCGAAAAAGGGATCATAGATCGCCAGCAAACCGAGGAAGTTAAACACCAGGAGCACCCCGACGATCCTCAGCAACGTAACGGCGATCCCACGCGGTGTCAGCAGCAGGTTTTGTCTCGGTGCGGCTCGCTCTAGCGGCTGTTCGATGTGGTCATTCGCTTGAACGGTCATCATCCCCACTCTCTACAGGTGTGCTGCTCAAGTTCACCTGAATATTGCAATACTCCCGGACGTAGACCAGCATCGCATGTGCCAGCCAGCACGCACCCAACATCTCCGTACCTTCTTCGATGATAATCATCACGGAGAACCAGCCGTCACGCGGTCGGTAATCGAGATAAAGACCACTGAGCATCTCCATGCCCAGCGCACCGAAGATAAAAGTGGCTAACGCGCCGATGAACCACCAGCGTATGCGCGGCGGAAGGTGATAGGCAAAGCTGGCGTAGGCCAGGGCGAACCCGACCACGATGACCAGAGCCGGGATCACCCAGGCAAAGAAAAACAGGCCGCTCGTCTCGACAACGCCGCTGATGGTGACTGAGACATTCTCGTGGAAACCCGCCACTTCATCGGCGGAAAGTGCGAAGAAGATCATGCAAAGATAAGCCCAATGACGGGCAAACGGCATCTTGTGGGTGGTGCGTTCCCAGGCGATCAATCCGATCAAGACCGCGCAATACGCCAGCACGAACGAAGAAAACCAGGTCGCCAGGCTTTGCTCCAGGCCGAATGCAAAAACCAGCGTCAGCGCCCCGACGAAGGGATTATAATCAACGAATAACATCAGTGTGTTGATCACGATCAAGACACCGGCAAATGCCAGCAGCGCGGTCGTGGAGGCGGCAGGCATCCAGCGCAGCACATTGGTGCGTGACTTCTGTACGGGTGTGGTCACGGGGGCGGATGCGCCCCGTTCTTCCAATAATTCCATAGTGTCTACTCTGTTATTAGCAGGTTAGACGTATTATCCCACACGGAAGCCACAGCAAAGTGTTAAGATTTACAGGCCGCCGGTGATCTCCAGGACTTGCCCGGACACGTAGTTTGAGAGTTCGCTGGCGAAGAACAACATCGGCCCGGCGGCTTCTTCCGGTGTGCCCGGTCGCCCGGCGGGGATCATCATCATCGCCATCTGGCGCATCTGTTCGGGGATGCCCAGCTTGATCTGGTTGCCGTCACGTTCGGTAAAATCGCCTTCTTCGTCCGGTTGGGTGAGGCGCGTCTCAACGAAACCGTAGGCGACGGCGTTCACCTGGATGTTGAAGCTGCCCCATTCTTTGGCGAGTGTTTTGGTCACGCCGATGATCCCGGCCTTGCCCGCCGCGTAGTTGATCTGCCCGACGTTGCCGCGTGTGCCGGTGGTGCTGCTCACATTGATAATCTTGCGCGGATTGGCCTCACCATTGGCTTTCTTTTCCCGCTTGGCGGCCTCTCGCATGTAAGGCACACAGGCACGGATAATCTTGAACGGCGCGGTCAGGTGGATGGCAAGCATGGCCTCCCATTGATCGTCGCCCATTTTGTGCGCCATGCCATCCCACGTGTAACCGGCATTGTTGACCAGGATGTCAACGCCGCCGTAGGTGTTCACAGTCTGTCCGATCAACTCCTCGACACCGCCGTCATTGGTCACATCAGCGGGGACGGCGACGGCTTCGCCACCATTCTGTTTGATCGCACTGGCGGTCGCTTCGGCGGGGTCGGCGTCGATGTCGGTAACGATCACCTTCGCGCCATGTTGTGCATAGAGCTTCGCGGTCGCTGCACCGATGCCGCGTCCACTGCCGGTGATAATTGCTACTTTGTCTGTTAAGAGTGCCATTTTTCCAAAATCCTTTTTATTGTTTGGTCAGTCAATGAAGACTCCGCTGAAAGAACTCAATATTACCCGAAAAACGTGGGTCATATAGGTTCAAAGTGGTGTGATACCGGGTCAAATTTTCGGCAAAATGACCTTTTTTCAGTAGAGTCAATGAGAGAAGCGGACTTCCCCAATAAGTTATCAACCGGGCGGGAAGACCGGCGCACCGTCATCTTCGCTATCACCGCCGCCACCACCAAACGGCGGCGCGTTGTTGCCACCTTCGTCATCACCGCCACCGCCGAACGGGGGGGCGTCACTATCGCCGCCGTTGCCGAACGGCGGGCCAGCCGGGCCAGCATCGGTGTCCGGCGTCGCTTCAGGATCACCAAAGGGCAACCCCGGCGGGCCGGCCTCGGTTGCTTCAGCGGTGACCTCGCTGACCTCTTCAGTGCCGCCAGCCTCAATAGTGGCGTTCTCGGCCTCGGTGGTCGCGTTCTGGTTGGTGATGGCGGTCGCGGTGAGTTCTGGGTCGCTGGGGCCGGTTGCTGCTTCCGCGGTCGCCGTTAGTGCTTCCTGTGTGGCCTCGGCTTCGATGGTCGCGTTCAAGTTGGTGATGGCGGTGGACATAGCCTGACTTTCGGTGAGTGTGTTGGTGTTATCGTCACCGTTGAACAATGCGAACCCCACCCCCACGCCAATCCCCACACCGACCAACAACGAGAGCAGCGCGACGAGCAGCCGACTGCTGCCGCCGCCGCTACTTTTTTGCGGCTGCCGCGAGGGCGCGGCGCGGCGCTTCGGTGGGGCGGCTTCGTCTTCCCGTTCGATGTCATCCAGACGCGCCAACCACTTATCCGCCGTCGGATGGTCGATGGTGCGGAGCAATCGCCGTGCCTCGGCGTACTCCTTCTCTTGGATCAGCGTGCGGGCCTGAGTCAGTTTTTCTTTTGCCATCGGGGTTACTCCATCGTCAAAGCGCGTAGGGCGTTAGTCGCCATCATCTCGGCGATACGTTCACCATCAAGGCGACCGTCCTCTCTGTACCAGACCGCGACCCAGTTATTGCCGCCCAACAACCCTTTGACGAAGATATTGACATCTATCGGGTGGAACTCGCCCGCTTCGATACCGTCCCGCACCACGCAACGGAACAAGTCCTCGAAATAATCACGCTGACGAAAGAAGGCATTACGCCGGTCGATAAAATCTTTGTAAGCCTTACTGCCTGTGCGGGCATTCGTCTTGAGGCTCATCAACGGGCGAATCTCAAAGATCATCGCCGCGCCGACAGAGGTGTTACGAGTCAGGCTGGAGATATGAACGCGGATCATCTCCGTGAGCTTGTCGGTGTTGGATTGGTTGGCGTGGACAATGGGTTCTAGCCGCTTGATGACCTGCCCCAGGCCGATCTCAAGCACAGCCAGCAGCAACGTGTCCTTGTTGCGGAAATGATGATACAGGCTAGCAGCGGTCAGGTTGACTTCAGCGGCGATATCTTTCATCGTGGTGGATTCGTAACCATTACGATGCAGCACGTCGGCTGCCGCCAGAATAATTTCTTCTCGATTGACAGATTGATCTGCGGGTTTGCGTGCCAATAGGTTCCCTAAAGTCTGGTTAGCATAATCGAATCTGCGCTCGATTATAGATTATCCACCACTGCTGTCAAGAAATGCCCGCCGGCGTGCCGCTTCAAACAGGATGACACCCGCTGCGACCCCGGCATTCAGCGATTCGGTTCTGGCAGCCATCGGGATGTTGATGCGTTGTGCTTGTAGCATCTCAACTTCCTGGCTGGTGCCGTGTGCTTCGCTGCCGATGACCAACGCCCAGGCCGCCGACCAATCGACATGGTCGTAGCGTGTGGTGCCATCACCGACGGCGATATAAACCTGTAGCGACCGACAATACCCGACGATTTCGTTCCACTCGGCTTCAACGACGGGCACGCGGAAATGTGCG
Organism: Anaerolineae bacterium; assembly: GCA_034437515.1. Taxonomy (GTDB): domain Bacteria; phylum Chloroflexota; class Anaerolineae; order Aggregatilineales; family Phototrophicaceae; genus DAOTTX01. The sequence continues at coordinate 10,643 of DAOTTX010000430.1, forward strand.
CCCATGCCACTGCGCAACACCTTCGGGTTGTACGGATCCACGCAGCCGGGTGAAAGCACGACCACCTCCACACCCGATGCCGCAGCCGTGCGTAGCATCGTGCCCATGTTGCCTGGCTCACGGAGGTTATCGAGGATCAGCACACGCTTCGGTTCCTGGGGCAGCGGCGGCCTGGGCAGCTTGAACACACCGATAATCCCCTGGGGATTTTTGGTATCCGTGATGTGACCTAAAACTTCCGGCGTGGTCTGCAACAGTTCGACGCGCCCGGCTTGCAAACGGGCAATCAGTTTTTGATTGGCGTTATTCGGGTCGTAGAACACGTAAAGCGGACGCTCATCATTAGTGAACGCATCGCGGACTAAACGGGTGCCCTCCAGCAAGATTTTACGCTCGGTGCGGCGGGTACGTGCCCGGTTGACGAGGTTCCGCGCCAGCTTGACGCGCTCGTTCTGTAGGCTAGTGATTTGTTCGTCCATGCGGCTAACTCAAAAGAGGGCTGTGTTGCAGCCCTCTTATCGTCTGTGTTTGCATCAGCGTCTGAATTACTGGTGCTGCTGGCTCAGCTCAGCCAGTTTGGTAAATGTTTCAGGATCACGCACCGCAATATCAGCGAGGATCTTACGATCCAGATCGACATCGGCTTGCTTCAGCCCGTAGATGAAACGGCTGTAGCTAATGCCGTTTATCCGTGCGGCAGCGTTGATGCGAATGATCCACAGCTTGCGCATCTCACGGGCGCGAACCTTGCGGTCACGGTAGGAATACCACAGGCTCTTCATCATCGCTTCGTTAGAGCGACGGAACAGCCGACCGCGTGATTGCCATTGGCCCTTTACCATCTTACGAATTTTATTGTGCCGCCGTCTACGGACGACACCTGTTTTTGCTCTTGGCATGTCACGTTCTCCTGACAACAAACACCCGGAAGTAAACCTCCGGGTTGGGATGCAAATAAAACCGAGCTTGTCGGTACAATTACTTCGGCGGGTTCGCCTTGTATTTGCCCAGGTAAGGTGCGAGCGTGCGGATGCGCTTGGCGTCGGCGCTGTGCGTTACCTCGATGCTCTTATCAAACTTGCGCTTGGTGCGCTTCGACGAACGACGGCGAAGATGGCTCTTACCGCCCTTCGTGCGCATAACTTTTCCTGTTCCAGTCACACGAAAGCGTTTTGCAGTCGCCTTGTGTGTCTTCATCTTAAACTTTTTACCCATGCTTCCTCACTTACGCAATTTCGTTATTTCTTTTCCGTCCCCGGGGCCAGGATCATCAGCATGTTCCGTCCCTCAAGGTTAGGCCGTTGCTCAATAACCGCGATGTCTTCAAGCTTGCCTGCGATCATATCGAGACGATCTCGACCGATCTCAGGATGTGTGATCTCGCGTCCTTTGAACTTCACCCGAACACGCACTTTCATGCCATCTTCAAGCCATTTACGCGCATGTCTGATCTTAATGCCCAGATGATGCTCGTCTGTCTTGGGACCGAGTTGGAACTCTTTAATCTCGACATTTTTCTGCTGTTTGCGTGCTTTACGCTCACGCCGTTGCTTTTCGTACTGGAACTTACCAAAGTCCATCACTTTACACACGGGTGGGTTAGCGTTCGGCGCAACTTCCACCAGGTCGAGGTTATTTTCTTCTGCGATTTCCAGCGCACGGTCGATGGACACAATGCCAACGTTGGATGTCTTTCCTTCACCCTCGTCCATAATTAAACGGACTTCATGGGCGCGAATCTGCCGGTTGGTGCGGTGTTCAGATATAGCCTATCTTCCTTCCTCTAGAATAGAGATTTGATGCGTTATTTTAGATGTTGCAGCGACATACTCCCACGCTTAAGGCGGAGAAGTTTGATGTCAACGACGATGCCGCCTGAGTGATATTCAGGTGGTCTTACTTGTGTCTGACATCGGATTGGTGATTAGTCTACTACAAAATGCGCTTCGCTCTATATCTCCATAAGTGAATCTAAGGATTTTGAGCGCATTCTTGGGTCAAAGTGTAGCATAGCGGCTATATGAAGTCAACACAGGCTTAACGATGTTTAGGGCAGGAACAAGCGTTACTGCGGTTGAATCAGCGTGAATTGACGGACGTCTTGCAGGGCTTTGTCGTAGCGTTTGAGTAATTCTGTGTCCTCCCCTTTGAAGCGGCGTAGCATCTGTTGGGCACAGGCCATACAGCCGCGCATCGCCCGGTAGCTATCCGTCTCACAGGACATGCAACCGTCCAGCCGGATCATCATGAGCATGAAAGCGAGCTTTTCGTCGGCACATTCGTCTAACGGCACGACGCGATCTACCAACTCTTGCCATGCCGGGCCACGTAGGTCACGCAGAGAGGCGATTACATGATGTGGAAAAAGCAGTTCGTTGTCGGCATACATAAATAGATAACTCCCCCGAAAAGCGTTTATTTGCGTTTAATGTATCATACCAGAAGATGATTTGTCATTCACGACTTCCGTACTAGCGTGCTATACTGCCCGGCATGAAAAGACTGTTTCTATTTTTAATCGGCCTGTCGATCCTCATCGGCGCGTGCGATAGCGGCGGTGGTGCGGTCGTCTTCGCACCGACCCCACGTCCACCAGATTTATCACCGCTGCGTTACCAGCATCCCAGTGGCGCGTTTACTATCGACGTGCCGCGTAACTGGGCGACGTTTACCCAGGCGGAACCCGACCTCGCAGCAGCGGCGTTTTCTCCACCGGGATCAACACAACCCCGGCTCACCGTCACGGTGATCCAACTGCCGACTGACCTGACGGAAACGGACATCGCCGCGTTGATCGAAGTCTACCAGCGCGAGATCCGCCCGGATGCCAGCCGCTACCAGCAGCAAAGCCAGCAAGCGATCAACGGCGAGACATGGCGGCTTACCGGGTTGCGCATCAACACCGGCGGCCTCGCGCAGCAGGTCAACACGTTTGTCGAAAAACAGGGGACGGCCTTCAGCGTGCTGGATGTGCTGGTCACGACAGAAGAAGCCGGGTTGATCGACCTCGAAAACGCGATCAACACGCTGCGCATCAACACAGAGGCCACGCTAGAACCGGCACCACTCACCCGGCTGACGAGCGTCGATTTCAGCCGCCTTGAAGCGGTTAACGTCACCAGTTGGAACACCGCCGACGGGGTATACTTCGTCACCGGCGAGGTCGCTAACCAAGACGCCGGGACGCTGCGCAGTGTGCCCGTCCGCGTGGAACTGCTGGCGGCGAATGGTCAAACCGTGCTCGAAGCGACAGATAACACGATGGGGTATGGTATCCTGCCGGGGGGCTTCGCGCCGTTTAGCCTGCGTTTTGGGCAGGGCAAACCGGCTGAAGCGGTCAACTACCGGCTCACAGTCGGGGATGCCAACTGGCAAGCCCAGGCGGTACCGACGATTTACAGCGCACCCGAACTCACCTGGGAAGACACACAGAGCTTCACGCTGGAAGGTGACATGCTCATCGAAGGCACGGTCACCAACATCAGCGATTTTACCGCGTTCGCACCCATCACCGCCGTGACCGTCTTCAACGAACGCCAGCAGGTGATCGCGGCGGGGTTCACCGAACTTGACACACTCGCCCCCGGCGAAAGTGCGCCCTACAGCCTGCGCATCAACGATATGGGCGGCGAGGCGGTCAACTACATCGTCGAGGTGCAGGCCAGCGCCGATGAGTGAGGCGACCACGCATATCTTCTTCGGTTTGCACGGCACGTTAAGCGACCCGCGACGATTAGCGGCAACTTATGACCACGCCTGCGGGGTTTTCATGGCACGGCATTATGGCGGCGCTCCGGCGATGTGGGCGACGGCGAGCCAGCGCATCCGTGCAGATTGGGACAGCTATTATGCTGACCTGAACCTCGACGGCGATGACGCACTGGCACATCTGCGTGAAGGCCGTTTCCGCACGACCCGCGCCCTGTTTCGTCTGGTCGGCATGGACGCGCCCGACATCGACGCGACCCATCGACTGGCACATGACCTCGCCTGTCATACGTTCGCCGCGGGGGATATGTTCTACCCGGCGGCACGAACACTCATCACGGAATTAAACGACACGGATAATGTGCTAGGGGTCGTCACTCACCTGCCGGAAGATCAGGCGCGGGCGTTGCTATGCGGCGCGGGGATGTGTGCTTATTTCAAAGGGGCAATCGTCGGGCGCTGCCAACGAGACACCGCGTTCTTACGGCATTTACCGGTGATCGCTCACACGCCGGCAACAGATTGTATCGTCGTCGATGCCGATGCACGGATAATCGAAGCCGCACGGCAAACCGGGATGCGCGGTATCCACATTGCGCACCCCGGCGAACAATTGCCAGCCCTTGCCCGGCAGATTAACCGGCTCGGTTCCCTGTCGCGACGATAAGACCGAGCATGTCCTGTAATTCGGGCGTCAGGTAACCGTCTCGCATGGTAATCGACCGGGCAGTTTCCGAGGCGCTAACGTACAGTCGGTAGGTGTACCCCGCCTCATCACCGGGTGGGCCGATGAACGTGCCTTGCATCCCGTAAAAATCCATCGAGCGGATCATCTGGTTAAGGCGCTGCACGGTGTTGGGGTCTACCATGCCTTCCTGTCCATCCTGCACCACACGCCCATCGGCGAAGATCTCAATCGTGGTTTCGATGTCGTTGCGTCCGCCACTCTGGACGAGTTCGACGACCTCGAAATCACCAATCGGCTCGACTTCCTCGGTGACGAACGCCTGCGCGCCCGGTTCCGGTGATGCCGGGACGATCATCGGCACACCTGTCGGCCCGCGTACTACTTCAGGGTCGGTGCCATCAGCGCGGGCCTCAAAATCAGCACCGACGACGACGGCGGTCGGCTCCGGTGTGGTCGGTTCGTCCTGCACAACCCCTTCAAGCTGCCCTTCCGGGCCGACCGTCACCCCGGCTAAGGCTTCCGGGTTCGCCGGTGTCGGTTGGATCTCCCCGGCAGGTGGTGGCGATGTATTGGTCGGCAGCGCCGTCGGCAATTCTTGATCGTCGTTACTATCACCGCTGCACGCGACCAGCAGCATCAATAAGCCAATTAATAGAGCATATCGCATCCCGATTTGCCCCTCCATCACTAAGAACAATTAATCACAGTGTGGCGCAAAAACGCCGAGAGAACAATCGAAAAATCGTTCGAGTATCTTTACAGATGGGCGGCGTTGGCATGACGGACGAACTCATGCTCACGCAGTTCTTCCAGGATTGGCTCCGGTATTTCTTCGTCGAGGGTCAGTACGGTCAACGTGTGACCACCCGGCTGCGCCCGCCCGGTGTGCCAACTGGCGATATTCACCCCGTTAGTCGAGAGCAACGTCCCCACCCGACCGATCACACCGGGTTGGTCATAACTGCCCATCAGCAGCAAATGTCCACGCGGGACGAAATTCATCCGGTAATGGTTGATCTGCATAATATGGGGTTCGATGTGATCCAGCAGCGTGCCGGACATCACGATCTCCTCACCATCTTCCAGTGTAACCTGACAGGAAACGAGTGTGGTGTAATCCGCGACCTTTAAACCCTTCACCTGTGACACTTGGATCCCACGTTCGGCGGCGAGCAGCGGCGCGTTGATGTAACTGACCGTATCGCCCAATATGGACGTCAGCAACCCCTTGAGGATGGCGACGGTCAACGGTTTGACCAGCCGGTACCGTTCGATCTCCTCACCTCGGAACTCGACCGCCACCCGCCGCACCGCATGACGAGAAAGCACATGCTGTAAGTTGCCGATGCGCTCCGCTAGTGTGAGGTAGGGACGGATAACGTCATATTCGATGCCGGCGGTAAACGGCATGTTGACCACGTTACGATAATCGACATCACGCAGCGCGTCGAGCACTTGCCGCGCGATCTGCATCGAGAGGTCTTGCGTGGCCTCGATAGTGTTATCCCCGATATGCGGGGTGTGGATCACCCCTTCTAAGCCGACCAACGGGCTGCTGTAGGGCGGTTCTTCCGCGTAGACATCGACCGCGACCCCAGCGAGGTGCGCGTTTTTCAGCGCCTCAGCGACGGCTTGTTCGTCGGTTACGCCCCCGTGCGATGTGTTGATGAGGCTCGCGCCGGGTTTCATCAGCGCGATGGTTTCGGCGTCAAACATACGCTGTGTCTCACGGGTTGCCGGGACATGAATGCTGACGATGTCGCACCGGCTCAGCAGCTCTTTGAGGCCGAGCAGCGTTACGCGGTTGTCACTTACCTGGTCTTCGGTCAGGTAGGGGTCGTAGGCCAGCACGGTCGTGCCGAAGGCCAGCGCCCGCGACGCGACGGCCTGCCCCACCCGCCCTAATCCGATGATGCCGAGAGTCTTGCTGCTGAGTTGCGTCCCGGCCTGCTGCCGCCGATCCATCAACCAATACCCAGAGCGCATACTGTTATGCGCGTCGATCAAACGACGGCAGAGCGCCAATATGAGTGTCATCGTGTGTTCGGCGGCGGCAATCGCGCTGATGCCGGGCATGTTCATCACGATAATGCCGCGTGCGGTCGCCGCTTCGAGGTCGATGCCGGTTAAGCCGGCGGCGGGCCGCCCGATGACCTTGAGCTGTGGCGCGTTGGTCAGCAACGCCTCGTCGAGCAGCACATCATCACGCAAGATGATTGCGTGCGCTTCCTGAAGTCCCTCGCGCACCGCCTTGATCGTCGGCGTGACGGTGTGCAGTTGTGCATCACCCGACTCTTGCAACAGCGCAATGCTATCGTCGGTGAGGTCAGTTGCGATCAGAATGTGAAATTGAGCGGTCACGTTGCAGCTTCTCCAAAACCTGATGCAGCGATTCAAAAACGTGGGGCGTGATCGCCTCTAGCGTCTCCGGCTTGCTATGGGACGTATCCGGCACGGCGTAGCACGTCATCCCGGCAGCGACCGCCGCCTGCGCCCCGGTCGGGCTGTCTTCCAACGCAAGGCAGCGAGATGGTTCTACACCGAGCAGACGCGCCGCCCGTAGATACACATCCGGCGCGGGTTTACCGTGTTCGTCATCGTTCGCAGAACATAGCAACTCGAAGTGACGCTCCCAACCCTGTGATTTCACCACCGAGTCGATAATCGCCATCGGCGAACTGGATGCAATCGCGTAAGGAATATCTTGTGCGATGACATATTCGACCAGCGCCTGTGCGCCCGGTTGCGGATCCACCTTTTGTGGGATGAGCGCCAGCATCCGTTCGATCAACTCATCGTTCAGCGTCGTGATCGTGTCCTCAAAATCGTAGACCTCACGCAGATAGGCCAGCAACGCATCCATCCGCTTACCGATGATGTTGGCACGCACCTCATCGGTATAGACCTCGCCGCGTGATTCGATCATAGCCGTTTCCGCAAGATGCCAGACCACCTCAGAATCTACCAGCAGGCCGTCCATATCAAAGACGACCGCGTCAAATTTATTCGTCATAAAATGCCTTCTCGAATGCTTCGCGCAGATCAGGCTGGTTGAGGCTCAACCCCTGCCCGGCAAGCGCGATCCCTCTGTCAAAAATGGCTTGATGCGCCGTCCCGATGACGCGCTCATACCCGGCAGGCCCAGCACAAAGCGGCAGGATCGGCGCGATGCTCGCGGTATGGATAAACGCATCGGCCTGCTGCTGGACTTTTTCACGGGCGACCACCCCACCAAACCCGACGAACAAATCCACCACATTATGCGTCGCCAAATCGGACGAACCATCGCCGACCATCAAACGGCGTCCGTGCTTATCACCGGCAAGCTCACGGATGATGTCTGGTTTGCCGCTGGTGACGGTGAGCGGCCCCTCGTCGTAATCCAGGTACGTCTGCCGGTGCTGAACTTGCGGTTCATGATAGCGCCACCACTCGCCGGATAGCTCGTTGTATTCCAGTTCGACCGCCCGGATGTGATCGCCGGGGACGCCCAATCGCTTGCCGAATCCCTTGACCGGCTCCGACAGGCCACCACTGATGATGAAGATTTCTTTGCCCAGGAAGCGCAGCGCCTCTAACACGGCCTGCACATCCGGCACGATGGTCTCCCAGTAACGTTCCTCGATGGCTTTGAGCTGCCCGCGTGTGGGCCGGATGGCACGTAACCGCTTGCCGTAGACCTCTTCAAGGTCAAGGTCGCCATCCATCGCTTTTTGCGTGAGTAAACCGACACGCCATTCCTTGCCTTTGAGCTTGGCGAGTTCGTCGATCCCTTCGATGGTGGAAAGTGTGCTGTCGCAGTCGAAAAAAATCAGATCGAAGCTGGTCCAACGGGTGTCCTGTGCCATAAAATCTCCAATGTGTCCATTTCTCACGAATTATACTATCCGCTGTGTGATTGTGTGTACCTGCTATATGCACAGACTTTCCCCGGCAAAATGTGGTACTATCGTCGCAATTTGAGAATTAAAGGACAAATGTCGCCATGATCGCCCTCGCAGACCTGCAAGCATTGCCCATCACCAACCGCATCACCATCCCCGAAGATTACCGAGATGAGATGGGCCATATGAACATCCAGTATTATGTGCGTATCTACGATCAGGCGGCGTGGGGGTTGTTCGAGTGGTTAGATATCTCGCTGGAAGACTTGCAAGCGACACAGAACGGCATGTTCGCGCTCAAGCAGTTCATTCAGTATTTCGCGGAAGTCCATGTGGGGGAGACGGTGGTCGTGCGTAGTCGCGTATTGGGGAAATCCGCCAAGCGACTGCATTTTATCCACTTTATGGTCAATGAAAGCACGCAAAAGCTGGCCTCGACCTTCGAGGTGCTGACGACCTACGCCGATCTGTCCATCCGGCGATCCGCACCGTTTAATGACGCCATCGCCGCGAAAATCCAACAGCGCATCGACGAACACGACCAACTGACGTGGGAGCCGCCTCTCAGCGGCATCCTCGCGCCGTAAATCAAAAGAGATGTAGGGAAGCACCGGTGTATGCTCCCCTACATCAGACAATTTCTTTCTCGTTTGCCCTCAGTGCTTTTTACCCTAGCACCTGCTTGACCAGAGCGCCGATCTCGGTGGGGTTTTGCGCCACTTTCGCCCCTGCATCGGAGAGGGCTTCCATCTTGGCCTTCGCCGTCCCCTTGCCACCGGAGACAATCGCGCCAGCGTGACCCATCTTCTTACCGGGCGGGGCGGTCACTCCGGCGATGTAAGCCACCACCGGCTTGCTGACGTGTTCTTTGATGTAGGCCGCCGCTTCTTCTTCGGCAGAACCGCCGATCTCACCGATCATGACGATGGCTGTGGTTTCCGGGTCGTTCTCGAACGCTTCCAGCGCCTCGATGAAGCTGGTGCCGGGTACCGGGTCACCGCCGATGCCGACACAGGTGGTCTGCCCGATACCGGAGGCGGTCAGTTCGTAGAGTGCCTGGTATGCCAGCGTCCCCGACCGGCTGATGACGCCGACCGGCCCGCCCGGTTTGGACACTTCCGTCGGCGTGAAGCCGATGTTGGCCTTGCCAGGGCTGAGGATGCCGGCGCAGTTCGGCCCCAGCAGACGGGTGTTTGGGTACTTATCTTTGAGTGTGTTGTACATGCGAGCCTGGTCGTGCGCGGGGATGTGTTCGGTCACGCAGACGATAAACGGAATGCCCGCTTCGGCGGCTTCGATGACCGAATCAGCGGCGAAACGTGCCGGGACGATCACGAAGGAGGTGTTCGCGCCTGCTTCCTCGATAGCTTCCTTGACGGTCGCGTAGACCGGGATACCATCGACATCGGTGCCGGGTTTGCGCGGGTTCACCCCGGCGACGACCTGCGTACCGTAGTCTCGGTTGCGCAACCCATAGAACTGCCCCTGGCTACCGGTCAACCCCTGGACGACGACTTTTGTGTTCTCATCAACGAATACAGCCATTTATGACTTCCCTCCTGCGATCTCTACGGCGGCCTGTGCTGCGGTGAGCATATCCGGCTGCATGATTAGTTTTTCGGATTCGTGTTTCTTGAGGATCTCGCGTCCCTCTTTGGCGTTGGTGCCATCCAGACGGACGACCAGCGGTGAGCTTAACTCGACCTCGTTCATCGCCTGGACGATGCCGTTAGCGACCTCATCACAGCGGGTGATGCCGCCGAAAATGTTGATGAAGATGGCCCGGACGCTCTCGTCATCGTTGATGACGTTGAGTGCATCCGCCATGCGCTGCGCGTTGGCACCGCCGCCAATGTCGAGGAAGTTCGCCGGGGCACCGCCAACCTGACTCACGATGTCAAGCGTGCTCATCGCCAGCCCGGCACCGTTGGCGATGATGCCGACCGTGCCATCCAGCCCGACGTATTGCAGCCCCTTATCGTGGGCGGCGCGTTCGCGCTCGTCGTTTGGTTCCAACCCTTCGAAATCGTCCCAAACCTCTTTATGACGAAAGATCGCGGCCTCGTCCAGGCTGACTTTAGCGTCCAGCGCGTGAACTCTGCCATCGGGCGTGAGGATCAACGGGTTGATCTCCGCTAGCATGGCATCGCCCTCGATGTAGCATTTATAGAGCTTTTGCATCATATCGACCGTGCCTTCGTTGGCTTCGGGGTTAAGGTTCGCCGCGTTCACCCACTCACGGGTGACTTCTTCGGAAAGCCCCTCAACCGGGTCAATCCAGATGCGGGCGATGGCATCCGGGTTTTCTTCGGCGACGGTTTCAATATCTACACCGCCCTCTGCGGAAAGCAGACCGAGGTGCTTTTTCTCGCTGCGATCCAGCGTAAACGAGGCGTAATATTCTTCTTTGATGTCGGATGCTTTTTCGATCCACACCCGCTCGACCGGGAGGCCAATCGTGCGCTCCCGGTTGTAGATGGTCAGGTCGAGGATGTTGGTGGCGTGCTTGCGGACTTCTTCGGCGTTCTTACCCATTTTGACACCGCCCTGCTTGCCGCGCCCGCCCATCTGCACCTGAGCCTTAATCATCACCGGGTAGCCGAGCTTTTCGGCCTGTGCGACGGCCTCGTCCGGTGTATCGGCGACACCGCCGGGCGAAACCGGGATGCCAAACCGGGCAAAGTATTGCTTGCCCTGATATTCTAATAAATCCACTGATGCTCTCTCCTTTGATAAATGTGATAAATGCAATAAATCAAATCAGCCGGGACGATATCGCCGCCCCGGTTGAGGCTAAAAGTTAATCATGTGTCCTTCGAGGCCGTGCGCCGCTTCCTTGATGGCCTCACTCAGCGTCGGGTGTGCGTGGACGTTACGGGCGATTTCGTCCGGCGTCAGTTCCGCGAAGCGTGCCAGCGTTAGTTCTGGCAGCAGTTCGGTCACATCCGGGCCGATCAAATGCCCGCCGAGCAGTTCGCCGTACTTCTTATCACTGATGAGCTTGACAAAACCGACCGGTTCACCCAGACCGAGCGCTTTGCCGTTTACCTGGAAGGGGAACTTCGCCACATTGATGTCATAACCGGCTTCGCGTGCCTGCTTTTCGGTGTAGCCGAAGCTGGCGACCTGCGGCTGGCAGTAGGTGGCACGCGGCATCATGATGTATTCCAGCAGCGGGGAATCCTTATGCCCGGCGATGTGCTCCGCCGCGACGATACCCATGCTCTCCGCGACGTGTGCCAGCGCAAGCTTGGCGGTCACATCCCCGACGGCGTAGATATGCGGCACATTGGTCTGCATCCGGTCGTTGATGGCGATAGCATCGCGATCGGTCAGTTCGACACCGGTGTTTTCCAGGCCGTAGCCTTCCACACGCGGAACGATGCCGAGCGCGATCATGGCTTTTTCGGCTTCGAGTACTTGCTCGTTGCCTTTGGCGTCCGTCACGGTGACGCGCACGCCGTCGTCGGTCTCCTCCATGTTTTCAACGCGGGTGCTGGTCATCAGTTTGACGCCCATTTTCTTGTAGATTTTGGTCAACTCTTTGGAGACTTCTTCGTCCTCGTTGGGCAGGATGCGATCCATAAACTCGATCACGGTCACATCAACGCCGTAGTTGTGATGCACATAGGCGAACTCAATGCCGATGGCCCCCGCACCGGCGATGATGATGCTCTCCGGCACGTTGTCTTCCATGATCTGTTCTTCCCAGGTCACGATGCGCTTACCGACCTCGATGCCAGGCAGCAAACGCTTACCGGCACCGGTTGCGATGACGCAGTTCTTGAAGGTCAGGGTTTCGCTGTCACCTTCGTTGAGTTCGACTTCAATATTGTTCGCGTCGGTGAAGGTGGCCCAACCGTCGTAGGTGTCGATCTTGTTCTTTTTCATCAAGAACTGCACACCCTTGACCAGCCGGTTACTGACCTCACGACTACGCTTAAAGGCTGCACCATAATCAAACTTGACGGTGCCATCGACCTGAATGCCGAAGGTATCGGCCTGGTGCTGGAAGATATGCGCGAGTTCCGCATTGCGTAGCAATGCCTTTGACGGAATGCAGCCCACGTTCAGGCAGACGCCGCCCCAGTATTTTTTCTCCACAATAGCGGTCTTCAGCCCAAGTTGGCTGGCGCGGATCGCGGCGACATACCCACCGGGGCCAGCACCGAGTATGACCACATCGTATTCTTTAGCCATTGATTTTGCTCCATGCGTTATTCGTATTGACAGCGTGCATTATTGTACATGAGATGCGTGAGATTTCGATAAACAATGTAGCGTGCGCATAGCGGATCAATCTTCCTCGTCGCGTTCCCCGCCCTCCTCTTCGTCCTCTTCGTCTTCTTCACGTTCTTCACGATCTTCGCGGTCAGGGACAACCTCCGGTGCCGGATCAACATCTTCACGGTCAGGGACGACATCAGAGTCAGGCAAATCAGGACTTTCAGGGCGTTCCGGTAGGTCAAGCGACTCCCGTTCTTCATCGAGGCCGGGCAAGATCGTCTCGTCTTCGTCCTCATCAAACGGCCTCGCCGCATCTTCTAGATCAAGCTCAAGCTCGTCGAAGCGTTCGCACAACGGACGTTCACCATCGTCATCGAACGTGCAGGGATTACCGCCAGCCCCGGCGGGCAATTCTTCGCAGGCCGGCAGCAGACCATCGTCATCGCCGCATAACGGTTCCTGGGAGCGGAGACGCTCACGCACGGAGTCGAGTTCGTCCTCGGTCAACCCATCGCGGATGTCGATCTCACGTTCCAGCAGGTTTAATGGCAGGCTGTCGAAGCGGTCTTCTGTGTAGGTCTGGATCATCTCACCCACGTCGAAGTCGTCCGCACGCTCACGCGGGCGTAAGTTCTCATCGACCGGGAAGCTGACCCACGTCCCGGCGATGACCGGCACCACATCGTCGTAGAGCTTGAGCGTCGCCGCCCCCTCTAACGTGCTGAAGCGCATCTCACCGCCGGCTTCCGCCTGGAAGAACACCGTCGAACCGACCGCGACCTCAACTTCGTTGACCACAAACGTCACCTCACCGACGCCTTCCGGTGTTTGCACCAGCACGCCATCCTCCGGTGCTTCTTCACAGCGAGATTGACCGATGCCTGTCGAGAGGTAAAACGCCTGCATCGGGGCAAACTCACCGTTCTCGACCTGCTCTGCGGTGACCGCGTTGGTCAAGGTCACATCACCAAACAGCACGAACGTCACATTTTGACCGGGCAGCGTCCCCGGCAAACTGGCCTGCAACTGCATCAGCGCGACACCCCATTGACCGCTCTCTTCGTCCATCGGGGAAAGTTGCAGCGTCTCGATGTCATTAACGGCGGCGGTATCCCCGACGGAGTCAAAAGTAAAGTTTTCAGTGTCCGATCTCGGTTCCGCTGAGAGTTGGGCGTTGCCGTAACAGGCGCTGTTTCGGGAAAGATCGCTGCATTCTTGTTCGGCAGCGGTCAACGCTTCATCGACAATCGCCGGGCAGGTGCCTTCAGGGGGTGACTGCGCAATGGCGACATGGAACGACTGCAAAAACAACAGCACACCGAGTAAAACAAGCAATTTCAATCGAATGGGACGCATGGGTAAAGCTCCTATGGGACTAGAAGGGTAATTTCAATCACATTATCCGCAAACACAATGGATTGCAAGTCACTGACCTCGCCAACCTGCGCCGTGATCGCCTCACCGAACACATCCGTCACCAGTGGATAGAGTTCGTCACGCACGGCCTGTGTGTATTGCTCCGGCGGCTCCCCGGAGGCGACTTCGATGGCTCCTACGCTGACCAGTACCAACCCACCGGAAATTTGAAACCGGATAAACACATCGCCCGTCACCAACGCCCGACCCCCCGGCGCGGTCAGTTGGATCTGTATGCCAGCGTCCTCCCCGCTGACGAAGTCAATGTTCGCTCGTTCCAGCGAGGGTGTTTGAGGGATGGCGGCGTTGACGGCAGCCTGAAATGCACGTTCGGTAATGGTGATGTCAAGCGTGTTTTCCAGCGCGATGGGTGTCGTGCTGGGTGTGGGTGTGCGCGACGGCACGGATGTTTCTGGAACGATGGTGAAGGGCGTTTCGGTCGGTACGGTCGTCGCTGCTTCGGCGGGGGTGGCACTCGCCGTCGGTGAGGCAACCGGTGCTGTGGCGGTGGCTGCGCTACGCGGGATGATCGTCGGCAGTTCGCCATCATCGGGTGTAGGGTCATCACCGCCGCACGCCCCCATTACCATCATCAGCAATAAGAGAAGCGTTCGTTTCATCGAATCTCGTCCTTATATTCAACAGCAAGGGCGAGCTGACAGCTCGCCCCTACGACAACGATCATATTCAAATCAGCGTATTGCCATTGCAACTAATCAGCAGCGGGTTCGCTCGGCTCCACTGGTGATGGGTCGCTCAAACGCTCGGCGATCAACTCCGCGACGTCTTTGACGACCGGGCCGCCTTCGACCTCGGACTGCGCAGACTCGAACATCTGCATACAGAACGGGCAACCAACCGCGACCACTTCCGCGCCGGTGCTTTTGGCCTCCTCGTAGCGTTCCACGTTGACGGCCTTGTCACCGTGTTCTTCTTCTTTCCAGAACTGCGCACCACCGGCACCGCAGCAGAACGAGTTCTTTCCGCTGCGCGGCATCTCGACCGGCTGTTCGCCATCGCTGACGCTCAACAGCACGTTACGCGGTGCATCGACCACGTCGTTGTGCCGTCCGAGATAGCACGGGTCGTGGAAGGTGACGTTGGGCAGCTTATCCGGGTGGGCTTTCATCGGTACACGCCCCGCAGCGATGAGTTCTTCGATCAACTCAGTGTGATGCACGACCTCATACTCACCCCCGAACTGGTGATATTCTTTACCCAGATTATGCAGACAGTGCGGGCAAGTCACCACGATGCGCGGTGGGTTGACATCGTTGAGCGTTTCAACATTGCCCATCGCCAGTTCCTGAAACAGATACTCGTTCCCGGCGCGGCGGGCGCTGTCGCCGGTGCAGTTTTCCATCTCACCTAGCACGGCGAAGTCCACCCCGGCCTGATGCAGTACCTTGACCAGCGCACGAGCGGTCAACTGCGCACGCGGATCATAACTCGCCGCACAACCGACCCAGTATAGAATGTCAAAATTGGGGTTTTCCTCGACGGTGGGCACCGAGAAGTCCAAGCCGTTGGCCCAGCGGAAACGGTTCTCGCTGATCTGCCAGGGGTTGCCCTGCCGCTCCATACCGTCGAAGGCGACTTCGAGTTCTTCGGGGAAGTCCGCTTGCATCAGCACGGCGTCACGCCGCATTTCGAGGATGTCTAGCATCGGTTCGTTACCCACCGGGCAGATGTCAATACAGGCACCGCAGGCCGTACACGCCCACACCGCTGATTCACTGATGGCGGACCCCATCAACGGGTTCACACTGACCTCACCATTGGAAAGGTCAAACATCTGATCTTTGATGAGATAACGCTTGTTGACCTCATAAGCCGCCGGTGAAAGTTCCTTGCCGGTCACGTAGGCCGGGCAGACATCCTGACAGCGGTTACACATGATGCAAGCGAAAGCATCGACGATGTGCGTCATCGGCAAGTCTTCAAGGCGATTGGTGCCGAATTGCTCGATTTCCTCGTCTTCGAGGTCGAGCGGTTGCATCTCACCGAGTGATGTGCGATGCGGGCGCGTCAGGTAGTTAAACGGAGCCATAAACAGATGCGCGTGCTTGGTATAGGGGAAATAGGGCGTAAACACCAGAATGCCCCCCAGCGCCAACCACCACCACAAATGCCGGAACATCTGCAAACCGTCGTCACCAAGACCGGAGAAGATGGGCGAAACAGCGGTCGCAAACGGCATCCACAGGTCAGCGTCATGTTGGGCAACGTAGGTTGCCTCACCGAGGAAGCGTGCCCCCACATGGATCAAGATGAACACCGCTACAATCAGCGAGTCCCGGTCGATAAAGCCCTGCTTGACCTTCGGGTGCAACAGCACGTTATCGTGATATTGCAAATCGTCTTTGTTGGGCAGGTAGAAACGGCGGGCGATGAAATACACCACACCGACGATCACGGCGATGCTCAACACATCCGCCAGCAAGCGGTAAAAGTCGTAGACAATGCCGAAATCATACAGGGTATCATGAAAACCACCAATGTAGCCGATCAGCAGATCAACCGCGTTGACCAGAAAATAAAATGTAAAACCCCATACAATCCCCAGATGCAGCAGGCTCGTCCAGCGACGTGTGCGCAAGGTGGTGGACTGTGTCACGTAGATACGCAGCGCCTCCCAAGCCCGGCGCGGCAAGTTTTCCAGGTGAAGTTTGCCATCCCCGCGATTAATGACCAACCACATCTCACGGAACCCCTGGTAAGTTGCGCCGATGGCAAATAATGCCAACAGCAAAAAAAGTATTTGTTCAATGGGCGTTAACATGCAGTTCCCTCTAATGTTGATAAAAGCCTCTTAGAGCACCTATTTTAACCCCACACTCAGGGTTTATGCCAGTTTTATGTTCATCATCTCTGTAAGATTTATCGCCCTATCCACATCTATGATTACGATGTTGAACAGATAAACAAATAGAGGGAAAAATAACATGAAAATTGACTTCAACGCTATCTTTGAGGGTGACCAGAAGATGATCGACGTCGCCGAGGGCGTTACCGTCGCAGACCTCAAGGCGATGACCAACGAGAGTATCGATACCATCCTCGGCTTTTTCGAGGGACTAGACGACAGCGACGTGGTCTTTGAGCCAGTAGACCCGGAAGCAGACGACCCCTACGCCGTCGAAGGTGAGCAACACATCGGCTGGAACCTGGCGCATCTCGTCGCGCACGTCACGGCCAGCAGCGAAGAAGGCGCAGCCATCAGTAGTTTGCTCGCACGCGGCTTCCCCACTGCGGAGCGCCCGCGCTACGAGACTCCCTGGCAAGAGATCATCACGCACGCACAGTGCATCCAACGGCTGGAAGAAAGCCGCCGGATGCGCCTCGCTTACCTGGATACCTGGCCCGACGAGCCACATCTGGATGTCTACCGGGATATTTCCCCGCGCTTTGTCGAGCGTTTTGGGCAGATGAACGCGCCAGCGTCCTTCCTGTTCGGCCTGGGGCATGAGATCGGACATCAAGACCAGTTCCGTGATGTGCGCCAGCAAGCACTGGCGGCAAAAGCGAACGCTTAGCCCTTTGTGTTTCACCACGCAGACGCTATAATAAGCGAAAGGCAAGCATAAGAACACGAGAAAGTAACGGACACGCCATGCACAGCCATCATCATCGGGAAATCAAAGACTGACCGGCGTGCTTCCTGATTTGTAAATCAACCCACAGAGCGCAGACGTTGGTCTGCGCCTTTTTTATTTGTCAATTTCCAGAGGAGAAGTGATGAGCAAGATCAACCCACGCCCACCAAAGGGGATGCGCGACTTCCTGCCCGCCGAGATGCTCAAACGCGAGTATGTGTTCGGCGTCGTCGAGGAGGTGTTTCACCTCTACGGCTTCGAGCCGCTGCAAACCCCCGTTATCGAACTGAACGAAACGCTTTACGGCAAGTACGGCGAGGACGCCGAAAATCTGATTTACAGCGTCAAACACGGGCGCAGCGACAAAGACGAACATTCCATGCGCTATGACCTGACCGTACCGCTGGCGCGAGTGGTCGCACAGTACGAGAACGAATTCACCTTCCCGTTCAAGCGTTATCAGATCGCGCCGGTCTTCCGTGGGGAGCGCCCGCAGAAAGGCCGCTACCGGGAGTTTTACCAATGTGATGCGGACATCGTCGGCATTGAGGACATGAGCGCCGATGCCGAGGTGGTCGGGCTGACGGTCAACGCGCTGCGGCGGTTGGGCTTTCAACAGTTCGAGGTTAAGATCAACCATCGCCAACTGCTGACCGCCATCGGGCAGTATTCCGGCGTGCCAGATGACCAACTGCCCGATCTCTACCGCAGTGTGGATAAGTTCGACAAGATCGGCGCGGCGGGCGTCGAGAAAGAACTGCTCGAACGTGGCATCGCGGACGATGTCGTCAAGCGCATGATGGCACTTATCACCTCGCAGCGGCGCGGCGTGGAAAATCTCGACTATCTGGCAGGCGAATTGGGCGATATGGACGCCGCTAAGACCAGCATCGCCGAACTGCGTGAACTGGCGGATTACCTCGCCGACGCCGGGATCGGTGAGGACGTTTACGCCTTCGACCTGACGATGGTTCGCGGCCTCGGCTATTACACCGGCCCCATCTTTGAGACGGTCGTCACCGAACCGAACATCGGTAGCTTGAGCGGCGGCGGTCGCTATGATGGCTTGATCGGCATGTTCCGCAAGCAAAGCCTACCGACCACCGGTATTTCATTGGGTATTGAGCGCATCATCGACGTGATGGACGAACTCAACCTCTACCCGGAAAATCTCGGTGGGACGGTCGTGCAGGTGCTGGTCACTGTGTTCAATGCGGAAACACGCCGCGCTGCCGCCAAACTCGCCAGCGAACTCCGTACTGCTGGCATCAACACCGAGCTTTACATGGAAAACAAAAACCTCGGCAAACAGTTCAAACACGCCGATAAGAAGGGTATCCCGGTCGTCGCTATCGCCGGGCCGGACGAAATCACCGCCGGGAACGTGACGTTCAAGCGCCTGCGTGACGGTGAGGAAGTCACCATTGATCGTGAGAACGCAATTGAAAAGGTGCAGGCGCTACTGCATATCGGCTAAAGATTGCAACTCAGGATGTTCTCCGCTAACATCGCTAAATTAAGTACGTGACGAATCTTCATCGAAAGGACACCCCATGACCTTATTTCCCCGCTCTAGCGGGATATTGCTCCACCCGACCTCATTGCCTGGTCGCTATGGTATCGGCGATCTTGGCGAATATGCCTACCGCTTTGTAGATTGGCTGCAATCACACGGGCAGTCGGCCTGGCAGATTTTGCCCCTCGGCCCGACCAGCTACGGCGACTCACCCTATCAGAGCCTCTCGGCGTTTGCTGGCAACACCAACCTCATCAGCCTGGATAAGCTGGTCGGCGAAGGCTTTTTGAACCATGACGACCTCGGCGATGTGCCGGACTTCCCCGAAGACTACGTCGATTACGGCTGGGTGATTGACTATCACGATAAGAAGCTGGCGCTGGCCTTTGAACGCTTCAAGACAGATGCCAATGCCGGTCAAAAAGACTCTTTCGATGAGTGGTACGAGGCCAGCCAGTATTGGCTGGATGACTACACGCTGTTCATCGCACTAAAGAACGATCACGGCGGGCGTCCGTGGACGGAATGGAAAGAGAAATACGCGCTGCGCGACCCCAAAGCGATGAAAGAAGCCCGCAAACGCCTCGCCGACCAGATCGAGAAGCACAAATTTTTACAGTGGCTGTTTCATATGCAGTGGTATGACCTCAAGGGATATGCCAACGAGCGCGACATCCGCTTCATCGGCGATATTCCGATCTTCGTCGCGCACGATAGCAGCGATGTATGGGCCAATCGCGAACGCTTCTACCTGGACGAAAAAGGCGCGCCGACCGTCGTCGCCGGTGTGCCGCCGGATTACTTCAGCGCGACCGGGCAGCGGTGGGGCAACCCCTTGTATCGTTGGGATGTGATGAAAGAACAGGGCTATAGCTGGTGGGTCAGCCGGATGCAGGCCACGCTTAGCCTGGTCGATCTCGTCCGCATTGACCATTTCCGTGGCTTTGAGGCGTATTGGGAAATCCCCGCCGAAGAACCGACCGCCGTTAACGGGCAGTGGGTCAAGGGGCCGAACATCGACGTCTTCCACAAGCTGGAAGAAGAACTCGGTGCATTGCCCATCATCGCCGAAGACCTGGGTGTCATCACACCGGAAGTCGAAGAACTGCGTGACGCGCTCGACCTCCCCGGTATGAAGGTGCTGCAATTCGCCTGGAGCGACCCCAAAAATCCGTTTTTGCCACATAACTACGTCAATAACTGTGTGGGCTACACCGGCACGCATGACAACAACACCACCGTCGGCTGGTGGGTCAGCGGCGAAGCCGACGACCACGTCCGCAACATGATTCAGGGTTATGTCTCCCGCGAAGTCCACGAGATCAACTGGACGATGATCCGCCTGGGGATGATGTCCGCCGCGCATACCTTCGTCGCGCCGATGCAAGACATCCTCGGCCTGGGTGAATCTGCTCGGATGAACACCCCCGGCAAGGAACAGGGCAATTGGACATGGCGCTTACAAGCGCATGACCTCGATAACAACGCAAAAGATCGACTAGCGCACATGACGTGGCTGTATCGCCGCCGCCCAGACCAACAAGAGCCAGTCTACGGTGACGCCGCCGTGCAGGACTAACGTCGCCTGGTAGATGGGTGAGATAAGGATGCAGTCCTCGTCCCCCCATAGGTGTCAAGTTAAGCCAATACAAAAAGGGCGACATCTCATCGCCCTTTATCACCATCATCACTCGAAACTATTCGTTTTTGTCTTCTTCGATCTCTTCAGCGACCGTATCCGCGTCGTGTGCCAACGGTGTGCGCTCCTGGGCATCTTCGTTGAGCCAGTTATCCGGATCGTCGGACTCGGTCACTGGCGCACTTGGATAGTAGTTCTCCGTCATGCGGTTGTAGCCGTAATCATCCATGCCCTGCATCACTTCCTCGGCGCTGGCGTCTTCCGGGCCGAGGCGGTCGATTACTTCCGGTGTTTCGCGTAGCTCGTTTTCGTCCACACCGTCATCAGGTGTGTCGTTAGGATTTAAAAGCATCATTGTTTTGATCCTACAGATAATTTATCTCAGGTTATCAGCATAACTTCTCCGTCTCCGTAGCGCCTGAAATCTCATTGAGCGAGCGATGAGAATCATCTCAACCGTTGTTTAGCCGCACGCCCTCCGTTACGATTGGCTTTTATCCACACAATGATAAGGGCATTGCATGACCGAACTGCATTGGACTGCTGGCGTTCACCATGATGGCTCGAACCTTTATGTTTCAAACCCGTTACCCACGCTGGGCGAAACGGTGACCATGCGTCTGCGTGTGCCAGTAGAGGCACCGATCAAAAGTGTGTTCTTGCGCACCGCACCGGATGGCGAGAACCATCTCGCGCCGATGCAACGCACGGAAGCGGACGCTCGTTCCGCTTACTGGATGGGCCAACTCACTGCCGTGATGCCGCTGAACACTTACCGATTTAAGTTGCTCACCGATGAAGGCGCATATTACCTCAATGCGCTGGGCATCAGCCGAGCGACGACGCCGGACTGGTTCGACTTCAAATTACTGGTGGATTTCCAGGCCGTGCCCTGGCTGGATGACGCCGTTTTCTATCAAATCTTCCCGGATCGTTTCTGCAACGGTGATCCTACGCTCGACCATCAACCCGGCGCGTGGAAAGAAGGCCAGCACAGCGTCCAATTCAGCGAATGGGACGCGCCACCGATCCCCTGGACGCAGGGCGGCAACCTGGATTTCTACGGTGGCGACCTGCCCGGCATCTCACAAAAGCTAGGGTATCTGCATGAATTGGGTATCAACGCGCTTTACCTCAACCCGATCTTCGTGAGCAACAGCAATCATCGCTACAACATCCATGATTTTTACAATGTTGACCCGTACCTGGGCGGCAACGAGGCGCTGGTCGAGCTGCGACAGGCACTAGACGACGCCGACATGCGCTTGATGCTAGACATCACCCCCAATCACACCGGGGCGGAGCATGAATGGTTCCTCGAAGCACAGCAGAACGCCGACGCCGACACCGCCGACTATTACACGTTTCACGATCACCCCGATGATTATCTGTCCTGGCTGGGTGTGCCCACGCTGCCCAAACTGAACTACAACAACCAGAACTTGCGCGAGGTGATGTACCGTCGAGACGACTCTGTGATGCAGTTCTGGATGCGCCCACCCTATCGCATCGACGGTTGGCGGTTGGATGTTTTCAACATGACCGCCCGCCAGGGTAAAGACCAGCGCAGCGACGACGTCCACCGGGAGATGCGCGAGGCGCTGAAGACCGTTAACCCGGAACTCTACATCCTCGGTGAACACTTCTTCGACGGCACAGCACAACTGCAAGGCGATCAAGTCGATGCGGTGATGAATTATCAGGGCTTTAACATCCCGATGTGGCGCTGGCTCGCCGGGCATGATCTCAACATCGAACATCACCCCGAAAGGGCCGACCCCACACACTACCCGACCGAAGCCTTCACCACGCAGATCAACCACTATCGCGCCGCCGTGCCCTGGGTGGTCGCCCGGCAGCAGTTTAACCAGCTTGACAGCCACGACACCACCCGCATCTTGACCATCTGCGGTGGAAACAAGGCACTGGTCAAGCTGGCTGTGGCGATCTTGATGACCTACCCCGGCGTACCCTGCCTCTACTACGGCACAGAGATCGGCCTGCCCGGTGATCGTGACCCGGATAACCGCCGCACCATGCCCTGGGACGATGCCGACCAATGGGACGGCGACCTGCTCGACTTCCACAAACGGATTATCGCGCTGCGCAAATCCGCGCCGGCGTTACGGCACGGCGGTTACCAGCAGTTGCTCGCCGAGGGCGGCCTGTGGGTTTACCAACGGCAATCACCGGAACAACGGTTGATCGTGGTCGGCTATCGCGGACCGGAATCGCTGCCGTCGGGGTCGCTGCTGCTGGCACAGGCTGGAATTCTGGACGGTACCGCATTGGTCGATCTGCTCGGTGACCTGCGCCTGACCGTCGAAAACGGCGCGGTCACGCTACCAACACTGAACGCCGGTGATTTCTTTATCCTGGAGGGGCAAGCGTAGGGGACTACGAACAAGTTGTCAGACGCTTGACAGTTGCAAATTTGTAACGACTCACGTGTCAAAGCTGCCCCTCACCCCCTGCGACATGCGTCGCTGTCCCCCTCTCCCACATCCGGCCTACGGCCTGGGGAGAGGGGGACATGCCGCCTGCGGCGGTGCGAACCGTCGGTTCGCTGGCGTCCCTCTCCCCTTGTGGGAGAGGGACGGGAGGGTGAGGGGAAAACAGGCGATTACCTGATTGTTTTTATCGAACATAGGCAAATTTGCCGGAAATACACGACTCACTAACAGGTCGTTCGTACACCCGAATTTAGATGTTTTGACGCGTTTCTCGATAGTGTGTTAGAATAAAATTTTGTTAGGGTTGTTACGCTGATAAGAGATACATTCATGAGCGAAACCTTGCAAATCCCTGTGACCATTTTAACCGGCTTCCTCGGCGCGGGTAAGACCACCCTGCTGAACTACATTTTGCAAGCCGAACATGGGCTGCGGGTGGCGGTGCTGGTCAACGACTTCGGCACGATCAATGTCGATAGTCAACTTGTGGTCGATGTCGATGCCGATGACACCATCGAACTCTCTAACGGGTGTATCTGCTGTACTATTCGTGGTGACCTGTTGCAAGCACTCATCACCCTTACCAAGCGAGAGGTGCCGCCGGAATACGTCATCATTGAAGCCAGCGGCGTCTCCGACCCGTTGGAAATTGCGATGACATTCCGCAGGCCGGAACTCGAACCGCTCATTGGTGTGGATAGTGTGCTGACCGTCATCGACGCTGAACAGGTGCAGTCACTCGAAGGCCAAAATGAGGTGCTAGCGGTGCTGCAAATCGGCGCGGCGGATATTGTCATCGTCAATAAAGTTGATCTGGTCAACGAAATGCAATTGGATGACCTCAAAGCATGGGTGCATTCCATTGTTCCAAAAGCGCGACTGTTGGAAACCACCCACGGACGCATTCCATTAGACTTGATTTTAGGTGTCGGGCAGTTCGCACCAGAGCGCCTGCTCCAACGTCCGCAGCAGGATATTCACGTCCACACCCCTGACCACGACCACGATCATGACCACGATCATAGTATGGTCTTTAGCACCTGGAGTTGGACGAGCGAGAAACCGCTATCACTCAAGGCATTGCAACGCACGATTGATCGCCTGCCCCCGACAATCTATCGGGCTAAGGGATTACTTTACCTGGCAGATCATCCTGAACAGGTTGGACAGTTGCAAGTGGTCGGCAAGCGTGCATCGATCACCTGGGGCGATGATTGGCAAAACAGGACTCGCACCAATCAGATTGTCATCATCGGTGAACACGGCAGTATCGAACCACAGACTTATCAGCAGATGTTTAACGCCTGTCTTGCTGAGAACGCACCAAAATCTGAGGTAGAACGCCTCACACGCAACATTCTAAACTGGTTGAGACGCTAGCCTAACCAAGCGAGGATTTAATACATTCAATGAAAAATGCCGACATCCTCTTAGTCCATCAGGGGAATCAGAGGTTGCACCGCATCTTAGCCACACTGCCCTATACTATCCATCAAGCGAAAAACCCAGAGAACTTACCCAAAGACACACAGTACAGTCTGGTCTTATTCGACGCTATGCCTGCTGAGGCAATGATCCACACCTGCGTGGGGCAATATCCTGATGCGATTCACGTCGTCTACATCGAAGATAAGTTCACAGAGACACAACCTCTATTTTACGAAACTCTGGATGAAATTATCGTCCCGCCGGTAACGCCCCAAGCTCTGGATTTAAAGCTCCAATGGCTGCTCTCGCGGCGACAGCAGCGGCAGCGCATCAAGCGCTATCAGCGGAACCTCAGTTGGATGAAAGACATTTTGCAACTGAATAATCAAACCAGTTCGATCCAGCAGGTGTTCGGTGCTGTATGCGAACGTTTTGGCTTACGCCAGATTCTGATCTTGCCGCAGAATCATCAGGAGGCGTCCTATCTCTTTTCCTGCGATACCGTAGAAATCGAGGAGATGACCACCTATGCCCAACCCTATGACCCCTTCGCCCAGGTCATCGAGACCGGGAAAAATGCACTGTATAACGAGATTACCAGCCACCCTTACTACGCGCCCCTGCCCTACGTGGAAAACCCAAGTTCCGTTATCATCATCAAACTGCCGGAGGACACCGGGTTAGCAACCCTTGCGCTTTATGGTAAAAATTCACAGGCGTTGACGCAGGAAGACTTATCCGTCTTTGAGATCTTCGCTAGCAGTGTTGATTTCACCCAACTGCGGCGGGTACGTGCCCGTCCCCTGCGCGATGAACGCGAACTGCTCTCGATCTGGCAGCAGTTCATCAGCATGAGTAATGACCGGGATATTGCGCAACATTTACGCAAGATGTTTGAAGGGCACCCCAAAATTGATTCCGCCCTGGTCTGGTTAGATGTACAACAGGATGCCCCCTACATCATCGCACCCGACGACCAGACCAAAAACTTATTTGCCGAACTCATGGCTGGGGATGCGTTTGATACGATCTTCGATCACTTCCATGACAGCCTCAAACCGCTCTTGATCTGGCAAGACAGCGCCAGTACGACCAGACTGACGAAACGTCTCTTCGAGCAGATGAACGCGGATCGGCTTCATATCTTCCCAATCGTCGACTCGACGCGCATGGTTGGTATCGTCGTCGGTGGCCTAAGAACGGGTCGATCACCGGACGAACGCGACATCGAAGCCCTGGAAAATCTGATCTTCACAGCGGCACAGACATTAGAACGTAAAACCTTCGCTACCCTCATGTACGAGGAAAGTAACCGGCTGGAAGCGATCTTAAAGAGCATCGCGGAAGGGACATTCTTCGTTGATGAGGATGATCGTGTGGTCTTTTGCAATCCACAGGTGACCGAACTCACCGGCATCAGCCGCACTCAAATTATGGATCAGCCGAGCCAGGTTTTGCTGGAACAACTCGCGCAGCGGTCAGACTCACCGGAGAGTGTTCTGCCGCAACTTCGTGAAGCCGTGCAAGGGTTGGCAGCCACCGGTGATTACTATCCGATTGTCAAAATTCAATCGACAGAGAATCATCTGGATGTGAGTGTTGAGCTGACCGCGATTGATGTCGTCGATGGACAGCCGGTCACCTGGGCCGGGTTCATCCGCGAAGGCACCTCACAGGTAACACCCAACAACATCACCAGCACGTTGCTTCAGGTGGTCGCCGAACAGGCAAGCAGTCCACAGACAGAAATCAACGATGTCATCCAGAAAATGCTGGAAAGTAGAACGCGGCTGACCCCTAAAACCATCGAGCATTATCTGCGTAAGCTGGCGGATCGTGTCGACCGGTTGCGCCTCACCTGGGATAGCTTCTTCGAGCTATACCGTATTGATCGAGGCAGGATAGGACTCGACAAAGAAGAGTTACCGCTGGAACGCCTGATCGAGTACGCCTGTGATACATCACAACTGCGCCGCACCGAATGGCAATATCATGTCAACATGACCGGCCCCGTGCCAACGGTAGAAGCCGACGTCCTGCTCATGAGTCAGGCGTTGGCGAACCTCATCCTCGCGGCGATTGCCGGCGCAAAGCCGACCACCGTCACGCAGATCGGCCTGAGCAGTTACGACAATCAGGCGCAGATCGTCATCAGCAATGACCTTTACACCGCATCCCAACAAGGGCTGAGGGACGAGATACAAATCACTGATCGACCGGAAGATGTCAACAGCTATCTGAGCTTTCACTTCGGCGCAGAGATGATCCGCAAGCATGGCGGCAGCTTACACACAGAAGCGCACCGCGGGCGCGGCACGATGATTACGATTATGATGCCGCTGGTTAACGTCGAGGACACCATCGTAGAACCAGAATATGTGAGTGATGGGATACCGCCAGCAGCACCGGCGCAACCCTCACGCGGGCAGCAAACGATTATCGTCCATGAAGGCACCTCTGCATTGACACAGCGCGTACTGGATATGCTCACCACAACACGCTACGAAGTACTCGTCAGCCAGAACATTGACGAACTTCTCCAAGACATCAACACGATTCGCATTGACCTTATTTTGATTGACCAACAACATCCCACCGAAGAAGGGCTAGCGGTCGCCCAGGCTGTGCGGCAGAAGACCAGTGTACCGATCATCATGCTGTCAGACTCGGCTTCATCGGATGAAAAGACCCAGGCTTACCAGAATGACATCGACGAATACTTTGATCAGAATGCCGGTGACGGTGAGGTGCTGGCACGCATTGACACACTCTTCAACCGCGCCAGCATGACCGACCGGGTCAGCGAACCGATTCATATCGGTGGTCTCTACATCAACCTGGCCCGGCGTGAGGTGCTGCTAGATAGCAAGCCGCTCGACCTGACGCGCATCGAGTATGATTTACTGCGCTACCTCGCCATCAACGCAAACCAGGTGCTAGAGCATGAACAGCTCCTGACGAAAGTCTGGGGACCGGAATACCGCGACGAGAAGCATTATCTCTGGGTAAATATCAGCCGTTTGCGCAAAAAGCTCGAACCAAAAAAAGAAAGCCCACGTTACATCTACAATCGACCCGGCATCGGTTATATGCTCAAGCGACCGTGACATCCTGCCCCCCGGCTCTGTCTGTGGGGGCTTCTAACATAACGCGGTTTCACGCTGCTTCAGGGCACAAAATTCATCTCAACCATTGGCGAATTACCTTAAATCGGGCAAAATATTAATTCATCTACAATACTTTGAGTAGAGGATATATCATGCAGGAGCAATTCTTTGAGAAGCTGCTCGACATCAGCAAACAGATGGCTGAAACGCGTGCGCTTGACCCGTTGCTGCGCTATGCCATCGCTTCCGCGCTCGACATCCTCGGTGCAGAACGCGGCTTTGTTGTACTGGTCGATACACAGGGCGAACTCGATTTCCGTGCGACCAGCGACTCAAAGGGTCAAGAAGTTCCCAACCCGTTACAACAAGTCAGCCGCTCAATTATCGATAAAGTCATCGCTCAGTCCGCCCCACTCAGAATTACAGATGCAATGGTTGACCCGAATTTCCAAACTTCTAAAAGTGTTAGCACACTTCAGTTGCGCTCGGTGATGTGTGCGCCGTTGATCTCTCGCGGGTCAACCATTGGTGCCATTTACGTCGAAAATCGTTCCGGTGCCAATATCTTCAAAGATACTGACCTGCAACCGCTTATTTTGTTCGCCAATCAGGCGGCGGTTTCTATCGAGAACGCACTGCTCAATAACGAACTCGAAGCACGGGTTAACGCACGTACCGCTGACCTGGAACAGGCAAAATCCCAGATTGAGAATAGCTGGATGGAAGCGGTCGAGGCAAACCGCATTCGTACGATCTTCGTGAGCAATGTCGCACATGATATTCGATCACCGTTGTCGATGGTTGTCGGTGCGCTCTCACTATTGGAAGAAGGCGAGTTCGGCGACCTCAACGGCGAACAGATGACCTGGATCAATAAATCCCTCACCGCCATCGAACACATCGTGCGCCTGATGGATGACTTCTTCAACTTAACCAAGCTGGAAATGGGCAGGCTGGAACTTCAACTTGAACAGGTAAACCTCGAACAGCATATACGGTCCCTGCACGCGATTGGGGAAAGTCTGGGCTGGTCAAAGGATGTCAGCTTTTCGTTAAGGCTACCGGATGACCTGCCCGAAGTCATCATCGACCCGACACGTATTTCACAGGTCGTGCTCAACCTACTCAACAACGCCAGCAAGTTTACCGAGCAAGGCACGGTCACACTCTATGCCGAACCGCTACCAGATGACCGGGGTGTCCTCATCGGCGTGCATGATACCGGAGTCGGAATTCCGTCAGAGCAAATTTCGCGCATTTTTAACCGCTTTGCTCAGTTACCCGACGGTAAATCCAAACATGGCAGCACGGGGTTGGGGCTTTCAATTTGTAAGGAATTTGTGCAACTGCACGGCGGCAAAATATGGGTCGAGAGTGAGTACGGGCGGGGGTCAGACTTTAAATTCACCCTACCCGCTGATAAGTTCGACTCGTCGTCAATCATTTAGCGGGGGATCAATAAACGGTAGTTCCGCACACGCCCCTGCGAACGCGGTGCTGTTGCCGTTGATCCAGATGCCCGCCGCAATTCGCCACCATACCTGCTGATCGGTGCCGACCGCTCGTGAGTCAACGACCGCGCTCAAGTTCCCGCCGACCCCTCGCCGCAGTTGATACGTCGTCCCCGGCCCGGTGCGCAGGTTCACATCGACAGTCCAGGCAATCGTACACGGCCCGTCTGCCGGGACCGACTGTAGATAACCCGTCCCCGGTGTGAACGGCACCAGCCAATCCCCACCAAGCGAGAACGGCAGTTCCAGCGCACGCGGCAAGAGCGCATGTGGCGTATTTTGTGCATCGACGAAGTCATAGTCCTCGGCAAGCCCGGAGTAGCGCCGGTACAGACCGTTACCATCCAGGGCAACATCCGCCGCCTCACCAACTTCGATAGAATACACGGCGTCGAAGTCTGCCTGCCCCTCCAGTACACTCAGCTTCAGACGGTCGTCCCCACGACTGATATAGAGCGTCCCGGCAAAGTTGATCCGTAGATCATTCACGATCAGCTCGACATTTTGCTGCGGGGTATACGTCTGCAACAACATGCCCCCCGGTGGCACGTAACGGCAATCGTTCTCGGCGGGTACATCCAGCAAACGCAGGGATTGCAGCGGCGCGTAGCGCGGCAGTTCACCGGCGGGCGCGGTATCTGAAACAGGTAGCAGCAGCAAGTTCTCGTCCGAACGCAGCACCCCCGTACTTACCCAACCAGACGCCCCCTCCGCATCGATCACACGCGCCCAATCGCTGGCCTGGGTACGCCCAACCGCGGTCAGCGGTGCGCCGAAGAACAACGGCTTGACCACGTCCGCATCGAAAGCCGGTAGCTGGCGCAAGTTCGCGCCCCGTCGGTCATTGACACTCACGGATAGTGATAGAAAATCAGAACCGGCCTGGCTGAGATTTTCCAGACCTGCCGCGCCGAAAATCACCGCTGTCACAGGTTCGTCGGGCATGTCGAACGTCAACGCCATACGTGCGATGCTGTACGGGCCGGTCAGGGTTACCGCTTCGAGATCAGCCGCACTGATGACGTCTGCCGGTTGGGAAAATGCCAGCCCATCACGCCGTGTAAGCAGGTCGAAAGTCCCGGTGACATGGCAAACCTGGTTCGATTGAAGCTCATCACATACAGCCGGTAACGTCTCGATGTAGCCCTCGGCAGGGCACACCGGCGCGTCCTGTGCCCGCAAAGACGAAGCAACGGGAACGCACATCGACAGCAAAAGCAACACGATCCAATAACGCATCAAAGGTCAACCTTACAGTTTGGCGAGTTCAAGTTTGGCGAGTAACGCCGCACCGAGCACGGGCGGATAGAACGGGCGTGGTATTTCGGAAAGCCCGAGCCGCTCGGCAAGGGTTTCGCTGAGGCGATTCGGTTTCTCTAGCAGATTACCAGCAAAGGCGATTGGCAGTTCGTCTGTACCGAGCCGGCGCTGCACGGCATCTACCATCGTTCCCAGTTCCCGCGATGCTCGCTGTATGATATGACCGGCGATCGGGTCACCACCATCAGCGATGTCTAAGACCATCGGTGCGAGCAGCGCAATATCACGCTCTAAAGACCGCTCCGGCATTTCCGTCCAGGTGACGATGTCTTGAGCAGTACGGAGGTTGAGGATGCGTAGGATCGCGTTGGTAAGCTCGGTCGGTTCGGTGCGCCCATCGACTGATTGACCGATCAACTGGAGGGCACGACTGCCGATCCAATAAGCACTGCCCTCATTGCCGATCAGGTGCCCCCAACCACCGACCTGCGTGTGTTTCCCCTCGGCGTTGATGCCATAGGCCACACTTGCCAGATCAGAGGCAATCAGAACACCCGCACGCGCGTTATGGGCACCGACCAACGTAATCTCATGATCTGTCCCAGCGTAAATACGTGAGTCGGGGGCGACACTGGAGGCCACATCACGAAGCCAACGCCGCGCCGCCGGGTCAGTAGCACCGGCGACGCCGATCCCGACGCCTGTAATCTGCGTAGGACTTAACCCGGAATTCGCCAATGCTTCACGCATGGTAGATTGTATAATCATTGCGGAGCGAGTCCGCCCGATCACTTGCGGATTTACCGTAAGACGATATGCTTGGGCTAGGGTCTGCATATCATCATCTGTAATGACAACCCTCAAACTGCTGCCACTGCCATCAATACCGAGGAAGAATGTCATATTGCCGTGCCTGACCATAATGGACTAAAGTAACCATGTGCGCACGTAAAGTATGCCTGCCTCTTTCCCGCATTTCAATATGATAAAAATCAACAATAATTTACTTGAGTGACATATTTATTTGGGGAAACCATAAGGATCACTATGACCGTAGATATGTGGATTGCACTCATCATTCTTGGCGGGGCAATCGTTCTCTTTGTTACCGAATGGTTGCGCGTCGATGTTGTCGCCCTTATGGTGATCGCATCACTGATGCTCACCGACCTGCTCACCGTGCCGGAGGCCTTCGCCGGCTTCTCAAATTCCGCCGTGCTTACCATTGCGGCGTTGTTTATCGTCGGTGGTGCGGTGTTGAATACCGGCCTCGCCAACATGATCGGCAAACGAATACTCAAAATCGCCGGGGACAGCGAAATCCGGTTGATCGTCGTCATTATGCTCGCCGTTGCTTTTCTCTCCGGCTTTATGAGTAGCACCGGCACGGTCGCGGTATTGCTGCCGGCTATCGTCAGCCTGAGCCGCACCGCGAAGATCAGCCCATCTAAACTGTTGATCCCGCTTTCATTCGGTTCACTCTTGGGCGGCGCTGCCACACTTATCGGCACACCGCCAAACATCATCGTCGCGGATACCATCCGCAATGCCAATCTTGAGGCAGGCACGAATTACGATCTGTTCGGCTTCTTCACCTACACACCAATCGGCCTGCTGATGGTTGTTGCTGGTGTTGGTTTCATGGCAGTAATCGGTCGGCGCATCTTACCGACACACAGCAAAACGCAAGAACGCGAGACCAGCGAAAGCGCCGAGGAATTGGTCGACCGCTACCAGTTATTTGAACAGATCGCCTACTTGCGTGTAGAACGCGCATCTAAGATTGTCGGCAAACAGATTCGGGATCTACATCTACGCAACGACTATAATATCAACATTGTGGAAATCATCCGCTCGATGCAACCACGCGAGGTTGCCAGCTTCGCCGGTCAGCGTTTGGTGCTGCAATCAAGCGAGCAAGAGTACATCTATCCAACAGCAGAGACCTCTGTTGAGCGAGATGATATACTGATTATACGCGGCGACCAACAGAACATCCGCAAATTTGCTTATTCAAGCAACCTTTCCTTCGAGGAAATCCCACAGAACAACATCGCTGACATCGTCAACCGACGAATCGGCATCGCTGAGGTCGTACTGGCTCCACGCTCTTCGCTCATCGGTAAAACATTACGTGAAACCCGCTTTCGGGCCTCACATAACCTCAATGTGTTGCAGATCAATCGTCCGAACGCGGAAGCCGACGCAGATGATGGTCATTTCGAAAACGTCCGGTTAAACTTCGGAGATACATTGCTCCTACAGGGTTTGTGGACGGACATCCGCTCGCTCAAACGTCACCCGCGTGACTTCGTCGTCCTCGGTCAATCCGGGCCACGCGGCAGGGATCTGTACAATCCAATCAAAGCGGGGATCACACTCGTTATCCTGAGCATCATGGTCGTCATGATGATTACCACCATCGTTCCACTGGCAACGGCGAGTTTGCTGGCAGCACTCGCTGTCGTGCTATCCGGTTGCCTGACGATGGACGAAGCCTACGACGCAATCGACTGGAAAAGCATCGTCTTGATCGCCGGGATGCTGCCGATGGCGACCGCGCTGGAAAATGTCGGGTTAATCGAGGAAGTTGCGTTTATCATCCGCGATAGCCTGGGGAACGCCGGGCCACTGGCGGTGGTCATCGGGTTGTTTATTCTGACATCCGTGTTGACGCAGGTGCTTTCCAACACGGCGACGACCGTTTTGCTTGCACCGATTGCTCTGGTGACCGCACAAGAAATGGGGGTTGAACCCTACGCGTATCTCATCACGATTGCTTACGCCGCATCGATGGCATTCGCCTCACCGGTTGCCTCACCTACGAATACACTTGTACTCAGCGCGGGGCAATATCGCTTTGTCGATTTCGTCAAAATCGGCGTTCCGATGATGATCCTCATGATGATTATCAACGTGATCTTCGTGCCACTGTTTTTCCCGTTCTAGCAGACGACACGGTAGGGGACGTCTGATGCAAAGTGACGTCCCCTACTCAAAGACAGGTGTGCTGTTAGGACGCTCAAACATCTCACACTCACCTGAAAGCCTGACCACATCAGCAAGCAGCCAACCTGTAAGTCTTCGCTCCACATCAAAGACTTCATACCATCCCAGGCCGTTATTTAACGAAACCGACAGACGCTCGTCAACGTCAAGAAGCTCGACGATTGCGCTGTCTATTTCTGGTCGCTCCCGCACGAGAATTGGCTCGGTCAGTGGCATGGCGAAACAACCGATCTCGATAGTTCCAATGCCATCGCTCCCCGCCGATGAGCGCATATCCGGTGGCGGGACGAATACAATCGTTGGTTCGACCGTCGTCGTGGTGAGCGGTCGCGGGCTGTTCGTGAGTGGCACCAACGGCTCGCGTGTTGGTGTCACGGACGACAAAAGCGCGATTTTCCCTACAGGTGTAGGCCCTACAGGGGTAGCATTCCCGGGTGTAAGGCTGTAGAGCAACATCCCGGCGACCATCAATAGGCAAGCGACCATCACAACCGCAGCGACCGCCGGGTATAACCAGCGACCCTTTTTACGTTGATGTAGTTTCGACCTCGGCGACGGCAGCACGCGGGGTGGCAATGGGATAACGTTCTGTGGCATGGCGGTCGCACGACGCACCGCCGGAGACAGCGTCGGCAACCTGTGCGACCACTGCTTACCAACCGACTTTATCCCGTTCCCGATCCAACACCATTCGTCTAATGTACGTCGGCAGCGTGGGCAGGTTTGCATGTGTTTTTCTAACCATCGTGCCTGCTCGTAGGGTAAGGTTCCAGCCACGTAGAAAGGAAGTTGTTCTTCCCAGAATTCGTGCATTAACCCACTCCAGCTTCCCTATTTGCCCTATCAGACACGATGCACCCGCCGGAGGTTCCATTCTTGACTCCGCTAAAAGAACGTAACTACTCAGGTACCCCCACGTCATTCGGATAATAAGGGGTCATAGCGGGTATCTATCGGGCTACAATTTATTACACACATTCACAACTATATTGTGATTTGTGCC
>DAOTTX010000431.1:0-1796 GCA_034437515.1 Anaerolineae bacterium
ACTGGGGCTGGCGGCCAGACCGACGCAACGTGTGCAGAACATGGCGGACACGCCAGACGCGGCTGCGGCGTTTGTGCAGAGCGTGGCGGACGAAGAAGGAGACGCCACCCAAGCTGTGCAGAGCGTGGCGGACAACCAGACCGAGGCTGATAGCGCTGTGCAGAGCGTGGCGGACAACCAGACTGACGCCGCTAGCGCTGTGCAGAACGTGACCGACAGCGACGACAACGACGCCGAGGAAGCGCCACACGTTCGGGTCATCGCCGCACCTGAACTGGATGCCGACGATCCCGACGAAGTACAACTTGCGATCCGACAGGCGAAAGCCAAGCCGCCAAGCTCTGTACAGCCGCCAAGCATTGCACACAGTGCCCAACGCATCCCGCAGGTGTTCTGCGGCGAGCTATCAGGCAGCATCACCGGGCAGGTCTACTGCTACGGTTACGCCATCCAGAATGAAATCTGCGTGTACCTGAATATGGCGGGACCACGCATGGCGGTCGAAGCGATGCGGGCGCGGCTGGGTCGCGGCGAGATCGTCAACCTGGTGCAGTGGGACGGTCCAAGTGTGGAATTAACGGCTGGCGAAGGCGAGAGCGGCAAATATACGGCCTACATACAGAATATCCCCGAAGCCAAGTTCACGTCAATGATCCTGGTTCACGAGTCGATCACCGAACCGAACTACGGCGGCAAATCCACGACGGGCATCTTGCATCTAGCGGACGCGCAGGCGATGGCGCAACTCACGCAACATGTGCGCGAACTGGTCAACGTGCCGATCTTCGACGCCTGGACGCCGTATCTGTGGCAGGCGGGTCAGGCGGCACAACTCGTGCGCAATTCGCGCGGCGCTGGTTTGCCTGTGAAACTGGTCGAACTGGATCGCGATAGCTGGCAACGGCTGATCACAGGCGGACTGGCATCAGGTGTCATCAGTCTGCCGCAAAGTGCGCTACAATAGGGGCATGACTGTAAGCGAAAGGTGCCATTCTCATGCAAACACACAAACTAAAAGCCACAATCGGTGACGATGGCCTGCTCAAGATCGCGTTGCCAACTGACCTGAAGAACGTAGACGCCGAGATCGTGCTGGTGTTACAACCGCTGCGCAACGGCGAAACCGATGCAATGGGCTATCCCATTGGCTACTTTGAGGAGACCTTTGGCAGCTTTGCCGATGAACCGCTGGAACGTGGCGATCAAGGCTCGTTCGAAGAACGCGAGCCACTGGAATGATCTACTCGCTGGATACCAACACCTGCATTCGTTATCTAAATGGGCGCTCACCCAGTGTCGTCACTCGTTTGCGCAGCGTGCCAGCGGGTGATGTTGTTGTCTGTAGCGTCGTACGTGGCGAATTGTGGCATGGCGCAGCCAAAAGTCAGAGTCCGCAACGTAGCCGTCAGAAACAGGATAGCTTCTTGCAACCGTATCAAACGCTCCCTTTCGATGACAGCGCGGCAAGTGAATATGCTCGAATTCGTGCCGAGTTGGAGCGTGCAGGTATGCCCATCGGCCCACTTGATATGGCGATCGCCGCGATTGCGCTTGCCAATGACCTGATCCTCGTGACACACAACATCCGCGAATTCAGCCGCGTCAGTGGTCTCAAGTATGAGGACTGGCAGACTGACTGACCACAATCTGACAACCTGAATGAACCATCTTGAAGCGCCCGTCTGCACATCGCAGGCGGGCGCTTTTTTGATTCAAGCATTAAGGAGAAAACCCCCGTGAGTCGAACAATGAGCCGAGAAATCATGGGCTTCTATGCGATTTCAGAAGCCCACCAT
>DAOTTX010000432.1:0-1676 GCA_034437515.1 Anaerolineae bacterium
CCTCTTAAAGAAATTCTCGGCGATTGCATTTGTTCGTGGTACGAGACGAGTGCCGCCGCCTGCACACTGGGGTAACTCGATGCAATGCCCCCAGAGATTGGAGCCATGGACATCGATATGCTTGAGGATGAGATCTATGGCTTCACGGATATCCACCGCCGGACCGCGAGTCGGCCGGTGTTTCCGTAGCATGACAATCCACTCGTTGAGTTTATCACGCATTCGATTGAGATCCTGCTCTTTTTCGTTTTCCGGGAGGGTTGTTGCCATTCGCAGCACGGCACGCAGTTTGTCGAACAAGGCGGCGCGGCGGCGCAGTCGTTTCGTAACCTGCCGGAAAAGAACTTCGCATTCGATGGCTTCGAGGATGCGATGAAAGCGCCGGAGGGCGGAGGAGACGTTTTTGTCCGGAGGCGGGTTTCGAAGGAACGCATCGGAAGCGCGAAGGGCTGTTTTGCACCGATTGTAGAAATCGAGATAAGGTCTGTCGAAGGGGAAGTCAAGACCGCTCGCCTCTGCCTTGAAGTCAAGGGTCCATTGTGCCAGAGCGCGCACTTGGGCAATCCCCTCGGCGCCCGAATCTATCTTATGGCCGTTGTCCACCGCCGATCGCCATTTCTTGAGCGCATCTCGGGCGCTATGGATGTTTTTGCCGATCTTTCGGCCGAGCTCCCGTATGAGCGTTCGCAATTGGGGGCGAATTTTGGTCCTTCGAAACAAATCGCGTAATTGGGCATGATCGGGCTCAAGCAGATCCCTGCCTATGTCGGCCAAAAAGTGTTGATGGCAGGCCAGTACAGGAATGTCGAGTCCCAATTCGCCAAGCAGTGCTTCGATGGCGGGCGTCACCGCCTTGCCCAGGTCCCGCATGGCTGCGCAAGGCGGTCCGAATCGGCGAGCCGTTTGCCGAATACACGGTAGAATCAGATCCGAGCGCTCGGTTGCAATCTTCCAGGACCCCAGCACCCACTGCCGCCAACCTGCAATAACAACCAGAAGTGTGCCCCGGCCGGCTTCACCTGTAGCATCAACGTGCATTGGCCAACCGCCGTCAGCCTCTAACGTCTCCCTTATCTTCGGAGCCCTTACCCGGTGGAGTCGGGCGAGGTATTGAACAAAGCGCACCGATAGGGCGCTGACTTCGCCGGTGGATATCTTCACCCCATACTGGTCAAGCAAAGCCGAGCGGATCTCTTCTCGTTGGCAGTGATGGAGAAACCGTTTTAAGCCCACGAAAACCATGACGTCGTAGCCGATCACGCCACCGGGCATCAAGGACGCTTGCAAGCATGCTGCGTGTTGCACGACCCTAACCCCCGAGGGCCAGCGACACTTGCCGGCGCATTCATAGACCGTCTCCCGGGCTTCAAAACCACCCATGGGTCAGGGTGCGGCCGAACCTTGGCATTGATTTTTGCACTTTAGTTGCTCCTCCGCAGATCGGACAAGGCAGCCGCACCTCGGCTATGTGAATCTGTCCCACGCCGAGAGCGCCCATTCGCCTTCGGTGACGTTCCCGGCCCTCGGAAAGCCGAAACCTCAATGCCGCGAGTGCCGAGAGCTGAAACGCGCCGTTTTTTTTCCAGGCACAAGATGGTGTGCTTCAAAAACCTGCAGCACATGATGAGCCTCAAGGCGCACTCCCCGGGCCATTAATCGACGGGAAATCTCATCCG
>DAOTTX010000433.1:0-2634 GCA_034437515.1 Anaerolineae bacterium
GGATAGGGAATCACGATATTTTGCTGGTCGGGCGGCGGACTGTCGTCGATCACGCGCAGCCGGATGAAGGTCGGTTCAGGTGCAGCAGTGGTCATCGGACTGCCGTTGGCGTGTGGTTGTTTAGGTGATAGTTCTGGTTCCGCCTTACGCTTGGGTTTCTCGGCATAATGACGGGTAAACAGACGGGGCCTCCGCTTCTTCACCTTCGCAATCGCAGCTTTCCAATCCCGTCGCTCATACATGCGGGTCAACCGTGCCAGAATGACCGCGTTGACGGCATAGCTCTCAGTGACGTAGCGCGTAAAGATGATGACGTTACCCTGCGGTGCGTGTGGCGGTGAAATAATCTGGTCGTGTGTGAGTAGTGGACGCTCGACGGCCTGCTGCTGTGGGTTCTGGTTCTTGTAGAGGGACACTTTGACCGTGATCCGGGTCTGGTTGCCCGCCAGCGACGAGAAATACTGTGCGGTTTCCTTGTCCGCGCCACCAAAAATGATCTGCGTCGCCATGCCCGCCAGCAACGTGGCAGCACCATCTTTGCCGTAGATGTTCTGCAACTGTCCGACAGTCTGGCACGCCAGCAGGAACGATATGCGCCGCTTCCGAACCAGATTCGCTTGCTCAACGATGACACTGAGATTACCCATCGCGGGAAACTCCTCCAGGATAAACTTAACCGGACGCGGCAATGCTCCGCCCGGAATACGTTCACCGATGCCGTCCAAGTCGAGCAGGATTTTGGTGAGGGTCGCACCCAGATAGGGAGCCAGTGCCCGCCGATCTCGTCCGGGTACAGACAACACAATGATGATGGGGCGCTTCGATGTGACCAGCGCCGCCGCTTTGAAGTCGCTTTGCACGGTCGAGCCGCGCACGGTGCTGTCTGCCCACGCATCGAGCGCCCGCATGATGGTTGCGGTCACGCCTGCCGCCTGCTTGGGCGCATTCTTCGCCGCGTCGATGAAGTCACTCACCAGAAAACGAGCGTCGTCCTCGTCACGTTCAAGGTCGGTAACGAGTTCTTCCAATCGCCCTAGCTTTTCGACAATCTGCCCGATGGAGCCGTAGCGCATCATACACGCTGCCAGCAGCGCTCGCGCTGACCCGCTCCAGAAGTCATTCCCATTGGCAGATGGCAGCAGCACCTCTGCCAGTGCTCGTGCATTGGAAACACTCTCAACACCATCGACCAGATTGAAACGGGCACAATTCGGGTCAGTCGGGTCGTGGACAATCACAATGTGTCCTGTCACGCGGGCATAATCCAGCACCTGATGTTTGAGTTCGCCCTGTGGGTCGCTGACGACCAGACACTCGCCATCGCGCATGGAATCGGCGATGGTGGGCAGGATGATACTCTGACTCTTGCCGCTGCCCGGATTGCCGATGGTAATGATGCCGCGTGCGGCGTCCTCGGCGCTCAGGCTGAACAAATCGCCCAAAATGCGGTACTGATTCGGTTTGAACTCCTCGCCGCGAAACTCGCCGATGAGCGTGACACCGTGCTTGTGCTTCTCGGCAAAGCGCTTGTACTCGGCGCGGTCGGTGAAGTGTGCCGACCCCAGTTCATCCTTACGACGGCGAACGCCACCGGTGAGAATGTTGATGAACTCGCTGAAGCCACTGCCCGGACGCAGCAGTGCAATGAGTCCGACATACAGCATGACGATTAGTACGCCCACTGCAATCGCTACCCGCTCTGCAACCGTTGGATTCAGGACACCGCCACTTCGCAGCAGCCACCAGCGTCCGGCAACGCTTCCCCATGACACCACGACCAGCGGCACGACCGCGATCAACAGTCCCAAAAGCGATAGCGAGCGTCCGCGTTGGGCACGTCCGTCAGCGGAACGGCGGATTGCCTGTCCGCGTGCCAACAGGTAGACAATCGGTAGTATCAGCAGCACGACCGTCGCGCCAACCGCGATCCAGAGCGCAAACGGGGCATAGCGTGTCAGCAGGAAATCTACAACGGTTTCGATCCTCATTCGCCCCACTCCAATCCCATGTCTAATTCCTCCTCGATGGCTTCCAGTTCTTGTTCCAGAACGGGTTCCGGTCGACGCTCAACTGCAAATGTCGCCTCTAGTTCACGGCGCTCGTGTTGCTCGTCCAGTTCACGCTGATAACGATCCCGTTCGGTGAGGTCTGCCTGTAGTTCGGCGTAGCGTTCAACCCCCAATTCACGCTCCCAGATGGCCTCCATCGCGTCACGTCCCGCCTCGTGTAGCCAACCAATCTGCTTTTCGTAGACACGGTAACTTTCGCGCTCCTGCACCAGCCCCGGAACGGTCGGAGCGATAACGACATGCGTGTGCAGGTAGCTTTCGGTGTGACCGTCCTCCTTTAGCCGCCCGTCGGGACGCTCGTCCCCCGATTGGGATTCATGCAACACAAAAGCGTATTCTGGTGTCGGAAGTTCCATGCGCTCGAACCACAACTCCATCGTCGCCTCGGTGAGTTCCTTCAGCACTTCGACGCGGCGCTCCTCTGGGATAGCGTGCATCAGCCCGACCTCCGGCCCCACCACCAACAGTCGTGCGCCGACATTGCGCTTGAGGTCATCGGTTGCCAGTTCACCGCAGCTTGCCAGAATCTGGTAGTGATTATCGCCCAACCCGTGATCCGTCCAGC
>DAOTTX010000434.1:0-2347 GCA_034437515.1 Anaerolineae bacterium
CGTAGACCTGTCCAGCCTGCACGGCATCCAACGTGCCCCACAGCGGATCATCGACCAGTTCTTGCAGTCGCTCATCACTCTGTTCTGCCAGTTCTCGCGTCGGGGACGAGGCCCAGATGAAGATCACATCGCCATCAACCAGTTGGATGCTTTCCAGCGAGATAGCGTAGAACGTCGTCTGACCGAACTCCGCACGCATTTCTTCACTACTGTATTGCTGTGATTCGGGGCGTACCAGACCGGCATCTGCGATCACCGACCCTGGGAACGAATCCTGGACGTACAGACGCAAGGCATCCGGTCGGATGCGGATCACCGAGACGACGATCTCACGCTCGCCCAGGCTATCGCGGAAATCCGCGACGCGAGCGTTGTAATCCGCCAGGTTCGCCTCGTATTCAGCCTGCCGTCCGACGATTTCGGCGACGAAGTGCGCCACATCCTGCCAGACGCCACTGTGCTCGAATTCATAGAGCAGTGTCGGTGCGACAGCGGATAAGTCATCGTAGAAACTGATGAAGCGCGCCTCATGTCCAATGATGATGTCGGGTTCGGCCTCGATAACCGCCTCAATGTTGGCAAACGCTAAGGAGCCGAGGTCTTGAATGCCTTCAATCTGGTCAGCCAGCGCGGGGAAATTCAACGCATAGTTTTGCAGGTAAGGTGATGGCGAGGCAAGCGGCTGTATGCCGTAGCTCATCAACGTCTCAAAGGACGGCATACCCAGCGTGATGATGCGCTGAGGATCATCCGGGATGCACACTGGATCCGTCACCAGCAGTTCATGGTCGAACAGACGGAAGCCGTCTTCACACTCGGTTGCTTCATCCTGAGCCACGAGCGGACCAACACTCACGAGCAGAGCTATAAGCGTCAGGATGGAAAAAATACGAAGTCTCAAATCATTACTCCTTATGATGCTCAATGGGTCGTCAACGCTCTGATACAGCCCATCCACGCGGACGGGCTGCACGCGATTTCGGGCTTAGTCGGATGCTTCTTCGGTGGCTTTAGCTTCTTCATTCGTCAGTAAGGGATTCGGGGAAACCTCCTGTGGATCGACACCTGCAATGTATGTGAACAGGTCATCAAGAACCTGGTTGGCTAAGAGATAGGTCTGTGCCCGCCACCAGTAGGGTCCCACATAATGAACATTGCCTGCCTGTGACGCTGAAAGTGAGTTCCACACAGGGTCTGCCCGAAATTCTGCCATCCAGCTATTTTCAGTTTCCAGGGTTTCTGGATCGGTCGTCGCATAGCTGAACACAAAAATATGGTCGG
Source organism: Anaerolineae bacterium (assembly GCA_034437515.1). Classification (GTDB taxonomy): domain Bacteria; phylum Chloroflexota; class Anaerolineae; order Aggregatilineales; family Phototrophicaceae; genus DAOTTX01. The sequence goes on from DAOTTX010000434.1 coordinate 1,282, forward strand.
CATCCGCCAGATCATAACGCTCTTCAGAAAGCTGAATCCATTGTTCAGCATCGTAACGGTCTAAAGCTGCTGGACCACTCAAAGCCTGTGATTCAGGGCGTGCCAGACCAGCATCCATAAGCACGAAGCCAGGGGCGGTATCTTCAAGCCACATATAGGCACCATAGGAACTGGCACCAATAATTGAAATTTCTGGATTATCGGTCAGCACCTCTTGGAATCCAGCGATACGCGCTTCATAGTTGGCGAGCATATCCGTATACAGATCTTGTGTTCCCAGAACATCGCTCCAGAACGCCATCATTAGTTTCCAGTCATACTCTGGTTTTACCATGACAAGTGGCGCAATCTCTGCACTAGCCTCCACGTCAATATCGCCATCGGTCGCCAGAATGAGGTCTGGATTGACTGAAAGCGCGACTTCCAAGTTAGCAGGGTAGCCGGTATCAGCGACACCTTCCAAAGCAGGTGCCAGTTCAGGCAATAACACAGGGATTTCGGAGTGAAGCCAGTTGGCAGTGCCAACCAGTTCTTTGTCCGTAAACAACACGGTTTCCAACGCAGCAATCTCTAAAGCCAGAATGCGCTGTGGGTTCTCTGGAATACAGATAGGATCGGTCGCCAGCATTTCATGGTCAAACAGTCGGAAGCCCGCCTCGCATTCGCTGGCATCCTGCGCCGCCAGCGGGACGATGCTCACCAGCAGCAGCGCCAGCAGCGTTAAGATAGAAAAAGCACGGTATTTCATGGTGTTACTCCTTGTTGGTTGAATGAATTTCATGAGATGAGCGCCTGTCGTTGGCGCTCAACCAGACGGGCATACAGCCCATCATCGTTCACAATATCGGCGTGGCTGCCCACCTCGACCACGCGCCCCTCGTCCAGCACGGCAATCTGGTCGGCGTTGCGAATGGTCGAAAGGCGGTGGGCGATCACAATCGACGTGCGCCCCTGCATCAGGCGTTCCAGTGCTTCCTGAATCTGCGCTTCTGTTTCTGTATCAACAGATGAGGTTGCTTCATCAAGAATGAGCAGGGGCGCATCTTTCAGCACCGCACGGGCAATG
>DAOTTX010000435.1:0-2692 GCA_034437515.1 Anaerolineae bacterium
ATCGTCAATAAGGTGCTGGACGATAGCCCGGAGTGGCGAAAAATGATCTGGCATCGCTTCAAGACCATTATTCAATGTGGTGGTCGCGTGATGTGGATCGGCGAAACCGACCGCGTCCGTATCGGGCCGCTGCTGGTGCAGCACGGCAACCGGCATGGCATCAATGCCGCCAAAGGCCATCTCAACGACCTGGCGTACCAGGTGTCTACCATGTTCGGACACACACATAAGCTGGGCATCCATTCCCGCGAAGGTGAAGACTTCTATGTGGAGTCCGTGAATGCGGGTTGCCTGTGCGAGCTGCGTCCCCACTATGTTCGCGGAACGAAACTGCGCCAGAAGTGGATACATGGCACGGCGATTGCCCTGGTTGACCTCCAGAGCCGGGATGTGTGGTTCACCAAACTGAGCTTCAAGCACGAATACAGCCGCGAGAGCGACACGATCTATACCTATCTAATCAATGAAAGAGTCGAATATGTCCACGAATACACGAATTAGCGCCCTCGTCGTCGAAGACTACGGAGCGCTGAACAGTCTCTACCGGACTGTTTTTGAGGGAATGAACCTCGGTGTCGTCGCTTCCCGGAATGCCCAGGATGCGGTCATGCTGGCTGGAGAGCTAGAACCTGGCATCATTCTCACTGATTACAAGACAAGCGAACGCACGCAGCATCGTTCAATAAGCAACAAGCGCAGGCCCCACCGCCCACGCTTGTCTTCCAGGATCAGCGCCGTCCGAGCAGGCGATCCACGCGGAACCTGACCTGACGTTGCCGCCGGATCATCTCAACCGTTTGTGATGGGGCAGGGTGATTGCACCAGGCGTAATGCCCGTAGAGGTAACGCGCCGCGATGTCGTAAGCCAATCCTGCTTCATCAGCCGACTCGTAGCGGCCCAGGTAAAGGTTACGGCCCTGGTAGCGCAGCCGGGCTTCGTACTTGCCTTTGCGCAGGGTCACACCTTTGACGCCAGTGCTGTTGTTGGCTTGAAGTCCTTTGTTCATCTGGTTTTGGGTCCGGGAAACGAGGCGCAGGTTGCGCCGTTGATTGTTGAGTTTGTCGCGGTCGATGTGATCGACCTGCGTACCGGGCTTAGCCTGTATCACGATACGATGCATGTAGAAGGTGAAACGACGACCATCAACGGATCTGTAGCAGACCGCATAGCCGCGATTGTTGCGCGTCCAGTTGCCGAACGCTTGCAAACGTGCGTAGTCTACGTCATCGACAACCGCGACGTAGCCGTCTTTGAGAGGGATGTTTTTCATGAGGATGTGCCTTTGCTTTGCGTGGAGTTATTTCGTAGAAAGGGGAGACGCAATCGCCGGTGGGGAAGGGGCGTGCGTACCCTCTAATTATACAACATTTCGGGCCATCTTTGGGGATGACATCCGAACAGAAGCGCTTCCGAGTGCAGCGCCGCTGTACCAATGGCGCAATTTGGCTCCAGAACGCCGTTTTGCGCCGTTTTTAGTTTATTTGCGTGTAGGGCAAAGGATTGCAACCAAACGCTGCTCAGCGGGGCATTGGCGGCGTTTTGCGTGCCTTCTGCTCGCGTTCTCGTATTGGGCAGAAGAAAAACATACCGGCGTGCGCAGAGTACGCAACACCGGCCTTTGCGTTCTTATGCCTCGTCGTGTGGTTTGGCGAGTGCTTCGAAGTATTTCGGGTACGCTGCGATCAGGTCGGGATGTGCCCTAAAGTAGCGATTGTCTTTAGGCACATAGCCTTGACCCTTGTCACAGCGCACCGGTATCCAGGGCATTTGCGCGTCCGTGATCCGCTGCACCCAATCCCCCTTCATCAGCGCAAATCTGTAATTGCTGCTGAAGTATGGATAGCTGTGAACCATCACGTAATCTAACCCACACTCATAGTCCTCCCAACGCGGATCGTCTGCGGACGGCATTCGATCTCCCTGGGGGCGGGGCAAACGATACCCCTTTGCTACGACTTTCCAACACACTAAAAAGCTCTTGATAAATAGCCACATAACATCTCCTTTCTACGATTGATCGATACCTCTATTGTATCACAATTCACGCTTTTAATCTGTATATTTTATTGTATTTAAAGTATAAAATCGCGCAAAGTCGGGCTGCCCGCTAGAATGAGCGCCTTAAACGGACGTTTAAAGGACACATCTATGGATTCGGCGACATTTGGTGCGCGAGTACGCGCCGCCCGTGAACGTTTGGGCATCTCGCAGGATGAGCTGGCGACGCGGGTCAGTAAGGATCAACGGGCGATCAGTGAATACGAAACCGGACGCCGTCGGATGTTCGTCAACGATCTCCCCCTTTTCTGCGAGGTATTGCAGGTGCCCTATGCCTACTTCTTCACGGAAACGCTCACCGAAGACGACCTCACCGAGCGACTACTGCTGGAGTTCCAACAGCTTCCCGATGACGAAGCCCGGCAGACAGCCATTGACCTTGTGCGCCGGTTTCGAAAATATGCCGCTCGACACCCCTAAATTCAGACCATCTTTCGGCATGTGTAGCTCATTTCGGTTATCATACAAACGGATCGCTTTCACGGACGACTGATGACACTCGATAAACCGACCTTTGACCCACTTATTGCCACACTGCTTCCCACGATGGGGGATACTCAGGCCCGCCAAGCGCACGGCGGGTCGTGGAGCACATCCAGCGCCATTGCTTGAGGAAAGCATCGGTATCAGCAT
>DAOTTX010000436.1:0-7987 GCA_034437515.1 Anaerolineae bacterium
TGTAATTTGCATTCATTTGCCCAGGGGGTAATGTGCCTGGTAATCATCAGCGGTGCTCATACTGGCATCGGTTCTAGTCAGATACCTTTTTTCCGATGTCGGGTAATGAAACTCCCAATAACTCCAGCTCTGCCTGCCGCCGATGTTCTCGTGGGTAGAACTTGATGCGCTCTCCTGCTGTGATTCCCTTTATGTAGTTGCGGAGCTTTTCGTCGGCTTCTAGACGTTCTAGAATGTGGGGAAGATGATGTTCGTCATCTCGCCGAAGCCGTTCTACAGCTTTATCAACATGTCTGGGCTCAACAGTGGGCCCATGTCGAGTCAGATAGCGGCAGACCCACTGAGTCAAGTATAGTTGGCCTCCTACCCAATGGACAATTCGATCTGATATTAATATGGTTTGTCTCTGAATTTCTTTATCATAGGTGTCTGGAAACAAGTTTTGGAAAGTATCCAGGTGGTTACCAAAGAGGTGCCAGACCAACCGATTCGTGCTCTGCCTATCAAAATCACACAGACGCACGCGTTGGGCGATGTTGAAGGGAGAAATCTTGTCGTCTTGGATCAGATCACGAGGGTGAAAAGCGCCCGCCAGCAAGAAAGTGAGCTGCTTGAGTTCAGTCTCCGCCTGACGCGAATTGTACACATCGCGCAGCACGCTGAAGAATTCGGTCGCACCGGGAAAGGTCACGGCGCCGATCTCGTCCAGGGCGATTACCACACGCCGCTGGACATCAGTGGCAAACATTGCGACATCACACAAAAACTCTCGCCAGCCGGCGCTGTTTTGGGGGATGGCAGGCCATTGATCGCGCGGGATAAAACCGCGCAGTTGGCGGAGGATGCGCGGGCAAAGCTTCTGATACCAGGTTGCCTCGGTCGAGTGGTTGGGCGTGGACACGTCCACGTAAGCAAAAGCCATACCACTCAAAGCAGTGTGACACATCAGATGGTTAATCAAGCTGGTTTTGCCTTGTTGACGCGGCTCAATGAGGAGCAAGTATTCCACCGCGCGCAAGTGGCTCAACGCTTTGCCGTCGGCTGGACGCCAAACGTAGATGTCAGCGTGATCATCGGTCAATGGACCACCAACTTTGAATTGAACGGGTTTCATTCGCTTTGCTCCTGGTACTCTTCGGTCAGGATTTCCAGCATATCGTCCAGGGTTATCGTCCCAGCCACCACACGGGGGAAAGCTTCCACGGCAAACTCGTAACCGGTGGGGGTACGCTTGAGGAGAGAGCGCAGATCTACCAGGCGTTGCAGGGCATCGTCCACATCGCGGGCCTTGGGATGCAGGTTGCAGCGGTTCGCCAGTGCCTGGCGCACAGCACTCATAGTGCGCACGGTCTCGTTGTTGGTCATCAGTAGGGAGATTATCTTCTCCAACGGGGTGGCAGCCTCCCAATAGGTGCTGAGAAAGTCGTTGCGCTGGAAGCCAGGGTCTTCAATAACAACGTCCACATCGTCCAACCTGATGCGGCGGGTGCCTTGTTCGTTGAGTCGCTTAATGAGACGATGGCAAAGACGCTGAACGACATTCGGGTGACCCGAAGTGAAGGCCCAGATGCGGTCTACGATGGCTTTCTCGTCCTCCAATTCGATCTCCAGTTGCTTCATCGGCCGGGTGATCAATTCATCGACAGCACGAAAATCAAGCGAGCCAAGCAACATCTCGTTCGCGAAATTGAACAAAGGGCTCTTGGGATCCCGTAAGGCATCACGCAGGGTGCGCTCACCGCTGAGGACAATCTGAGCACGACCAGAGTTGGATAGAGCCCGTAGTGCATTGAACAGAGGCCAGCCAGCGGCCCGGTCGGCGGGGACGAGTTTATCAGCCTCATCTAGCAGCAAAACAAGAGGCTTGTCCTCAAATGAAGACTGTAGTAGATCACTAAACGTAGCAAGGGCAGCAGGCGGCGGCTCTGGGCGCCAATCGCGGATTGTAGCGGCGAGGAAAGTATCATAGGTGGATGTGGTAGAACAATCGTGGTATACCGTACGGAAGCCAGCGGCAGGTAGACGGAAGCGATGCAGACGCAAGAGGATAGAAGTTTTGCCAAAACGACGACCACCAATAAGAAAGTAACTGCTCGCGCCGATCCTACCTGCAATCGCCCGCAATTCTTCCTCGCGGCCAGAGAAGACCAAATCACCGACCACTGGCCCAGTTATGTTATATGGAGATATTCTGTCGATGTCTATTCGGGCTAGAAAAAAGGAACGAAACCTGGACAGCGGGGTTGGACTATCTAGCAGGTCTTCTATCTCCTGATGCCCTATTGCCACTACATCAATACCATGTCCTGATTTCATTTTGTCAACGATGATTGGCCGCAAGTAGTCGAGTGCATCTTGTTTGTCAAATAACACCAGCAAAGCAATACTTTGATTAAAATCCTGCAGCGATAATTGTAAAATTTCTGCCTCTTTAGTACCGAAATCTCTCCATCCACTGAACACCAGGGGAATTCTCGGCGATATTCTCGCTTCCTGACGCTCGAATAGAACGTCCTCCATGAAATGAGTAGTGTCTAACTCTGTGACAAAGAGTCCATTGACTAGGCGTGGAGTTTGAGCAGGACACGTGAGCATCTCCTCAAAGTGGCGACACATCCGGACCAAGTAGTGATGCTGTTCAATATGAAATTGTGATTCTATATTCTCTCTCGCCAACATCCATACAACGTCATCAGCAACTGCCTTGCGTCCTATGGAAGAAAAAAGAGATAGAACTGCGTCATATTCGTGAATGACCTGAAAGACTTTATCCTGTATCTGCTCTAGTAATCGAGAGATTTCCTCTTGGAGCACTAAATGCATTACTGTGCCCATATCGCGGACGCTTTGCGCATCGCTTCGCTTGAACCATACAACCTTTTCTGAGAGAAAGGGCTGCAAGTACTGCTCCACCCGACAGCGAGCGTTGGTTGATACCCACACCGAGCGGCTTGGTTTCCCCTTCTCAGAAAGCCCCACTGCCTCGGCGACCTGGCGAACTCCTTGACTGACGTCGCCCACCGAAACGGTGAACGGATTCTCGATGTGTCCCAAGGAAACTCCCAGTCGCTTTAGGTGATCAACCAGGTGAATCATCATCTGATCCGGGACGCTGGGCTTTTGCGTGACTTTGAGTACAAAGTTTTGGAGCGCGTTTAGGTACAAGCGCGCCAGTTGTTCGCCGGTTGGTAATGCATTAAAGAGGGGGACCAGTGCCCTCACCAGGTGGCTGTCGCTGAGCAGAAGACGGCGCTCGGCGCCGTTTTGCTTCAGGTTCAAAAAGATTTCTGTACTCTCCTGCCCGGTCTCGTCATTCCAGAACGTCCCCTCCCGGATCAGGCCATAAGCACAGGCCATGGTAAAGATGTTCAGTTTTGCCTCGTCGCCCATAGCGACGACTAGTTCCGGCGACAAGGGACGCTGACGATTGTCCGGTTCGCCCAGGGTCTCGATCCTCCCCTCATAGTCGGTCGCGTTCTGCTCCTCGGGAAAGAGATGCAGGCTCCCACGGCCCTTGTAAAGTTTGGCGCGGTAGTCTGGTTCACAAGCAACGAACTGATCCACGGCGCTCAAGCGGACACCTCGGGCGATCTCGAGAATAGTGCAGGCGCCCTGACTCTCAGCAGATACGTCTATGTTCATCCCCTGGTCACGTAAAGTGCTGCGAGCGTCATCCAGGAAGCGGCGGGCCTCGTCGGAGGCGTGGGTCAGGTTGAAGGAAACGTACCGCTCGTGGAACATGGTCTTGTCGTTGACCGCTGGGTGATACCGCAGGAAAGGCTCGTTGATCTGCCCAGCGACGTTGACGAAACTAGCCGAGGAGGTGAACTCATCCTCGACTCGGTCAGCGACGGTGACGCTCTCTCGAACCACCTGAAAGAGCTGCTTGGCCCCGCTGAAAAAGCCTTGGGCGATCTTTTCTGCTCCTCTGGCCTCCTCGGTCCACATCGTGACCAGCTTGTATCCCAGCGGGTCGGTCTCCTCGACCCGTTCCCACGTCATCCCCGTCTCACCGCGCACCTGGCCCAGCACCCGCGTCCCCACTATGCCAGAGTGTTCGGGCAGCCGATAGAGCTGGTCCTCGAATTCCGGGTTGGTCAGATAACGCCGCACCTTGACCTGTTTCTTGTCAGCGCGGTTCTTTTCGTGGGTGCGCTCCCAGCGGGCCAGCAGCTTGTCCACCTCTTGCCAGGTCGCTTGCCAGTTCTCTAGCTCTAGCGCAGCGTGGTCGATGACGCTTGGGTTTTTATCCTGATCATAATCGGCGGCGCCCAAGGCATCAAGCACGTCTATGACCACCCGGTAGATACGCTGATGCAGGAGCATCTCCATCTTGTCGTAGAACAGGCCGATGTAGGCATCCTGCGCCTTGCGGGCATCCGATTTTCCGAGCAACGCAAAGGTCCTGCTGTCCTTGGTATCGTACATCCAGGTGATAGCATTACGCAGTTCCTCGCTCGTCTGGCGAATGCGGGCGTCTATGTCAATCTGCCCGTATTCACCCTTCAGGATCTCCTTGAAGTGCACTAACTTATCCTTGAGCGTAGCGACCATCGCTCGAACAAAGACGAGCCGGGCCGGCGACAGCATCTTGGAGCGCGGGTCGCGGCGGTTAAGGGCGTCCAACAGCGCGGCATCCAACGCCTCGGAGAAGCGCAAACGGAGCGCCTCTCGGTAACGGCCCAGGATCTTGTCCCACTCTCCGCCCAGACGGGCATCCTCGTCGTTGGGATCAATCCGCGGCCCCAGGCAATCGTCCATGAACTGCTCGCTCAAATTAAGCAGCCGGGTGTACCCGGTGTCATAGTCCTCGCGCTTGTATTCTCCCTCCTTAGTGGGAATCAGGTTGCTGGATAGGTGAGAGAGCCACCCTTCCAGGTCCTGATAGTCCTCGGTGTAGGCGCTCTCGGAGAGAGAAATGAGATTGAACAAGCCGGGCCAACTCGCGTCAGGCGTCTCTGGGCCCATACGGCGGGTGACGGCAATTGCCTTTTGGATCACACCGGGATTAACGCGCCCATGAACCGTGTTTTCGTAAAACACCTCCTCAGTCTCTTTGAGGGCGTCCTGTTCCACCAGCGCGCGGGTCTTTTTGTCTGCGATGGGGAGGAACTGCCGCGCTACCATCTCGCGCAAGAAGCGGTAACTAAAGCTCTCGATCACGTCATCGGCCGGAAAGATGTAGGTCATCACGTTGAAACTGCTGTACTGCCAGCCTTCTTCCTTGTCATAGTGCTGTCCGGCATTCGCCCGGTTGGTGGCGACGGTGTCTCCCAGGCTGCCATCCACGTGCGCCATGATGAAATCAGAGATGACCGGAAATACGCCCCGCATCGGGTCGCCGCCCAGGTCGGCGTCGCCGATGGTGCTGGGACTGGCAGTGTCCACTAGGTAGACGTGATCCAATGGCTGATTCGTGCTCCAGGTGATGGAGCGGATGTCCGTATCGTAGCGGATCATGTAGGGCAGCGCCGTACTGTGCGTGCGGATGAAGCGATCCAATTCCCGCAAAGCGGCGTAGGAGTTGGGCTTCAGGTTGGTCGGGTCGTTCATCTTGGTCGTGTAGGCGCTGAAAGCGTCGGGCAGGACGATGATTGCCGACACGCCTATAGACTGCCACTTGCTGTTCGAATGAACGGCGTGACGCACCAGGTTGGCGATATCTACGACGAAGCCAGACCCCGTGCCGCCAGCCACCGATCCGACGATAAAGACGAGCCGTTTGCTCTGTTCGACTTTGACGCTGTCTACCGGCCGTTCCTCCTCCGGCTCACCGTACATACGTGTAATGGCATCTACAATAGTATCGTAAACCATTCTCCACTGTAAAAAGAGAGCCAAGCGCCCCAAGGGGCGACGCTGTTGAGCACCGCCACGTATATCGCGCTCGGATGGCGACACTATACGGTCCAGCTTTTCCTTTTCTAGCCATCCCATATAGGCAGTAGTGCGACCAAGGGCCAGATCCGCAGAGACGGTATCTAACGTTATTCCCGGCTTGCTAACGATATGTAAAAACTCGGATGGATCAAGACGTACGTTGTTGACAGTGTCATTATCTCGTAAGCCATCAGTGTCCATTGCGAGCAGCACTATATTGTCAGGGGTCTGTCCATAGGTTTCAAGCAACCGCTCCTTGAGAATCGTTAAGCATGCCTTGCCAGTCCCCCCTAAACCTATAATCAATACCCTTTTAGGCACAACTTCCTCCTAAATCAGTTTGTTCCCCGCCCTACTCATCCTCGATAAATGTCTTGACCACATCAACGTCTGCCCAACCGAGCGAGTCGGCTTTCCACACATCCGCCGCCTCAGCAAAAGTGCTTGGAGTGTCGAGTGCAATGTCTTTGAACTCGGACATGGACTCGTGCCTGAACCGGCATAGCCCCAGCGCCAATCCTATACACATCCTGTTCGCCTCAGCGTTCATACCGAGCTTTTGGTACTTGTCGAGTTCACCCAGAAATGGTGGGGCCAGCACTTCTTCGATCATCTCATGCGCGGCTTTGCCCGGTCCCATCGTCGTCGAAATCGGGACTGGCTACCACGTCCCAGGCGCCTGTGACGGCCATTTTTCCTCTTCAGGTTTTCAGTTTCGCTTAAGGCGTCGTGCTCCCTCCACCGCCTTGCGCAATTCATCCTTGAGCGCTGGCAGGCGCGAGTAGGTGACGAACAGGCCCTGGTAGTAGCGCTCGAAATCCGCCTCGCGCCCCTGCAGGCGGCGGATGGCGCGGATGACCTGGCAGAGCGCGCCAGCTTCAGCGTAGGAGCTGCGGTCGCGCCCACCGATGGCCCGCTCTACCAGGCGTTCGTACAGTTGTACCGCGCCGTCCAGCAGCGGATCGGCGGGGAGGGAGTGAGCCGTTTGCTCCAGCGCTTCGCCGTGCTCGCGGACGAGTTTGGCCGTATTGCGCAGTATCTGCGCCAATATTTCGTCGCCCGGCTCACCCCGCGCCGCCAGCCCCATATGCAGCAGTCCGGCGGCGACGGTATAGGTCAGGTCATCCTCCCGCCAGCTGGCCGGGATATCCGGCGTGGCGGCCCACTCCATCGCTTGCTGCCACTCGCCCTCCAACAGATGGGCGTAACCGAGCAGGTTGGCTTCCGTCATCACGACGACGGGATAGCCGCGGCGCCAGTCCGTCGCCAGGACGTGCGCTTCCGCCTCGGCCGTCAGTTGGGGATACAGCGCTTGCCACTGATCGGTGGCCTGCGCTGCCTGGCGCAGTTTGAGATAGACCGGCGCTTCCCACGGCCGCTGTTGGAACAACGCCAGCAACTCGTCGAGCGCTTCGGCGGGCCGGTCCAGGCGGAGCAGAGCCTGACCACGCGCATCCTGGAGCAATGGGCGGTACCGGCTATCGACCGGCAGCTTGCTCAGCCCGTCCTCGGCCCAGACCAGCGCCTGCTCCCAGTTCTCCTGCTCTCGGTAGCGGTCGACTATGTCCTCATACGGCCAGCCTTGCTGCGAGCCGACCTGGCGACAAAGAGATTCGTAATCGGGCAGGGCGCGGTGACGGCGGTAGAACTCGCGTAACAGTTCGGCAGGATGGGACAACAGACCAATGTTTTGGGAAGCCAGTCGGCGGGCGCGGTCAATGAGAGCCTTTTCCAGGGTTTTCATTAGTTCATCCCGGCCTTGCCAGGCATCTAGCAGAGCGTAACGGTTGGCTCCGTAGAATTGCAATTCATCGGAGACATCGATAGCCCTCGTTGCCGGCTCCGGCTCACTTCGACCGATGGCGATGAAGAGATTCTCCTTCATCACATCCACGTCAGTGCGCAGCGCCTCGACCGGATCGGGCCGGGTAAAGTGAAAACCGTCCTGGCCCAGATCAAAGATGTCAAAGAGGGCCAGGTAAGCGTCGGCGGCGGCCTGGAATTGACCGGCGCGGAAGAGGCTGGTCGCGGCGGCGAACAGGTCGTCCATCTCGTCGATCCAACTGTCGTCGCCAAAGCCGCGATACTCGCCATAGTCGGGGTCGTA
>DAOTTX010000437.1:0-5252 GCA_034437515.1 Anaerolineae bacterium
TAAGCCCATTGTCCTTAGAATTGAGCTGACAACGCGTTTACCTGTCGTCAATATGGCTCCAATGGTGAGTAGCTTTGCTTTTTCCCATGTGCGTTCTTGACAAAAGTGGGGTGCAAATGGCTCAAGTGCATTTATGATGAGAGCGGTTGGGTTAGACATCTTCTCGACCTTTTGTGAAAATTAGATCGAGTCTACTCTAACCTAATTTATCTCTTTTGCTTATGTGCAAAGTCGAGCTAAGGTCAGCGGTTTTTGTAGGCACAGCCGAGAACGCAATCAACAAGCGAGGGAATGCCGAGAGACCGTCAGATGGTGAAGGTGTATTCTTCGATGCGCTGCGGGAAAATCACCTCATCGTAATCAGGATACAGACGTTCGAGGCGAGACTGCGCTTGCAGCGCGGGGTAAGTCCGTTCTTTGGCGGTTTGCCATTGATGCTCGGCACGGTCGATCCAGATGTGGGCGTCTAATGAATCGGAACACAGTTCATAGAGCAAACGTCCAAAGCGGCTTCGCGGCAACTCAGATTGAGCGATGACCTGTGCAACATAGGCTGTAAATGAGTCGTCCGGTTGGGGATCAACAGCAGGATCCACCGCGATCTTCTCGATTTCCTGCCGAGTGGCTCCGGCTTCGATCAGGATCGTCGCCAATGTGCGTGGGCCGATCTGTGCGTAATAGCCGTAATCCAGCACGACCGGGATGTAGGTCGCCTGTCCGTTCCGTAGCTGATGCACAATCGGCTGCCCATCCCCGCCCATAAGCACCCCACCATTGCCGCCGTGTGCATCGGCGACACTGACGCCGATAGTCGCCAGAGCAGCGCGTAACGATTCGCCAGCAGCATCGGCGAGTGTTTTATCCGCTGAGAGTTGGTTGAAGGCGCGGACTTCCGGCAGCAGTTGACAATGCAAAATCGCCGGATGCCCACCCGCTTGTATAATCTCGCCCGACTCATCGTAAAAGACGAGCTTTGTGGTGTGGCGTGGTATCAAGAACAAGTCGGAAAGCAGCAGCGGATAGTCAGGGTCGCGCAGCGGGTCTAGATCGTCTTTGAGGCGTACATCGAACTCGTTGGTGGTGTTCGGCCCGGCGATGATGTCACGCATATGATGATCGGGCACCATGCGCAGCACGCGGCGCTGTGTTTCCGCGTGTGGCAACCCATCGTGTCGGTGACCGAACACAATCGCATATCCGCCGTGCCCCATGATACGAATGTCTTCAAAGCCATAACGATACGCGATCAACGTGAGCAGTTCAATTAAGGTGACGTTCTCACCGTGAAAGCTCAGTTCGTGTTGTTGAACCCGATCAAAGATAGTGGCAACTTGCGGGATCTGCGCGGCAGCACCGAACAGAAACTCGTCGTCGAGCATCCTTGTGTAGTGCGAGATAATCCCATCAAATTGCTTGGAGAGGTTTTCGAGGTGGGGCAAGATTTGGCGCGGCATGATATAGCTTTCTCGTGACGTCCAGAGATAATCAACGCCTATTTTACATCATTTCATCGAACGAGATGAATTATCAGCCCCCATCGGATACGTCTCAGGTTTATGCCGATACCGACACCCACCAGCGACTAAACCCGCCCGGCGATTCGTGTTAAAATTCGTTGCATGATGACGACCGCAAGCCGAAAGCGAATCCGATGGTAGATGACTTACTCCAATGGCGGGACGAGTTCCCCATCCTCGATAAATGCACCTATCTGATTAGCAACAGCCTGGGCGCGATGCCCAAGCGCGTCTACGACAGTCTGCACACCTATGCGGATACCTGGGCCGACCTGGGTGTGAGCGCGTGGGGCCAACCACACGGCGACAACCCTACCTGGTGGGAACTCAACGGCGCGGTCGGCGACAAGATCGCCCCGCTGATGGGTGCGCCGGCGGGGTCGGTGCTGGTGCATCAGAACGCCGCCATCGCCAACAGCATCCTCTTTTCCGCGCTGGATTTCAGCGACACCAAACGGAACAAGGTGGTCGTCACCAATATGGATTTCCCGTCGGATTTCTACGTGCTGCGGCAGTGGCTCCCCCCGCACATGGAGATCCATATGGTGCAATCGCCGGATGGGATCGGCATCGGCACCGGGGAGCTACTGGATACGATCACCGAGGGCACGCGGTTGGTGAGCCTCAGCCATGTGCTGTTCAAGAGCGCCTACATCATGCCCGCCCGTGAGATCATCGAGAAGGCGCACAGCGTCGGCGCACAGGTGCTGCTCAACGGCTATCACAGCGTAGGGATTATCCCGGTGGATGTGGAGGCGCTCGGCGTGGACTTTTATATCGGCGGCACGCTCAAGTGGATGTGTGGCGGTCCAGGCGGGGTGTTCATGTACGTGCGGCCTGATCTGCTGCCAGCGCTCAAGCCTAAAGTGACCGGCTGGTTCGCGCACAAGCGCCCGTTTGCGTTCGACATCGACCACTTCGACCGCCGCACGGATGCCTACCGGCTGATGAACGGCACACCGGGCATCGCGTCACTTTACGCCATTCAGCCCGGCGTGGACATCATCAACGCGGTTGGTGTAATGAACATCCGCGCCAAATCCATCCGGCAGACCTCTCTGCTCATCGACCTTGCGGACAAGGCCGGGTACGAGGTCGTCAGCCCACGCGAGAATCTACGCCGCGCCGGGACAGTAACGGTCAAGCCGCCGCACGCCTACGAAGTCTCCCGTGAGTTGATCGCCCGTGACTTCATCGTGGATTACCGTGAGGGCGCAGGGATTCGCATCGCGCCGCACTTCTACAACAGCGACGACGAGATCCGTGCGACGATGGCAGCAATCGGCGACATCCTCGACGATGGCAGTTGGCAGCGCCACAGCAAAGGCCGCGATTTCGTGACGTAGTTCACTGTGTTCGCGTTACTTCAAACGTTTTGCTCGAGCGGTAGAAACACACATCATATTCCATGAAAAAGTTTACCTGTCCGAGAAGCAAAGGTATAACTTCAGCGCGTGTCCATGCAAATGCAAGTCTGACTGAGGCAAAGTCGCTGATAGTAGCATTCATGACAATGCCTCTCGCTTCAAAATTTGCCAGGTTGCCGGATAATTGGATCGCAGTCTGTTGTTCCTCCCAAACAGCACCTAACTCCAACCCGAGTTGATAAGGCAGCACATCGGCCCCGGTATCCAGCAAACCTAAAGCTTCTCGTTTCTGTCCGTAATGCTCTAAGACGATGGGTAGCAACGGACGGAAACCAACCTCTCCCTTCGTATTACGAACAGAAATGTAAGAAAACGTCTAATTATTCATTTTGGGCTTTATCTTCTTCCAACATGTCGAGTAGCGTGGCTGCTGCTTCTGGCACATCGTAGGGAGACCAAACTTCATATGTTGCGCCGGGGGTAAAGTGAGCTTCTTCATCGGCGGCTAAATCGCCGACAAGCATCTGAATAACGCGCAGTTTATCAGCCCGGTCGAGTTTGTGGAGTTGGTTCAGCAGTTCGGATGAAATTGCCATAACTATCCCTCGATATTTCGTCTAGTTCTTATCAAATTTACACGTTAAACCGGAAGTAGATCACGTCGCCGTCCTGCACGACGTACTCTTGCCCTTCGACCTGCATTTGACCGGCAGCCTTGACCGCGTTGCGGTCGCCGTGTTCGACGAACGTCGTGTAGGGGATGACTTCAGCGCGGATGAACCCCTGTTCGAAATCCGTGTGGATGACCCCGGCGGCTTGCGGAGCCGTCCAACCCCGTTGGATCGTCCAGGCGTGGACTTCTTCTTCGTTGAAGCTGAAATAGCTGATGAGGCCGAGCAGTTTGTAGCACTCGCGGATGACCTTCTCTAAGCCACTTTCCTCGATGCCGTAGAGGTCGAGATAATCCTCGCGTTCCGCGTCCGTCAGGCTGACCATTTCTTGCTCTAACTTGGCACATAACTTGACGATCTCCGCGCCCTGTGCCGCTGCGACCGCTCGCGCTACCTCGACGTAGGCGTTGTCATCGGTCAGGCTGTCTTCATCGACGTTGGCGGCGTAAAGCACGGGCTTGGCGGTGAGGAAACGCATCTCGGCGTTCAGCGCGTGGAAGGCGGCGCTGTCCCGTCCCTCGAACGCCCATAGCGGCTCACCGGTGCCGAGGTAATCCTGTAACTGCTGCGCAATCTCCAGCACCGGCTTGAGGTCGGCATCGCCTTTGACCTGTCGTGCCAACTTTTCGATCTTGCTCTCTAGCTGACCGAGGTCGGCGAGAGCGAGTTCGGTATTGATGATCTCGATGTCGGTTTTGGGGTCGGGCTGCGCACTGATGTGGACGACGTTGGGGTCATCGAAGCAGCGCACGACGTGCAAAATCGCATCCACATCGCGGATGTTGCCGAGGAACTGATTGCCTAACCCTTCGCCCTTGCTCGCCCCTTTGACCAACCCGGCAACATCCACAAAATCAACGGTGGCCTGCACCGCCCGTTCGAGGTCGAGCAGACCGGCGAGCTTGTCCAGCCGGTCATCCGGTACGGGGACGACGGCCTTGTTCGGTTCAATCGTACAGAAGGGATAGTTGGCGGCCTGCGCGTTTTGCGATTTAGTCAGCGCGTTGAACAATGTGCTTTTGCCCACGTTGGGCAGGCCGACGATCCCGATACTTAAACTCATTTTCGGTGGATCCTTTAGGACTTGTGTGTTCGTCATTCGATGCTGTCATCATACCAGCAAGGGCAATTTGCAACAAAACCCAACCTTTCGGTGTCTGTCTTTATAGACTATACGTGAGCGCTCACACTTAGGAGGACTATTTGGACGAAAAGGAGGCCGTTCTAAGGCTCAAGCGAAAGGACATGCAAGGACTCACCACCCTCATGGAAATGTATCAGGTACAGGCCGTGCGGACATCCACCTTGATTACCCGCGATTTAGAGGCGTCAGAAGATGTGGTGCAGGCAGTGTTCATCCGTCTGTATGAGCGGAGTCATCTGCTTGACCCGCAGCGCCCGTTTAAGCCCTATCTGATGCGCAGTGTGGTGAATACGTCCATCCAGGTTGCCAATAAGCAGCAACGGTTTGTGTCCTTCCCTGATGAGGCGGAACGCGAGGCCGTGTTTATGAACGCCGGTGTACAAACCCCACTCGAAGACGACCCCCAGCAGGCATTCGACGCCACCGAACGGCGTGAGCAGCTAGAGGCCGCGCTGGAACAACTCTCGCCTAAGCAGCGGGCGGCAGTCGTCCAGCGTTACTATCTGGGGATGACCGAAGAAGAGATCGCCGGGCAGAGCGACGAACCACGCGG
>DAOTTX010000438.1:0-39345 GCA_034437515.1 Anaerolineae bacterium
ACAAAAACGACGGGCAGCTTGTCCCGACCGGAAATCACGGTATAATGAAGACTGTAGACGCAGGTGAGAATAATCGGGTGGCTGTGACCAATGGAAATCCCGTCGCTCCCGTTTCGGGTGTGTGCCAATTTAGAGTGATACACACCCTTTTCATTTCCTCACTTAACCCTTCAATACATCATTTAGTGCCATCGCCGCATCATCCAGAACGATACCAAAGTCTCAATGCAGCACAATACCAATCACACGATCATCATACACAAATACACAATCAACGATTTTGGCGACAAGCTGCTGACGTGCTGCCAATACATCACCCACATTCTCACATTCCTGCCAGTAATGGTTAAAATTGCTCAACAGATCAGCGGATTCCATCAGATCATCACAATCCACCGGACGCAGTGATTTGATCTCACGCTGTAGTTCCTGTCTGATTCGGCTGTTCGTTGGCATCCACAATCGCCGCGACCTCGGGGAACTCCTGCATGAACTGATCCATTTTCTGCTTGCGGCGTGCCTTATCTGGCCACTCAATCTCGTCACTCAAGTTATCGCGCAGTACGGCCAACACTTGCTTCAGATTGCGACCGATGTTGCTCTTATCCAAGCCGAAGATAAAACCCAGCACATCGTAAGTCGGATAGATGCGCAACCAGATCATTGCCATCAGCAATCGGTTACGCGCATCATGCTGGTACCGTCGTCCTGCCCCAACCGCCCGTTGGCGGTCGCGCAGTTCTAACTGTGCTTCGTTGTACCGCTCGATGTCGTCGCCGGTTTGTTGGTACAATTCATCGAACTCACTGATACTCATCCCAGTCAGACTTCGAAAGACGGTCGGTCGGCGGTATAATTTCTCGTATACAGTCATAATTTGGCGATCCTTGAGCGGCTCATGATGCTTAAGTTTACCTCCCTCAGTTCAATTGCGCAACAACTCTATTGAATGTAATGGTCATTGCAAGAGGACATGAGCATGACCGAGAAACGCAAGCCCAAGGAACGGTCACGCCGTTTTAATCGTCATCTGCTGTTAAACATACGACACTTTTAGAGTAGCGTTTTTGGCCCATATTTTCCTGGTTCGTATGGACGGATCTCAGGTTTCATATGCTGGCATTGGGAGATGCGCTCTGCTATCATTCCGGGTTGATGATACACAGCGACGAGAGCCTGACTTATGCTCATCAACTTAGACCATTTGCCGCGCCCATCAGCGCGTAATATCGCCGTTCATGTGACGCCCGCCGCCGAACGGGCACTACGGAGTGGGCATCCCTGGCTGTTTGAGGGCGCTATCCGCAAGCAGAGCCGCGAGGGTGCGCCGGGTGATCTGGCGGTGATTTTCGACGGTAACCGGGACTTCTTAGCGATTGGGCTGTATGATCCAGCCTCGCCCATCCACGTGAAGGTGTTGCAACATCGCCAGCAGACTCGCATTGATGAGACATTCTTCGCTGCACGGGTGCG
The DNA here is from genome assembly GCA_034437515.1 of Anaerolineae bacterium. Lineage (GTDB taxonomy): Bacteria > Chloroflexota > Anaerolineae > Aggregatilineales > Phototrophicaceae > DAOTTX01. Next base: position 1,474 of record DAOTTX010000438.1, read on the forward strand.
GGATGCCATCGAACGGCGTGACCCACTGAACACCCCGACGACAAATGCCTATCGTTTGATCCACGGAGAGAACGACGGTTTACCCGGCCTGGTGGTGGATCGCTATGCGGCGACGTTGGTGCTCAAGCTGTATACATCTGCGTGGTTGCCACATCTTAAGGGGATCATCAAGGCACTGGATGAAAGCCAACCGCACAAGCGGCTCATCCTAAGAGCGAGCCGCAATATCCAAGCCGATTTGCACCAACACGCGCTGCGGGATGGGTTGGCTCTGCGCGGCGATCTGCCTGATGCGCCGGTGACTTTTGTGGAAAATGGCCTGCACTTCGCCGCCGATGTGGTTCATGGACACAAAACGGGCTTCTTCTTCGATCAACGGGAGAACCGCGCCCGTGTGCGCGACCTCAGCGCCGGTCAGCGTGTGTTGGATGTGTTCGCTTACAGTGGCGGCTTCTCGGTCTATGCGGCGGCGGGTGGCGCGACTGCTGTGACCAGCCTGGACATCAGCGGCCCGGCGTTGGCGGCAGCACAGGCTAACATGGAGCACAATCAAGCGAACTCAAACGTAGCCGCATGTACGCATCGCGTGCTGGTGTCGGATGCCTTCGACGGCCTCGCAGATTTGTGTATCAACCAGCGCGAGACCTTCGACCTTGTTATCGTTGACCCGCCTTCCTTCGCCAAAAGCGCGGATGAGATCAACCGAGCATTAGCGGCTTACGCTCGGCTGACACCGCTGGCTCTGGATGTACTGGCTCCGGGGGGCACACTGTTAAGTGCATCATGTTCCAGCCGAGTAACAGCCGAAGCATTCTTCAACGTGGTGCATCGAGCAGCAGCAGCCCACGGACGCCCACTCGACAAGATCGAACAGACAGGCCACGCGCTAGACCATCCGGTAGGCTTCCCGGAGGGCGCATACCTCAAGTGCTTGTACGCACGTACACACGCTCGCCTCTGACTGTAGAATTTCTTCCAGCCGATGATGGGCAGGTGACGGTGTGTCAGATAACGCGGTGATCTCGGCAAGCCAGTCATCATTACCTATTGCATATAGGTCACTTGATAACAAGTGCCACCGCAGCAATGCAACTGATGGACGAGATCACTGGCCACTGCGTCTACTGGCGAGTCAACTGGTGGAATCTCAAACGGATCGCGGGACAACAAAAGGGCAACAAAACAAAAGCCCCCTGCCTCTCGTCGATAGGGCTAGGGGGCGATAACTTACTCGATGGTGAATGCTTCGCCATCCGTCCAACCAACTTCGTTGAAGCCACCCGGCCCCCACGCCTGCACATACCAGATGTAATCACCGGGTGCGAGAGACATATCATCTAACGTGAGTGTGCAGGTGCCGCCATTGGTACAGCCTAACGTATTCGCCAGATGCCAGCCGTAGTGCTGCTGCGCGTAATCCGGCGCATCAGAGCCAATCCACACCTCATAGCCGGTGGTGCGGTTGTTGTTGCCCTGCGTCCAGGTGTAGGTGGTGCCGCTGCCGTTGACCTGGAGATCAGTCATTGGGCGAGCAGGCTGGTCGCTATAGCTAAACTCACCCGGCCCGCCCCAACCGGAAGCGCCGCCCGTGCTGAATCCGCCCGGACCCCAGGCCTGCATCCATACCTGATAGTCCCCGGCGACTGGATAGACATCGGGATGGAAACTGCACTGTGCGCCGCCGCAGAGTTCATCGGTGGCTTCTACCCAGCCGAAGAACAACGTCGTGCTGCTGTTGCCGATCCAGATTTGATACCACATGCTGTTGGTATCGTTCGACCAGTTCACCACCGGGCGACCCTGCCCCGCGTTTACTGACGGGTTCGGGGTGCGTGCGTTGGGAATGTTGACGCTGAAGCCCGGCCCAAAAGCATACGTAAGGTTGGGGCTACCGTTATACGCGGCGACCGTCCAGCTATAATCTCCGCTGAGCAAGCCCAAAGGCAGCGTGGTGATCTCACCGTAGGCCTGCGCGGGGTCGTCCCCGGCTTTCACCGAGCAAGTAGTGCCGGAGCAGATCTCGTTAGCGTCGTACCATGCGTTGAAGACTGCACCGTTCGGCCCGCCGATGTAGAGATTGTACCAACTCGCGGTCGTGTCGCTGTTCGTCCAGCTAAAGTTAGGATGTACCGGGGCGCTGCTCAACCCGCCGGAGACGTCCAGATTAGTGATCGACGAGACATGACCGGATTCATAAGCACCCACATCGCAGACCGCGCTGCCGTCACCGTTACCGTCCATCGGGCGCGGTTGCCCTAACTGGTCCACACCGCTGACCGGGGCGGCAGCACAGGCGACGTTACTGCCGTTGTCAATCGCCGGACTGCCTGCCTGCAACGGCAGCACACCATCGCCGTTCAAGTTGCCGAGTTGCGGCTGCGCGACCGCGATCCCCGGCACACAGTAGACATCATTACTACCGCTGCGGTCGGGATACTGAATGTTATTGCCGCCGTTGCGGGCCTGCTGGGCGCACTGCTGGCGTCCAGTACCGTTACCACCGCGATCTAAAGCAGTGTTGTTGGCGATGATGGTATTGGTCATCGTGCCGTTGCTGCCGAACACGCCGCCGCCCATCCACCCGGCGGTGTTGTTGGCGATGGTCAAGTTAACCAGCTTGTAAGCCGGATTGCTGTCATTGTTGGAAAGATACATCGCGCCACCGCGCCCGCGGGAATAGTTCGGCCCGTTGACGATGGCCTCATTGTTGACAAACGTACTGTTGGCGATGGTTACCTGGGCCACCTGCGGGAATGCCACCGCGCCGCCGTCGCCGCCGCTTTCTTCGCTGTCCACACTGTTACCGGCGAACAGGCTCCGTGTGATGTACACCGGGTTCGGGATGACGCCGTTACGCGGGGTGCTGCCGCCGCTGATTGCACCGCCCCAGCCGAGTGTACCGCCGACCACTGAATTGTTGGTGAACGTGCTTCGGTCAATGCTGAAGTAGCTGCGACGGTCGCTGTACAGGTTGACGTAAGCCACACCACCCTGACCGTCGGCCTGGTTGCCGTCGAATATGCTATTACTGATGATGATGCTGCCGTTGCCACGGAAGATCGCGCCGTCCACGTATAACGCACCACCATACCCACCGTGCGGGTCACCGAGTTCGACGTTGGTAGCCACATTGTTGTAAAACTCGCTGTTAGTGATGGTGATGTTGCTGCCCAGCCCATGCAGGGCACCGCCAGCGGCACCATCGGCGCGGTTGCCGCTGAAGGTGCTATCGCTGACGTTCAAAACACCGCCGAGGATGTAAATCGCCGCGCCACCGTAATCGTAGGCGTACTCCTGCGGGGAGGTCTGCGTCAGGCGATTGTCGGTAAACGTGACGTTCTCGACGTTGAGTGTCGGCAAGTCCTGGTCAAAGTTGGCGCTCTGGTTGCGAACATGCACCGCTGCACCGTTGGATTCTGCCCGGACGCCCGTCCGCGATGCGCCGGTGATGGTCAGGTTACGCAGCGTGACCGTCCGGGCGGCGTTGTAGCCCCACGTCCGGAACTCAATAATGCGCGTGCCGGAGGTGCCTTCTAGCGTAATCCTATTGCCTCCGTCCAACACAGTATCCCACTTTTCGAATTGCAGCGTGGTCGAAATAGGAATGGTGACGTTACCGCTGCCACAGTTAAATGTAATCATCCCGCCACCGTCTAGCGCGTTGATTAGCGCCTGGTTGGTGCAGCTCGCGGCGGTGCCATCGCCGACCACGCCCCCGGCGGCTGCGGGGGTAGGCCGCGCCAACGTTATGACTGTCATCATCATGATAACGAGGACAACTGCCCACACACGAATAGAGCGTAGATTAAACATGGACAAACCCTTGTCTATAAATACAAAGTTACTCTTACCATAACGCAATCTCGCGTCTATGCGGGGTAGAAACTGAAAACCTTTGTCTAGAGGTCTTTACAAAAGCGGCGACAAACAGAAGCAGGAGCAGTTTAAAAACTCTGGTTCTAACTTTCTTTAGTTTCCGCTAAATCTGCATGAAATTTGACAATGGGTAAGTCTCGTGGCAATTGATGAAGCTTCAACTTCACATTGCCACAATCTTCGTTGAGTTATCTCTCCACTGATGAATGCACATCTTCCTTTGTGGTCCGGCAGCACAAACCTCCCTTATCTGCAATAATCGCTGCATAACCTTTGATTACGACAGAGCGATGCCGTAAAATAGTGTTCCGTCATTAAATGGAGCACGACAGATATGCATATCTTGCATGGCACATGGATACCTGAACTCGAAAAATTCGCTGTCTGGGCAGAAGACACGGCAGTTGAACCAAGCTATCTTAAAGGACGACGCGGTAAAATTGCGCCGCATCCCTTCGCCATAGATAAAGAAGCGATCCTGAGCCACATCGAACAATGGACGACTGACGCGCGTGCGTTTTCGGATGTGATTACCATCTGGTTACCCGGCAAAAGTAAAAAGGTACAACCGTCTCCCCAGGCACAGGCTACCGGAGCAGTTCCGCTCGAAGACAAGGTTGATTTGATGGTCTGGCGGGCGGATACGGCACTTCTCGATCCAACGGATGCGCTGGATTTTCTGTTGCAACTTCCGGAACAGGGCGAACGCGGCATACAATTGGGCGATGATCTGTGTTTCTGGCAGCAAATCGCGTTGTTGGCCGTCAACTGTCTGGTAGAAGGGCGCTTCATTCCGGCATTATCACGCGAGGGGAAGCAGTATCACGCTTATTGGGAACCGCGCCCCGACCCTGCCATTGTTCAACAAATGGCGCTTGCGATGCCGGCGCTGTGCCGTGCGATGGCAGAAGATGTTCAAAATCCACCTGCGCCAGCAACCCTAATTAACCATTTTCTTGACTTCGTCATCGGTACATTCATTTTAGAGCATTATTCATCACTTCGAGCGCCTAAAAACCCCTGGCTACGGGCATTAACCGGGCATGCACCCTTCGTTAGTGACAAGGCAAAAGATAACCAGCGGCTCTATGAGGCATGGAAAATCTGGCAGGCCTTCGGTGAACAGGGCGGCAACTTCAAGATTTGTTTCCGGCTGAGCGAACCTGAGCCAAACAAAGACGACTGGCACATTGATTACCTGTTACAAGCCAATGACGATCCCAGTTTACTGGTTGAAGCGCAAGAGGTCTGGTCAGCGGAATCGGTACACATTGATTACCTGGAATATCGCTTTCACCGTCCACAGGAGAAGTTACTTACAGGTCTAGGGCTGGCATCGCGCATGTTCGAGCCAATTGAGCGCAGCTTGCGACAGGCAAAACCAAGCGGGATAGACCTATCACGCGAGGAAGCCTATCTCTTCCTCACAGAAGCCCTACCCCTGCTGGAAACCAGTGGCTTTGCAGTCCTTGTACCGAACTGGTGGGGTCGCCGCGCACATATCCGCGCTCGTGCAAAAATCAAAGGGCAGACCAACGAGCCGACAGGTATACTCACACGCGATTCAATTCTACGCTATGAATGGCAACTATCACTCGGCGGCGAAGCGATCAGTCGAGATGAATTTGAAGCGTTGGTCGAGTTGAAACAACCACTCGTGCGCTACAAAGGCGAATGGGTTGCGCTTGACCCTGACCAAATTGACGCGGCGATGACGTTCTTCGAGCAAGCGCAAAACAGCGATATGACGCTGGAAGAAGCCCTCAAGACCCATGCCACTGATACAGATGTTGACGGTATTGAGGTCGAAAATACCGAAATCGAAGGCTGGCTGGAAGACGTATTCGAGAGGCTTTACAATCCTGAACAAACACCCTCACCGCCACCACCGAACGGATTACAGGCGACACTGCGCCCCTATCAACTGCGCGGATTCGGCTGGCTGGCACAGATGCGACAGATGGGGCTGGGCGCGTGTCTTGCGGACGATATGGGGCTGGGCAAAACTCTCCAGACCATTACCGTCTGGCTGCACGAACGCGAACAGTTAGAGGTAAAGCATCCGGCATTGTTGGTCTGCCCAACGTCTGTCGTCGGCAACTGGCGGCATGAGATTCGCAAGTTCGCGCCGGCGCTGAAGGTGTTGACGCATCACGGCGCAGACCGCTTACAGGATGAAGCATTCATCAAGGCAGTTGCCGAAGTCGATGTCGTCCTGACGAGTTATGCTTTGTTGCGGCGCGACCTTGAAACGTTCCAACAGGTCGAATGGTCGGATATGGTGCTCGATGAAGCTCAGAACATCAAGAATCCATCCACCAAGATGGCGCAAGCGGCACGCAATATTCCGGCGGATTTCAAACTCGCCCTGACCGGCACGCCTGTCGAAAATCGGCTGACAGAATTGTGGTCGATCTTCCAATTTCTGAACCCCGGTTATCTCGGCTCACAGAAGGCTTTCAAGTCAAACTTCGCCACCCCCATCGAACGCTACGGCGATCAGGAGGCGTCAACAGCCCTGAAGAAGCTCACCGCGCCGTTTATCCTGCGCCGCGTTAAAACGGATGCGTCCATCATCCAGGATTTGCCGGACAAGTTCGAGAACAAAGTCTATTGCACCATGACACCGGAGCAGGTCACGCTTTACGAGGCGGCGGTGCGCGAGGCGATGGAAGCGGTCGAATCGGCTGACGAAAACATGGCACGACGCGGCAATATCTTGCGAATGCTGACCCAACTCAAGCAGATTTGCAATCACCCGGCGCACTTCCTGAAAGAAGGGGCTTCCACGCCGCTGCCAGAACGCAGCGGCAAACTTGATCGCCTGACCGACATGATCGACGAAATCCGCGAAAACGGCGAACGTCTCTTGATCTTCACGCAATACGCGGAGATGGGCGATATACTGCAAACACATCTGCGCAAGTATCTGGTGGATGAAGTGCTGTTCTTGCACGGCGGTACGCCATCAAAGCATCGTGATGAGATGGTCAGACGATTTCAATCTCCACAAGGTCCGCCCGTGTTTATTCTATCGCTGAAGGCTGGCGGCACGGGCTTAACACTGACAGCGGCGAATCATGTGTTTCACTTTGACCGCTGGTACAATCCTGCCGTCGAGAATCAAGCAACGGACCGCGCTTTTCGCATCGGGCAGACCAAGAACGTTCAGGTACACAAATTTATCTGCTTAGGCACACTAGAAGAACGCATCGACGAGATGATCGAAAAGAAACAGGCATTAGCGGAGTCCGTCATCGGCAGCGGGGAAAGCTGGATTTCTGAACTGGATAACAATGAATTGCACGATTTGGTTGCATTGCGTCATGACGCAATGGAGGTTTAAGCATGAGCTGGTACGATAACGACTATGAAGACGATTCCACACTGACGGATTATGAAACCCCGACAGATGCAATTATCATCCACGGCCCAGTACGCGCTGAAAGCAAACGTGGCGATATCGGGCGTGAATGGTGGGGGCGACAATGGGTGGAAGTCATGGAGCATCTAGGGATGGGCGGTCGCCTAGACCGGGGTAAACGCTATGCACGCAACGGGTCGGTGCTATCGCTGGAAATCTCGCATGGCATGGTTTACGCCGATGTCCAAGGCAGTTATGGACGACAATATCGCACCGCTATCGAACTACGTGCATTAGACGACAAACAGTGGCAGCAGGCATTCGACAGCCTTTCGGAACAGGCGATCTACGCGGCGAAACTCCTGGCAGGTGAGATGCCCGGTGACATCGAAGTAGTGTTCCAGCACACGGGGTTGTCCTTGTTCCCACAGCGCAAGCAAGACATCGACTTTACCTGTTCCTGTCCCGATTGGGGCGATCCCTGCAAACACGCCGCCGCCGTGTACTACCTCATTGCAGAACAGCTTGATGCTGACCCGTTCATCCTGTTTCACCTACGCGGACGCAGCCGTGACGCTATCATGCAGGCGTTGCAAGATTATGATCTAACCTTATTAGACGAAGAGATGGATGCAGAAAAATACAATCCATCGCTGAACGTCAGTGATTTTTGGGATGCACCGGACGTGAATCTCGTGGGGCAAATGCCTGTTCGCGGCGAAGACCCAATTGCCCTGCGCCAGTTGGGAAGCCCACCCGGCAACATCGAAAAAGACCTGAAAAAGCTCTATGCAGAAATCTCTCAGCAAGCGGCGCGCTGGCTTGGGTTAGAGTAGGCATATTTACCGCTCAATCAGCCCACATATCACTGCTGCATAGGATTTCTTCGCAGTGAGAATAATACACCTTGAGAGCGCGATCCATGCCTGTCGCTCCTGCAACAGACTTAACCAAATGGTTTGTTCGTGTCGCACCTATGATGAGGTGCTCATCAGGTCAGAGCATCACTGCCGAAGCGGAGTGCTTGCTTTAGCCGGACAAGCGCATACGGCTGCGGGATACGCTCCTGCTCTAAGCGTAAGTTATGTTCCAGAACGTGTCGTGCGACTGTAGTTTCGTCTTCGGTCAGGCCATCGAAGCGGTCTACATGCACCTGCTTTCCCTCCACTACATACTCAGCGTGATCGTCCAATGTTTGCTGATCCATCATCACAGAACGCACATGCGGGAACCACTTTCGCAGGTCTGACAGAATTTGAAAGCCATACCCGTCGAGATCGCCCCAATAGATGATGCGGCATTCACTCAACCAGGCCACATCAGCCAGCAATTGCACCGCAAATCCCCGCCCGAATAAGCCGACGCTCGCCGGGTATGTTGGTAGCGTCAGGAAATTCATCAGATTTTCGGCGATGATAACCGTTTTGGGCCGAATGTGATCTGCCAGTAAATGCGCGAGTTGATCGACTGGGAGTGTCAGGTCGTCCAATCGCAGACCGTATTGCCAATCCAGTTGTTCTTCTAACAGACGCAAGCGGATCGTTGGCGGTGGCGACTTCAAGCCGAATCGTTGACTGAAATCGGTGGCCTCGGTTGTGACAGCATCAGCAGGCAGCAGCGTATTCAGCAAATCGCGTAGGATGCGGCTGTGCTGCTCGATGAACTTCGTGTAAACAGGTATAGGCAGCTCCCGGATGTACATATTCGGGCGGGGATGCTTGACAAAATAATCGCATACCGTCAGCAAGTCATCCCACCGGCTGCTATAGTCGATGACCGCTTGCGGATTAGCACATAGCCAACTTTCCAGTTCTGGCAACCGGCGGCGGATACGCTCGACATCACTTACAAATTGAGTGTACTCGGTGCGCCTACGGACGATCGCCAGATAATCGTCCAGAGTCTCGATGACGACGCGGCGAGGTGTCGTCTGTTTGCCCAGGTCGCGCCGGTTGACCGTCTGCCATTCCAGCGTGTAGCCCTGCCCGGTATGTTCCTTTGATCGCTGGCGTAGATCGTCGATCTGTTGACGACGTTTAACCAGATTCTTCGACAAACGCCCTACGGGAAATTCCAGCGGAAACGGGGTTTCATCGTTCAGTTGCGCCCGCAGCACATCGTGGTATTTACGCTCCGCCTTCTTGACGATTTCCGCCAGGGTAATCATGCACGCTGCCCCTGTGCCTGGAACTCACGGCGGCGTTCGCGGTATTCCGCCTGTGTGAGGTTGAACAGACGTGAATAACTGCCCTCATCGTTATTGACAACGACATGATAAGCCTTTACGAAATCCTCGATGATGTGAAGTTGCTGCATAGGCGTCACAACCAGGAGTTGCAGCCCCAATTGTTTGAACAACTTCATGGCAAAGCGAGCATTATCGTCGTCCAATTTGCTGAAAGCCTCATCAATCACAACCAGACGAAACGAGCGTTCGCCGGCGGTAATGTCTTGTAAACCGTACTGATAGGCGATAGCAGACGCCAGAATCGTATAGGCCAGCTTTGCCTTCTGTCCACCGGACTTGCCCGACGAATCACTGTAATAATCGACCTGTGCCCCTTCAGTGTTGATCTGTTCAGCGGCGAAGACGCGCCAGCGCCGCACATCAATGACGCGCCGCATCCAGTTCGGATCATTGTCGAACCGTTCGATCAAGTCCTTGATGCGAGTATACGCCCGTTCGAGTTCTTCCGGCGAGTCGTCACCAGCATCAGGAATACAGGCTTTGAGTTCGCGCTGGAAGTCGTTGATTTCTACATCAGGCGAACGCTCGGCAAGCAGACGAATAATTGAGCCGCCGCCGTAATCCACCTGCGCCAATGAGTCATTTAACTCAGCGATGCTGCGGTCAATCTCGCGCTCCTGTTCCGTCAGGTTGGAGTAAAACGCCATTACGCCGCGTGTCACGGTACGGTCGAGCATCTGCTTGAAGCGTTCCTCATATTTCGGCAAATCGTCGTTTGCCAGTCGTTCATGGATGGCCTCATAGGCAGGTAGTGAGTGAATATCGGCTGTAAGCGAGGCTCCCACGTCCGCGTACTCGCGCTTGAAGGTGTTCATCGCATCCAGAATCGTCGCCTGGTGCCCGTTTTGTATACCTCGAAAACTGTTGATGCTGCGCTGGATCGAGATTTCAAGTTCTTGTGGTCGGCGGTCGAGTGCGTCAATCGTCAGGGGTTCCTTATCAATTTCCTCAAGTACATCCCCGACCTGTTCCCATGTGCGCTGGTGCTCATCCGTCCAGTTGGCACGCATTTGATCGACCTTTTTGAGCTTGTCCTCATAACCTGTGATGCGATTTTCCAGGGTGGCGATTTTTCGGTTCACGGCGTCACGTCGGTCACTTGTTTCGCGTACCTGCTGTTGTAACTCGTCACGCTGTTTTTCCAGGCGTTGAAGTTGCTGTGACTGCTGGTTGAGGTCGGCAAGTTCGCGTTTGAGACGATCCACCTCGGCCTGACGGGTGCGCCAGTCGATTTCACTGAAAGCTTCGACGGTGAGCAGTGCGCCCAATGTTTGAATATCACGGCGGCGGCGCTCAAGTTGCTCTTTGAGTGACTGTTGCTGCTCGTGTAATTCCTTAACCCGCCGCCCCAGATCGTCCAATTCGGTTTCAAGCTGACGCAGCTTATCGCGGTTGTCCCAACCCAGCACATAATAGCGGCGGTCGTTCAGGTCGCGGCGGTCGTCTTTTTCGTGACGCGAGGTATTATGCTTGATCTGTCCTTGCTGCGTGATCGCTCGTTGGGCACGACTGAAATCATCTACCGACTCGCAACACACATAGTCAAAACGCCGCATCAACTGCCCCGCCAGCCAATCCAAATGGGGCGTATTCTGCTTGATCTCCAGCTTTTTATAAGCCATCATGCCGGGGACGCGCACCTCACGCTGCCGGGGACGCTCTCCCGCCTTTACAGGATCGACCCGATGATAGATCAAACGCCCACGTAGGTTGTTGGCGTTCACATAGGCACTCACCTGTTGATAGTGCGCCTCCGGTACGATCAAGTCCTGGGCGAAGCTGTTCAGCAGGCGCTCCAACACACCTTCCCAGGCACTTTCACCGTCACGTACCTTGAGCAATTCACCGACGAAGGGTAAGTCTTCCAGCGGCAGATTCAAGTCATCGCTGATCTGCTGGCGAATCCGCGCAACGCCGGCCGGAATGTTGCTGAGGTTCTCACGCAGATACGTGATCTCACGTTCGAGTTCTTCGCCACGCTCAATTTCATCACGTAGGGTAAGCTGAATGTCGCTGCGCTCAGCCTCAAGTGACTGAATTTGCGCTGCGGCCTGTTGCTGCATTTGTGCTGACTGGGTGCGGTTCTGGTAGAAAGCTTCTTCACTCTGGTAAGTCGGCAGCTCGAGATGACGGGCATTTTCGTCATAGCGGTCGGCGGCACGGCGCAAGGTCTGTGTTTCGCGCTGGAGCAAGGGCAACTTGCCCTCGATTTCGCGCTTGGCCTGGCCTACGCTGTCCTGGGCGATCGAGATTTTGACACGTTCCAGGTCGCTGCGCCGGGTTTCTAATTCCGCATCTACCGTTTGCAGCCGACTTTGTTGTGCCTCACGCTGACTACTGACATCGGCAATCGCTGCCGTGAGCAAGTCCTGCGCTTTACCCGCCACGTAAAACGGCACCAGTGACTTCGCGGCCTCGTAACGTGCCATCTGTTCTTCGTAGTGCCGGTATTCGCTTCCAGCGTCCACCAGTGGATCGAGGATCTTAAGCTGTCGCCCGGCCCGCTGGATGGCGGCATGTGCATCGTTGAGTTCGCGGTATTGGGTCCGCAGCGCATCGACACGCGCTTCCGGGTCGCCCTTATCTAGCATGTGATCACGCACGAACTTGTTAAGGCTAGGGATGTCTTTCACCGCGACCGTTTCGTTAAACAGGTCGAGCGCCTTCGGCCTCCCCCCCAACCCCAGGGCTTTGCGGGCAGCAGCGACGTAGTCTTTAAACGTGTTGCCGAAGGTCTGCACATCTTTGGGCAGGTCACGAGCGTTAATGTGCCGCTGCGGAAAATGTTTTTCGATGCTGAGTTCACTTGACGCGACATAATAGCGTTTCTCTACCCGGTCAGCATTGCTGATCCAGAGAACTTGTGCCAGAGTCACCGTGCGATCCTGGGACGCATCATAGAAAACGCCCATTAGCACGCTGTGAGAGTCAATACCGCGCAGTGTGTTCGCCGTCGCTTCAAACGCCGTGTCGCCACGCGAGCGACTGTACTGCCCACGTACATACGTCCGCTCGGAGCGTTCACGGCTGCTGCCAGCACCCGATGCCAGATTATAGTTACGCTGCCGCCCCTCGACCAACAGTGTGAGTAGCGCATCCACCACCGTTGATTTACCGGAGCCGTTTGCACCGGTCAGCACCGCTGTCTGGCCTTCGGTAGTCATCGTCCAGATTTGCCCGTCAAATGTGCCCCAGTTGTACACTTCCAGCCGGTTCAGTCGGAAGCCAGTGGCTTCGTTGAACAGATTATTCATTGTTGTCGTTATCCAATTCGTTGTCTTGCTTGACATATGAGACTATCCGAGCCTTGATGTACTCCAACTCGTCAGCGTCGATTTTGGCACGGATCAACGAACGTACCATGTAGCGTCCGTCGCCGTGCTTCGTCAGAAAGCCGTACCTCACCAGGCGGTTTACGCTGGTAGTCGTGTTAGATTCGATCTTGCGTGCATCGCCGTAATCCTGCATAAACACCTGCACCATATCCAGCAGATCGTCGTCGCTGAGAATGAGATTGGCTCCATCCAGATCGCGCATTTCGTGTTCGTCCAGACGCTCACGCAGCAGCACCAGCAGCAGCGTATCCGGAAAAGACAGATTGCGGCGGCTGGTCAGCGCAGGCAGCGCGTCCTGGCTTTCGTCATCGCGGGTGTCGTCGTGGAGATAGGCAAAGCTGCCAATTTCATCCAGGTGCATCCCTAAACCAATTTTGCCCAGGTATTCGCGGATGGGATATTCGTAATCGCGGATTTGCTGCCATGCGGCGGCGTCATCGTGATAAACAACACCCTTCAGCAACTTACGCACCGCAGCGGCATAAGGTTCGATACGCTCATCAGACATGGTTCACCTCGGCTTGTGCATATGTGCGCCGGTAAATGATACGCGGCACGTCGATCTGTTTTTCGTCGTCATCGCGGGTGCGGATCGCGACTGTATCACGGGCGGCGCGATCAATGCTGTGACGTGAGTCCTGCGCCGCAATTTGTAGGTACGCGATAACCTCCGCCATGCCCTGCTCGACCGGGTAATTGGTGACGAGTTCCGCCAGAGTCACCTCGGCCCGGCTCATTAAAAGGCGCTCGATGTTTTCACGCAGCGCGGTGTCATCGATGTAGAACGTATCGTAAAGGGCAGTCAGCGCCTCGACATCAATCAGCGAGGACGCCTGACGCGGGCGCTCAGTTGCCTTGATCTGCTCCGGCGGATCGAACAACGGACGTTCCAGGGGCAATTCAATATCCGGCTCCCCTTCGATCGTGTGAAACGGGCTGCGCGTGCTGACACTCATCAGCGGCACGATTGCGTCCTCAAGCTGGCTGACCGTATATTTGATCTCCTGCGCCAGCGTTTGCACCCGGCGGCTTTCGATGACATTGCGTGTGTCTACCACCCGCCGTAGATGCTCGGCAAGGCGCTGGTTAGACTGGTTGACACGTTCCCCGGCATCCAATAGATGTGAAGTCAACCGTTGCAAGACCGCGTTCTTGGCGACAAACGTATTCAGGCGCGGCATATCGTAAACAGCACTGATAAGGCCGTCGAATGACTCACGCTGTTCTGGATGTGTCAATAACTCGTAAAAGGCACGAAAGCTCTGGCCTTCGTCGCTTTCTTCGAGTTGCTCATCGGCGTCCAGCGCCGTCCTCAGGATGTCACCGCGCCGCAATGCCGGGTCAAGCTGTGCCTGCTGGATGGCTCGCGCCATATCACGGAAGCGTTCTTCTACCAGCGAGAAATCACGCAATAACTGCGAGGCCATACCGCTGATGTGATCCAGCCGCTCGCGAATTTGTATATCGGTCAGCCCCTCTACCTGCTGCGTTTCCTCAATACGGTTGATCTCGGCGTCGATCTCATCCCGGCGTTCGTAAAGCTGTTGCAGCCGCTTCTCGATGTCCTCGGTGCTGCGCGTGACCACTTCATCCAGCAATGACAGGATGTTCCTCAGGCGTGATTCGGTGCCGATCATACCGCTATTTTGCATCTCCTCGAACCAACCGATCAAACGTTCGGCGTGTGGTGATAGCTGCACGACATAACCATCGTCACGGCTGCGAATACGAATCAGGTCAGACTCTCGGCTCCAGATGTCGATGTAATGCCCGGCATCATGCCGAAACTGATCCTCATCAGTCAGGTTACTGTTGAGGTGGTCGATGTAGGCGTCCAAAAGCTCACGGAATATATCTTGCGGCAGCAGAACCTCGTGTTTCTGCTTAAACGCATAGTGCAAAAAGCTCACCGCCAGTGGGAGCCACTCTTTACGTAGCGCGAGGAACGCCAGATCGTTTTTGTGCAAATGCGTAATGGTGCTAAAGTCCATAAATCCATTGACTTTTTATTCGGAAAGAACATTGATTATATCTGATAGTTTACGGACAGTTCAATAAGCGTTTAATGCCAGAGAGCCATTCGACGACTACAAGGATAAACGTTTACAATTCAATCACACATCGTCATGTGCCTGGTCGTAGCGGAGGTGATTTGCCAACAGAGTCTCGACATCTGCCTGATAATCCAGGTGGGGGGTGACACGTTTGACGACCGGCGGTTCGGATCGAGTGGCCCAATCCGGGCGGGTCAGGAGTGCAACGCCGCGTGCGGTCGGCTCAGCTACATCGACCAACCAGAGCGGTACGCCTAACACATCTGCCATAATCTGTAACCAGGCCGTCGAGCCGTTCATAGCACCGCCCCCGGCAAGAACGTGATCGCCGGGACGTTTCATCTCGTCGTAGATCAAACGTAGACGGAGCGCGACCGACTCCAGCAGAGCGTGTAATATATCGGTTGGTGTGGTCGTCAACGTCAGCCCATGCAGGCTGGCGGTCGCATCCTGCCGATAACCGGGGCTACGTTCCCCGGCGAAGAACGGTAGCGCGACCAGACCATGTGCGCCGGGCCGCCGACTCAGAATGGTTTGCTCGGCATCCTCGGTGTTGAGATTGAGTGTGCGGCGTACCCAGGCAAAGACGTTGCCGCCCTCGTTGGTCGCCCCACCGATCAAGTGATGAGAAGCATTTACACGATATGCCCACAAGCCGGTTGGGATGTCAGCGGGTGCTGCTGTGATAATGCGCATCGCTGCCGTCGTGCCGACTGTCAGTACCGGATGCGCGGCAGAGACACCGCCGCTGCCGACATTGGCAGCCACACCGTCCCCCACCGCCACGAAAAACGGCACATCAACCAGGGGCGACCACCGAGCCGCGTACTCCGATGATAGCCCCCGCTGAGTCGCATCAAAATCAGTCAGCGGGGGCAATGTCTCCGACGAGAGATCTAGCGCAGCGAGCCAGCTCTCGTCCCATATCAATCGGTGACGATCCAACAGACCCGACCACGACGCGACCGAATAACTACATGGAACCTCACGCTTGAACCATTCTCGATAGCAGTAGGTGGCGAAATCCAACCAGGTTGCGACCGCTTGATAGCTGTCCGGCGCTTCCCGTCGCAGCCGGTACAGCTTGGCGGGATGATAGGCGGCGTGGATGCGGCATCCGGTGCGGTGGTGGACGGCCTGCATATCGTGTTCGGCGGTCAGCGCCTCGGCAGCGGCGGTGCTGAGCGTATCAGCGTAGGTATACAGTGGGGTAAGTGGCTCACCCCCGGCAGAAACACCAAGCATGTTCCCGACGAAGGTCGCCATACCAACGGCGCGAATCGTGGTCGCTTGCGGATGACATAGTACATCATCAATACAGGCTTCCACCAGACGACGTAGATGGACAGCATCAGCGGTGGCTTCAGCATCAAACTGATGCTTACGACGGGCGATAGCTCCGCTGATTGGTGTGACATCGTCATCCAGCAGGAGCGCACGCACCGACGAACTGCCTACGTCAATTACCAGAATAGTCACGATGGCTTTACCCGGTAGAGTGTCTCACCAGCCTTCGGCACATAAAGCACGTCCTCTTTCTCTTGCTTCGCCCAAGCTACCGGATCAATCTGATGCGGATCTCGATACCCCAGCGCGAGCGTTTCACAGTCTGCCGCCGGAATCTTCGAGGCAAGAGTGACATCCAATCGAGGACGCTCAACCCCGTTCTCGTAAGTCCCACTCCCGCGGAGATGCGTACCATGCGCCAGCACCCCTAACGGCAAATGCTTGAAGCGATCCCACTGTTTAAGATAGTAATCGCGCACATGGTAACCGGCCTCATAGATGTACTTGCCATGCACATGACTGACCGTATCCAGATGAGGCGCATAGACGATAATTTCCCCACCGTCCGCGACCGCCGGTTCTAGCTTGTACATGGCTTTAGCCGCCGTCCACAGTTCATCGTACATCGGCGGCGCGGTGGAAAGCACCTGTGTGAACGGACGATCTACCCAGACGATATGCCGTTGTGAAGACAGCTCAGCAGCAGCAGACCACGCGCTGAGATGATCCCCGATGAACAGCCCTGCCAACTTGTTTTGTACTACCACCATGCTCACCAGCGTGACCGGCAGCGCAACAGCTTCGGCAGCCGCATGTATCAGGTCACGCACGGGTGTCTCTTTAACACCAATAGTGTTCAAGATCGTCGCCAGTGCGCCGAGCCAATGACTGACGTTAATCATTTCCGGGCCGCTGATGCCGGGGAACAAGTATTTGGCACCGCCACTAAAACCGACCACCTCATGTGGGAAGGTCGGACCGAGGATAATAAGATGGTCGTAGTCAAAGATACGGCGGTTGATGCGGATCGGTGTGTCATCACCGAGTGAAGGATGCCACAAATCGCCGGCAATCTGCTGGATCTGTGCTTTTTCCAGCGTGCCGATTTGCGTCAGATTATCTGGATCTTCCCAGTTGTGATTCAACAGGCCGACGTGCCCGAATGTGTCTTGATATTCCTGCGGTGTGATGCCAACCAGTTTGAATAACGCATCATCGCTCAGCGGCGGGTGCGTGCCGAGCGCGACCATGAAATCCAACCTCTGGGTATCACGGAGCACAGCCACCATTAACCGAAACAACAACGGGAGTGGGAGCGTGCGCGTATGATCCGGGATCAAAACAAGCACTCTTGCCTTATCAAAGTGACCTGCCAATCCGTCGGTGAGAGTCTGCTCGATCTGCGCCGTACTGAGGAAATCATCATTCGGTGCGACCTTTTGTGCGTTGATAGGCATGGACTATACTCCGCTATAAGCACTAAAGCCGCCGTCCACCGGTACCACAATCCCGGTGACGAAGCGACTCGCGTCACTCGCCAACCAGAGCAGCGTACCACTGAGATCATCCGGCTGACCGAAGCGCGTCATGGGTGTGTGGTCGATGATCTGCTGCCCGCGCTCGGTCAGGGTATCATCTTCGTTCATCAGCAAGAAACGATTCTGCTCACCAAGGAAGAAGCCGGGTGCGATAGCGTTCACACGGATATTTGAGCTATGCTCACGCGCCATGGTCACCGCCAACCATTGGGTCAGATTGTTGACGGCGGCTTTTGCGGCGGCATACCCGACGACACGGGTTAATGGCCGCATGGATGCCATCGAGCTGACATTGATAATCACCCCGCGCTCACGATCGGCCATCGCGGAGCCGAAAACTTGCGTTGGCATAATTGTCCCCATCAGGTTGAGATCAAACACCCATCGTAAGGCGTCCGGTGGCAGGTCAAAAAAGGTGCGCTCACCGGGCATAGCGGTAGCCTCGGCACGGTTGCCACCGGCTGCGTTGACCAGAATATCCACACCGCCCCACTCACTTTGAACAGTCGCTTGTACAGACTGTAGCGAGTCTTTTTGTAGAACATCACAGCTAGCGGTCATCGCCTGACCACCGGCGCTCTGGATCGACTCCACCAGATCATCGGCTTGTTCGGCATGACGCGAGAGGATGACGACACGAGCACCGGCTGCTGCCAATGTCTGGCACATGGTCGTGCCAAGCGCACCGGTGCCGCCGGTTACGACAGCAACTTTATCATTCAGGTTGAAAAGGTCATTCATGAAAATTTATCCAATCAATAGCTCTCTGTTTTGCCGAGCCGCAGGCTAGAACATGCGCTATATGAAATATCTCAGTCGCAAATCGACTCGATTGTCTGCCATACAACTTGACATTAAGTTTAAGACATGTTAATGTTGTTTCAACTGGTACGTACCAGATTATACCAGACGGAACCATGCCGTACTACCTAACCGATAAGAGTATATCGTGACGACGAAGAACATTAACCTAAACCAGTTTACCGCGCTTCTCCCGGTAGTTGCCAGCCGCATCCGCCATAATTATGCGGCTTACGATATGTTCTTCCCGGCCTATGGTAGCCCGACCCTGGATGGTGCCTATAAGCTGACTGCCAATCAAAATTGGCTGGCTGCGTTCTGGGCTGGCTTGTTATGGCTGGTTGCTAACCATGATGGTGACCCGGATGATGTCCATCATGCAACATCTTTACTGCCATCGTTTATCAAGCGTTTGAACGATAACACACGTCTCAACCATGATCTGGGTTTCTTGTTCACGTTGAGTGCGCGTGCTCAATGGCAATACACGGCTGATCCAATCGCGTACAAAACCGCCATACGAGCGGCGGATGTCCTGCTGGGGCGTTTTCGTCCGACGGGCAAATTCATCCAGGCATGGGATGACGAGGACAATCGTGATGAAAGTGGACGCTTTATTATCGACTGCATGATGAATCTGCCTTTGTTGTACTGGGCTAGCCGAGAAACCGGACAGCCGGAATACGCTCAGGCAGCGACCGCTCACGCGCACACCTCCGCCCGTTATCTGCTGAGTGACGACGGTAGCAGCTACCACACGTTCTATCTCAATGCAGACACTGGCGAACCAATCGGCCCGAAGACGCACCAGGGTTACGCAGACGACTCGCTGTGGTCACGCGGTCAGGGATGGGCCATTTATGGCTTTACGATGGCTTACGAATGGACACAAGAGCCGACCTTTTTACAAGCGGCTCAATCGGCGGCACACCGCTACCTAGCCGAGGTTACGACCGATGCCATTGCTCCCTGGGATTTCCGTCTACCAGCGGATGCTACCGCGTATCCAGATAGTTCAGCGGACGCCATCGCTGCCGGTGGTTTGCTCCGTCTAGCGAAAGCCACCGATGACCCAACCTATCGCAAAAATGCCGAAAGCCGCTTGCGCGTGTTGATTGAAAAAGCCTTCGATACCCGATCAGGGGTTCAAGGGTTGCTCCTACACGGGAGCCAGCATGTTCCACATGGCTACGGTGTTGATACTTATACAATTTTTGGCGACTTCTTCTTTTTGGAAGCGGTCATGACATTACTAAACGCAGCTCCCGACTTCTGGGGACCACACGCAAAGTGAGGATGATTTAATGACTTATTTTACCAGCTTAAAGACTGAGTCCGGCGTTAACTCGCTCAATACTAACCCATGCAACCTGCTCGATTTCCAACTCGTAGTTCTGGAAGACGGTCAATCCGTCGATGGGAACACGGGTGATCGGGAAGTGCTGGCGGTCTTGCTCGGCGGGAAGGCGACCGTCACCGCCGGTAAGCAGACCTTCGAGCGCGTCGGCGGACGTCCGAATGTGTTTTCAGGCAATGCACACAGTGTTTATCTACCCACCGGCACAGATTATACGTTGACCGGTGTCGGCAAAGTGGAAATCGCGCTGGTTAGTGCGCCGAGTGACCTGCAAACCGAGCCGTATGTCATCCAGCCGGAGCAGGTTGCAAATGGACGCTGGGGAGCGGCCAACTTTAGCCGGAACTTTCGCAAGATCCTGACTAAAGACAGCCAACCGGATCTCCCGGCACAGCGGTTGATCGTCGGTGAAACGTTCACACCGAGCGGCAACTGGAGCACCTACCCGGCCCACAAGCATGAAACAGAAGAAGGCAGCGAGGCCTTCCACGAAGAGATGTATTTCTTCAAAATCTCTCCGGCGAACGGCTTTGGCGTGGTCCGGCATTATGGTGATGGTTACGAGGACAATCACACGGTACGCGACAACACTATCCTGATGATGCCGCATGGCTATCACACCTACGTCGGCGCACCGGGCTTCAACTCCTATTATTTATGGTTCCTGGCGGGCGAGCATCGCAACCAGGGTGTCTCGGCAGACCCGGATACGGGTTGGGTCAACAACACCGTACCGATGTTGCGCGATCTAGGCCACTAAACGATGACCGTACTCGACCTATTCGACCTGAGCGGCAAAGTCGCACTCGTCACCGGCACAGATCGCGGGCTGGGGCAAGGGATGGCCCTGGCCCTGGCGGAAGCCGGAGCCGATGTTGCCGGTATCGGGATCAGCGATGGTGATGAAACCGGCAGCATGATCCGTGAAATGGGTCGCCGGTATTTTTATCAACGTGTTGATCTGATACAGGCGAGCATTGCCGATCTGGAAACAGCCGTCAATGCGATTATCACCGAATTGGGACACCTCGATATTCTGGTGAACAACGCCGGTATCATCCGACGGACACCCGCGCTGGAATTCAGCGAAAGTGACTGGGACGATGTGTTGCAGATCAACCTGAAAGCGGTGTTTTTTCTGTCGCAGGCCGCCGCCCGTGCCATGCAAGCGGAGGGCGGCAAGATTATTAGTGTCGCTTCGATGCTGTCGTATCAGGGCGGGATCACGGTGCCCTCTTACACCGCGTCCAAGCACGGTGTGATAGGGATCACCCGCGCACTGGCAAACGAGCTTGCCGGGCAGAACATTAATGTAAACGCGATCGCTCCCGGTTATATGGTGACAGATAATACCACCGCGCTTCGGGCGGATGAAGCCCGTAACGAGGCGATCCTGGGACGCATCCCGGCGGGGCGTTGGGGTACACCTGACGATTTGAAGGGTGTGGTCGTTTTCCTGGCTTCTGCCGCCAGCGATTATCTGAACGGCAGTACTATTCCGGTAGACGGTGGTTGGTTAGCCCGTTGAGAATGCGGCGGTCGAGGCACGAGGGATGAACGTCGCTGGCAGACGCAACACCTCGCCCCGCGATACATCTCCGGTCAGGCGTTTGAGCAAAATTTCAGCACTGTGCTGACCAATCGCCTCACCGGGTAATGCAAAAGTGGAAATTGGGACTTCGAAATGACGAACGGTAATCAGATTATCAACCGAGATCAACGAGACATCCTGTGGGATGGCGCGACGCAACTCACGCAATGCTTTATATGCGCCCATCGCAACGATGTCGTTGAAACAGAAGATCGCGGTTGGCTGCGGCAGATTATTGGCATGATCCGACGTGCCCCAGATTTGGTAAACCGCTTCATGCGCCGGGTTGACCAGATGCTCACGCGGCGTACCGCTGGCGGTCGTGTCGTTCGGGTGCGGCTCCTCCGAGAGCTGATAAATATGCGGCGGCAGACCGGCCTCCCGCATGGCTCGCTGATAACCAGCAGCACGATCGTACCCGGTGCTGTAATCCAACAAGCCGAGATGGACAATATGACGATGACCCAATTCAATAAGATGATGTGTCGCTTGATAGCCAATCGCTTCGTTATCGGTCGTGACGACATCTATGCCCTTCGTCGAGACGTCACGACCGATAAACACCAGCGGAACATTGCCCCGGCGCAGCCGGTCAAGCACACGACTGATGTCACCGTATCGTGGCGGGGTGATCGCCAGCGCGATCACATTTTGCGCCAGCAATTCATCTACAACCTGGCTCAGCGTATCGGCGTTTTCACCATGCAGAGCCATTACCAAACTATAACCCGATTGGCGAATGCCCAAATTAAAAGCGGCGGTCAACTGCGGATAGAAAAAATTGAAGTTCGGGCTGGACGTAATCAACCCGATCAAACCGGACGCTTGCAGTTTTGTCGGCACTTCGAGGACGAAAGTTCCGGTTCCAGCGACACTCTGCAAAAATCCGTCCTGGATAAGCGAATTCACCGCCTGGCGTACCGTCGCTCGGCTGACGCCAAAATATTTCTTCATCGAACGTTCACTGGGCAATGTTTCGCCCGGCTTCAGCGTGCCATCCATGATCTGCGCGCGGATCGCCTCGCGCAGTTTGTGATGCAAGGGAGCAGGTGTGATGGATTGAACCATCACTTTAATGCGTTCGATGTCCATGTAATTTCCTGAAAAGCATACCGGTACGTACCGATGGTACGGAGTAAAGTCATATTCGTCAAGTGATGAGAAGGAGGGTCTATCAAGTCGAAACGTGTCATTGATTGTTTGTATATTTTGATCGAATAATTACAAAAAGGATTGTCCAATGAAAAAGTTTACTTTGTTCCTCGTAATAGGGCTTCTGCTATTGAGCGTCTCTAGCGTGCTCTCTCAAGAAGAAGTGACGCTCCAGGTCACGAGCTGGTCAGCCGAGCAGCAGGAATTCTACGAAGAAGCGGTTGCTGAATTTGAGGCCGAGTATCCCGAAATCAATGTGGAATGGGAAACGCTCGAACAGAGTGCCTACCGCGAATCGATGCCATTACGCTTCCAGAGCGGGGATGCTCCGGACATCTTCTTCTGGCTGGGTGCTAACCGTGTGTTGACCATGGCAGAACTGCTCGACCAGGATTGGATCGGCCCGTTAGCCCCTGAAGGTACCGACACCAGCGAGTGGATGGAACGCTGGCCTGAAGGTTCCTTCGCCGAAGGCATCAATCTGGTAGACGGCACCCCCTACTCTTTCCCCTTCAATGACAACAAGATCTGGGGCGCAGGGTACATGTACATGAACACCGATGTATGGGAAGCCGCTGGCCTGGACGTCAACGACCCACCACAAACCCGCAGTGAATTGCTGGAAGCCTGCCGCACCATCGTGGAAGAAACCGGTGTGTTCTGCATGGCTGTGCCGCTGGACGGCAACCAACTTCAGCGCACCTGGTACCCGCTGGCTGGTATGGCGATGAGTGACCAGTTCTTCGATATTCAGACCGGGCGCTATGCCATTGATGACCCTCGCCTGCTGGACACGTTCGAATACATCCAAACCTTCTTTGAAGAAGACCTGGTCGTCCCCGGCTTTAACGATCAAACCTTCTCACGCGGTGCGTTTGCCAACGGTCAGGCCGCTGTCTACTTCGACGGTGCATGGATGCCAAGCGTCTTCCGCAACAGCTATGACTTCGAAAACGTCGCCGCTGCTGCGCCGCCTATCCCGGACGAAGGCCGCACCGGCTCCCTGGCACAGACCTACTCCGAAAACAAGTTCTACGTCAGCAGCCAGACCGAATATCCTGAAGAAGCATGGCTGTTCATCGAGTTCATGACCCGCCCCGATGGCTTCTTCGCCCGTGAATACCTGGCGCGTGGCTTCGGGACCCTGGCTTACGCCGATAACGCCGAATACATCGAAGATCCGGTTTTCCAGGATGTCATCGAGATCGCCAACGAACAAGATATCCGCGTGCTCTTCCCCGAACCGGTCGTCGAATGCCCTGATCTGGTCACTTCCGAAGCATTGATCGAGGCAGAAAACATCCGCCGCAACTGGGAATTCGAGGAAATGTCACTGGCGCTCAGTGAAGGCAATGACTTCGCCGATACCGCCCAGGAAATCGCAGCAGAGAAGAACCGTGTCTTCCTGGAGACCCTGGAAGAAGAGGGCTTTGACCCGGCCTGCTACGCCTTCCCAGATTTCAACTTTACCGAAGCATTCGACACGGCGAACTACGATAACTAATTTCAACCCATAAGTTCTGTGGGGTGGTGTTCGTTACACCACCCCACACGCGAGGAGCCTATCATGTCTCGAGCGTCGCTCAACTTAGATGAGTCAAGGGCAGAACGCCGCGCCCAACGTCGGGCAAAACGTCTGCAAGCCATTCCTTACAGCCAGCGCGTAACCGGGAGCACCCGCTTCTGGATTATTGCTTTTCTCGCGCCGTTCCTGACGTTGTATATTAGTTTTACGCTGTGGCCGCTGCTGGCGACGGTGATCTACTCACTTTACGATTGGGATGGCAACGGCCCACTGACCTCAGAAATCTTCGTGGGCTTAGAAAATTACGTAACGCTTGTTCAAGATGATATTTTCTGGTCATCATTTGCTAATACTTTAATTTTCGCTGTTACCAACACCATTATTAAACTCCCGCTGGCGCTGTTCATTGCAATTTTACTTACACGTCACTGGGTCTGGATGAAACGAATCTTCCGCACGGTATTCTTCGCGCCGATGGTTGTCCCGGTAGCGATGGCCGGCCTCATCTTTAACTTCCTACTGCACCCGGCCCTGGGCGCTGTCAACGATGTCTTGACGAGTACTGGCATCGTCGATAGACCCATCAACTTCCTGGGGGCGCAATACGCGATGATTTCCCTCGTATTGATCTCCGTCTGGCAGATTCTCGGTCAGTATATGATCTATTGGATGGCGGCGCTGCAAAATGTCCCTGAAGAGTTATACGAAGCCGCAGAAATTGACGGCGCGAACGAATGGCAAAAGCTGATCTACATCACGCTGCCGGTTATTCGTCCGGTCGCAGTAGTGATTTTGTTCCTCTCGTTCGTCAACGCGCTGAAGGTCTTCGGTTTGGTTGTGGCGATTAATGCCCCACCGGATGCGACCCGCGTGGTTAGTTCGTTTATTTATACTCAGGCACTGAGCGAACCGCCTTTCCGGTATGGGTTTGCATCCGCCGCTGCGGTGTTATTCGGGATTACAGTGCTCGTCGCCGTCTCCACGCAGGGGTATTTCGTTCGCAAGGCCAATCACTAGGAGGGCAATGATGCGTACAGACAGTTACAAAATGGAAAATCGTTTAAAGCTTCTACGGTTTGTTCGACCGGGCCGCTTCTTTAAATATAATATGCTCATTTTGCTCGTTTTGGGGATCGTCTCATTTATATGGATCTACCCTTTCTTGTGGTCGGTCTTTACGGCATTCAAGTCTGATAGGGCGATCTGGAGTGCAGGTGCCAGCTTAATACCGGAAGAATGGATCTGGGATAACATTCCTGATGCCTGGGAGCGAGCAAACTTCAGCACCTATTTCTTCAACACGGTGTTATATTCCGTCTCCGCGACCCTAATCGTCCTGACCACTACAGCGATGTGTGGGTATGTGCTGGCACGCTACCGCTTCTTCGGACGTAACATCATTTACGGTGTCGTCCTGGCGACCCTTTTCGTGCCGATTGCAACTGTCATTATTCCTCAATTCCAACTTGTGAAAGCGTTGGGCTTATTAAACACGCGGGCTGGCGTCATCCTGGCCCTTTCCGGCGGTGGTGCGCTCTACGTGCTGCTATTCACCAGCTTCTTTAGCACCATACCGGAGGAGATCTACGACGCCGCCAAAATCGACGGTGCTAACTTCCTACAGCAGTTTCAGTTATCTTTGCCACTTGCCAAGCCGATCATCGCTACGGTGGTCATCTTCCAGTTCATGCAGACCTGGAACGAGTTCAATGTGCCGTTGGTTTTTACGTTCGGCAACCAGGACTTACGCAACCTCGCGGTCGGCATGTATGCCTTCCAGGGTGAACACGCGATGGATTGGCCGGGCTTCGCCGCCGGGACGGTCATTTCAATCATTCCGGTGCTGTTAGTGTTCTTTTTCTTTCAAGGATATTTCGTGCGCGGCCTGCAAGGAGCGGTCAAGCAATGAGGGTTGGCGAAGAATTAACGACGGGCTGGCGATTCCGCTTCGAGGATGACCCCTGGGAGCCAGTCGAACTGCCGCATAGCTGGAACGCGCTCGATACCATGTCCACCGACCTGGACAGGCATTACCGACGTGGGGTCGCGGTCTACGAACTGGACTTCGCCCCACCAGTAATGAATACTGATGATCGGCTGTGGCTAGAATTTTGTGCGGTCGCCCAGCGCGGTCGTGTTTACTTCGACGATGAGCTAATGATTGAGCATCACGGCGGCTATACGGCCTTTCGCGTCGAGATACCCAACCGCCCCGGTCTGATCCGTGTAGAAGCGGATAACCGACCTGACGCAGACCTTATACCATCAGATATGTCAGACTTTTTCTTGTACGGTGGCATCACCCGACCGGTAATCGCTTACGCTACCGGGAGGGTCGCTATCGAGCGGTTGTTTTTCGACCTCGATACCACGCAAGAGCGGGCGACGATCAAGTTACGTGCGCGGTTAGATGGCGAAATCGACACACCGCTTATGCTCCGTGTCACACTGACTGAACCGACGCGAAGCCAGCCGATATTCGTCGAGACACACCCGGTAAACACGCCTCATTTCAACGCCGAGCTACCGGACGTCGTCACGCCGCGATTGTGGTCGCCGGAGGCACCCAATCTATACCATGTGCAGGTCACTCTACTAGCGGAAGATGTCGTGCTCGACACCTACGAAACTGACCTCGGTTTTCGCTGGTTTCGTTTCCCGGCGGGTGGGCCATTTTACCTCAATGGTGAGCGATTATTGTTGCAAGGCACCCACCGGCATGACGATTGGGCCGGGCACGGGGCGGCGGTGCCACGCCATCTTATACAAGCGGAACTCGAAGCGATTAAATCCGCCGGTTTTAACTTCATCCGACTGGGACACTACCCACAAGATGATTTCGTCCTGCATCTGTGCGATCGCTTAGGGTTGATCGTCTGGGAGGAACTACCCTGGTGCCGAGGTGGTATCGGCGGAGAAGTCTTTAAAAATTACGCCCGACAGATGCTCATCGAGATGATCGAGGCACACTACAATAACCCTTCGGTCGTTTTCTGGGGACTGGGTAACGAACTCGACTGGGAGAGTGAACATCCAGCGTCAACGGATGAGGCCGTCGCTGAATTTTTGCGTGAACTCCATGAGCAAAGCCATGACCTCGACCCACAACGGCTGACCGCGATCCGACGCTTTGACTTTGGCGCATCGATTGTTGACGTCTATTCGCCGTCGATCTGGTCGGGCTGGTACCGGGGACGCTACAGCGAATACGAAACTGCCCTTCACCGTGACATGGGTCGCTACCAACATATGCTTCACATCGAATGGGGAGGAGACAGCCACGTCGGACGGCATAACGACGGGCCGCATACCACCGTCGAGATCGAACTGAGCGAGGAACACGACGAAATTCCCGGCACAGCGGTTTCTAAGGAGGGATTCACCCGCTACTCACGCGATGGCGATTGGAGCGAGAGCTACATCATCGACCTGATGGCACATCATCTGGCGGTGCAAGCTCGTCAGCCAGACCTCGCCGGGACGGCACAATGGATTTTCAAGGATTTCGGTACGCCACTCCGCCCGGAAAACCCGGTACCATTCGTCAATCAGAAAGGTCTGGTTGATCGTACCGGTCAGCACAAAGATGTCTACTATGTGTTCAAGGCGTTTCAATCCAAAGAACCGGTAGTCCACATCGAGTCGTCGGGCTGGCCGGTGCGCGTCGGTTTGGAGCAGACGGTGCGCGTTATCACGAACTGTGATGCCGTTAACCTACAGATTAACGGTCGGCGTGTCGGTGCCCGCACTCGCCCAACCGATGCACCCGCCGCTGTATTAAGTTGGACGGTCACAATGGAACCGGGCGAACTCCATCTGACCGCGATTGGTCAGCAAAATGGACGAGCCAGTGCGCAACACGAGGTCAAACAGACCGTTACACCTGGGAATCTAGGGCCAGTGGCACAATTGATAACGACGCATACGTCTGATGAAAGTAGCCCGATCTTGAGCATACAACTGGCGGATGCCGACGGCTACCCGGTTACGACCGACGAACGCCGCGTTCACTTCGAAGCCATCGAGGGCGGCTCGGTTTCACGCTGGCAAGGCGTAACGGGTGGAAGTGACGTCATCGAGACGGCTAACGGACGGGCCTGCGTGCGGCTCTTGCCGGATACGCCCGAACTACCAATCCATGTAAAGGTGACCGCCGATGGCCTCCAACCGATAAGCGAGATCATCCACGAACGACCCAGTCCCCAGGCAGATTGAACAGCATGATATGGATGCTCTAAAATTCGTACAGTCGTTTTGAATAAGGCTTTTGCCCCCTCTGGTCACATATCGAGATCGGTATGTCATTCCTCATGAGTTCGTCTGCTATACGTCACCAAACAATACCTAATCATTCTTTTATCGAATATAATCTAATCGACATTTAAAAGGGGATATTTGCGATGTTTGAAGCCATACCCGCGCTATTACAGCGCCTATACACATTTGGTAGCTTGACTAATTTTCATGGTGGGGTCAAGTTTTCCATAAAAAACCGTCTGATGGATACAGATTTACAAAGTGTGTTTTCTATCAAGATTAATAAAAAAGCCATCCCATTGGATGCTGTGCACATCGAGACTGAAGAAGGCAATCATCTACCGTTATCACAAATCTCCACCGAGTCACCCTTGCCCTTCGGGTTGGCAAGTAGCTACTGCATCAAACTGTCACACCCGCCGCTGGGTGCAGGTAAGCACGAAATCGAGATCGGGTTCGTCGCCGGGTTATTCGGTGAAATGCAATTGCATGTCGAAGATGTACTTGATCCCGACCGCGTCACACCGACGCGCATCCCGCGCCATTTTTCGGATGATTACGGCGAAATGGCCATTGAAGAACGTCAGCAATTCGTCACAGATTACACCCAACAACCGCTAGATCATGTCACCCGTTACTCGTTCGATCCACACACCGCCAAAGGCAACATCGAAAATTTCACCGGTGTGGCGCAAGTGCCTCTCGGCTTTGCCGGGCCAATTCACATTGATGGCGA
This sequence comes from Anaerolineae bacterium, assembly GCA_034437515.1. Classification (GTDB taxonomy): domain Bacteria; phylum Chloroflexota; class Anaerolineae; order Aggregatilineales; family Phototrophicaceae; genus DAOTTX01. Next base: position 30,595 of record DAOTTX010000438.1, read on the forward strand.
ACACGCCCAGGGAAATTTCGTGGTACCGATGGCGACTACAGAAGGCACACTCATCGCCTCGTATAATCGCGGTATCAAAGTGCTGAACCTTTCCGGTGGTGTGCAGACCACTATCGCCGGCGATGTGATGCAACGCGCACCGGTGTTCGTGTTTGAAAATGCCCGTGAAGCACGGTCGTTTGTCCATTGGGTGCAGGACAACATACAGCACATCCGCGAGGTTGCGCAGTCGTCTTCAAGTGTCGTCCAGTTGGAATACATCGACCCGTACCTGGCGAGCAAATTCGCTTATCTACGTTTCAATTACACCACCGGTGATGCCGCCGGCCAAAATATGGTCGGGCGAGCCACCTTCCTGGCCTGTAACTGGATCCTGGAAAATTATCCGACTGACCGCATCGAGCGGTTCTATCTGGAATCCAATTTTGCTACGGATAAGAAGGCATCCCAGGTGAACATTCTGCACACACGCGGCAAGCGTGTAACAGCGGAAGCGATTGTGAAGAAGGACGTGCTGGCACGCTACATGCGCGTGGATACAGAAAGCCTGCACTATCACTGGAACGTCGCAACGGTTGGCGCGTTTTTATCCGGTGCGAACAACAACGGCGCACATACACCCAATGCCATCACCGCGATTTTCATCGCTACCGGGCAGGATGTCGCCAACGTCTCGGAGTCATCGGCGGGCTTGCTCTACACCGACCTGACCGACACAGGCGATCTCTATATTTCGTTGACCATCCCGTCATTGATCGTCGCTACCTATGGGGGGGGGACGGGTCTGGCAACCCAGAGAGAATGTCTGGAGATTATAGGGTGCTATGGCAAAGGTAAGGTGCGCAAACTGGCAGAAATTGTGACAGCCGTCGCACTTGCCGGTGAAGTATCGCTGGGCGCGGCGATTTCGTCGTCGGATTGGGTTTCCAGCCACGAGAAATACGGACGCAACCGCTAGCGGAACCCTGATGTCCTGCACGATGTGGCACTGGTCGTCACAACTAAAGTGAATCTGTTGGCAATGGAATGAAACGACGATGACAATCTTAGATCAACTCGAACCTAAACCCGGTACCGCTCTCGTTTTGAGCGGTGGCGCGACCAAAGCATTTTTCTTCCATGTGGGTGTGCTCAAGGTCGTTCAACCCACAGAGGTAAGCGCAATCGTCGGTTCGAGTGCCGGTGCGATTGCTGGTGCATTGCTCGCCAGTGGTACCAGCATTGATGATCTCATCCGCGTACTTGATGAACACAAAATCTATCTGCCGGATTCCGACACCTGGTTGACTAATCTGCGCTCCACCATGTTGTTTAAACCGCGTTATAGCAACATCGTCCGGCAGAGCGCGTTTACAACCTACAGGACGTTACGCTGGCTCAGTAGCTTACCGCTAATCTACAAAAACGATGTCGTCGCCGAATTTTTAGATGTACTGACCAACAGCCAATCGAAGGTGAGTGGATTTTTCAGCGCGGTGGCGTTGGAAGACTTACTCCAATCTGTGCTGCCGTCCTTAGATTTCCGCGATTTAAAGACAGATTTATATGTGGTCGCTACCGATATTGATAATCACCGTCGGGCAGTCTTCAACCCGCACTATACTATGATGGATGACGACAATCATTTCATGTGTGACGTCCCTTTACAACGCGCAGTGCGGGCCTCTGCCAGCATTCCGGGTGTGTTTGACCCGGTTATGATTAAAGGCCGCCACTACGTGGATGGCGAGATCAAGCGCACGCTCTCAGCGGATATTGGTATGTCGCTGGCAGATCGTGTCATCGTGTCACACACCTACCAACCACTCAACTTACCGGAAAACCAAACATTGGTGGACAAAGGCTGGCTGAGCGTGGTCAAACAATCCGCCTACATCGTGTTCCATGAGCGCATCCGCGTTTGGGAACGCATCTACCGGGAACGCTACCCGGACAAAGAAATTATCTGCATACAGCCTGAACATGACGACGAGGTTTTCTTCGACGCACCACAGTTTTCTTTTCGGCCTGAGGTTCAAAAAGCCCTCATCCACAGTGGAGAAATGGCTGCGCGTCATACGTTAGATCGTCTTGCACAGGCTTGATAGAATAGAGAGGAAGACTGATGGATACGAACCGACATATGCACATGCTCGGCCCGGTTGATACTGCCTTCTGGCATCTCGACTCCGATAAAACACCGATGAACATCGGCTCGCTGATGCTTTTTGAAGGGCGGATCGCCTTTAATGATTTGATCGCCTATGTGGACTCACACTTGCACCTTGCCCCGCTTTACCAACAGCGGGTGGTCAACGCGGCATATAATATGAGCGAACCGACCTGGGTATTCGACGACGACTTCCACATCGAATACCATGTGCGGCAGGTAAGCCTATCCGCCCCTGGCGATGACGAACAACTCTACGAGACAGCGGAGAATCTCATCTCCGGCAGGTTAGACCCGGCAAAGCCCCTCTGGGAACTCTACATGATTGACGGATTGGCAGACAACCGCACCGCAGTGTTGACTAAAGTGCATCACTGCATGGTTGACGGTATCTCCGCTATCGAATTAATGACACTGCTGCTCGGTTTAGATGATGATAAACCCTCTATTCAGGAAAAGCCGCTCTATAACCCGCCGGCGACCCCATCTAACGCTACGCTGCTGGGCGACTCACTGCAACGTGGGTTCGCACACCGCGCCAACATCTTAAAACACGTCGGCACGGATGCCTTTAAGGTCATGACCGGATTGCTGGATCGCACCCAACGCAAAAAGACGCTTACCGGTTTGGTCAGTGCGCTTCACGACAACCTCACGCCGATCCACAAATTGCCGATCAACGGAGAAAACACCGGCGATTTCCATTTCGCATCGGTAGATTTTCCGTTGGAGAACATCAAGCGTATTCGTCGGGCACGGCAGGCGTCCGTCAACGATGTGATGCTGACCATTCTCGGCACTGCTGTCGAGCGATTCACCGAAGAACAAGGCAACCCGAACAATCAGGATTTTGTACGGATGATCTGCCCGGTGGACATGCGCAGAAGCGAAGCCGCGTCACACGATGGCAATCGCATCTCAACCATCTCGGTAGAAGTGCCGTTTTTCGTAGATGATCCGCTGGATCGTCTTACTGAGGTATCACGTTATAGCCATGTGATGAAAGAGTCACAACTGGCGACCATGCTTGATGGCATACTCAGCCTACCCTCACTGGCACACGCCAGCCTGCAACCGCTGATCTGGCGTGTGGCCCCGACGATCTTCGCTGCTCTAGGTCATATGTGGTGTACCAACGTACCCGGCCCGTCGATCCCGTTGTATTTACTGGGACATCGTATGCTCAAGGTCGCGGGTTTCTTCCCGTTGAACCCGACGATGGGATTGGCTTCCGTGATCGTCAGTTATAACGGCACCATCACCATCTCACTCGTGGCTGATCGCAGCATCATACCGGATATAACGACACTCAAAAACCATCTGCAAGATGCGTATATCGAACTCTGTAACGCGATCGACATCAAGCCGGATTTGAATGTCGAGACACCAACTTCGGCTACAAACACCGAGCAAACACCGGCGGCAGTTCAATCGGTTGTTACACCGCCGACGGCCTCTCAAAACGGCACGGCGACCACTGCACAGACGGAGATAACTACAAAGACCGAAAGCAAGCCGCGATTGATGAGTGAAGGCTGGGCTAAAGCCTTGCAAGCAACACTCAACACCAGCGAAGCCTATCATGATGCGTCCACAAGATGGACGGCAGGCGCACTCGCTCTGGTGATGAAAGCCGCGCCACAGCAAGGTTATCCATCGGATACAGCCGTTCTGCTGGATTTGCATCGCGGTAAATGTCGTATGGGGCACAGTATCTCAGTGGAGCAGGCTTACGCGGAGGCGACCTTCGTACTGGAAGGGTCTTATCAAACCTGGATGACCGTGCTCGAAGGCCGTGCCCAACCTCTACAGATGATCGTGCGTAGACAACTTAAACTGAAGCAAGGGGCACTGCACCGATTGTTACCGTTTACAAAATCTGCGCAAGAACTGGTGAACTGCGCCAAGCAGATCACCTGAAGCGATATACCAACCTATGACACCGGTGTGGTTTTCTCCCACCACACCTGATGTATTCCTCACATAAGAACACGAGGCTGTGAACGCCGCCTTCGCCGATCTCATCTCACAGGCGGCATGTTTCAAATCCAACAAGCGAAGAGGCGACCCCGACAGCCAGGCTAATAGGAAGGCTTACCGAATATTTCCGGCAAGCCTTCCTATGCGACTCGGAATTCCAGGAACAAAGATTTGCCCAAGCCCTGGCAGAGCTGTAAATACTCGTTAAAAATCCTTTAATCTTACCTACCAAGCGTGATATGTTGATTGCAAGTTGGTGTTCAATATAGTTCTTCCTCCCCAAAGCACGCTCACACCATCATCTGTTTTCACCATTTATACATTTATACGGGAGAATACCCATGTCTGTTCACAATCGCTTTTTTGATATAAAGTTGTTCCTAGTGCTATTAGCAACTCTAGTGGCTTTCGCTTTCACACCCACACCTTCACAGGCCGGTGGTGGAATGCCGTCTTCGTTCTTCGACCTCGATGAAGTCAGTTGGTCATCCATCCGCAATGCTAGCAGCAGCGACTTTGGTGACTACTTCGATGACAAATCCGCGGAAGGTTATCTTGTTATCGATCTCGATGTGTTGGAGATCGGTGGTAACCAGCGCGTCCATGCCGTGTGGCAAAAGAACATCGATGGTCGTAATTGGGCCAGTTGGCGTAACCTGAACAGCAGCGAGTTCCATGATAAATGGACCGAATTGAAAGACGACGGCTACCGCCTGATTGACCAGGAAGCCTACGTCCTGAACGGCAACCTCTACTATGCTGGTGTATGGCTTGAGAATAAAGAGGGCCTTGGATGGTTTTCTAACCGTAACCTGAGCAGCCAGCAATTTTCTGACAAACTCGCCGACGGTAAAGAAATAGGTTACATCCCCACCGATATGGAAGCATACTACTACAATGGCAATTGGTATTATTCCCTCATCATGGTGGATAATGCCGAAAACCTGGGCTGGGCACTGTGGCGCAACCTATCCGCATCCCAACTGAACAACTACATGGTTCAATATCAGGATAACTATCGCGTACTCGACATCGAGTCGTACCAATCAGGCAGTAGCCAACTCTACGCCGCCATCTGGATCACCAATCCGAACGGACGTGACTGGGAAATGCGCCGTGACCTGAACTCAACACAATTTGGTTACGTCTGGCGAGATATGGCAGACCTCGGTTATCGCTTGATCGACCAGGATGTCTATAACACGTCCAGCGGTACACGCTATGCCGGTGTCTGGCGTCAAAACAGTGACCGCCCGGATTGGCAGTATCGCGCACAGACACAGGATACCGCAGCCAGCGCGATGATTGCGGATAGCATCCCTGGTATGGCAGTCGCCGTCGCTCAAGACAACCAGTTCAAGTTCATTCGTGGCTTTGGTTTCGCCGATATTGCCGCTGGCAAACCGGCCTCGTCGTGGACGATGTTCCGCCTCGCGTCGGTCTCGAAGGCAGTCGCCGGTGTACTCGCCCTCGATATGCAAGAGTTCGGTTCGATTGATCTGAGCGAAAACATCCAGACCTACGTGCCTGAGCTGGCGAACGACCACACCTACACCGTCGAACAGACCATCACAAATCGCTCCGGTGTTGAACATTACTCTGGCCTTGGTTCGCCGCCGGATGGTGCAAATTACAGCAGCGCACTCGCCGCGCTCGGCTACTGGAACTACTTCATCGGTAATAGCAACGACCTCGCTTTTACGACGCCCGGCAGTGGCTACTACTACAGTACACACGCTTACACCGTGCTCGGTGCTGCGCTGGAAGATGCGACCGGTTCACCGATTGACTCACTCATCAACAATTGGACAGCATTCTACGGTTTGAACAATCTCGTCGTTGAGAATATCAACGTGAGCAATCCGGAGCGGGCACAGATTTACGCCAACAGCAATACTAGCAATGTAGTAATCTCGCGGGATAACCTGAGTTGGAAGCGTCTAGGCGGTGGCCTGGAAGCAAACATCGTCGATTTGACACAGTTCGGGATGAATATCCTCGACGGTGACATACTCACGCAAAACTCAATCGATACCATGTGGACGGCTCCGGATGGCTTCCGCAACTACGGTTATGGCTGGGATTTAGGAACCGACAATTGTTTGGATTGGGCAGCGAAAGCTGGTGGACAACCTGGTTCGGACTCTTACATCCTTATTTATCCAGAAGTTGAGCTAGTGATCTCCGTTTTGACGAACCGGAACAACCCGCATGATGCGACGACCATCGCCTTTGACATCGCTGATCCTATCGTTGATGACCTGTGCCGTCAGATCCCGACAATCACAAGCATCTCACCGCCAGATGGCACGGTCGGCATTGACTATCTGCATCGGTTCGCCGCAAATGGGCAAACCCCGATCAGCTACAGCCTCACCGAAGGCACATTACCCGATGGTTTGACCATCAACGGTAATGCCATCACCGGCACCCCGACAAACGGCGGTAGATTCAACGGTGTCATCACCGCCAGCAACAGCATCGGCTCGGATACACAGGCGTTCAGCATTAACATCGCCGCACCGCCCAGCATCACCAGCAGTAAGCCAGCCAATGCGGCTCTGGGTGAACCCTACAGCCACACCTACACGGCTACGGGTGACACACCTATCACGTTCAGTGTGAGCAATGGCGCACTCCCCAATGGGCTAACGCTCTCCGGTAGCACGATCAGCGGTACCCCGACGACTGAAGGTGTGTTCAACGGCGTCGTCACCGCGACCAACAGCGCCGGTACCGACACACAGACGTTTAACATCGTGGTCGGCAATGCACCGCAGCGCGTCCATCCAGCTTACGGTCAAACGTTGAATGCACGTAACGCCGCTGGCTGGCCGGCATTCACCTTCGAGCATATCCCCGGTGTGGAGTGGTACGGTATGTGGATCGGCAATGCGGACACCACCGGTCTCTACCAATGGTTCCCCGCCTCGGATAGCAGCACCGGCGCAACCCCCGGCGATGGCATCTGTGACCCGACCAATAGACTCTGCACGCTGCCCGTCGATGTATGGCTACCCGATGGTGACTATAGCTGGTGGATGACCTACTGGGGGCCGAACGATTACGAAAATCACGGGCAGTACTGGAACGAATCCGTCTTCAGTGTGGACTTCGACACTCCGGCACCCGGTCTGAGCAACGTCACCCCGAACGGCACGGTAAACACAGCACCGACCGAAGTCACCTGGGACACCGACCCGAACGTCATGTGGATGCATATCTGGCTCGGTCAGGTCAGCGGCCCGGATGGCAGCCCGTACACGGCTTTCTACGGTTGGGTGGATATGACGAACATTTGCAATGCGACCACCTGCACGCTCGACCTGAACGGCGACAGCCTGCCCGACGGCGAGTATCAGATGTGGGTGGAGATGTGGGGGCCGGACGGTTACCTGAACTGGACAGATGCCAACGGCACCACACCTTCGGCGACCTTTACAGTAGGAAATGGCAGCTAACACCGAATAGATAGCACAACGTCAAACGCGGTCGGGAACAGTCCCGACCGCGTTTGTGTTTGTTCCTATCTGTGCCCTATCGCTCTAACCTCGTGGGGATTCGGGATTGTTGAGGTCTGTCGCCTGGTTTTCCGTAAACCGTTCTTCATCAAACAGGACGAAGCGGTCAACACGGAACTGGTTTGACCGGCCCGCGATCTGAAGGACATATTCACCCGCTTCAGCCACGTTGATGAAGATCTCGTGAGCGTCGTGATCGACATGGCTGGCTTGCCATGACCAACGCTCCGTAGAGTTGTTAAACACCTTGAACCAGTCCTGACCCATATTCACATAATCCGTATTACCTTCCGGGCTGGGATCAACCGCCTCGGCAAAGATACCATCACCCAGCACACGCAAGAAGAGGTCGTTGTAAAGGTCGCCCGGGTCTGGTGAAGTCGCACGCATCTGAAGCCGATAGCTACCTGCTTCGGGAACTTCGATAATGTAAGTCATCACGTCTGACTTTTCCCGGTCTGTAGCAGTATCGGTATTGCCTTCACGCCAGACGATATAAGCACTACCGGTATAGCCGCCGAAGCTCGTCCGTTCCCGCCAGGCACCGGCTAATCTGGTGGATTCGGCCTCGAAGACGAGTAGTCCGTTTTGCATCTGAAATGCGTTGTTGCTGCCCTCAATGTAGACCAGTTCACCTGCGGACCAACCACTACCCCCCAAACCACCACGCGGGACGCCACCCGGCCCTGGCGAAGGTAGTCTTATAATACAATGGGTCATCCAGGTGCATAAGCAAACACCTTGAGGGGAGCTGGATGTGGAAATCGTTGGGGTGTGGCTACTTTGCATTCTACGGTTACGCCGCGAGGACATCCAGTTCCGGGGTGATAGCGCCCTCACCATAGCGTTGCCGATGGACCCGCGCCCGTCGGAACTGCTGAAACATCTCCCAATCATCGGGGTGTGGCTACTTTGCGTTTTAAGGGGTTGAAAGACAGAGGAAAACTCGCGATTATATGCACTATCAGTCCTATCTTGCACAGGGTTATCCCATTGGAACAGGCGTGATTGAGGGCGCTTGCCGTCATCTGGTCAAAGACCGTTTTGAGCGGGCTGGTATGCGCTGGTTTGTGAACGGCGTGTAAGCCATGTAGGACTTTC
>DAOTTX010000439.1:0-3889 GCA_034437515.1 Anaerolineae bacterium
TCCCGAGGTGGCGGTTGTCTACCACGCCGGCGCGGAGAACTATAGCCGTCGGGCCGTTGACGGGGCGTATCAAAACACAACCATTTTCGGGTTGAATTGGATGTTCCAGGATATCGCCAGTTCCGGGGTTCCGTACGACAACTACTATTTTGACGACCTGAAGAAGTGGCCCGACCTCTGCAACCGGTACAAGGTCTTCGTCTTCATCGCGCCGTACCCGATGGACGAAGAAGATCGCAAGTTCATCGAGACGCACCTGAAGCGGGACGGAAAGGTCCTCGTGTGGCACTACGCGCCGGGATACCTCACCCCCGAGGGGTTCAGCATCGATGCGGTCAAGGAGGTCACGGGCATCTCCTGCCGCGTCGGGACGACGATCGCCCGCCAGGACGCCTTCCACTGTGGCGACGACCCCCTGGCCCGCAACCTGCGCCCGCAGGCCGGCATGTACGCCACCTTCCGCGCCATGTGGGCCATTCCCCCCACGCCACATCCGTGGGCCGATGCGGAACGGTTTACCATCACGGATTCACGCGCTACGCCGCTCGCCCGGTACGACGACGGCGAAACCGCCATTGCCGTACGACGATTCGACGACTGGACCTCGGTCTATGTCGCGGGGCTTCTGGGCCTCGGCGGCGACCTGCTCAACGCCATCGCCCGGGAAGCGAATGCGTATGTCCTGTGCAACCCAGGCCCGGCCGTCGAAATCAACGGCGCGTTCATGAGCGTCAGCGCACTGGCCAACGGCACGCACTCCTTCACGCTGCCTCGCAAGGCAACCGTCACCGACGCCTGGACCGGCGAAACAATCGCAACCGACGCCACCACCTTCACCCTCGATCTGCAAGCCGACCAGACACGCTGGCTGTTGATCGACTAACCTCCACTCGAAAGGATTTTTTCCGCATCATGCCCGACACCCAACGCCCCAATATCGTGCTCCTCGTCAGCGATGACCATGGCCTGGACGCAAGCTGTTACGGCAATACCGCCGCCCGGACGCCGAACCTCGACGCACTGGCCACCGACGGCATGCGCTTTAACAAGGCCTTCTGCACCGCCGCCACCTGCGCCGCCAGTCGATCCGTCATCCTCACCGGCCTGCACAACCACACCAACGGCACCTACGGCCACACCCACGGCCGGCATCATTTCCACTGCTTCGACGACGTGCGCACCCTCCCGGCCATGCTCAACGAGCAGGGCTACCGCACCGGACGCGTCGGCAAGATGCACTACGCGCCGGAGTCGATCTTTCCGTTTGAAACGCACATCGGGCACGAAAGCTATCAGCCGCGCGACGATATCGGCATGTCGGATGCCTGCCGCCCCTTCGTCGAAACCGATGACGATCGACCGTTCTTTCTATACTGGGCCAGCCACAACCCGCACCGTGCATGGCCGAAGGAAGACCATCCCCTCAAGCCGAACGGGTTCGGCAATCCGCCCGAGTCCTTCCCCGGCGACACCGAAGAAATCTTCGACGAAGCCACCATCGACCTGCCGCGCTACCTGAGCGACACGCCCGAGGTCCGCGCCGAATGGGCCCAGTATTGCCAATCCGTCAGCCGGCTCGACCGGGGCATCGGGCGGCTGCTCCAGATACTCAAGGAGACCGGCGTCTACGACAATACGCTCATCCTCTACATCTCCGATAACGGAGCAGCCTTCCCCGAAGCCAAGACCACGCTCTACGAAGCCGGCATGAACCTGCCCTGCATCGTCAAAGCGCCAGGCACTGGCCCGGGGGACCTCCAAAGCGATGCTCTGGTCTCCTGGACGGACATTACCCCCACCTGCCTCCACGCCGCCGGCGGCGACCCGGCCAGGGAAACCTTCCACGGCCGATCCCTCCTGCCCATTCTCGACCAGCCAGGAACCCCAACCGACTGGCGGGAAGAGCTGTACGCTTCCCACACGTTCCACGAGGTCACCAATTACTACCCGATGCGGGTCATCCGGACGGACCAATACAAGTTCATCTGGAACATCGCCCACCCGCTGACCTACTCCTTCGCCGAGGACCTCTACAAGTCCGCCAGCTGGCAGGGCGCTCTGCGGGACGAACTGAAATCCTTCGGCCAGCGGACCGTCGAGGCCTATCTGCACCGACCCCGCTTCGAACTCTACGACCTCCAGGCCGATCCCCAGGAAACAAAGAACCTCGCCGATCAACCGCAATACGCTCAATGCGTCGAGTCCTTCTGCCGGAAACTCAAAACCTTCCAGGAAGAAACCAACGACCCCTGGCTGCACAAATGGACATACGAATAACGATCATCACGCAGGCCCGACAGCTGCGAGATGGCTCGGCCTCGGCGGTTTGTGTATTGGAGAACGCGATATGTCATATTCGGCACGGTTTTAAGAATGCTGTTTTGCGCAATTACATGCCATAAACAGAAGAGAACACCGCGGCGATCAACAAATCGAAGGCTTTCCATCCAGACAGGCGCAGCAATCGACTAAAATGTAAAGTGTTATAAACTATCTACTTATCCAGAAGATCGATTGTCCTTGCCTTGCATAAGAAAGGCGTCTGAATCATCTCGGGTTGAACGGAACGAAGCATCGGTGGATGCAACGAAAAATGAAAAAACCGCTCGACTGATTATGAATAATAAGGTAGGATAAAGACAGCGTAGAATAACCGTATCGGTGATTCGTATCGAGCCTCGTCATTGTGTTGTTTTTATGGATGACAGAAAACAAAAATAAACCATGGATCCCGCTGAGTTTCAGCTTAACCTCATACTAAAGGAGCAGTAACATGAAGATTCACGCAGCAATCATTCTTGTATTGGCCTTGGCTTTCGCCACGACTTCCTTTGCCGAAGTCTATCGCTTCGATGCGGTCAATACCAAGACGGACTATCTCACCACCGGTACCCACCTGTCCATCGCAGGGGATGGGCGAACGAATCAGCAATATGCGGTCATCAACGCTGACCGCAGCGTGAGTCTCTATAGCCAAGGGACCAAATTAGAGGATCTGACGAGCGCCCGGAGCTACACCGACCTGGCCAGCTCGGCCCGGCTGATGAATGGCAATCGAGGCTTCACCGGTTCGTACTGGGCGATGTATGACCACGGCGTGGATTATGTTCAAAACTTCTATGACGGCGGGACCCCCACCGTCACAAATGGTTATCATAACGACAACGTGACCTACAAGGCCGTTGCCGGCGACGTGTTTACCTCCTGGGCCTTTCTTGCCCGAGCGGATGGCGGGATCGATATCGTCGACAGGGTCAACGGCGGCCTGGCTGAAACGCAGGGGCTGTCCTCCGAAACGTTCATCGATCTCGGCGAGTATGCTGTGGGTGGCAGTTTTTATGGGCTGACCGATACGAACCTTTATCGACTCGGTTGGGATGGAACTGATCTGACTAGTACAACACTGGCCACCTTTACCTCGGGGACCTACATCAGCGTCGCCGGGCACTCCGGCCAGAACGACCGCGGCGTCCTCGCCCGTGCCGACGGTGGCCTGGATGAGTTCAACAGTGGACTCTCATCCTACTTCGCCAGCACAACCGTCTTTCCGTTCCTTGGAACCTATGGCGGCTTTGCGACCACCTCCCCGCCTTATGAACATGGCCATTTTTACGCCGCCATCCCCGAGCCGACCACACTGGCCCTGCTTGGCCTGGGCGGGCTGGCGTTCTTGAGACGACGAAGCCGCAAGGCGTAGACGCTTGATTCGCCGCCGCAATCGTTGATTGGCTGGCTTGTCGAAACCACCAGTCATTGCACCAGTCATTGCATGACAGGCGATATGCACCATGAGCGACCCGTGGGACACACCCGCTCCCGTTGGTCGCTCGTTTTCTGCGCGGATAGACGGTTTCGACCCCGGCAGCGCAACCTCCGGGGCAGGATGACA
>DAOTTX010000440.1:0-2905 GCA_034437515.1 Anaerolineae bacterium
ACGCTGAACGTGAACACGCTGGGTCTCTCCGGCGGTACGTTCGTCGTGGAAGACACCGGCACCGCCAACATCGGCGGGTTGAGCATGACTGGCGGAACCTATGACCTCAACGGGTTCGACGCCGAACTGGGGATCGACGCGACGGGTGGCATCATCGAGACCAACGGCGCGGCTCTGACGCTGACCGGCGGAACCATGGGTGCGCTCATCCAGGACAGCGGCGGCGGAAGCCCAAACGTCCAGGTGACCGGCCTGGTGACGCTGACCAACGCTGCCCAGACCATCCCGTGGGATGTGGTCTCTGGCGGTGGCGTGGATCTTGGGCTCGTGCTGGACGGGACCGGAACCGGGACGTACAACTTCTCGGCCGGTTCGATGATTGCCGGTAGTGCGGCTGAGCTGGCTTCGCTGGATTCGGCTGCCTCCGGTTGGAATTTTGTCAATGGGATGACGGTTGGCTTTGAAGAGGCCACTACGCTTCCGACGGCCCTGAGCGGCCTGACGGACCTCACCTACGGCGTCAAGATCAGCCACAGCGGCTCGGATCTGACCATCGGCGATGCCAGTGTAAGCAACTGGCAGGCCCTGGTCGGCGTCGGTGGTTTCAAGAGCTTCGGCACGGTGGGCGATCCGGACGCAGTACCGGCCGTCGCGGCCGACGTCCTGACCATCGACGGTGACACGGTCATCGCCGACGTGCAGGTCGCATCGAAGATTACCGGCGGTGCCGGTGACACCATCGTGGTGTCCGAAGGCAGGCGGTTCGAGCCGGTGAACATGGACAACGATTTCACTGCGGATATCCAGATCGAGACCGGCGCTGAACTGACCGTCGCGACCGATATGGACATGGAAACCGCCGGGTTCGAGACGCCGATCGCAACGGTTGGCAAGCTGGTTCTCAACGGCGGCAAGGTCCAGCACTGGATCTCTGGCGGTTCGGAAGAGATCGACAACGTCTACGCCGCGCCGCAGGAGTACAACATCGCGGCCAATGGCGGCACGATCTCGATGTACCGTATGCGTCAGATGTCCATCGCGGCCGAAAACCTGACCGGCCCTGGCGACGTCATCTTCGACGGCGACGACTACTCGCCGGGTACCTTCACTTTGCTGGGTGACAATACGCACACCGGCGATGCGAAGATTACGGCTGGCACGACGCTGATCGCCAAGAGTGACACCTCGTTGAACGGCAGCATCGACGCCAATGGTGTGTATGTGGCGGACTTCGCCATCACACAGACCGAGCTGAATCAGGTGCTGGACAGCTCCAATGGCGTCATCGGTCTGACCACGGCGTATGCCTCCGGTACGGATCTGGACATGGGTGCCAAGAAGGACCTGTTCCTCGGTGCCTATGAGAACATGACGGTCGATGGTGTTATTACCGCCGCCACGTTCGACTCCAACGATGACACGTTCACCGACTCGGCCGCCTATAACCTTGGTGGTGCGGGTGCGGCACTTACGATCACCAGTGATCTGACAGACGTTGGCGGATTTGCAACGGATGTGAATATCCGGGGAATCGTCATTCTCTCCGGCGCCAGCAGCTTCACCGGTGCCCTGAATGTGTACGGAACCATCGGCTTTGGTGCCGTCTCCGCCACGCCGGGAACCGGCGCGATCGAGATCGGCCCAGACGTTGACGAGGTGGCCGGCAATGAACTGTCGGACATCCTGCTGAGCGGCATCGATGCTACGCATTACGATGCTGCGGGTCGTTCGCTCCACCTCACCGGCGGTAACGTCGGCTGGGTTGGCGATAAGACCATCACCGCCCTGGGTACTGCCAGCAGCGAAGTGGGCATCTACACCGCCACTGCCGGTGGCACGCAGGTTCTTGGCTTGGGTGTGGACGGTGACAGTGGCACGATCAGTCTGGACTCGGGCTTGGTAGTCGCCGATGGCGATTTCGATGGCGACACGATTGACGAGGCCGTCCAGCTCGTCAAGGCCGGCGAGAGCGTTCTTGATCTGACCGGCAAGGTAAACACCCACTCGGGTGGTACGGTTATTCGCCAAGGTACGATCAAGGCCGACAGTTCGACGGTTCTGGGCACGGGCGAGTTCATCGTCGGTGGCGGCAAGAACTCCACGGCCACGCTGAGCGTTGCCAGTGGTGAGACGCTGACCATTAACAGTGCCATCCACGCTGAGATCCGGGAAACCCAGATGAACGTGGTCGGTGGCGGCACGGTGGTGTTCTCCACCGCGACCGGTGCCGGACGCATGCCTTGGGACGACGAGAGCAGCTACGGCCTGACGATCAGTGAGAACTCGTCGGTTACCGTGGATCAGGCTCCGCGTGCCAACGGGAAGTACACCGGCTACCTGCAGTTCCTGGGAACCGGTGGCAGCTTCACCCTCGTGCATAACGAGACCGAAGCTCCGGTTGTGATCCACAGCAGCACCGACGGCCCGGGTGCCTTCCGTGGCATTCAGGTTGAAGAAGGTGCCGTGGCGAATATCCACGTCGACGCCAATACGGCCGTCGTCTCTCGTGGCATCAACGGCGGCGATACGGCCGTCAATGGTACCATCAACAAGACCGGCGAAGGCATCCTGTCTTTCTGCGACACTCAGAGTGGCGGTTCGGGCTCGTGGGGTACCGGTGGGGTTAATATCCTCGAAGGTACGCTCATGATCTCCGGCGCGGACGAGGTAAATAACGCGCAGGGCGGTACGAGTGCCTCGGGACATTGGTATAACTTCATCGAAGCCACCAACTTCCTGAACTTCTCGGACAACACCAAGCTCCAGATGGAGTATGGTGCCACCAACTGGAAGGGCGACTTCATTGGCGATCTGTCATTCGGTGACAACGTCCTGATCGAGGGTCAGTCCGGTGACCGCGCCTTCCTGTCCGCCGGTGGCGACGGAACCACGTCGTACGACGGCG
>DAOTTX010000441.1:0-1875 GCA_034437515.1 Anaerolineae bacterium
GTGGTCCAGATCAGGCTGAACGGGACGAAACTGCAATCGCTTCTTGCCCTCACGATCTTTGAAGAACCCGTACACTCCGGCGGCACTCATGTCGTCATCGGTGCGGCGCACGCCCGCCCAGACCGGTTCGTTGTTCCATGTACCATGTGCTTCTTCCTTGTAGACCACTGCCTGCTGACGCTCACGTTCAGCGGCGAGTGCGTCGTAACGCTGCTCCCAGTCCGGTCCGGCATAGCGATTCATCAGGTCGGCCATCTGCTCCTGCGTGACCTCGTGCAGCATGTCGATGTGGTTAACGGCTTTGTTTCGACTGAAGTACAGCGGCTTGCGCTGCCCTTCGTCCGCGTCGTAGTAGGTGCCCGGCAGAACCACATGGGTATGTGGGTTATCCTGTCCTGGTGACTCTGTGCCATCGGTTTGTCTGTGATGCAGGACGGCGCACCACTCTACCCCGGTGTCGATACCGCGCTGGTCGAAGAACCCGTTCATCGTGCGCTCGGTAAGCTGTCGGACGAACTGCTCGCGCTTCTCCGGCGGCACCATCCGGATGAGGTCGGTGTTCGGGTTAATCACGAGGCTGAACAGCAGCACATGCTCGCTCTGATAGGCGTCGCAGTGGTCGGCGATCTCCGCGACCGAGCCACCCATGCCCCGATCCATCCAGCGTTCCCGCCCACCGGCATGTCGTGCTTTCTCGGTAGCCGACTCGCGATAGGTCAGATAGCCGAGCAGGTTCTTCATGCGCTTCGCCTCATTCTGCGTCGGCTTTTTGTACTTCACGTTTGACACGCATATCTGCTTTCTGTCCATGTCCTACGCGCCTCGACGTTTCTTGAAGAAGGCGACCAACTTCTCCAGCAGATCGTTCTGCTGTTGCAGTAGATGACTCTGCTGCCCAAGCTGCTCCTCAACAGCATCCAGCCGCCCTTCCAGCTTGCGGGTAATTGCCGCCCGTGTGCCGGGAATGTCGTCCTGATGACTCAAGTACAAATTGAGCGCGTCCCGTATCAAATCGGTTTTGTGCTGCATCTTGCCGTCGCGGGCACGGACGCGCAGGATTTCCTCGACCCGGCGCATTTGCTCCGGCGTGAAACCGACTGACAACCGTTCGCTGTAGCCACTCTTCTTGCCTCGTTTACTCAAATTCCACCTCCCCAATTTGTGCTTTCAGTTTCAGTGTCGGACGGAACCGCCCGTATACGCGGCGTATCCGCCGTTGGCGCAGCCGACCATGTGCGGCGAGTGCGCCTCCGGCGTTCATGTCCTGCACCTCGATGCTCAGCCGCCCGATGTCGGGCAGAACCACGTCACCACCACTGGCGAGTTCCTCGAACCACACTTCGGTCAGTACCTCGATTACCTCACTCACATCCCGCCGCGTCTGGTGCGGCAGCCGCCTTGCTAATTCTGCGATCACATCCCGGTGATACACGCTGCTTCTCCTGTATTTGTTGTTTGCTTTTGGGTCAGCGGCAGAATGCCGTCTGACGTTGGTTGTCTGCTGAGGCAGACACCAACATCGGCACACACCGCAAAAACTTGCGGACGTGTGTCGGCTCGTCGTGGGGAACCGCGACGAGATGTGCGGCGGCACCCTGACACCGCCGCACGGGTGCAAGCACGAATGTGCGCTGCACCGAAGCCCTCCGGCGTGTGAGGAGCCAGCGTATTTAGCTGGCTTCCGATGACCCATCAACACCCATAGAAACTCGCAGAGGATTCTCAGGGTCATCGGAGTATCGCTGCACGCGCTCTGCGCGACACAGCGATACCAGGCCGCGCTAGCGGGCTGATGCGTCGGACATAAGGGAATGGCTACCATGTGGCCCCCTTCATCTTCCGTGTCCGACGCTGCGTTTCGGCATCCGTCAGGGC
>DAOTTX010000442.1:0-9187 GCA_034437515.1 Anaerolineae bacterium
ACAGAAGCGCCGGCTGATTTCCAACGCTAACGAACGTTCACCACAGGCCAGCAACCCATCGACCAGCAAATGCGTTGAGGGTGCCCAGATCGGCCCACGCCAGTAACCATCAGCTTCATATTGGCAACCCCATTGTCCAGTTTTGCGCACACCGACATCAAATAAGGCGCTTTTCTCTGAAAATATATGACATTCCTCCATATATGTACTGAGGAATGTTTGCGGTTTCGTCGTCCGTTTTTGTCTAGAGTTGGGTATAGGCGAAATCTAAAAAACCGATTAATGAACATCGGAGTGTTACGATGAGAGAGTTTACGACGATTGACGGTAACGAAGCCGTTGCACGAGTGGCTTATCAGTTGAATGAAGTCATCGCGATTTATCCAATTACGCCATCCTCACCGATGGGCGAGTGGTCCGATGCGTGGTCGACAACCGGACGCCCTAATCTATGGGGCACAGTGCCTTCTGTGGTCGAAATGCAAAGCGAGGGTGGGGCTGCCGGAGCCATTCACGGCGCGTTGCAAGCGGGGGCACTGACCACAACATTCACGGCCTCCCAGGGGCTGTTACTAATGCTGCCGAACTACTTCAAAATCGCCGGTGAACTGACGCCAGCGGTGTTCCACATCGCAGCACGCTCCGTAGCGGCACAGGCGCTCTCGATCTTTGGCGATCATAGCGATGTGATGGCAGCACGTGGGACGGGCTTCGGTCTGTTGGCCTCGGCTTCCGTGCAGGAGGCGCACGACTTCGCATTAATCGCACAGGCCGCCACCCTTGAAACAAGGGTGCCGTTCCTACATTTCTTTGACGGTTTTCGCACCTCGCACGAGATCAACAAGATCGAGTTGATCCCACAGGATGTGATGCGTGCGATGATTGACGAGCAGTACATTTACCAGCATCGGTCGCGTGGGATGGACCCGGAAAATCCGTTTATACGTGGTACGGCACAAAACCCGGATGTTTTCTTCCAGGCGCGAGAAACCGTCAACCCTTACTACACCGCCACACCCGGCATCGTGCAGAAATACATGGATCAATTCGCAGCACTGACCGGACGCCAGTATCACGTCTACGAGTATCACGGCGCGCCGGATGCCGAGCGTGTCCTGGTGCTGATGGGGTCTGGCTGCGAGGCCGCTCACGAAACGGTGGATGCTCTCATAGCAGCGGATGAAAAGGTCGGTGTGCTGAAGATGCGCCTTTACCGTCCGTTTGATAACAAAGTTTTCGCAGAGAGCCTACCCGCCACAACCCGCCATATCGTCGTATTAGACCGCACGAAAGAACCGGGCAGTTCGGGCGAACCACTCTATCTTGACGTGGTTAACGCGATGGTCGAAGCACAGGTCAACGGTTGGGGGCAGGTGCAAGCCATGCCGCGCATCACCGGCGGGCGCTACGGGTTATCATCGAAAGAATTCACCCCGGCGATGATTAAAGGCGTCTTCGACCAACTCAAACAAGACACTCCGAAAAATCACTTTACGATTGGCATCAACGACGATGTCACCCATACGAGTTTGCCCTACGATGCGGAGTACTCGGTTGAAGGGGATGACGTCACACGGGCGCTGTTCTACGGCTTAGGTTCCGATGGGACGGTCGGCGCGAACAAAAACTCGATCAAGATCATCGGGGAAAACACCGACAACTACGCGCAGGGGTATTTCGTCTACGATAGCAAGAAATCCGGCGCGATGACCGTCTCGCATTTGCGCTTCGGCCTACGTCCGATCCGCTCCACGTATAACCTGACGAAAGCCAACTTCGTCGCCTGCCATCAACCGCTCTTTCTGGAAAAGATCGATGTGTTGGAAAAACTGGAAACAGGCGGAGTATTCTTGCTGAACAGTCCATACTCGCCGGACGAGGTCTGGGAAACGCTGCCGCAACCGCTGCAACAGCAAATCCTCGATAAGGACATACGCTTCTTTGTTATTGATGCCTATGCGGTCGCCGGCGCAGCCGGGATGGGTCGCCGCATCAATACGGTGATGCAAACCTGCTTCTTCGCCATTTCCGGCGTACTGCCACAGGAAGAAGCCATCGAGCAGATCAAACAGTCGATCCGCAAGTCCTACGGCAATAAGGGTGAGTATGTCGTCCAGATGAACATCAAGGCGGTTGACCAGACGCTGGACAACCTGCATCAGGTCACCGTGCCGGATGCGGTCGGTAGCGAGGTCGAGCAAGCCCCGGTGATCTCACCGGAAGCGCCGCCGTTTGTGCGCGAAGTGTTGGGCCAGATGGCGAGCTTCAAGGGCGATTTTATCCCGGTCAGTATGCTGCCGGTGGATGGTACTTACCCCAGTGGGACGACCCAATACGAGAAACGCAATCTCGCGCTGGAAATCCCGGTATGGGACCCGGATGTGTGCATCCAGTGTGGGAAGTGCGCGATGGTCTGCCCCCACGCCGTGATCCGCATCAAAGCCTACGATGAGGCCGTTTTGACCGACGCACCGGAGACATTTAAATCGACCGATGCTCGTGACCGCGAATGGGAAGGGATGCAATATACTATTCAGGTCGCGCCGGAGGACTGCACCGGCTGTGCGCTCTGCGTGGAGGTCTGCCCGGCGAAGAATAAATCAGCCGCCGGTTATAAGGCCATCAACATGGAACCGCAACCACCACTGCGCGAACAGGAAGCCGAAAATTGGGACTTCTTCCTGGAGATCCCAGAAATGGATCGTCGGAACATCAAAGTGAACAGCATCCGTCAACAGCAGGTGCAGCAGCCTCTGTTCGAGTTCAGCGGTGCGTGTGCGGGGTGCGGTGAGACGCCTTACATCAAGCTGGCGACTCAGCTTTTTGGTGATCGCATGGTCGTCGCCAACGCGACCGGTTGTTCTTCGATTTATGGCGGCAACTTACCGACCACACCCTGGTCACATAACGACGTAGGGCGCGGTCCGGTCTGGAATAACTCACTATTTGAAGATAACGCAGAGTTCGGCATGGGGATGCGTGTCGCGTTGGATAAGAAGAACGCCTACGCACGCGACCTGTTGGCGTCAGTAGTCGAAACTGTCGGTGATGAACTCGTCGAGGCGATTTTGACCGCCGATCAGAGTGACGAGGCCGGCATACAGGCGCAGCGCGAGCGCGTGGCGACACTGAAGGACAGGCTCGCTGGTGTCGAAACCGACGAAGCCCGCAGGTTACTGACGCTAGCGGATCTGCTGGTTAAACGGAGCATGTGGATTATCGGTGGTGATGGCTGGGCTTATGACATTGGCTATGGCGGCCTGGATCATGTGCTGGCAAGTGGCCTGGATGTTAACGTGCTGGTGTTGGATACCGAAGTGTACTCTAACACGGGTGGTCAGGCATCCAAAGCGACGCCGTTGGGTGCGGTCGCCAAGTTCGCCGCCGGGGGCAAGCCACGCGGCAAGAAAGACCTCGGCATGATGGCGATGAGTTACGGTAACGTCTACGTGGCGGTGGTGGCGATGGGGGCGAAAGACAACCAGACCTTGCAGGCGTTCATCGAAGCAGAGGCCTACCCCGGCCCATCCTTGATTATCGCTTACAGCCATTGCATCGCACATGGCATTAACATGACGAAGGCGATGGATGACCAGAAAGCGGCGGTGGATAGCGGTAGCTGGATCCTTTACCGCCACAACCCACTGTTGACGGCACAGGGCGAGAACCCACTCAAGCTGGATTCGCGACGTCCGAAAGGGCGCGTCAAAGATTATATGTACATGGAAAACCGCTTCAAGATGCTGACCAAGAGTGACCCGGAAACGGCGGCAATGCTGGCGGAATTCGCCCAGGCCGACGTCGAGTCACGTTGGGCGCTCTATGAATATCTGGCATCACGTCCGATCAAAGAACCGCAGAGCTAGGAGACAAACAACGCATGGATATGACGACGACCTATCTAGGACTGAACCTGAGAACGCCGTTGGTCGCTTCGGCATCGCCGATTTCACAAGAGATCAGCAACATACGCAAAATGGAAGATGCGGGGGCTTCGGCGGTCGTGCTGTTCTCCTTGTTCGAGGAGCAGATCATCAAAGAACAGCAGGCGCTGTTTCATCACATGCACACGCATAACGAAAGTTTTGCCGAAGCTCTGACGTACTTCCCGGAGCCGGACGGCCTCGAAGCCGGCCCGGAAAACTACCTCAACCACATCCGCAAGGCAAAGGGGGCGGTTGATATTCCGATCATCGCCAGCCTGAACGGTGATACGCCCGGTGGGTGGACGGATTTCGCCCAGCAGATCGAACAAGCCGGGGCTGACGCGCTAGAACTTAACATCTATGCCATTGCAACCGACTTTGATAAATCTGGTGCACAGATCGAAGAAGAGACGATTGATATTGTCCGGTCGGTGCGGTCGGCGGTCGAGATCCCGCTGGCGGTCAAGATCAGCCCGTTTTACAGCAGCCTGCCACACATGGCGCGGCGTCTATTCAAGGCAGGCGCGGACGGTCTCGTCCTGTTCAACCGTTTTTACCAGCCCGATGTAGACATCGAGGCGTTGGAAGTCTACCCGCATGTTTTGTTAAGTACGCCGCAGGCGAATCGTCTGCCACTCCGCTGGATCGGCATCTTATATGATCGCATTGAGTTGGATTTCGCCGCGACAAGTGGCATCCAGACCCCGGAAGACGCGATCAAGATGGTGATGGTAGGGGCGAACGTCGCAATGATGGCCTCCGCGATTTTGCAACACGGCATCGAGCATTTCCGTGTGATGGAAACCGGGATGCGACATTGGCTTGAGGAACACGAATACGAGTCGGTCACGCAGATGCGCGGCAGCATGAGTCAGGTGAAATCTGGCAACTCGGCGAACTTTGAGCGGGCGCAATACACCCGTGCCGTTTCTAATCTGCCGTCCCAGAGTATGCTGTAGATCGAGACTTTAAACGCTAACGGAGGCTCGATAGAGTCTCCGCTTATGTACCGGGCACGGTTATCGAGACCGTGCCCGGTTTTTATGGGGTCAACGACTTCTCACTCAAAAGGCTATCAGATGCTATGATAGCAGGGTACCCGACTACGGAGAAATTATGGCCGACACCACGAATATTGATAAGCATCCATTCATCGACAAACCAAACCGCACACTGATCGCACTCGCCATCCCGGTGACACTCTCTATCATTGCGGAGCCGCTTACCGGTGTGGTGGATACAGCCTTTGTCGCCCGTCTGGGGGATGATCCGTTAGCTGCATTAGGTGTGGGGACGGTCGCGTTATCGTCACTATTCTGGGTGTTCAACTTCCTGGGCATCAGCACACAGACCGAAGTCGCCCGTGCGCTAGGTCGCCACGACACCGAACGCGCCGGGCAGATCGTAAGCCTTGCGCTAATGGTCGGCATCGTCTGCGGTGTGATCGTGATCTTACTGGTCACCGCGTTCACCGAAAATATCGCCGCGTTCATGAGTGCAGAACCCGATGTGCGAGCACCCGCCGTGACCTACATCCGCGTGCGTATGTTTGGTGCCCCGGCAGTGATCGGCACATTCATCCTGCTTGCCGCGCTGCGTGGTTTGCAGGCCATGCGTGCCCAGTTGATCGTCGCTGTAGGCATCAACGCGATCAACATCGCGCTAGATGGCCCGCTGATTTTCGGCTTCGGCCCCATCCCTGCGTTCGACGTGGCCGGGGCCGCGCTGGCAAGCATCATCGCGCAGTGGATCGGCATGATCTGGGCGTTGGTGATGATCTCACGGCGTCTACCATTGCAATTCCATGTTCGCACTGACGATCTCATCGCGTTGTTCAGCGTCGGGCGTGATTTGTTTATACGCACGAGTATGCTCATGTTGTTTCTGATTTACACAACTCGTGTTGCTAATCAGATCGGCTCAGAAGCTGGCGCGGCTCATCAATCAGTACGCACGGTCTGGATGTTTTTCAGTCTGTTGTTTGATGGTTTTGCCATTACTGCGCAGAGCCTAGTGGGGTACTTTCACGGTGCAGACCGCGATAAGCTAGGGTTGAGCGCAGCTAACATCGCTACCCGCTGGAGCCTTGCGGTCGGTACATTGACCGCGATTTTTATGTTGATCGGCACGCCGCTATTTGAGCGCGTGATGCTGCCACCGGAAGCCCGCGAAATCTACGCCGGCGCGTGGTTCATCGCCGCTGTTACACAACCGATCGTCGCATTGGCGTTCGTGACGGACGGCATTCACTGGGGAACCGGAGACTACGCTTATCTGCGTAATGCTATGATCTCCGCGACGGCAGCGGGTGCGGTTGGGCTTGCCCTCATAAATATCGACAACGCCGATGCCTTCACCCTGGTTTGGGTTGTAAACGGCACCTGGGTTCTGGCACGGGCGTTCATCGGCGCGATACGCATCTGGCCTGGGATCGGCAGGAGTCCGCTGCGGGTTGCAGTCGAGAAGATGCCATCATCTTAGCGCGTCGGGAGAACACACAGGAATAAAATAAGACAACAAGACAATAAATGATGGGAACAGGACAGCGAAAACTTCTGGCGATCTTTGGCAGCACGCTCAAGATCAGAAACACCCAATTCGTTGAAAATGCCGGAGATGTGATTGCTCAAACGGCCTTCGTTCACCTCGGTAACGGACTTGAAGCAGCGATTATTGGACTTCGTCGCTCACTTCAACAACGCCCATGATAAGCCGTCCAGGTAGACCTGAAAGGGACGCCCACCTCCGGGTATGTGTGACATCCTGGTTCTTTCAGACAGTACGCGAATCGCTACGATATGGTTGGTCTGGTCAAGGGAAATCGATGAAAATTCGACGGCGTGGCGGTGACGATTCGGTGCTACCAGGTGGGTGCAATATTGGACTCAAAAGGTTGGACATTAGCGCTGCAAACCGCTATGATATGATAAAGAATACACTGAAATTCAGCATATAAGAACGCAGGTGGTACCACTGCAAAAAATATCTGGGCAATCACGAGATAACTTCCCCCCCTGGGGTAGATGGGCATCACCCAGGCAAACAGCATAGCCCGGTAAGCGAACAGGTTCTACCCGCATACGTTACGCTTGATCGCAAGGGTTACGTACTCACATAGTGGCGTTGGTTTTGATCCGGACGGTAAAAAGGGGATCTGTCTCAGCAATATCTACGAACGCGCTGAGGCGATCAATGCAAAGGTCAGCTTGAAAAGTTATCCGGGTGACGGCACAGAGATTCAAGTGCTCTGGCAACGTGAGCAGAAGAACTGAGTGATGCGACAGCTACCCGTTTCGTGTGACAAGTGGTCGTTTGCTCTCTCACGATTTCAGCATCCCAACCCAAAGACATGTCTACTGTTAGGAGTTGAGCTTTGACGAATAACGAAAATATTCGCGTCATGATCGTTGACGACCATGACATGGTACGTATCGGCCTGCGTGTATCGATTGAAAAAACTGAAGGTCTCGTCGTCGTCGGCGAGGCAAGCGGTGGTGATGAAGCCGTTGAGAAGTATCATCAACTTCTGCCGGATGTCGTGTTGATGGACTTGCTCATGCCGCAAGGTGGCGGTATCGACGCGACGAAACGCATCTTACAAAAAGATAGCGATGCACATATTCTCGCATTGACGAGCTATCATGATGATACGCTTATTAACTCTGCAATCCAATCAGGCGTGACGGGTTACTTACTTAAAGATATCTCAATGCGTGAGTTGGCGCTGGCTATACGCAATGCCAGTGAAGGACAGTCAACGCTCTCGCAGGAGGCGACAAAAGTGCTGATGCGCAGCGCAAAGGGCGAACCGGAAGTCGGTCACGACCTGACGATGAGCGAACTTCGCATCTTGAAACTGGTCGCCAAAGGACTCAGCAATAATGAAATTGCTCAAGACCTTGTCATCAGTGTCTCGACGGTCAAGAAGCATGTCAGTAATATTTTATCTAAACTAGGTGTGAGCAATCGAGCCGAAGCGACTGGCCTGGCGATCCAAAATAATTTCATTGATATTGACTCTAACGCAGGTGTATAGATAACCGACTATCGGATGAACTTAAGGCACTCTTGCAACTTACATAGATTTATCCGATCTTTGGCTTGACTCGCCCCGATAATACTGTTAAACTTCTCTGCGTTGTAAGGCCCCATCGTCTAGTGGTCTAGGACGTCGCCCTTTCAAGGCGAAAACACGGGTTCGAGTCCCGTTGGGGTCACTCCGTTTGATCTGAAGCGAACCAGTATTTGTGCTGGTTCTTTTCGTTTCAGGCGAAGGCCCTTCACCTCGTCCACCGTGCGGACTACCCTTTGCGAGTGTGTCCAGATAATTGAACGGTGGCTTCAACTCCATGCGGATGATCCTACCCTCCAGGTTGATGACAACCCGCTTGACCATCTGCTTTAGTATATCACGTTGTCGCGCTGGTGTGTGTTCCGCATAACGGTCTGCAATCTCCGAAATGACCGTTAGCGCGGCATCCAGATTATCGACCACGTCGCCCTGCTCCTGGTGGATCAGGTTAATGGCGGCGGTGATGCGCTGGCGTTCGTCCTCGTATTCACGCGACAACTTCTCGAAAACCTGCGGACGCATCCCGTGTTCGGTGAAACCGCGCCACAGATTGATCTCTTTCTCTTCCAACTTCTTGATTGCGCGTTGCAGTTCTTCGATCTCGCGGCTGCGATTGGTGTTGAAGCGTACCATATCCGCCAGATATGCCTTGCGGATGTCGGGAATAAGCGCCGGGTCAACCTGAATGGCACGGAGATGCTCTGGAATCTGCTCATCGACCTTCCAACACAGATAGTTCTGGTCGCTGGAGTCAATGCAGTAGTAGGCGACACCACCCCGCGCACGGTTGGCGTTGGGCGTACTGCACCGCAGCTTTCGCACCTTGCCGTTCCCCTGATCGAGATAGAGCATCCCCTGCAACAGATAAAAATGCCGCTTATTCGGGGATGGCATGTGACTGCGCTTTGCCAGTATCGCTAACCCGCGCTCGAATTCCTCGGTGGTGACAACTGGCTCCCACTCGGCACGCACGGTCTTGGGCGGAATCTGCGCCCAGTCGTTTTCCAGCACGACCCATCCGGCGTAGTGCCAGTTGTGGAACACCCGCGACACCTGCTGAATGTAGGGCTTGCGCTCACCGTTGGCGTTGACCTTCACAAATGGACGACCATCTCGCATCCGGTAGCCGCGTTCATAGAGCTTCTCGCAGATTTGTGCCAGTGTGTACTGGTCGGTGAGCAGTAAATCC
>DAOTTX010000443.1:0-47555 GCA_034437515.1 Anaerolineae bacterium
ACTCTACTGAAAAAAGGTCATTTTGCCGAAAATTTGACCCGGTATCACACCACTTTGAACCTCTATAACCCACGTTTTTCGGGTCATATTGAGTTCTTTCAGCGGAGTCATATACTTATCTTTGAAAATCTTACACTTTCTTTAGAATACCGCATCGTCCTTTCATTTTCAACGCATTTTTGCAAAAGCTTAACCGCCATTCGATTCTACGTAACGGTTTGTTTAGGCCGGTATTGGATGGCTTCCGCGACATGATTGACCTCAATTTCATCACTGTTGGATAGGTCAGCAATGGTACGACTCAGCTTGAGTACGCGGTGATAAGATCGGGCGCTGAGCTGCATCCGCTTAACGGAAAGTTCGAGCAATTGCTTGGCTTCCGGCAGAAGGTTGCACATCACCTGCACTTCCCCGGTGCCCATATCCGCATTGGCGAACAGCGAAGGCAGGTCTTTAAAGCGTTCATACTGCCGAGCACGCGCCGCCTCTACCCGCGCACGAATATTCGCTGAGGGTTCGCTCCGGTCGCTGCTCATGAGCTTATCATAATCCACACGCGGCACGTCGAGGTGAATATCAACGCGATCCATCAACGGCCCGGAGAGCTTGGCCTGATAGCGTGAGATCATCGTCGGCGTACACGTACACCCACGAACAGGATCACCGTAATAACCACATGGACAAGGGTTCATCGCGCCGACCAGCAGAAAGTTCGCTGGAAAGGTCACGGTGCCACTGGCCCGGCTAATGGTCACGATCTTGTCTTCGATGGGCTGGCGCATGACCTCTAACGTTTTACCGGAGTATTCCACCACTTCATCGAGGAACAACACCCCACGATGTGCCAGACTGATCTCACCGGGTTTGGGGATCGTCCCGCCGCCGACCAAACCGGCCTGTGAGATCGTATGGTGCGGCGCACGGAAAGGACGCAAACGGATCAATGGATGATCGCCACGCAGCATATCCGCAATTGAGTAGATGCGCGTCACTTCGAGGGCTTCGTCGGTAGTCAATCGTGGTAGAATACCGGGCATCGCCCGCGCCAACAGGCTCTTGCCGACGCCGGGCGGCCCGACCATCAACACATTATGATTGCCCGCCGCGGCGATCTCCAACGCCCGCTTAACATGCTCTTGTCCCTTAACGTCGGAGAAATCCGTCAGGCCGGGCGGCAATTCGGCGGCGTGGTCTTCTTCGGTAATCTCGACGGTATACGAGTGAATCGGATTGAGATCATAAAGATGCTCAACAAGCGCCCCTAAACTTTCCACCGGGATGACCTCGATGCCCTGCACCAAAGCAGCCTCGGCAGCATCAATCGCGGGGACGTAGACCGTCTCAAAGCCTTCCTGGTAGGCGGTGTAGACCATCGGCATCACCCCTTTGACGTGTTCCACCTTACCATTGAGTGACAGTTCGCCGATAAACAGTGCATTATCCAACGCACCCAACGGAATCTGGTCGGTCGCCGCCAGCACACCGACCGCCACCGCCAGATCATAGGCCGTGCTGTGCTTGGGCAAATCCGCCGGAGATAGATTGACCACATAACCCTTATTAGGGAATTGCAACCCACTGTTTTTGATCGCCGCTCGCACCCGCTCACGGCTCTCGCGGACGGCAGAACTCGCCAAACCAACAATAGTAAAGCTAGGTATCCCGGCGCGTGGGTTGAAGTCGGTCTGTACCTCAACGATGCAGCCATCCAAACCGATCACGGCACAGGCACGGACGATTGCCAGCATAACGATTTCCTTTCCTTAACTATTAGGCACTAACGAAAGTATCGTACAGTATTTGTAACACCGCAACAGTTAGGCTTTTGCTTGCGCACGAAAGTTAGCATACAATGATGACATTCAAGTAGGCAAACAGATGAGCCTTGTCTATCGTTAAGCGGAGATTTGGACAACTTGTAGTACGCTTATACATAGTGCATGCGTGAAGGAGACCATTTATGGCAGAGGACAAAATCCTCGTCGTCGATGACAACGAAATGAACCGCGACATGCTCTCTCGTCGCCTGCAACGGCAGGGCTACGAGGTTGATGTCGCAGAACATGGTGAACGCTGTGTCGAGATGATGCAGGCGACGCCCTATGACCTCGTCTTGCTGGATATTATGATGCCCCGCATGAACGGATACGAGGTACTGCAACACGTCAAAGCGGATGATGCGCTCAAGCACATCCCGATTATTATGATTTCCGCCGTTGATGACCTCGACAGCGTGGTGAAGTGCATCGAAATGGGTGCGGAAGATTATCTGTTCAAGCCCTTCAACCCGGTGCTGCTCAAAGCAAGAATTGGTGCCAGCCTCGACAAAAAACGCCAGATGGATGCCCAACAGCGCGGCGACAGCGATGCAGACTCTCCGGTTGCTGTTATTCTTGCTGCCGTTGAACAGCTAAAATCCGGTGACCTGGGGAAGCTCAACCCGGAGCAAACCATGCTGATTGAGCGTATTGCCATCCAGGCGAAACAGATCGAAGAATAAAGTTATTGACTTGACGAAGGCATAAATCATGGATGTTAACGAACTCTCGATTAACCTTGACCATTTTTGGGTACTGGTCAGCGCAGGACTCGTCTTTTTGATGCAGGCGGGTTTTCTCTGCCTGGAAACTGGGATGACCCGTAGCAAGAATAATATCAACGTCGCCCTCAAAAATCTGGTAGATTTCAGTCTGACGACCATCTTGTTCTGGTTGTTCGGGTTCGCATTCATGTTTGGGCCGAGCATCGGTAGCTTCATTGGCGGGTCTGGGTTTGAGGGTTTCGCGCCTGATTTCGACCCGACGTCTGAAGAGAGTGTCAGCGTAATCGTTTTCCTCATCTTCCAGATTATGTTCTGCGGCACAGCGGTGACGATCATCTCCGGTTCGGTCGCGGAACGGTTGAACTTCGGCAGCTATATCCTTATTACCACACTGATCTCCGGCCTGGTTTACCCGTTTTTTGGGCATTGGAGCTGGTCAAATTTGATCCCGACCTACACTGATGGTGACACAGCCGGTTTCCTCGCAGAGCTGGGCTTTATCGATTTCGCTGGCTCATCGGTCGTACACAGTGTCGGTGGGTGGGCGGCGCTGGCGATCTTACTTATCGTCGGGGCGCGTGCCGGGCGCTTCAGCGCAGATGGCACCTCGCGCAAAATCTCCGGCTCGAATATTCCGCTTTCGGCTTTCGGGGTGCTGTTGTTGTGGGTGGGCTGGTTCGGCTTTAACGGGGGCAGCACCCTGGCGATGAACAACCAGGTCATCCATGTGATCGCCAATACCGTGATCGGTGGCGCGGCCGGCATGACCACAGGCATGACTATCGGTTATTTCTTCCGGGGACGTACCGAGGTCGATCTGGTTATGAACGGCGCACTGGCGGGTCTGGTCGCCGTCACTGCGAACTGCTTCGCCATTTCTACGTTAAACGCTGTAATTATCGGTGGCATCGGCGGCATCGTGATGTTCGTGATGGAGGAGGCACTCGAACGTTTTCAGATCGACGATGCGGTCGGGGCCATCCCGGTGCATCTGGGTGCAGGGGTATGGGGCACTTTGGCCTTCGGCATCTTCGCGGATAGCCAGTATCTCGTCGCGGACTCACGTGGGGAACAGATCCTCGTGCAACTGGTCGGCATCGTGGTCTGTGCGGTGTGGACGTTCGGCGTGGTTTACATGGTTCTGTCGATTTTCAACCGGATTTCGCCGCTGCGCGTCAGTCTTGAGGACGAAAAAATCGGGTTGAACGTCTCCGAACATGGCGCGACCACCGAACTCCTCGACCTGTTCAATGTGATGGACGAACAATCCAAGACCGGCAACCTGAGCCTGCGAGTCCCGGTAGAACCCTTTACCGAGGTTGGGCAGATCGCCACGCGCTACAACACGGTGATGGACGCGCTGGAAGAAGCCATCGCCCGGACGGAAGCTATCGTACATACCACGATGGATGGCATTGTCACCTTCTCGCGGGACGCGCTGGCGATCAACACGCTGAACCCCGCCGCAGAAGCGATCTTCGGCATGTCATTGGAGCAACTCAAAGGGCAATCGGTCGCCTACTTAATCGATATGTCTGGTACTGAGCTTTCCCCGGAGGACACGAAGGCCATACGACGGGCAATTGATGAAATCGTCCATGCCGATGACTATCAGGAGGTCACCGGCCTGCGCGCAGATGGCACATCCTTCCCGATGGAGATGATGGTCACACAGGCCGTCGCCGGGAACACCGAGTTCTACGCCGGGACTTTCCGCGACATCACCCAACGTAAAGAAGCGGAGGAGGCCTTGCAACGCAGCGAGGAATACTTCCGCCTGATGATTCAGAACGCCTCGGACATCATCACGATTATCTCATCCAAAGGTCAAATCCGTTATCAATCGCCTTCGATAGAAGCTGTACTCGGCTACGAGAGTGACGAGATGATCGACGACAGTCTGTTCATCTACATTCACCCTGATGACTCAGCACAATTCGTCGGCTATCTGACGAAGGTCTTACGGCAAAAAGGGGCGGGTGAGTTGATCGAAGTGCGCTTCGTCCATGCGGATGGCTCGTGGCGCTTGATCCAAACGATCGCTAACAACCTGACGCACATCCCATCAATCGGCGGCGTCGTGTTGAACTCACGTGATGTGACCCAACAGAAAGAAGCCGAGGCCGCATTACGCGAAACCGAAAACCGTTTCCGTGATCTGTTTGAGGAATCCCCGGACGCTATTTTCGTGCAGGATACCAACGGAGTTATTCTCGATGTCAACCCGGCAGCCTGCGCCCTGGATGGACGTACCAGACGGGAAATTGTTGGTGACTATTCGACGCGGTTAGTCCCTGAAGGCGGGCGGGATGACGACACCGTGATGAACTATTTTGAGGATGCACCGTCAAATTATGCGATTGACAGCTTTATCTATCGCCGTGATAACCGTGAAGTCCCGGTGGAGATTCGTGCCAGCCACATCGAATATGCAGGAACGCCAGCCGTACTGCTCCACATCCGCGACATCACCGAACGCAAAATCGCGGAGGCAGCGGTACGTGAAAGCGAAGCCAAATACCGCACTATTCTGGAAAACATCGAAGAAGGTTATTACGAGGTTGATCTCGAAGGCAATCTGACCTTCTTCAATGATGCGCTGACGAAGATCATGGGCTATGAAGCCGGAGAAATGCTCGGCATCAATAACCGAGATATTATGACCGAGGAAGCGGCGGCTCACATCTTCGAGATCTTCAACCGGGTCTATGAGACGGATGAGATCGTCACGACGGATCACGTCGAAATCATCCAGGAAAGCGGAGAGCGCCGCTTCCTCGAAGTTTCCGCCGCCCCCATTTACAATCAGAATGACAAAACGGTCGGGTTCCGTGGGATCACCCGTGATGTGACCGAACGCATCTACGCCGAAGAAGCCATGCAGCGACAGAACGCCTACCTCGCCGCGCTGCATGAAACCGCCCTCACCCTTATGAATCGTCTCGATGTGGGCGATCTGTTGCAAAGCATCATCACCCGTGCGGCAGAACTGACCCAGACCCGCAACGGCTTTATCTATCTCGTGGAAGACGACCGGCTCGAACTCAAGGTCGGCGTAGGTGTTTTCACAGAAATGATCGGTTTGCAACTCGAACGAGGAGAGGGCCTGGCAGGGCGCATCTGGGGCACCGGCAGACCGATGATTATCGGCGATTACAGCCAGTGGGAAGGCCGTCTCGACACGAATCTCTACAACGATATTGGTGCCTCCGTCGCCGCACCGCTGCGTCATGGTGAGGATGTCATCGGTGTGATTGGCGTCTCGCAGAGCGGCAACAGCGCACGGATGGAAGACGATGACGTCGAACTGATGACGCGCTTTGCGGAACTGGCGTCCCTCGCGTTAGACAACGCACAGTTGTTTACTTCCGCCCAGCAGGAACTTAGAGAGCGAAAACGTGCGGAGTCAGCATTGCTGATGAACCAGGCCAACCTCACCGCATTAATCGAAAACACGCAAGATTGGATCTGGTCAATTGATAGGCATTATCGTCTGGTGACATTCAATTCGACCGCGCATGATGTGTTCTTGGTCGTCTTTGACTCCGATCTCGAAGCCGGGGTCAATCTGCTCGACCAGCTACCGGCAGATATGCAGCAGACGTGGCGCACACGTTATGATCGTGCGCTGGCGGGCGAGCAGTTTTCCATTGAAGATCGCTACGAACTGACCGAAGGCGTGCGTGACATCGAAATCTCTTACAATCCGATTATCACCAGCGATGGGCCGATCACGGGCGTTTCCTGCATAGCAAGGGACATCACCGAACGTAAACAGTTCGAGCGTGAGCTTCAGATGGCGAAAGAAGCGGCGGAATCCGCGAACCGCGCCAAGAGCGCCTTCCTCGCCAACATGAGCCACGAGCTACGCACGCCACTCAACGCTATCATCGGCTACAGCGAAATGCTGGAAGAAGACGCGGTTGATTTCGGCTACGAGGATATGACACCCGACTTAGGAAAAATCCGGTCGGCGGGTAACCATCTGCTTGATTTGATTAACAGCATCCTTGATCTTTCTAAGATTGAGGCCGGGCGGATGGAACTCTACGTGGAAACGTTCGACATCAAGGACATGCTGAACGACGTCGCCGTGACGATCAACCCACTGATCGAGAAAAATCACAACACATTGGAAGTCGAGATTGATGAGCAACTCGACCAGATGCGAGCCGACCTGACCAAAGTCCGGCAAGCACTGTTTAACCTGTTGAGCAACGCCGCCAAGTTCACCGAGGACGGCACCGTCAAGCTCTCCGCGTGGCTTGAAGTCGAGGCAGATGAGAATTGGGTCGTGCTTGAAGTCGCAGACAGCGGTATCGGTATGACGCAGGAACAACTCGACGCAGTCTTTCAGGAATTTACACAGGCGGATATTTCCACGACACGTAAATACGGCGGTACCGGGTTGGGCTTGACCATCAGCCGTCGCTTCTGCCAGATGATGGGGGGTGACATCACCGTGCAAAGCGTGGTTGACGAAGGTACGACGTTCACCGTCATCCTACCCGTCCAGGTTGACGATGAGGGCGCAGAAGAAAAACTCCACGAGCCGGCCCCTATTCCAGAGCGATTCTTGCCTCGACAGAAAGTAAGCAGTGGCGGTCTGGTGCTGGTCATCGACGACGATGCCTCCGTGCGCGAACTGGTCGCCCGGTCACTCGTGCGAGAAGGCTTCACCGTAGAAACAGCCGTTGATGGCGCAACCGGCCTGGAAAAAGCACGCGAGATCAACCCTGACGCGATTACGTTAGACGTCATGATGACTGGCATGGATGGCTGGTCGGTGCTTTCCTTGCTCAAGGCAGACCCGGATCTACAGAAGATCCCGGTCGTGATGATTACCATCGTTGATGATAAAAATCGAGGCTTCGCTCTAGGGGCATCGGGTTACTTGACCAAACCGATTGATCGTCAAGCGTTGGTAGAACTCATCAATCAGCACCGGCCCGGCGATCCCGATGCTGCTATGATGGGACAAATCCTGGTCGTCGAAGACGATGCCGACATCCGTGATATGCTCACCCGTACCCTGGAACGCGAAGGGTGGGCAGTCGATGAAGCCGAGAACGGCGTGGTCGCCCTGGAGCGCGTCGAAGAGACCTTGCCCGATCTCATCCTACTCGACCTTATGATGCCACAAATGGACGGCTTCGAGTTCATCACGGCACTACAGAGGACGCCTGAGGGTCGGTCGATCCCCGTCGTCGTCGTCACGGCGAAAGACCTGACCGAAGAAGATCGGCGACGGTTGAACGGTTCCGTCGAGCAGATCGTTGCGAAACAAAGCAGTGATCGGGAACGTTTGCTGCAAGAGATTAGTGAGTTACTCGAAGCGCAGATGAAACGAGGAAACTAACCTGCATGACGAAAATCCTGGTGGTTGAAGACAACGAGATGAATCTCGATATGCTCTCCCGGCGGCTTTCCCGCCGGGGCTATGACGTGCTGATTGCAACTGATGGCGCACAGGGCGTCAAGCTGGCCCGTAGCGAAAAGCCCGACCTAATCTTGATGGATATGAGCCTACCGGTCATGGACGGCTGGCAGGCCACCCGTGAGATCAAAGCGGACGCGGAAATTGAGCATATTCCCGTTATTGCTCTCACCGCGCACGCCATCACCGGTGACCGTGAGAAAGCCCTCGCCGCTGGCTGCGACGAATACGAAACTAAGCCGATCAAGTTCCCCGAACTGTTGGAGAAGATTAAATCCTTCCTTGATGAATGACAATGAGGTCAGTGTGTGATTTCTGAATTACGCTTAAAATCGTAAGATTCTTCTAACGTTTGTCCTGAAATTACGATTCTGAGATTATGATTATATTGTCAGAACAGACATACTTATGCTATTCGGAGAAATTTTTATGCTACCCGACGTCCGACCCAACATTATCGGCGAGCGTTACGAACTGGCAGATATGCTAGGCCAGGGTGGCATGGGCACCGTCTACCGGGCAAAGGATCGCCTGAACGGGGCACAAGTCGCGCTCAAACGGGTGTTGAGTCTACCCGATGAAAAGACATTTTCTTCAACCTTCGCTGAGGGCGATTTTCGTCTGGCTCTTGCACGAGAGTTCAAGCTGCTGGCTTCCTTACGTCACCCTAACATCATCGAAGTGCTGGACTACGGTTTCGACCAGGAACAACAACCCTACTTTACGATGGAACTGCTCGAAAACGCACAGACCATCATCCAGGCGACCCGCAACCAGCCGCTCAATACACGCTTAACCTACATTGTGCAGATGCTGCAAGCACTGGCTTATCTCCACCGGCGTGAGATCTTGCATCGTGACCTGAAACCGGCGAACGTCATCGTGGTCAATGGTCAGGTAAAGGTGCTTGATTTTGGCCTTTCGGTCATGCGTGACCACACGACCTCACAGGAAGACGACGGGAACACAGCCGGCACCCTCAGCTATATGGCACCTGAAATCCTGATCGGCAACCCTGCCAGCGAAGCCGCCGATCTTTATGCGGTCGGGATGATCGCCTATGAGATGCTCGCGGGGTTCCATCCCTTTGACCCGGACAACACCGACCCCGGCACACTAATTAACCATGTACTCTATACTATGCCAGATGTTGAGCGTCTTGATGTCGTCGTCGAAATCGCAAGCGTCGTCGAGCAACTGCTACAAAAAGACCCAGAAGTGCGCTACACAGAAGCACGCGCCGTCATTGATGCGTTGGACGAAGCGAGCGGCGAAGCCATCAGCGTGGAAACCGCCGCGACCCGCGAGAGCTTCCTCCAGGCCGCACGTCTCATCGGTCGTGAGCAAGAGATCGCACAACTTACACAGGCCATACATACCACATTCGACGGCGCAGGCAGCGCGTGGCTGATCGGCGGCGAAGCGGGTGTCGGCAAATCACGTCTTGTGGATGAAATTCGCACACTTGCGATGGTTAACGGCGCACTGGTCATGCGCGGACAGACCGTCAGTGAAGGCCGGCTCCCTTACCATGTGTGGCATCCGGTGCTACGTTGGCTGGCACTGCTGGCAGATCTCAACCCGACGCAAGCCGGGTTAATCAAGCTATTAGCGCCAGATGCCGCTACCTTGCCGACGTATGACACCGACGCCGCCGAGGCACTGGAACCTCAACAGGTACAGGTCATGTTGTTGGACATCTTGAAAAGCACCCTGCAAAACCAGACACAGCCGACCGTCATCATTCTGGAAGACCTGCACTGGGCCAACAGTGAAAGCATTTCGATGCTGGCACAGTTAAATCAACACATCGACCAGTTGCCGCTGCTTCTCATCACCAGCTTCCGCGATGACGAGCGCCCCGATCTGCCTGAACTGCTACCGGACATCAACCTGCTCAAATTGGATCGCCTGAGCGAAGGTGACATCAGCCGTTTAAGTGAAGCCATGCTCGGTGAAAGCGGCACACAACCGGATGTAGTTCACTTGTTGCAACGTGAAACAGAGGGCAATGTTTTCTTCTTGATCGAGGTCGTGCGCGCACTCGCGGACGAAGCCGGACGCCTCGACCAGATCGGACGTATGACCCTGCCCCAAAATGTGTTCGCCGGTGGGATGCAGTTGATTATTCAGCGACGGTTAGACAATCTCTCCCCCACTTCCCATACACTGCTCAACATTGCGGCGGTCATCGGTCGCCAGATTGACCTCAGTCTGATGCGCTATTTACACCCGGCGGACGATCTAGGCAAGTGGTTGGTGAGCTGTGCGGATGCTGCCGTGCTCGAAGTGCTGGATAACCAATGGCGCTTTGCCCACGACAAGCTGCGTGATGGTGTGCTGGAACGCCTGAGTGAAGCGCAACGCCGAGAGCTAAACCGGCAGGTTGCCTACAGCATCGAGGCGTTATACATCCCTGACGAGCGGGCGGCAGTGCTGGCCCATCACTGGCGGGCTGCGGGAGATGCGGCGAAAGAAGCTAAATATGTCATCCTTGCGGGTGAGAAAGCCTTACACAGTGGCGCATATGAAGAAGCCGTCAACTACTTCGAGCGGGCGTTGATACTGCTGGACGCCAACGTGACCAACGACCATGAATCGCAGATGCGACGGGTCGAGTTGCAACATCGCAGTGCGGAGGCTTATCTCGGCTTCGGCGGTTATGATCAGGCCCGCGAACTTTACGAAACAAGCCTGGCGATAAGCGAAAACCTCGGCGATAAGCGCGGCATCGCCAGTTCGTTATATGCGCTGGGGAATGTCCATTACGCGCTCAACACCCTGGACAAAGCACGACAATATTACCAGCGCAGCCTCACACTTTATGAAGATCTGGACGAGCAATCCGGCATCGCACGCGCACTGAACAGCCTGGGCAACATCGCCTACGACCAGGGCGACCAGACTATCGCCAAAAAACTCTACCAGCAAAGCCTGACCCTCTCGCGTGAAATCGGTGACCAGTGGGGGATGGCGGGTTCCGCACGCGCACAAGAAAGCGCGGCAGACCATGATGAGAGCGCCTATGCTGAACGTCTGGAAGCGCAGTCAATCTTGCAAAGCACACTGGATGCCTATCTGAACGACAATGACACCGAAGGCATCGCGCAGACCAGTTACAAGCTCGGCGAAATCACCGCAGAAATCAACCAGTATGAACGCGCCATCGCCGACTTTACCCGCGCGCTGGATGCCTTCGTCGCGCTTGAGGACACGAACGGCATCACCTACGCCTTCATCCAGTTGGGTATGGTAGCGCAGGCCATGCAAAATCAAGCTGAAGCGATGAAATACTACCGCAAAGCGTTGAAAGCTGCCCTACGCGCTGATGAAGTCCCAGCCGTGCTAGAGATTCTGCTGGCGATTGCCCGGTTACGCATCCAGCAAGAACAAAGTGGCCCCGCCTTGGAAATCCTGGCATTTTTGCTCAGTTACGAAGACTTGACCGAAAATATCGAAGACACCGCCGAACAATTGGTGTTCGACCTGGAAGAGACGCTTGCGCATGAGACCATCGCGCACTTCTGGGAGCAAGGCAAAGCCCATACTTACGACTCGATCATCGCCGAAATTCTGTGAATGAACGATAATGCTATCACACAAGACTAATAGCTCATCCGTGTGAGAATACCATCCACACGAGCGGCATAACCACCACCGAACAGGCGCACATGCACCAGCAGCGGGTACAGGTTGTAAATATCCCGGCGTTGCTCGAAGAACCCCGGTGAGATCGCGCGGCGTTCCCGGTAGCGACGGAAGAAAGGATCACCAAACGTACCGAACAAAGTTGTGTACGCCAGTTCCATCTCTGGGTGAGCATAATAGATGGCGGGATCGACAAAGCCCGTTACACGTCCGTCCTGTGTGAGGATGTTCGTTGTCCACATATCCCCGTGGATGAGCGCGGGATGCGGCGGTTCTTCCAGGTAATCATCGAGATCGGCAGCGAAAGATCGGATGCGGTCATACAACCGGCGCGGAAGCTGCCCGGCATCCAGCGCGACCTTTGCCATGTAGAGCAACCGCTGCTCACGGAAAAACACCACCCATGACTGGCTATGTGGGTTCGGTTGGTGCAACGGCCCGATCAACGTATCACGTTCGTGACCGAATTGTTCAGCCTGGACGTCATGCAGCGCGGCGAGTAGATCGGCGGCGTGCGCCTGTGCGCTGCTGTTTAGATCGCTACGTCCTTCGATAAATGTCATCAATAATAGCGATTTTTCTGCATGAAGCACCTGCGGCACCGGCAGCGTACTATTTTCGTTGAGGTAACGCAGCATATAGCCCTCGACATCAAGGGTGCCATCCGCACCGGCGACCTTTGCTACAATACGTTCACCGTCGGGGAAATCGACCCGGTAGACCTCCCCGATACTGCCACCGTGTAACGGCTGTTGGTGCTGTGGGCGAATGTTCAAAACTGTCTCAATACGATCTGCGAGTTGCATCGTTTACTTTTCCCTTCAACTCATGATACTTTCACACATTCACAACTTTTAGTTAATTATAAACGCTATAATTTGTGGTATCTTAATATTGTTATCGTAATCGAAGTGAGGAAAGAACAATGTCATTTGAAGTCCAACAGCTAAAAGACAAACCGATCGTCGTAATTACATGCCACAACCCCTTTGACTTCACCGAGGACATCGCCGCTGCCAATCGGCAGGTCGCCGCCCTGTTGGAAAACAGAGAGACAATCACACGCATCATAGACTTTACCGAGATCGAAATGACATTCGCCGATCTGGTCGAAAGTCTTGCGACGAAAACACGCGCTGTTCCTGGGTCTCTACGTGACACGCGTGTGCAGACCGTGTTCGTCGGCACACATGAGTTAGTCGTCATGAAAGCACAGAGTCTACGGCAAGAACAATATGGCGGCCTGAATGTACCGTTGTTCGAGTCACTGGATGAGGCCATTGCCCACTGCCGCCAACTAGCATGACGTCTTGACACGTCTAGCGGATGACCTCTATAATGACAGGCCAAGTTTATGAAGTAAAGTCATAAAGGAGCAGTCCGGTGGGACCACTGCCAAAGCGTAAAATCTCGCGCAGCCGCCGCAACAAACGTCGCGCCCATCATGCGCTTAATCTGCCGCATCTGGTCTTCGATGTCGATGCGAACGAATATCGACTGGCACATCATGTCGCCAAAAATTCCGGGCGATACAAAGGCCGTCAGGTCATTGAGCCAAAAGACGAATTTTAGAGCGACGTCCCGGTCACGAGAACGGAACCGTACCATTTAATCGGGGTACGGTTTTTGTTTTTAAGGAGCAATTATCATGATGGACTGGTCAACAACGGCATTTCTCTTTCCTGGTCAGAACTCACAGGTGGTCGGCATGGGCAAAGACATCGCCGCCGCCTACCCCACAGCAAAAGCGATCTTCGACGAAGCCGATGACGTGCTCGGCGGCAATTTGGCAAAGCTCTGCTTTGAAGGACCAGAGGACGCACTGAACGATACCTACAACACACAGCCCGCCGTCTACGTTTGCAGCGCAGCTATCTTAGCCGCCCTTCAGGACGAACAACCAGACGCGCAAGCCGCATTCTTAGCCGGGCACAGCTTAGGCGAGTTCACCGCGCTGATGGCAGCGGAGTCACTGACCTTCGCCGACGGTCTGCGGTTGGTGCGCGAACGTGGGCGTCTGATGCGGCAAGCCGGGGAAGAAAACCCCGGTGCGATGGCGGCGCTGCTGGGTACATCACTTGAGGATGCACTGGCTATTTGTAAAACAGCATCGGAACAAACCGGTAAGCCGGTCGTGGTCGCCAACGACAACTGCCCCGGTCAAATCGTCATTTCCGGCGACGTCGCTGCGCTGGAGGCCGCTCTTAAAATCGCAAAGGCACGCGGTACTAAAAGAACCGTGCGTTTAGCGGTAAGCATCGCCGCCCACTCCCCGCTGATGCAAGCCGCCGCCGATGACTTCCGCGCCCTGCTGGATAAGACGAACTTCAAACCACCGCGTGTGCCGGTTTATGGCAATGCCAACGCGGAACCCATTACGACGGTTGAAGCCATTCGTGCGGAGTTGAACCGGCAGCTTGTCTCCCCGGTGTTATGGACGAAATCCATGCAGCAGATGATCGCCGCCGGTGCGCAGACGTTCGTAGAGATCGGCCCCGGTGATGTATTGACCGGGTTGGTCAAGCGTATCGATCGGAGTAAAAATCGCAGCGCCCTGAATGATGTCAAAGCGCTG
The DNA here is from genome assembly GCA_034437515.1 of Anaerolineae bacterium. GTDB lineage: Bacteria > Chloroflexota > Anaerolineae > Aggregatilineales > Phototrophicaceae > DAOTTX01. The sequence continues at coordinate 14,203 of DAOTTX010000443.1, forward strand.
CAAAACTTCACGGAGGCATAGCTCTGGATAGTATCAGACCGACGATCAAGCCACGCCGCCGCTGGTTATTTTACGGCGTGTTTCTGGTCGTGATGACGGTCGGCCTGTGGACACTTTTCAACCTGATTTTTGCGCACGCCAGCATCAACGGTGTGAGTATGCAGCCCACCCTCACACAGGATCAGAATCTGCTCATCAGCCGCGTACACTACCTGTTTGGCGACATCCAATACGGGGATATCATCGTCTTTCGTCCACCGGAAGGACGCGGCGAGCGTCGGCTGGTCAAGCGGGTGATCGGCCTGCCGGGTGACGAGATCACCATGGATGACAATCGGGTTTACGTCAACGGCGCAGCACTAGATGAACCCTATTGGGCGGACGCCAACCGTCCGTGCCGCACCTGCCGGAACGACTATACATGGGTCATCGGCTCTGATGAATACTTCCTGATGGGTGATAACCGCAACGAAAGCACCGACTCGCGCAGCTTCGGCGCAATCCCCCGTGACCGGATCGTCGGCAAGGTCATCTTACGCTACTATCCGTTTGATGCACTGCGCTGGTTTGGAGGATAACATGTTGCCGGGGCATAGTTATACCCCAGCAGTGAAACTTGCTACAGCAGTGAATCCAGACCCTCGAACATGCGCTCGATGGCCTTCTGTGTGCGCTCCGGTGGGGTGGCGTATGAGAAGCGTACCCAGTTCTTCCCGGCATCGGAGAAATACACCCCCGGCACGATAGTCACACCGTAGGTCTCACCCAGCCACGTGCCGATTTCGGCGGTATCGTCGTATTCGGTGGCATCTACGTAACGGGTCAGATCAATGAAAGCGTAGTAACCATCACCCATGATGAAGTTTTCCCCGCGCTCTCCGAGATATGTGCGCAACACCTGGCGGCTCTGACGGCACGGCTCAATGGTGCCTGCGGCGGCTTTGCCAAAGCCCATCTCATAGGCGGCGATAGCGACGGCCTGCGCGTAGAAGCTCGGAATGACGCCGTGTGACGCCTGACCGTTGATGTGCTTAATCACGCTAGTATCCGCTAGCAGATGCGCACTACGAATGTTTGACGCGCCGAGACTCTTGGTGATGCCATCGAGGAACATCAACTTCTTACGTTCCTCTGCAGAGAACGCCTGTAGCACAGTGTTGATGTTATTGGGTTCGCCGTCCGTCACCCAGTGATAGATCCAGTCGAACAGCACAAACGGATAGCCCGCCTCCAGCGCGACATGTGCCAGTTCAATCTGTTCTTCGACGGTCAGTGTACGCCCGGTGGGGTTATCCGGTGAGGTCAAGACCAACCCGGCGACCTTGCGCCCATGCTGCTCGGCGAAATCAACACATGCACGGATGCCTTCAGGCGTATAGCGCCAGCTTTCTTCCGGTTGACCGGGGGCACGGAGCACGTTTAAGCCGACACTATACGGCCCCCAGTTGTAGCTAATCCACGGAACGCGGCTTACGACCAACGCATCACCAACGCGCCCCTGACCGAGCGTGCTCATCGCATCGAATGCCTTAATCAGGCCGTCGCGCCCACCCTGCGTGAAGATAATGTTTTCCGGCGTCCACCCGGAAGATGCTTCCAGCCCCCAATATTGTTCAGCCGCGACTTGACGGAACAGCGGGGTGCCAAACGGTTTATCGTAGCCAGTCCCGTGTTCGATCTGAAGCTGCGCAGCGCGTTCTAACAATTCCACGGGCACACCGGGCAGGCTGGCCCCACCATCCCCCTGTGACGCATCGTAGACTTCGGCCTCAGCGCCGACTTTGTCTTTATAACGACGCAGCGCCTCTTTGATCTCAAACATCCGTGATGGGGGGATGGGTTTCATGCTCGATGGATAATCGTTCACCGGGACGCGGTTCGCCTCCGGAACGACGAATTCAGGTGTATCAAGGTTTGTCATCGGTTTCTGTGCAACCACTCTCGCGTCTCCCTATTCAGAATACAAAAACGAACACCCCTCTAGTGACCGGGATGTTCTTAGTTTGTTATCAATTATAACCACTCATTCGGATAGATCACTTGTGAATTGTGTACAACGGTCAGCGCGAATGTTCGCACAATCAGCACAGCCCAATTGAAATCTCTCCTTTTCTCACACGAAAGTTGCCGATGACTTACTCGTCTAAATCTCACTCCTCCTGTGGCTGTGGTTGTAGCGTGAGGGCGTAAGTTGCGGTCACCGCCTCCAACGGGCGCTCAAATTCGTCGGCACCGACGACTACGATATACATTTGCTCGGCCTCAAAACCGGTGAGCGTGACCTCACTAATCTGCGCTCCGAAGACCTGCCCCACAACTTGCAAGATACCCCCCTCGCTAACGGTGTTGACCGCATAGTATGGGAAGTTGCCGTTCGTGGCCTGCGTAATTTGAAGGGTAAAAGGTTCGATCGCCTCTAGGACATAATAACGGTCGTCCTCAAGGTCGGTGATCTTGGACTCGACCTGTGCCCCTACGTCTAATGTTTGAGCCAGATCAAGCGTGAGTTCATAACCGCCAAAACTTACGCCGCTCTCACCGTCAAGCCGGGTCGCAACCAACGTATAAATACCCGCTTGTCGCAATTGCACGACGATCACCTGCTCGAATAGATCAAATGATGTCGTCGTATCCGCGAGAACCTCGCCGTTAGGGTCAAGCAGTTTGAGCGCCGGATCAAACAAGATCATTTCGGCTTCGTCGTCTCCGTCAATAGCGGCGACGATGGTATCTTCGGCCTGCGCCTCGAACGTGTAGAAAACCTCGAACTGCGCATCCGTGACTTCTCCGGTAACGGCTTCACCGTAAGTGATGGCTTCAACCGGCGCGGTGCCTGGCCCCCATGCAGCAAAGAAGAAAAGAAAAAGAATAAATAGAAGATGACTGAACATCGGGTTGTCCTTTCCATGAAGTGACTACGTTGAATCTAGCAGGCTTCAGAGGTTAGGGCAACAGATTGAGGGCATATTCGGCTGCGAGTGCTGTTTCGTTGTAGTCAAAGGGTGCTTGCGTAAGTGTTACAAGATAGGTCATCCCCGGCGAGAATGTACCAAGTATGACCTCATCCAAACCCGGCCCGTAGCCGACTGCCTGCATCGTATGACCGGAAGGCGCTTCACCATCAATCACACTGATGCTAACCTGCGGGTGAAAATCCCCGCTTTGATGCTGATAACGCAACCGGACGGCATCGTCCCGCTGAATAGCGTAGTAATCCGCGTGGGTGAGGCCACTTTCTAGCGTGGCTTCGTAGGTTTGGTCAGCGGAAAGCATCTGCGCGTTGGTGACTTGCAACGTAAACGCGCCTACACTCAGCACACCGACATTCTCGTCACGGGTGGCAATAACCGTGTACAGGTCATCGTAAGGAAGCTGTGCGACCAATACCGCATCGTCAATGGGATACGACAGTAAGGTATCGACCAGAGTCAGATCGTCGCGGTCGCGTAGGATCAAGCGCGGCGCGTCCAGTAAATTCTCCAACGTGCGATCTACTGAGCGCATCTCGACCACGATCACATCTCCCCCCTCCCCCATGAAGCTGTATGCCTGAGCCGGATTTTCATGCGTCAACACCCCTTCGACGCGCTCACCATACTCGATGAGTTGTTGCGCACTGCTATCTATGAATAGCACTATCGAAATCACGAAGACGACTGACAGCCGAAAAATAGGTTTCGCCGTCATCGTCACGCTTCCGGCCTCTGATGATCCGAGTATGTCGTTTCGTGCGATGATGCCGCATCGAACGCGACCGCACCGGTACGCAGCATCTCGAAACACACCGGCACACGGGTATCATGACCGGGGTGCATACGGTCAAATGGTAGCGCATCCTCGGCAAAAAACGCATAGTCGATGCACTCCGTACCGACTTTGGCATCGAGAGATTGACAGCGCACTTGATACGCTATGTTGTTCAGATGCACTTTGCTGCGCGTGCCCCAGATGCGATTGTCAAAGACGCCCAGCAAGCGCACGACCTCACCACGTAGACCGGCTTCCTCGTATAGTTCTTTGAGCGCGGCCTCGGCGGTGGTCTGCCCGATCTCGCAGAGGCCACCAGGCAACGCCCACAGGTTGTTATCCGCCCGTTGGATGAGCAGCACTTCCCCGGCGTCATTCTGTACAAAAGCGTCCACACCTACCGCCGGGGAGATACGCATCCATGGTTGCTCGAAGAAAATATCTTTGATCTCATCGGGCGTGTGCTCGTCATCGACAAGGGCGGCGATCTTCGCGGCGAGAGCCATCATATTTTCCGCTCGTTCGATGTCGTAAGGGTCACTGCTGAAATAGTGTTTTACAGAAGCCATCCCGCGCATTTCATCCGCGATGGTATAGAGGGCTTGCTTGAGGTCGTCGTTCATGGTGGTTAGCCTTCGATTTGATGGTTATCTGTGTGATAAGACACAGTACCATCGCCGCACGTTCCATCAACAATGCAGCACGATGGGGCACGACTTCTATGCCGTACCCCGATACTTATGCTCTAAACTTTGTTACGCTCTACTTGAACTTCGTCAGCACGTCATCCAACGCGGACTTGGGCGGACGGGCCTGCGCATCGCTGATCTTCGCCAGCGGCTCGTCGATGATCCCTTCGACTTCCGCCAGGGTCGGGCGGGGTTCTTCGTAGTAGATCAAGCCGGTGATGAACAACTCCTCGCGCTGGGCTTCTTCCAATACCTGGAGGGCCTGCATACGGTTGCGCGGGTCGTGGTCGTGGCCCAGCTTCTTCAGGCGAATCAGCGTGCCGTCGTGCATCTCCACCGGAATGACTTCTTCTTCCGGATATTCATCGATCTGAATCTCTTCTTTTTCCTCGACGTAATCCGGTGAAAGCACCTGAATATCGTGCAGGGAAATCTGGTGTTCCTTGCCGTAGGGGTAGCTCTTGGTCGAGGTCTCGGCATTGTTGAACGTCACACATGGGCTGATGATGTCCAGCACGGCGATGCCCTGATGCCGGATGGCGGCCTGCATCAGCATTTGTACCTGGCTGGCATCCCCGGAGAAGCTGCGAGCGACGAAAGTCGCGCCAGCGATGATCGCTTCCAGCGCGAGGTCAATCGGCGGCAGGTCGTTCTGCCCATAGTATTTGAGATACTGGCCCTCATCAGCGGTCGCGGAGAACTGGCCTTTGGTCAACCCATAGACACCGTTGTTCTCGATGATGTAGACAAACGGCACATTACGACGGATCACATGCTTGAACTGCCCCATACCGATGCTACCTGTATCACCATCACCGCTGACCGCCACACACTTGAGTGTGCGGTTCGCCATCAACGCACCGGTGACGACTGAGGGCATCCGTCCATGCAGGGCGTTGAAGCCGTGTGAGCGCCCTAAGAAGTAGGCCGGGGTCTTGCTGGAGCAACCGATACCGCTCATCTTGAGGATCTTATGCTGTTCGATGCCGAGATCATACGACATGCTAATGATCTGGTTGGAGATCGAATCGTGACCGCAGCCGGGGCACAGTGTGCTCTTGCGGCCCTTATAATCGTTGCGAGAAAGTCCGAGGTCGTTTGTTCTTGCCATTACTTTTATTCTCCGTAAACAGGTTATTTTTCGTATTCGGTGACGTTGTCGAAGATCCACTTCGCCGTCATCGGCAGGCCATCACCCAGCGCAAGCGACTTGACGTGAGTCACGTCTTCAGGGTGTTCTAACCGGATGATCTGGCAAAGTTGCCCATCGAAATTATTTTCCAGCACGTAGACCCGCTCGTGGTTGACGATAAATTCATCCACATCATCCGCTAGCGGCACCGCTTTTACACGCAGATAGTTCGTCTCGATACCAGCGTTCTTGAGCCAGTCTCGCGCTTCAGCGATAGCAGGTTCATTGCTGCCAAACGTCATCAAGCCGACCGACTTCGATTCGTCGTAATCCAACAAGTTAGCCGGGAGCTTTTTACGCGCCGTTTCCATCTTCACGCGCAGGCGGTTCATGTTCTTCACCCACGTCTCAGAGCTTTCACTATAGACGGCGTATTCGTCGTGCCCGGTACCGCGTGCGAAGTAGGCCGCGTTCTTGTGGTTCGTGCCGGGGATGGTACGATAGCCGATGCCATCACCATCAACATCGAGATAGCGCCCCCAGCGACCATGCGCTTCGATGAACTTCTCCAATGATTCGGCATCCAGCATCTTACCCCGGTTGATCGGTGTATCGGGATAATCAAAGGGGTCTGCCATCCAGTTATTCATGCCGAGGTCGAGATCACTGAGTATGAACACCGGTGTCTGCACCTCGTCAGCAATGTCGAAGGCCTTCCAGCCAAACTCGAAGGCTTCTTCCGGCGTGCCCGGCAGCAGCACAACCTGGCGGCTATCCCCATGACCGAGGAAATACGTGAACAACAGATCACCCTGGCTGGTGCGTGTGGGCATACCGGTGCTCGGCCCCATACGGGTGATGTCCCAGAACACACACGGGATCTCGGAGAAATAGGCCAACCCCGCAAACTCCGACATCAAGCTGATACCGGGGCCGCTGGTGGCCGTCATCGCACGCGCCCCACCAAACCCCGCACCGATAATCATGCCAGCAGCGGCGAGTTCGTCCTCGGCCTGCACGATGGCAATAGTCGATTTTCCAGTCTCGGCATCATCACGTAAGTTCTTATGTGTGATGACCGCATCGACCAGACTGGTTGAAGGCGTAATCGGATACCATGAGACGAGGTTCACCCCACCAAACAGCGCCCCAAGCGCCCCGGCTTCGTTGCCGGTGATGAAGATCTTGCCTTCGGTCTGGTTATCATAGTCGAAGTAGTACGGGTCTTGCTTCTCGAAGTTTTCCGCCGCATAGTCATGGGCAAGCTGTACGACACCCATATTCATGTCCGCTGGTTTTTCTTTACCGCCGAAGTTTTCCAGCAGCGCCTTACGGATTTCTTCTAGCGGAATACCGAACAGTTGCGCCACCACGCCGACGTAAGTCATATTTTCTACGCGCTTGCGGAAGTCACGGTGAACATCCGCCTGTTTCATCAGGTCTTTCACAGGGACTTCGTAATATGTCAGGTCGTCACGGCTTTTCGTCCACTTCCAATCCGCAGGTAGGATGCACACCCCACCCGGCGGCAGGCCGGCGATGTCCTGCGCGGCGGTGTCGGTGTTATAAGCCACGACGATCTCGGTCGTCGCTCGGCGGGCGGTGTAGCCATCCTTACTCACACGGATGGTGTACCACGTTGGTAACCCTTTGATGTTGGAAGGAAATAAGTTTTTGCCGTTGACAGGGACACCCATATTGAACAGGGACTTCACAAGAACGTTGTTTGAGGTCTGGCTGCCGGAGCCGTTCTGCGTGGCGACGGAAAAGGCAAAATCATTAACGATCTTGTCGGTGCCTTCCGCCTTAGAGTCAGTTTTGACATTCATTGCACACATAAAAATACGCGCTGGATCGCTTAAGCCTTTCTTTAGTGATTTTTGATATTTGGGAAGAAAATGGGGTCTACGGAATTACGATAATAATTGCCTCCGGTGGGCATCATTGTAATATCACTTAGCTCATACTCTATCATGTTTCGTTCATATCTGTCTACAGCAAACGTGTTATCATCGACGCGAAGTTATACATAGAAAATTAGGAGTATCTCGTGATATTCAAACGCTTTTTACCGGTGTTTCTTCTGACCGGCCTGCTATTGACAACGATCGTCGGTGTGAGCGCACAAGAAGCGACCGAACCGGCTTTCGTCAATGTGCGCCATCTGTCACCAGACGCCCCGGCGGTCGATGTCTTCGCCAACGATGATCTGCTGTTGGAAGCCGTCGAGTATCCGCAGTTAACCGGTTATCTCGAAGTCGAACCCGGCGAGTACGATATTACCATCGCCCCGGCTGGCGAAGGTAGCGAGAACGCCGTTCTCGGCCCATTACCACTGACGTTCGAGGCCGGGCATTATTATCAGGTGATCGCTATCGGTCAACTCGAAGACGACAGCTTGCAACCCCTGTTCATCGACCAGACCGCCGAACTGCAAGCCCTCGACATCCCGCCGGGTGAATACCCTTACATGCTGTTGCACGCAGTCGCCGGAGGCCCTGCCGTTGATCTGTATTTAGAGGGGGAGGTCGTCGCGGGTGATGTCGATTTTGGTGACTATGCCTTCATCACGACCGAACCGGGGTTTGACCGCGAACTTGCGGTGACACCGGCAGGCACGTCAGGTGAACTCCTTGCGCAGATCAACGATCTCGCGCTGTTGCCGGAGTATCGGGTGATTTCCGTGATCGGTACCGCCGATGACCTGTCGATTTCACCGCCGAGCGCAGACTTCATCCCATTTGCCAACAAGATCGAGTGGCTGAAATTCTACACGGAAAACCCGCCAGCGGAAGGAGCCGCGTTTGAGACGTTGCTAACGGCGCTGCAAACCGCTGGCATCGGTGATGCGCTGGAAGGTGAGGAAACGATCGTCCTGGTCGCACCGCTCGATCTGGCGTTTAGCGAAATTTCCGAGGCAGACTTGAATGAACTGCTGGAAAACGAAACCGCACTTCAAGCCTTACTGAACTATCACGTCATGGAGCGTGACCTGCTACCAATCACCCCTGGTGAGACGTTGTTCTACCCAACCCTTGAGGGCAGCGAACTCTCGTTTACACTGCCGCAGAACGGCGAAAACGTCATCATTAATGAGCAAATCCCGATCATCGGCACGATCCAGACGCTGAACGGCGGGATCAACATCATCAGTGCGGTGCTGGTGCCACCGGAGCAGCAATAACCATCAAGCATAAAACAACTGGCGGAGCCTCTAAGCGTTATTCCGTCAGTTGTTCGAGCAGTGCCGGCGTATCAATCACGAGGCGTATGTGCGTTCCCTCACCGATCAGGTCTTTATCGTCCCAGGCCAGCAGGTCAAAGACGACTCGCGGCCCTTTGACATCAATCACCTCGGCCTGTACCCGCACATCCTCACCGACAGGGGTCGCCGCGTGATGCTGAATGTCAAATTTCGTACCGACACTTGCTAACCCATCCTGAAGCAAATGCTCGATGGCTTCTAACGAGGTCGCTTCCATCAAGGCGATCATCGCAGCAGTGGAGTACACCGGTAGCGAACCACTGCCCAGGCTTTGCGCCGTCATCGACTCATCGACGGTCACGATGCGTTCGGCTCTCAACCCTACTGTAATCTGGTGCATATGTATGCCTCCCAAACGTAAGCATACACAAAAGCACGGTTATTCGCTCGTAAAATCTGCCGCGTATAATGCCATTTCTGGGATGTCCGGCAGTTCAATCTGGAACAACCACGCCTCGAACAGCTCATCCAGTTCCTGCCCGCTGATTTCTTCCGCAATGACGGTGAAGTCGTCTGTTGTCACGACGCTGTCATGATAGCGGTCAGCATATGTACGCAGGATCTCGAAGAACGCCTCATCGCCGACTGCCAATCGCAGCGCGTGCAACGTCAGCGCCCCACGTTGATAAACCACGCCAGAAAACAGCGCGCCGGGTTGTGGATTACCGAGTATGACGACCCCGGTTTGCCCTGCCAGACCTTCCAGACCGACCGCCATGAGGAAATCCCGAATGTTGCCTGAGGTCACGCTGACATCGTCGAATTCGAGCAATTCCAAAAGCGCAGGCACCTCATTTGCGAGTGTGCCTTCTTCTGGCAGCCCTGTCACGACCTCAGCGATAGCAGCTTCATCAACCGCGCTGGAAAGCATCGCTAACAGCGCCGCTTCGACGGCCTCCGCGTTCAACAGGTCATCACTCAGCGGTAAAGTGGTAATCCCTTCGATAAATTCCGTACGACCCAGCACAGTGATGGCACCCGCGTTGGCGGCAGCGTTCGCCATATTCTCGTAATACGCACGCATTTCAGCTTCGAATCGATCTTCACCGTTGGCGTGTTCACTCCACAGCGATGCACCATAAGTTGCGAAGCCTTCATTAAGCCAGATGTACTGCCACTGCGCCGGACTGACACTGTTGCCGAACCACTGGTGGACTAACTCATGCGCGATGACGTTCTCTCCATTGAACGAACTGCCAAAGGTCGAGAGCGTCTGTGTTTCCAGCGCGAAGCCCAGCGGCACCGAATGCACGACAGAGCCGTATACATCAAACGGATAGGGGCCAAAGATCGTCTCGAAAAAGTCGATCATCGCCGGTTGTAACGCGAATTCATCGGTCGCTTCTTCGCTCAAACCGACCGCGAAGTAATCCCGCACCAGGATACCCCCTTCTGACTCTGCTTCGACGATCTCAAAATCGCCGATTGCCAGCGTCATCAGATAGGTTGCCATCGGGTCGTCCATCTCCCAGATGAATGTGTTTTCATCCTCGCTCACCTCGACGGTGGCCTGCAACACACCGTTTGAGGCAACAATATACGGCGCATCAACGGTGACAGTGATGGTATGAGTGGCTTTATCCAGCGGATGCTCGTTGAGCGGGTAAATGCCTGACGACCCCGCCGGTTGCCCGGCGACCAGCACCCCATCGCCGTAGTTTGTCCAACTGCTGTTGCGTTCGGGCGGTGTACCGTTGTAGGCGATCATCACAGTGAATGCTTCATCAGCGGCGAGCGGTGTGGATGGCACCACCGTCAACTCACCCCGTTCACGCTCAAACGTTGCCGGTTCACCGTTCACAGTCATCTCGGTGATCTCAAAGCCATAAAAATCCAGGTTGAACTTGCTCAATGATTGAGTGGTGACCGCTTCGACAGTCACAATATTATCAAGCACGTTCTCGGTAACATCTACATCAAAGGTCAGATCATAGTGCAGCACATCGTAGCCGCCGTTGCCGTGAAGCGGGAAATACGAATCACCGATACCAGGAGCACCAGCTTCGGGGTCGTCTTGCCCACTGGAGAGAACAGCCAACAGCACGAATAGCATAACAGCACCAAAGAGCCGAGAAGATCGCATCATTTATCCTTTTGTGGCGCTTATATGGAGGATTTGCTTGTGAATTATCTCATACCACCCAAAATGAGTAAATACTGAATATATATGACATTTGTCAGTGTTTTTGCTCACCGCGCATTCATATAATGGTTGGAGTATTTATTCTTACTAGAGGGGAATCTTGTGTATGGGACGCAACTTATGCCTCAGCATGCTTGCAATCCTCCTTTTGCTGACAGGTTGTGGTAGAAGCCTTGACGAAGGTGAAGGCGTGCCCGACGTTATCAGTATGAGGCCGCCCCCGCGTGAAGACCCAGTTGTCGAAGCGGGAGACAGTGACGAGGTCGAAGCACTGGTCGAGGTAGAAGAAGAGGCTGCGGCGGTTGTCGAGTCGAGTGATCCGTTCGTGCAACAGATCAATGCGGCAGACCCCGTGCAAGGCATGGAACTGTTCAACGTCATCAACGACAGCGGCTTCGCCTGTGCAAGCTGCCACAGTGCGGAAACCGATCAACGGCTGGTCGGCCCAGGTTTGTGGGGATTGCCCAGCCGCACCGATGAACGCGAAGCTGGCATCTCGCCACATCGTTATATGTATAACTCAATCGTTAACCCGAACGACTACATCGTCGAAAGCTATACCGAAGGGTTGATGCCGCCAAACTATAGTGACCTTTTTACCGAAGAAGAACTGCAACACCTTACCGCATATTTAATGACACTCGATGAGCAACCGGTTGTCGCGGTCGCGGAAGCCCCTGCCGGTGAAGACGCCCCCGCTGAAGAAGAAGGCGACGAAGCGGTCGCACAAGCCCCCACCGCCACACCGACAATTACACCGATCCCGGCGACACCGACACCGACGTTTACCCCCGTCCCGCCTGATCCAATCGTCTGGTTGGCGCAGAACAGCGTCCCCGCATTAGGTGAAACCATCTACAACGAGCGAGAAATCGACGGAGCGACATGCGCGAGCTGTCATGGCACCGGCGAGGACAACGACCTGACAGACGTAGTTGCTATGGCACGGCAGGCAGAAGAACCGACGGAGCTTTATCTCTACAACGCCATCCTCAACCCGGAAGCCCACACCACCAACTATGGGGAAGCACTGACGATCTCTGAAGTGACCGACCTGGTCGCCTACTTGGTGACGCTCGAAGGCGGTGATGCAAGTGCGCTGTCAACCGGAGGTGGTGAGGAGATGAGCATCGCCGAACGCATCGCCAGTGCAGACCCGGTGAACGGTGAACAACTCTTCGCGGAGTTAAACGATACTGGCTTCGCTTGTAATAGCTGCCACAGTGCGGAAACGACCGATCGTATGGTCGGGCCGGGGCTACATGGCATCCCAGCCCGTGCTGCCGAGCGCGTCGAGGGTGAGTCCGCCGAAGAATACATCTATAACTCGATTGTGCATCCGAACGACTACATCGTCGAAGATTACACCGAGAATCTGATGCCGCAGAACTACAGCGAGATCTACACCGAGCAGGAAAACTACGATCTGGCCGCTTATCTTATGACATTAGAGGATTGAGAATGACTGTAAGACAAGAAGAAGAGCTGAACCCGACCGTACCCGACCGGGAAAAAGAAGATACGCCGGAAATCCCACCGGAAGCACAGGATGACGTCGATGTGCCGGGTGCCCCGCGTGGCGCATTTGCCTTCGTGATCGTGCTGGCGATATTTTACGCCGCCTACTGGATCATCACCTGGTTTGAAATCTTCGTGATAAGAGGAAGCTGATCGATGCATATTCATGAGTACGAACGGTATTGGATCATCATTTCAGTCGCCGTCCTGGGTGTATTCGTTGCCCTGCTGGTCGCAGGGGCGGTCGTCTTCGGTGTACGCCTGCCGGATACTGGTCGATTTATCAACCCATCCGAACTTGGCAATACGGAATTCGCCAACCCCGGCATACGTGATATGGGCGACAACGAATACGAGGTCTACATGATCGGTCGGATGTGGAACTTCCAACCGGCCCAGTTGACCGTCCCCGAAGGTGCGACGGTCACGTTCAACATCACCAGCCAGGACATCACACACGGATTCATCATCGAACACCATAATATCAACTTACAACTGGTGCCCGGTCACGTAGCACGCGCCCGTGTGACCTTCGATGAAGCGGGCGAATATCAGTTTATCTGTCATGAATATTGCGGACGTGGTCATCACCTGATGCACGGTCAAATTGTTGTCGAAGCAGCCGAAGAAAACGAAAGTTAACCAGGGGAGATTAGGTACAAATGCAATCCGTACAACCACAGGAAACGCAGACTGAGACACCAGCTATTCAGTTCCCGTCGATTGGGATGATTATGAGCGAACGCTGGCTGGTGGGGGCGCATATGCTCGTCGCGATGAGTGCGCTCTCACTTGGGATCGTCCTTGGCCCATTCCAGACGTTCCGCCGTGCCCCGGCGCTACAGTGGGAAATGCCGATCTTCTCTTATTACTATCAGGCGCTGACCGCACATGGCGTGCTGAATGCGCTGGTCTTTACGACCTTCTTTATCATGGGCGTGAGTTACTTCGTCGTCCAACGCTCGCTTGACCGCCCACTTAAAAGTATGCAAGCGGCCTGGGTCGCCTTCTGGCTGATGCTGGTCGGCATGGTACTCGCCACCGGGGCCATTATTAGCGGTACGGCAAGTGTGCTTTACACATTCTACCCGCCGATGATCGCCCATTGGACGTTCTATCTCGGATTGACACTCGTGATCGTCGGAACGTGGGTCGGCCTGTTCAACGTGCTGTTCACCTATTTTGAATGGCGCAAAGATAACCCCGGCGAAGCGGTGCCGCTGGCAGTCTACGCCGTCGTCGCCAACTTTATCATGTGGTTCACGGCCTCACTTGGTGTCGCCATCGAAGTGCTGACAATGCTGCTACCGATGTCACTGGGCATCATCGACACAACAGATGCACAGGTCGCCCGTATCTTGTTCTGGTTCTTCGGGCATCCGCTGGTCTATTTCTGGCTCATCCCGGCATATATCTCGTGGTATACGATGCTGCCCAAGCAACTTGGGGTACGCCTGTTCAGTGACTCAATGGCGCGGGTAACCTTCCTGATGCTGATGATTTTCTCGATCCCGGTCGGTGTGCATCATCTGTTCGTTGACCCCGGCATCAGTGAGAGCGCCAAGCTCATGCACGCCTTACTGACCTTCGTGGTTTCGATCCCTAGTCTGCTGACCGCGTTTAACATCGGCGCGACGATTGAACGCTCCGGGCGTAAACGAGGCGCAACTGGCCTGTTCGACTGGATGTGGAAACAGCCCTGGGACAATCCGGTCGTCGCCGCGCAGTTCGGTGGGATGCTGCTGTTCATCTTCGGCGGCATCACCGGCATCATGAACGCTTCGTTTAACCTGAACATCGCACTGCATAACACCACCTGGGTCGTCGGTCACTTCCATGTGACGCTGGGCGGCGCGGTCTTCCTGACCTACATCGCCATGCTCTACTGGATGCTGCCGATGCTCACCGGCAAGAAACTGTTCATGCCGAAGATGGCGCTGACACAGGTCTATCTATGGCTGTTCGGGATGCTGGTCTTCGCCGGAGCGATGGGACGCGCCGGGATCGAAGGCGCGGTACGCCGTTCCGACGTCGGCGCACCGGGCGCTTACGTCAGCGACTCGATGGCTCCCTGGCTGAACCTCTCCGCGATTGGTGGCTTCCTGCTACTGATTAGCTCGGTGGCACTGTTCGCGGTGCTCATCGGTACGCTGTTCTTCTCGGAACCGGTCGAGGAACACGCTTCTGTCCCGATCCAGAAGGAAGCACCGAAGGACGAACACATCCCCTCGATCTTTGAAAACTGGCGGTTGTGGGTATTCGTCATCGTGGCCTCAAACCTGATTATGTGGGGGCCGGTACTGCTGAACGCACTCGACCTGACGCAAGGTTTCTGGGCGGTCGCCAACCCTGGCGCAGCCCGTTAGCTCGACCGGGGTGATGTCTTGTCGGCATCACCCCGACTTTATACGCTAATTCGATATATAGGATCATGCAAAAACAACCGAAAGAATCCATTTACGAAACCGAATTCTTGCTGCTTATCGGCATTGTCTTTCTCGTCGTCATTGGGATGTTAATGGCGATGTTTAGCGTCACCTACATCCAGGACATGTCGACACTGCGTAACGTACCGGATATTCTGTGGGACTTCACCTGTGGACGACCAACCGAAGCAGGCACCACACTGCCGCTGTTACTGACGATTAGTATTGTCTGTTTTCTAGTCAGTGGTGTGCTTTCTGGTTGGCGCTGGTGGATCAAAAAGGCGGGCCAGCACGATGAGTGAAAATGTCGTCCAACAAACGCGCAACACACCGCAGAAGTTTTCAATCAAACTTCTCGTCGGCGTTTTTCTCATCAGTGTCTCGCTGACCAGTACCGTCATTTTTCTGGTCGTGGATCATCTGGTGCCGGAAAACGACACCGGTGCGTACACGGATGTGTTTACCCAACGCACGGACGGCGTCCGTGTGATTGACCCGCCGCGAGAGGTCACCGATTTTACCCTGACCTCACACACGGGTGATCCGGTCAGCCTGAGCGATCTACATGGGCAAAAGACCGTGATGTTTTTCGGCTACACACACTGCCCCGACGTCTGCCCGATGTCTATTATGGACATGCAGCGCGTCCGTGCACTACTCACCGAAGACGGCCCCGAACTGAATTATCTATTCGTCAGTGTCGATGAAAATCGTGACGCCCCAGACCGACTGGCGAGCTTTTTGGAGATGCGCCGTGTGAATGACTTCATGATCGCCCTGGCTGGCGATGAGGTGACGCTGCGCCAGATCACCCCGGATTATAGATTGGTCTACCAGGCCAACGAAGCCGAGGAAAATGGATACTACACCGTCGATCACACGTCGAGCCTGTTTCTGATCGACGAAGAAGGGCGACTAGAGCGCATCTTTAGCTTTGGCACTGAACCAGCCACCATTGCTGAGGAGATCAAAGCACTTTCCTAAACTGAGCGGGTCGGCATGGTGCCGGCCTGTCCCTCGTTTGTCCCCAACTTGGTGATCTGCATCAACTTGTGATTCGTTCATCCGGCGGAGAAGGACATCGCCGTGCATGTCGAACGAGTTAGTTGTTTTTAGCTGTTTAAGACTATTTAAGAAAGAAAGGTCAGGGTTTCCGTCGTGGCGCTTTCGATGTCGCTGTAAACCCCGCGCAGATTTTCATCCGGCTGCGTAAGCGCCAGTTGATACATGGACTCGCGAGTCATCTGGTCAAGTTCGGGGCGCGGGATGCGTGTGCGACCCTCAGTTTTGAAGCGGAAAGGCCGCCCAAACGTCACCCGCGCCCGTGCCGGACGTAGGCGCTTCCAACGGCTTTTGTAATCTTGTACGTCGCTTAGAGTCGCCGGTAGGACAATCGCATCTGACTTTACGGCGACGTAAGCCATGCCACGTTTGGCTTCGCCCAACCCTGCCGGTTGGCGGGTGCCTTCCGGCGCGATGAGGATCATCTGCCCACTTTTTACCAACTCAATCGAACTGATCAGCGCACGCCGGTCGAGAGTGGTGCGGTCAACGGTGTAGCTCCCCCACCACCACACGAAGAAGCGCAGGAGCGGATTATGTGTGTTCTCGATTTTGGTCATCGGGATGACGTAGCGGTTCTGGATCGCACCCATGCAGATGATCGGATCAAGCGCGGAAATGTGGTTCATCATCAAGATGCAGGGACCATCATCGGGGATGTTTTCACGTCCGCTGATCTGCACTCGGCATAAAAATGTGAACCCGATCATACGGATCAAATCACGTAGTATCGCCCGCCGCCAACCATAGCGCGGCTGGCGGGCGACATACTGCTCGACAGTGAGTGATTGCATCAGCTCTGATTGCGTTTGCGCTCACGCCGGGCACGTCTGAGGTCACGGCGACGTTTGCGGATCTCTTCAAGTTCCCAGGCGGGTTCTTTCATATAGCCCACTTCTTCGTCGTCGAGTTTGTACCACTCACCCCGGCGCAGCGTACCCAGGCCCAGTTGCCCGATGTGAGTACGCATCAGACGACGCACCGGATGACCGAGTTTCGTCGCAACCCGGCGGATCTGGCGTTTCTTACCTTCGATCATAATAATGCGAAGCGTGGTTGTGCCGTTGGCGTGGTCGGTATCCAACACCCGGACCGAACAAGTCGCGGTTCGCCCCTCTTCTAACCAGATGCCGTTCCGCCATGTTTCCAGCGTTTCCTCGTCCGGTTCGCCGTACACCGTCACTTTGTAGGTCTTGGTGTGTTCATAACGAGGATGCGCTAACAGATTGGTCAGTTCACCGTCGTTGGTCATGACCATAAGCCCCTCGCTTTGTGCATCCAGACGACCGATGGCAAACAGATGATCGTCATGTGGGATCATCTCGCGCACAGTCGGGCGCTCATCACCTTCCGGTGCTTTGTTGGTGGAAAGCACGTTGGTGGGCTTGTTCAACACATAATAGACGAATTCGATCTCTTTGAGCTTGAGGCGCTGCCCATCGACGGCGACCGTGTCGCTTTCCGGGTCAGCTTTATCACCAATGGTGATGACTTTGCCATTCACCTTGACACGCCCCTGCTCGATGATCTCTTCACTTTTGCGCCGCGAGGCAACACCTGCCTGCGACATTAACTTTTGCACTCTTTCTAGTGCCATCACGGTAGCTCTTTCTACTGCCTGCGTGGAAGCCCTCATCATAACAGAATCGGTATCGGAATCACAGAGATCAGCGTTAGAATTTTGCTAGACCTCCGGGACGATACCGTCCTCATTGCAGGGCGGCGTAACCCCGTAAAAATCGCGTTCTCGGCAAGTCAGCGGACGCTGAAAGCGATTCGTATCGACCCATTCGCGCAGTTCATCCAACGTGTTGATAGGCCACATCAGCAATTGTTGATCTGCAGAAGCCGAGAGCGCAAAGTCCCCATCGTCTCTAAACGTGGCAGACATCACCGCATCTTCATGACCGCTGAAGATACGTAAGGATTCTCCGGTTTCTACCGTCCACAAGATCAAAAGCTCATCCGCCGAGGCCGAAAGCAGCATATTACCGTCTGGACTGAAGATCACTCGCCTGACCATGTCGCCATGCCCGTTGAACTCTCGCAGCACCTGACCGGTTTCGACATCCCATATGATGACGGTTGAGTCATCCGAACCAGTCGCCAAGCGATTGCCCGCCGGGTTAAAATCCACATCACGGACGGCGGCGGTGTGACCGGTGAAAGTATTCAAAAGACCGCCATCGCTGGTACGCCATAAACGAGCCGTTCCATCGTAAGAGGCGGTTGCGACCTGGGTATCGTCTGCGTTAAAGTGTGCGTTGTTAATAATATTCTCGTGCGCCTGTACCGACCAGATTCGTTGACCGAAATCCGCCGACGCCGGATCAATATCCCAATAGGTGAGGACGCCGCCCGCGCTGCCGGTGATCGCGCGTGTTTCGTCCGCGCTGACGTCCAGACCGCGCACCCAATCATCGTGCGCTTGTATGATGTAAAGTGGTAGGCCGAAATCTTCCGATTCGGGATCGACGTCCCAGATGTGTAAAGTACCGTCATCGGATGCGGTGATGGCCCGGTCACCACCATCAATAAACTGCACCCGGTTCACCTGCTGGTTGTGCCCGTCGATCCGGTCAATGACACTGTCCTCTTCATCTGTGTTCCACATGAGCAAACTACCATCACGCGAGCCGGAGATCGAACGCTCCAACGTTGGATGAAAATCGACATCCATGACCCAATCATTGTGTCCTCTAAACGCACGCTCCGGTAGATCAATATCCATCTCCTGCACCACACGCCATAAGATCAAATCACCGTTGTTATCACCGGTGATGATGACATCACCCGATGGACTGTACCGCACCACATCCACCATTGTGTCCTCTAAGTCATCCGTGTCTTCTTCAGATGGATTGGTAAACTGAAAGATCAGGCTTCCGGTACGGACATCCCATACACGCAGGAGGTTATCGGCGGAAGCGGAAATCGCCTCTTTACGGGTCGGGCTGTGGTCAACGCTGGTCACCGAGTCATCATGTGCTTCAAAAACACGCAGACGGCTGCCATCTGCCAGGTTCCACAGAATGACGAGATCATCCCCACCGCCAGAAATAGCAGACTTGTTATCGGGGGAAAAAGCAACGCTGGCGACATAGTCACGATGACCCTCAAAAACATGGATCGGTTCGCCGAATTCTTCCGATGATGAGTCAACATTCCACAAAATCAGGGTGTCATCCCATGAACCAGAGAGCAGCGTCTGTCCATCAACACTGAACGCGATGTCACTGATCTGGTTTGTGTGCCCGGTGAGGGTCCCGATGACATCACCGCTTTGCCTGTCCCATATGATAATGTTTTGATCGTGTGAGCCGGAAGCGAAGATGTTTGGCTCAACCGGATTAAAAGCCACACTCGTCACACCGACACTATGTTCGCTGAAGGTTTGTATGCTCTCGCCCGTTTCGGCATCCCATAAGATGATGTTGCTATCCGCACCGCCGGTCAGTAGATAAGCATCATCCGGGCTGTACGCGACACTCGTCAGGCGGTTGCTATCATGACCGTATCTCATGTCCTGTAGGATTTCTCCCGAAGCAAAATTCCAAACGAGCAAGCGTCCGTCCTCAGCCACGGAAGCAACACGCTGACCATCATGTGAAAATGCCACATCCGTCACAGGCTCGGTATGCCCGACGAGACGACGGACTGCCCCCGGTGAGAAGGCGACTTCCGCCAGAATACGCTGCGCCCCCCCTGGTGGATTGGTGATACCGACGGACTCCATCGCCAGAGACAATGCCAGCACCGGGTCACGAGTGAGAATTTGCCTCGCAGCGGACGCCAAATTCAGGCTGTTGGCCTCCGCCGCGCTGCGAACGGCCCGATTCTGCTGGCGGATCGCTTCACGCTCGGATTGTAAGGCGCGCTGGTACAAGAACAGCGATAAAATCGCCAGCGCAACCGCAAAGAGCATTATCACCGTCACACGCGCCAGCAGCGCCTGCTGGCGGCTGCGCGACCTGGCACGGCTGGCGAAGATGTGTTCGGTGTGAAGCTGGGTCGGCGAGGGCAGCTTTTCACCCGCATTTGCCAACCAACTTTCCGCGTCTAGCAGTTCGTTGCCATGGAGCAAGAAACTCTCATCACGCTTGTTATCGTTCCATTCCTGCGCTCGGATGAGAAAACGCGTGTGAAAACGAGTATGCGCAAGGTCGGATTCAAGTGCGGTAATCAAACGCCCGAAAGCATCGTCAAAGTCGTTTTGTTCGTCGATGTGTGGTGTAAAGTAAATCCAATTGATATGTGAGATTGATGGCGGGGTCCTCTCGTCTTCAAACTTCTTCATGACAACGGGAATCAATCGCTTATGAAGCTTCGCCGCGTATTCCAGCTCGCCGAGCGTATATTCCGAATCGAGATAGTCAGGGCTGAGTATGGCGATGAACGCATCCGCACCGCGGATCCCGCGATAGATGTCATCATTAAAATCTACACTGCCGGGGGGAATGTCCTCCCAGTCGATCCAGACCTCGCGCCCGGTTTCACGGATCGCGTCGTTTAACTGTTTGGCAAATTCTTTGTTCTTACGGCGGTAAGAAATGAATACGTCGCTATAGTCGCTATGGCTCATGCATCTACCCTAAGGTATTGGACTGTGTGAGTTGAGATTAAATTTATATCAATATAGCTATCGCAACAATACGTGACTGAGCGATATGCTTTGATGGAAAATCTATTAATTATAAAAATTTTCTATCAATCACTCATGATAAACTTATCTTTTTCACCGTGATTCTTATCATCTGTTTACCATCATCTGTTTATTATTATATCAGTTTCGACACATCAAACACTACAGATTTACAACATCCTCCTAACTCACGGAACCTGAGACGAAACATTTGCCAACATGGTTCATAGAGAGGAAATTCGATATGCCAACGCAACAAAACACACATTACCTGTCTCACGTTTTGGACAGTCTGTTTGCATTTGTCGGCATTATCAAAACTGATGGTTGCGTCATCAAGGCTAATCGCTCCGCATTACAGGCGGCGGCTCTGCGTGAAGAAGATGTGATTGGTCAACCCCTGACCCGAACCTACTGGTGGTCACACTCCAAGTTAGAACAGAAACGCATGGAAAAGGCCATCCAACAAGCAAGCGGAGGCGAACCTGTCCGCTACGAAGCGATGCTGCAAATCAGCAACGGGCAGTTGATCCCGGTGGATTTAATGCTCGCCCCTGTTTTTACTAACGATGATTCGGTGCAGAACATCGTACTTTCCGCAGTGGATATTAGTGCCACCCGCAAAGTACAAGAGCAACTCCGTGTGACCAACGAACGCTTTTCTGTCGCGCTCAAATCCGCCCCGGTGAGTGTGTTCAGCATGGACGAGAACCTTCGTTATACATGGATGTATAACTCTCGCCTCGGGCACAAGCCCGAAGAGATTATCGGCAAGACGGACGAAGAAATCATCCTGGATGCCGAGGCAAGAAATCGGACGATCTTTCTCAAGCAGTGGGTTCTAGAACGTGACCAGGGTCTACAGGAAGAGATGAAGGTGCAGCACAACGGCGAGCCTCACTACTTCCAGTTGATTCTTGAACCATTGCATGACCAGTATGGAGAAATCACCGGCCTCATCGGTGCCAGCGTGGATATTACCGAACGTAAAGAACGCGAAGAACTGCTGCTCAAACAATCCAACGAGTTAAAGCTACGCAACCAGGAACTTGATGCGTTTGCTTACACCGTCGCCCACGACTTGAAGAACGCGATTTCCAGCACTATCGGGTTCGCCAGCCTGATCGAAAGCTATTATGACCGGATGCCTAAAGAAGAAGTTCTGGAATATACCCGCTTAATTACCGATGGCGGCCAGAAAATGAAGTCGATCATCAATAACCTGATGATGCTTTCCGGTGTCAGTCGTGCGGAAACACCACCCATGACCATCCTCAACATGCATCGCATCGTCGAGGATGCCATCAACCAATTGACGAGTATGCCCCAGTACGAGGACGCGACGATCAACCTACCGGATGAATGGCCTAACACCACCGGGCACGGCCCCTGGGTGGAAGATGTGTGGACCAACCTTATCAGTAACGCCTTAAAATATGGGGGCAAGCCACCGATGATCGACATCAAAGCCGAGGTGGCAAACGATCAAGAAGTTTGCTTCCAGATCACTGATAATGGTGTAGGCATTCCACCAGCGCAGCAACACCGTCTGTTCAAACCATTCACACGCATCGACGAAAAATATGCCGAAGGACACGGTCTAGGACTTTCTATCGTACAAAGCATTGTCGGTAAGCTCGGTGGCAAAGTCTGGATAGAAAGCGAAACAGAACAGGGTTCGACCTTCAGCTTTACCCTGCCAAAAGCATAGTCACTCTTTCTTCGTCACTTCGAACTGCAATTGTTGGCCGCGTAATAGCATCCACTGTGCGTGTAACAATGGGATCACTACGAAGATCACCGCGAACAAGGGTAACAACAACACACCGAACGGCGCGAGCAGACGATCACGCAATTTGGATGATCGTCTGCTCGTCGGACGGATGCTTACATCAATCAAAAGGAACACCAACGCTAAGATCGTTATAATCACGACGGCGACTTCCAGCGGCAGCAGCAGTGGATAGATCAGGTCACGGTGAAGGATCTCATCAAGCAGCGGTGGATTTAACAAAATGGGCAGTTGTGACCCCAGCGTAATTATCAGCCAGCCGGCCCCACTGATGAAGATGTCATGTGCGACACTGAGCAATAAACGCAGCGACCGGCGACGCGGGGTATCCGAATATTGGATGATGTTCGCCAGCACATAGCCAATTTCTTTGCTACCCCAGGCATGACGTAGGGTTTGACGATACCGTTCTTTGATCGTCCCCCACAATGTTTGCCCGCTGACCGCCGTCACCAGGAATGGCAGATAGATCGGCTGGATGCTTAGGTTGCCACGCCGGGCGAAAAATGCTTTGATGTACATATGCCATTCATCCGCGATGACATCAGGATCCCAGTAATCGGCGGTGTCCAGAAGTCGCAAACTCAGCGAATAAGATGACATAGGCATCGAAAGCCACCAACGCGCAGTCAAATAAGCCAGCTCAATCGAGGTCGCATAAGCATTAGAGGGGCGCACCAACGGATGTACCGCTCCCAGATTGCGATGATAACGAATGGGCGCTTGCCAGAAGCGGCGGTTACGCTCCCGGTCAATAGCAAAGTAATAAGTTAAGGCGGTGAAATAGGCCGGGTGCCACTGCGTATCGGCGTCCATCACCGTGACGGTAATGCTATCCATCGAGTAACCGAGCTTGTCAACCAGCTTTCGTTTGATCCACCGACCAGACCACGCTTGATTCGCGGACTTACATTGAAATTCCCCCGGCAGACCGGCAGGATGAACGGTGAAATAAAAATCGGAGAAGCGATGACCAAACTTCGCTTGCAGGCGCTCGGCTTTGCGGATGCTACCAGTCTCCGCGGCTTCCATCGCCAGCACGACAATGATGTTTTCCGCCGCCCCCTGGCAGCGTGCGAGGGTTTCCAGCGAATCCGCGAGTAGCGGGAAGGGTTCGTGATAGTTTGCCATGATGACGACGTGCCGGATGTCCTCCCAACGCAGCACATCCGGTTCAGCCGCATGAGGGTGGTAAGCGGCGTACCAATCGGTCTTCACCGCCTGATGAGTGCGCCACAGACCGCGCAGGTTGGCCCCACCGGCGATAAGAAAGCGTAGTGCAGAATATAAGCCGACCCCTCCGGCGATAAGTATCATTGTGCGTGGAAACAGCAAAGCACCGACGACACAAAAGACAGCCGCCATAAGAGCGACACACCCTGGGAGCGAATCCAACACACGCTCAGAGGCAAAAGCCGGAAGCCGTGTCTTCCAGACAAAGCGCCCTACGCCGATCTGAACGCTGGTGCGCCGTCGGTTATCCGGTTGATATGGCATGGTACCCTGTTCAGTCTTTCACAAAGAAACACGCCTAGCATAACATAGCCCGTAGGCAAGAAAAAGGAGTCATTCATCGAACGACTCCTATTGTTGAGGAAGTTTACGCCGGTGGTGAGGATTTATGACTTTGCTGCCGGTTGCGCTGCTTGTTCCCTTTAGAGCGATTTGCGTTCTTGTTGCGGTTACGACCGCGTGAATTGCGCTTCTTGCTCTTTTTCGAACCGCCGGCACGACGACGACTGCTCAGGTCAGTGGGTTTGGGCACACCTTGCTCAGAGGCATAGGGATTATCGTCCATTACCGGGATGCGCATCTGGATCAAACGTTCAATGTTGACCAGATAGTCCCGTTCGTCCTGCGCACAAAATGACAGGGCGATCCCGCTGGCTCCAGCACGACCGGTACGTCCGATGCGGTGAACATAGCTCTCGGTCTCGTTCGGCAAATCATAGTTGACGACATGCGAAATGTCATCGACATCGATGCCGCGTGCTGCGATGTCAGTTGCGACGAGCACCTGTGTTTTGCCACGCTTGAAGTTCGCCAGCGCGGTTTCACGCGCCCGCTGAGACTTGTTGCCGTGAATGGCTTCGGCGTTGACCCGTGACTTGTTCAACTGCTTGGTCAGGCGATTGGCTCCGTGCTTAGTCCGGGTGAAGACCAGTGTACGGTGCATACTGTTCTCATCAAGCAGATGTTGTAACAGGTTACGCTTGTTGGTCTTCTCTACGAAGAATACGCCCTGGTCAATCGCCTCGACAGTAGTCGATTCCGGCGCAACCGCAACTTCAACAGGCTTACTCAACATAGTATTGGCGAATTCTTGAATATCGGGGGGCATCGTCGCGGAAAACATCAGCGTTTGACGCTTGTCAGGTATCCGTTGCATGATGCGCTTAATATCCGGCATAAAGCCCATATCAAGCATCCGGTCAGCCTCATCGAGGATGAAAACCTCAAGTTGATCGAGACGGATCAACCGCTGGTTGAGTAAATCAAGCAAACGGCCTGGGGTGGCTACCACAATATCAACACCACGCTTCAACTGCGCGACCTGCGGACGCTGGCTCACACCGCCGAAAATTGTCATGTGGTTCAGATGTGTATGGCGTCCATAGACCTCGAAGCTATCGCCGATCTGCGATGCCAGTTCGCGTGTGGGTGCAAGCACCAAAACACGCACATTGCGACGACTTTTCTTGGGCTTAGGTACTTCGGCCAACCGTTGAAGGACGGGCAGCGCAAAAGCCGCCGTTTTGCCGGTTCCGGTTTGGGCCAGGCCGACTAAATCCCGGCCTTCTAGAATGTGGGGGATGGCCTGTTCCTGGATAGGTGTCGGTTCCGTATAGCCTTGATCCTTGATGGCACGCATCAGGGGATTAATCAGTTCTAGTGTTTCAAATCGCATAGGGTGAACATATACCTCAAAGTAAGTCCTACATTTCGCCATCTGGTGGCGAATGCCCACTCTTGCGATAAAAATTTGCATATCGTGGAAGTGGTCGGACACAAACGAAGACTCTTATCATAACAGACCTCTACTGCGACGTCAATTAGCGCAAATATCGCCAGTCCCGGTCGAAAATGGTAAACTAGGGGGCGTTCTTAGTGAATTACCTGGGGTGAAGAGGATGAGTGCAAAAATATTGGTCGTCGAAGATGATGCCGGTCTACGACGCTTACTTCAGTTGGATCTAGAAAAACACCAATACGATGTGACAACAGCCGCCGATGGACAGAGCGGCCTGCGGTTGTTCGAAAACGCCGCACCCGACCTCGTCGTGCTAGACATTGCCATGCCGGTTATGGATGGGTGGGAAGTGTGCCGGCGGCTGCGGTTGCAATCCAATGTCCCTATCCTGATGATGACCGCCCACGCCATCACCGAGGAGGACATCGCACACGGCCTGAATATGGGTGCAGATGAGTATATGGTCAAACCCCTGAGCGGCGTCGAATTCCACGCACGAGTCAATGCACTGCTGCGTCGGGCACAGCTCTCCAACCATGAACAGACTGAGATCAACCGCTATGCGGACGACTACATGCAGATAGACATCAACAGCCGTCAGGTCAAGATCGAGGGTCAAGAGGTTCGGCTTACCCCGACAGAATTTAATCTGTTCGCGTTGTTCATCCGCAACAACGGCGAAGTGTTAACATTTCAAGAGATTTTAGAAAAAGTGTGGGGGTCGGAATACAAGAACGAGCATCACTACCCGCGCATCTATGTCTCACATCTGCGGCGCAAAATCGAACCGGATTACAAGAACCCGACCTACATTCATAACGAATACGGCATCGGCTACGTCTTCAATGGACGTGAAAGCGCGTAAACTTAACCAGCGGGATGCAAACATCCCGCTTCGCCCTATTCTTCGACCGTGAAAATTTCAAGCAGTGGCCCGATGAGAATTACGCTATCCGTTGCCTCGTTTTCCACCGGGGACGGCTCAGAGAATGTGATGTAGAACTGCACCAGGGATGATCCATCCTCGTAAGCGTCCTCGACAAACTCGGTCACATCCAGAAAACCACAACCGGTGACCGTACCAAGTTCGACGGCATCGTCACTCACCGCAATAGTAATCTGGGTGTTATCTTCGTATGTGTCGTTGGCAGAAATCACAAGTTCGCCGAACTGCTCTGATAGATCAATTTCGGAGAATTCGAAGCAGTCAAACAAATCGAGTGTCGCTTGGTCAACGACGGCGTCGTCCGGCAGTTCCGGCAATTTGATCGTCACTATCGCACTTGTTGCAACGTCTTGCAGGTCACCATTACCGCCCGTCCAATCACCGATCGCCATGTAAAACAGCCGATCGCCTTCTACCGTCACCCCCAGTGAATTTCTTGGGTCAACCACCCCACGCAGCGGCCTTTCCCCATCGACGATGCGCTCATCCAATGAGAGCGACAATGCAAATTCACCCACACCGCCGTCATAAGCCTCGACAATCAAATTATAGTACCCATCTTCGGGGATCAACGCGCCGAAGATTTCCGAATTGGTGAAGTTTTCGTCAAACAAGTTGTCATCATTGTAAACTATCAGATCACCGCTGGCGTTTTCCAGGGTTAGCGTGGTATCAAGTTCATCGTTAAGCGCGGACACATTGGCAGTGACAAAATCCCCAGCTTGTGCCGCAAAGGTATAGACCGATGGGCGCACATCGTCTCCTGTGAATGCTCCGACAAGATCATCGCCATAAGCGATGAGTTCCACCTCGGAAGCGATTACCCCACCGACGACTTCCTCACTGATTTCCAGCGTGTAGCTCCCAACAGAAACACCCAGGTTCGCACCCGAACGCACCGCGACGATCGTATAGGTACCATCGTCGGGCAGTTCAAAAGCGTCGATTATCGCCGACCCATCATCATCAATAATAGCGGAGTCATACATTGCAAGCGGCTGACCGTCCTCATCAAGCAGAACCAGCATCGGTAGCAAATTACCGGACGAGGCATCCATCCGCACTGTGATCTGCTGTCCACCCGCACCGTTGAAGCTGTAACGGCGTGTGTAAACCTCCTGTGTGAGCGTACCGGCTACCGTTTCGCCCAGTGTCAACGGTATGATCGCATTCGCGTTTTCCGTGCTCGCCGCCACACCGGAAACCTCTAACATCAGCGTAAGCCGAAACT
This sequence comes from Anaerolineae bacterium, assembly GCA_034437515.1. GTDB lineage: Bacteria > Chloroflexota > Anaerolineae > Aggregatilineales > Phototrophicaceae > DAOTTX01. The sequence goes on from DAOTTX010000443.1 coordinate 41,767, forward strand.
GACCGGTCGAATCGCCACTTTGCTGGTTGAAGCGTGTGGCACGGATGATGTAGTTGCCATCTGCCGGGAGGGTCGTGCTTAGAAAGGCATTCAGCGTGTTTTCCGAAGGATCATCATCGTTGAAGGCGACTTCTTCACCCTCTGTATTGAGCAGTGAAATGTATGGGTCGAGATCACCCGAAATTTCGTCCATGCTGATGCTGATAATATCATTTGCTGAGCCGGTGAAAGTATAATCGACAAAATAGTCGAAGTTGGTGATCTCACCGTTGACCGCCTCACCATATTCGATGACGCCATCTTCGGTGTCGGTCGTGACGATAGGCATCTGCTCACCGGATTCCTCGACAAGTAACGAAAGGGCGTAGTTACCGGTCGTCGTACCAAATTCTGCACCGAAACGTTCCGCAATAACGGTATAAATTCCGCTGACAGGGAGTTCAAAAGTGCCAATGAGAGCGTCCGGCGGCGCGGCACCCAGCAGATTGTCAAGGGCATCATCCGGCACATCATCGTTAAACGCGATGCGATCCCCGTTGGGGTCAAGTAAGGTGAGTTGACTGTCCAAATCACCGGAGGCGGCATACATGACCAGCGTGACGACATCGCCGGCAGTCGCCTCAAGTGTATATTCCGCCCCATAATTGCCGTCTGTGATGACTCCGCCGACCGCACTATCGGCGTCCAGCGTACCACCTTCGAGCCGTAGTTGAGTAGGCGCGGGTGTTGCAGTCGGTTGACGTGTCGCCGTTGGTGGTAGAGTCGGCGTTTGCGTTGGCATACTGGTCGGTGTCTGTGTTGTCGTACTGGTCGGCGTTTGCGTTGGCGCACTAGTCGGTGTCTGTGTTGTCGTACTGGTCGGGGAGGACGTCAGCGTAGGTGTCTTTGTCGGTGACGGAGTCTGAGTCGCGGTCTCCGTCGGTGAAGGTGTGGAAGTCGCCGTGTCTGTCGGTGTCGCGGTGGTCGTATTGGTCGCAGTTGGGGTATCGGTCGGCGACGGTGTCCGCGTTGCCGTATTGGTCGCGGTCGAGGTAACTGTCGGCGACGGAGTAGAAGTCGCGGTGTCTGTCGGTTGGCGCGTCGGCACGACCGCCCCGGCGAGTGGTACATCGGTCGGTTCTGGTGTTGCTTCATCCCCGCCGCAACCCGCCGCGACCAGCAGAACAATCATCCAGAAAAGAAGGTATTTACGTTGTCTCAAAGTGTATAGCTCCGAACCCGATGATAGATTCCGTTATTGTAATCAACTTTAAGATTCCATGCGAGTTTTATCCGTTAGATTTATAGATTCTAACGCTAGACGCTTTTCTTAGACCCCTTCGCCCCCTTCAGCCCACGCTGCGCGGTAAGTGCGACGAGATTAGTCTGATAGTCAAAAGTGCTGCTGCGTTTGTCTGCATGGGCATCCTGGGCAATTTTGATTAACTGCTCCACGACCTCATTGTTGGAGAGTCCCTCTTCCTGCCAGAGATAAAACGACAGTGAACCAGGCATGGTGTTGATCTCGTTGAGATAGACGGTGGTTTTGTCAGCACTAAGTAAAAAATCCATACGAGCAATACCGCGACCTTCAATCGCACGAAAGGCGCGGATAGCAGTCTGCTGGGTCAACTCCGTCAGGTCATCAGGCAGCGGCGCGGGGATGATACGTTGCTGGCTTTTCATACCGCCCTCACCACGCATATACTTTTCTTCGTAGGTTAAAAATTCTTCCCAGGAAACAGGCTGCTCCAGTACAGAAGCCCGCATTTGATCGTCGTAACCCATCACCGAACAATTGATCTCGGTAGCGTCGGTAACGGCCTGTTCGACAACGACACGCTGGTCGAAGTTCGCCGCCACGTCAATCGACGGCGCGAGCAGATTGCTATCAGACACTCGCGCAACACCGATGCTAGAACCGAGCGTCGCCGGTTTGACAAAAACCGGACAGGTCAACGTATTTTCGATCCGCTTGAGCACGGCCTCGCGTGCCTCCAACCATTGCCGCCGGGTGAATGTCACGTCATCGACAACGTCGATTCCATGCTGGCGTAGCACACGCTTGGTGAGTATTTTATCGTTCGCCAATGCCGAGGCCAGCACCCCACAACCGACATAGGGTATATCCGCCATTTCGAGCAATCCTTGTAACGTCCCATCCTCGCCGTGCGAACCATGCACCGCCGGGAACGCGACATCGAGCCGCCGGATGCTACTCTTCTGTAAACGCCCTGCCATCGGATTGACGATTAAACCATGATGCTGTGTTGAAGGTGATAGCAGGACTTCCTCGATGCCTTTGGCACTGATGATCTCATTTTCGAAGTTTTTGAGGTCGAGAAGTGGCTCACCAGTGTACCAGCGACCGGCACCGGAGATGTAAACGGGCACGATTTCATAGCGTTGCTGGTCAAAAGCTTGCATGATCTGATGCCCGGTGACGATGGAGACGTCATGCTCTACACTACGCCCGCCGAAGATCACCGCGACAGTGGTTTTCCGTTTTGCGCTCACTGACGCCCCCTGCAAATTGAACCAAATTGCCAGTTAATATGCAGGGAAACGAGGCACTTGTCAATGTAGGGATCAGCGACAGCGATTCACAAAATCGTTGAACAAAGGCCGGGCCGCGTCTTCCATGCGCTCCGGGTGAAACTGCACACCGATCATACGACCATCCACCGACTCAATCGCCTCAATGATACCGTCCGGGCTGGTGCCGGTGATGCGTAGTCCTTTCCCGATTTCGACCACCGACTGCCGGTGATAGGTGTTGACGGTAAGGTCTGCGCCAAAAAGATCATACAGCATTGAATTTTCCTCAAATTGGACGCTGTGCGGCTGCCCGCCTCGCGCCGGTGTATGCGGCACGGCCCCGGTATGCTGCACCATCAAATCACCGTTGATCGTGCCTCCGTGCTGCGCATTGATGAACTGCATCCCATAGCAGATGCCAAGCACCGGTTGACCGCTCAACGCCTCGAACGCCAGCCGATCAGCCCGTTCACGCACCGGGTCAGTGGGCGCAAGGTCATCGGGCAACTCACCGACCAAGCCCCGCAGCAACCCCGGCCCCCCGGTGATGACCAGTCCATCCAACATGGCGACGAACGCGCTCATCGCTTCCGCCATCTGGAACATCGGCACAATTAATGGCAAGCCACCGGCGTTCTCGATGGCGTGTACATAATGATGATCCAGGCTTTGTTTACCGTTCTCGTAACTGGTAGTGATGCCGATTTTGGGTTGAGACATGAAATTACTTTCTCCGTGTAAATGCATACGAGGGCTGTACGCCCCCGTTAAGTTAACCGCTCAGATTTTGGTGTGCGTTACATCTCTTCGATGTAAGTTTGCAAGGCTGTTTTGTCACTGAGATCGACGGTGACATCCAGCCACCAATCCGCAAGAAAGAGCTTGTATTTCTTACCGAGCTTATTCAGCGCCTTCATGACCGATCTGAAGTCGTGATCGCAATCACACACGCGATTATCGAAGTACAGGCTACAGATCATCCCGTTGTGCTGTGTGCCGTAAACCGCACCGAACAACTCATCGAAGAACGCAAAAGCGTTTTTCTTCGGCTCCATGTCGGTGGTGCGTCCGGTCAGCACCTCATCGGCGCGTGTCAGCACACTACCGAAGATACGATTGAGGTTATCCACAGAGAGACCATTTGTCGCGACCGGGCATTTGAAGATAGGCCGGGCATCCAGGTGCAGGTTGCCGTCGGTCGGGTCGGTACGCATGGTATTTTCTACATCGTATCGATTGCTTTCCGGCAGGAACTCAATCATCGCCCAATCATCTTCATGGATGAAATACGTTTGCGCCTTGTGCATAGTGATTTTTGCTTGCCTCTTTAAGACTATGTCGTCAATCATTATTGTATCGAAATATCACAATACGGTGAAGGTATGCAGCATTAAGATTTACAAATTTTATACGAACTTTTACACTCGCCGGTGGCTAATACGTATCCGGCAGATCGTTTAAAAACAGCACGGTATCCCCAGGCTGTAAATTGTTCTCATACCAGTGGATGGCCTCACGCAGTTCATTAACGACTTGCAACTGCTCCGCCGGGAACCCTGCCACTTCCAACCCGGTTTTGATGGGGCGCGTCTGTTCCTCACCCACGAGGATGACATCGGTGGCATATTGCGCGGCAACCTCCCCCAACCGCTGGTTCTCCCGGTCGTGCAAGTCTCCCAGTTCGACCATACCGGGCGTCACCAGCACGCGCCGGCCGGTTTGATGCATCCCCAACACGCGCAACGCACTCACCGCGCCGACCGGGTTAGCACTGTAAGCGTCGTTGATGATGGTGATGCCCTGCGGTGTCGTCTCGCGCACCAGACGGCTTTCCGCCGGACGCAGCGCCCGCACCCGAAAGGCGACTTCTCGTAACGACATACCCTGATGCACAGCGACCGCCGTCGCCAACAGCAGATTGGTGACGTTGTGTTCCCCGACGACAACGGTTTCAAAGGGTTCGCTTGCGCCGGTTTCTGTGTCATGGACTGTAAAGCGCAGGCCGTCTAACGTCTCGATGATATCTGTGGCGACGAAGCGCACATTGAGCGCCCCCGCTGCGTTCGGGTCAAGCTCTCGGCTGACCGCCAACTGTGTGTTCGGATAACCACGCTCGAACATCTCACGCACATAGGCGTTATCGTAATTGAACACGCCGACGCCATCCGGTCGTAGGTTTTTGATGATCTCGTATTTGGCTTTGGCGATATTTTCCAGACTGCCGAAGCGTTCCAGATGCTGCGGGCCAACCTCGATCACGATGCTGATGTCCGGCGGGGTCAATTGGCAGATGCGGGCGATCTCCCCACGAATGTACGCGCCCATCTCCACGATGAAATGATCGACACTGTAATCGTTCGCCAGATCGTTATTGATGGCGATACACACCCCCATCATCGTGTTATAGCTCTTGGGTGTCGCATAGGCTTTGAAGCGCCCGTTGAGGATGTCCGCCAGGAAGTTCTTGGTCGTCGTCTTGCCGTAGCTGCCGGTGATGCCGACCACGCTCGGACGAATATCCGCCATCACGCCTTTTGCCGAGCGCACAAAGCGCCCGCGCAGAAATCCCTCAACCGGCATCATCAAAATATTGCCGGAAGCGAGTATCAAAGGCACGGTCAAATATGCCAGCAGACCGCAGGCCATGACCAGCACGACTTGCACCTCATTCACGGTGACACCCAGACGTGACGCCAGGAATAAATATAGCACGATGTCAAAGGCCGCCACCCCAAAGGACGCCGCCAGTAAGCGTGTCGCTCGCTGTGTCCGCACGAATTTTTTCTTGATCTCACCCTCGTCCGGCGGCCACAACGCGACCAGAGACGCGCTCAGTGCGATGATCCCCGGCAGTGGCGACCCAGGCGCTTCACTGAGAAAAATCGCCAACGCTGAGCCGACGAAAACCGCGACCAACGGACGATTAGGGGCAAAACGATCACGTTGCGCTAACCACCAGCGCAAATAACGCCTATTTTTATACTCTTCGATTTGAAAAAAACGCGCCTGTCTGTACACTCGGACACACGTCCCGACAAACCAGACCAGCGCGAGCAGTATCAACAGCAGTTCCGTCATAGAATTTTCTCGTCGTGATGAAAACCAATTCGGACAACTGTACGCAAATGCGCATCACCACGCAAGACTTCAAACGAAACTTAAAGTATCCGTTCAGGGGGTGAAAACAGGAGAAATTAAGGGTATACTGTTGGCCTATGAATGAACTACCGTCACCACTCACCGATTTCGAAATCACACCAGAGGATTGGCAG
>DAOTTX010000444.1:0-2359 GCA_034437515.1 Anaerolineae bacterium
CAAACGGCGAACTCGTCACGAGTGCGGCAATGCGCCCGAAGTCGGTTTCGCCGACGGCATCCATGCGCCCGCCCACGTTATCGCAGCCCGTGCGCTGGAGCGCGTCTACACACATCGAAACGTAGTCCGGCGCGATGATGGTATGTCCGTCTACGCGGACAATGATGTCGCCGGTGGCCACGGCGAGCGCGGCGTTTATCCCGGTGGGAACGATGCGTTTGGGGTTGTCGATAATGTGAACCGGGATGGCGCTGTTTGCGGCCATCCCGGCGATGATGTCACGGGTTTTGTCGTCAGACATGCCATCGGCAATCAGGACTTCGAGCTTGTCCACCGGGTAGTCTTGGTCTAGGACTGCGCCTAAGCTCCGGTGGATAAAGTCTTGCTCGTTGCGGATGGGCATGATGACGGTAACACTTGGTTGCTGCTCGCTCATGAAATCCCCTCGGGTTCGTACAGGTCGCCGGGGTGCGATCTCTGTTTAGAGACCGCCCAGCGTAAGCACTTTGTACACCGTGCGAACTAGAATCGTCAAGTCTAACACGCTGGTTGCGTTACGAATGTAGTACAGGTCGTATTCCAGCTTCACGCGGGCGTCCTCGTCCGTGGAGCCGTAGCCGTAGCGAACCTGTGCCCAGCCGGTTAAGCCGGGGCGCATAACGTGGCGCGTGCAGTAGTACGGAATTTTGTTCGCTAGCCGCTCAACGTGGATCGGGCGCTCCGGGCGCGGGCCAATCAGGCTCATCTCGCCGCGTAGTACGTTTAGTAGCTGCGGGACTTCGTCCAGGCGCGTTTTGCGAAGGAAGGAACCTACGCGAGTAATGCGGCTGTCGCCGACCTGCGCGAAGGTGGGGCCGGTCTTGTCCTCGGCGTCGTTAACCATCGTGCGGAGCTTGGTGAGCATAAACGGCTTGCCATACTGCCCGGTGCGCTTCTGCCGATAGAAGATGCCGCCCTTGGAATCTAGCTTGATAATGAGAGCTAAGAAGGGGAGCATCAGCCCGAAGATAGCCAGCCCGATAATCGAGAGTACAACGTCGATTACGCGCTTCATGAACAGGAAGTGCCAGCGGTTGTACTCGGAGTTAACGTCCGTGGGCAGTATGGATGACCAGTTGCTGCCGATGTGGTTGACTGGAATCCGCCCAGAGAGCCGCTCATATAGGTGCGGTACAGTGATGAACTGCACACCGCTCTCGTATTGACGCACGACGGCTTGTGCGGCTTGTTCGCAGTGTGTGTGATCTTTCGTCAGTACCAGTTCGCGCACATCGTGATGCTGAACTAAGTGGTTGAGGTCGGTGGTGCGTCCCAGAATTGGGAAGCCGTACATCGAGCTTAGCTCGGTATCGTCCGCAACGATACCTACAATATGGTAAATCCGCTCGCGTCCCGGTTCACTCAGATATGCGCCAAGCTGACGGATGCTTTCGTCCGTGCCGACGACAATAGCGCGGCGTGCTTCGGCAGCTTGCCCGGAGACAGTCAGCGTAACGAGCCGCCACGCCATGACGATGCCCAGAGCTGCCACACTATGATACAGGAAGGGGAGGCGCGGCAGTGTGGTTCCCCACGTCCCTAGTGCGAAGAAAATAAACGGGTGTGGCTACTTTACGTTTGGGTGTTGCTACTTTGTGTTTTGCCTATTTGAGCACAGTCAGGTTTGGGGCAGTTTTAGAGGGAAAATCGGTGAATAATCGCCAATTTATACCCAATCTGGCGAGTTCAACACTGTTTTTCGCATTATTTCTGCGATACTCAAATCAGTACCCGTTTTCCCAAAACGTAAAGTAGCCACACCCGAATGCGCGTGGAAGGCAAGCTGCACTGGCTGCATGTGGCGTCAACTGACAAGCTGACCGCTTACACCGTGCATCCGAAGCGCGGTCAGGAAGCGATGCGCGAGCGCGAGATGGATATTCTCCCCCAGTTCAAGGGTGTGAGCGTGCATGATGGGTTGACATCGTACTTTCAGTTCGAGGACTGTGCCCATGCGCTGTGTAATGCCCATCATCTGCGCGACTTGCGTTTTGTGGAGGCGCAATATCAGCAGGCGTGGGCGGGCGAGATGGCCCAGCTTTTGCGCGATGCCAAACGCGAAGTTGCTGATTGCCCCGACGAACAGCAGGCTTTAGCGCCTGAACGTATTGCCTTCTACCATCAAGAATATGAGCGATTGCTTCAGCAGGGCTTCGAAGCGAATCCGCCACCTGACCCACCCCCACCGAAAAAGCGCGGACGTAAGAAGCAATGTGGTTTTTCCAATAATGTCGTCCAAATCCTGAATACCTTGGGTGTTTCCTACGCAACCGTGAATATTCTTGATGATCCGGAAGTGCGTCAAGGTATTAAGGACTAT
>DAOTTX010000445.1:0-1693 GCA_034437515.1 Anaerolineae bacterium
CCGCGCCAGCAGCTACACGGATCAGGACTGCCACAACAAGTTCCTACAGGCGTTCATGCGCGGTGAGAAAAACCTCACGCTGGGGGCATACATGATTATCCTCAGCAGCAGTAAGGAAACGGCGCTGCGCTCCACGATGCAGGTCACCATCCCGGATGTGGATGGGTTCGTCGCCGTCCTCACGGATGAGGCGATGCGCGATGTCCGCAACAAAGCGGCGCATGATGAGGTGCTGTCCCGCGACGAGGCGCGTCAGGCGCGGGCGTGGGCAGTCGGCATTTTGGGGATGGTATAATGGGCGAAAACGAAGGAGCGCAAATGGTCGCTGTACAAACGGATGATCTACCACCGATGACGGTGACTGAATATCTGGCTTTCGCCGATGCCCAGGAAATCAAATACGAGTATCACGCAGGCCAGGTGTACGCCATGACCGGAGCCAGCGTTCGACATAATACCATTGTCGCCAGCACGATCATTCATGTTGGTGGTCAATTGGCCGACCGTGACTGTACGGTCAATTCGTCGGATACGCGGGTGTTTATCGCCAGCACCAGGTCGTACCGCTACCCGGACGTAACAGTCTTCTGTGATGACCCTGCATACTGGAAGGGGCGCACGGACACGATTACCAATCCTGTGCTACTCGTTGAGGTTCTCTCACCAGGGACAGCCGTGTACGACTATAACGACAAGCTGGAAGAATACACGCAGATTGCCAGTCTTCAAGCCTACGTTATCATCAGCCAGGACAAGCCCAAAGTCGAGGTGTATCGGCGTGATGAATCCGGTAAGTGGATTTACGAGTTTGTCACCAGGTTGGATGCAGAAATCACCGTGCCCATCCATGACACCAATCTGCGTCTTTCTCTCGCTGAGATTTATCGTCGTGTCCGGTGGGGTGAAGATGGAGACCCGAACAATGACACTTAATGAGATTCTGGAACAGGCAAAAAAGCTGACCCGCGAAGAACGTGAGGAACTGGCACAGCAGTTGCTCAACCTGCCGGATGAACCGGAACCCACCCGCCGTGCCAAAACGGGTGCAGAGATCGTAGCCATGTTGGAAGCCATGGACGGCCCGGTAGAATTTGTCGATCCACACATCGAAGACCCGGTGGAATGGGTCAAGGCACAGCGGCGCAAGCGGCAGGAACAGCTTAAACCGTACTGGGATGCAGGCGATGAGGAAGCGTAATGGAAGCAATCGTAGACACAACGGTTGTCATCCATCTGCTGCGCCGTTATAAGCCTGCGCTGGCGTGGTTCAACAACAACCAGACCTACGGCGTTACTTCAACGACATGGATGGAGGTCATGCAGGGGACGACCAGCAAAGCCAATCAAACGCAAGCCAGGGGGATTCTCGACCAGTTCGAGATGCTCTACCTCACGGCTGCCGATCAACAGTGGGCGATAGATCAGCTAGAAGCCTTTCAGTTCAGCCACCACATCGGCATGAGCGATTGTCAGATTGCAGCGGTGGCCCATCGGTTGAACCTGCCGCTGTACACACATAATCTCAAAGATATGACACCTTTAGTCGGAAAGTTAGCCGTTAAACCTTATGCCTGAGCAGTCCATGCGCATTCCCTACGTCATCGACAACCTGGATACACGCCTCGCGGACGTGCTGAACACTCTGCTCCAGCGGCAGTCCGGGCAGCAGGTCGATGTGGCGACGGCTTACTTC
>DAOTTX010000446.1:0-1795 GCA_034437515.1 Anaerolineae bacterium
GGTCATGCGTGCCGTTGGTGAGCGTCCGCTGCGCGAACACTTCGACCGCCACACAGCATCGCGTTATCCGCAATCGGTGTCTCGGCTCATCAACGTGCTGTGCATCGTGCTACTACTGGCTGCTTTCACACCATCGGCTATTCGCCTGTTCGTCATCGGATCGGAGACCTTTGGCGCAGCCGTGCCATCACCAGTGGCGAAAATAGCGGTTGGGATTGCTACCGTCCTCACCGCCGAGATCGGTCAGGTGGTTTTCTCGCTGGCTTTAGCGACACTGGGCACGACACCGAGCGCCCGTCGTCTGCTGTACGCCAGCATGGGGATCGCGACCGCGATTGCGCTGGTCGGCAACGTGCAGGTCGCTCTGCCGGGACACATGCACAGCCCGTTTGCGTGGCTGGAAGCCATCGCCCCGCCCCTATTGGTACTCAGCACCGCCTACGTCCTCAAAGAGCAACTGCTCGAATCCATCGAAACCCGCCATGCCAATGAACGTGCTTACCAGGAAGCGGTCAATCTGTGGCAGGCAGCCGCCGTTGACCCAGAAAGTCATCCCGGATGGATGCAGTTCTATGCCAATGCCCTACGCGATGCCATTCGTAAGGCAAACAACCGTCGCAAAGATGCACTGGCTTCATTGAATACAGGTGACTGGCGGATGCTGGTCTATCGGGAGTTGCAAGCAGATAACTGGTACAGCGTTCCGATGCTTGAAGAAGTAAGCGAGAACGAGGCACAAGAGGTGGGTGAAGTCGAAATTCACCCTTTAGCGATGAGCGTCAATGGCAACAGCGCACACAAGAACCATCCGAACAACTGATTGAAGCGGTGTGTGTGGTGTGTGGAACAAGGCTTAAAGCACCTTCACCTCTGGGTGGAAGACCGCGCATGTATTGTAGCAATCGTTGCAAGCAACAAGCGAAATGGCACAAATGGCGAGCAGAAAATGGGGGTTTAGTGTCAAACCTTTCTGTAAATTCAAGGGAAAACAGCCATGAGTAGACCGAGCATCATTCCAAACTGGAAGTATCAGAAGCCGACCAAAGGTGGTTTCAAGGGGCTGAAAAAGCTCCTGAAATACGTCTCCCATCGGGAAAGCCCTGACCATCGTCCACTCGAACCAGATGTTCGCTGGGTGGATTGTGGTCTGGGTAATTCATGGAAAGAAGTCTATCAGAATGCAGGGCAGCTTGCTGGTCCCTATGTGCTGGCACATCACATGGTCATCTCACCTGCACCCGACCTGATGGAACTGCTTCCTGAAGCTATCCGACAGGAAGTGGTTCGAGAGGTCACTGAACGCACCATCGAGAACTGGCACATCGAGCGTGACCTAGCAGTGCCGGAGTATTCCTACTGTTTGCACGACAGGGATACGGACGACGATTACGGTTTACAACAGTTGCATACCCACATCTTCATTGCAGGCACGATTGACAACGGGCTGGGCGAACGACAATCCCATCGTGTCAACCGTGAACAAGTATGTACAGATCGTGGTGGATTAGATCGCAGTGATAACCTTCACCGCATTGCCCGACAGGAGTTTGAGCAAATTTTAGACCGCAATATTGGCTTGGAGTGGCGATTACTTCGTGAGCTTGAAGATGTGCAGGACGACATTGACAACGATCTTGCTTCTAACATTCGACGTGACATGGAGCTTGACCTATGAGCTTTGTTCAACGATGTCTTACACCTACGGATGCTGTGGCATCCATCTGGACGAACGCTGGCACGTTCGTCCCTGTCCCGCCTGTCGGACGTTTGCCTGTATCCGGTATGGATGCAGGCG
>DAOTTX010000447.1:0-1587 GCA_034437515.1 Anaerolineae bacterium
GACCAGCCGCCGCTTGGGCTCGTGGATGTAAAAGTTGTGGTATGGGCTGGGACGATAGGTCTGCTCGCGCAGTTCGCGCTGGAGTTGCAGCAGATTGTGCTCCATGTCGAATTCAAACGCGGCCACATCGGCCCGGCCTCGCTTGCCCTTGCGCGCCTCGCGATACGCTTCGTAAAGGTTTTCGAAGGTGTAGATTTGTGGGTAGAGGTTCTTGTAGGTTTTCATAACTCGATCGCTTTGAGCGGATTGCCAAATCCGTGCAATCCGCATCTACGCATGGGACGAGGATCTGACGATCCTCTCCAAGCCGTTTTTTTATGCTTCCGTCTGCCAGGACGGGGATCGGCAACCAAAGGTTGCACACGATCCCCTCGGAGCAGCAGAGCAGTAGGATCCCTAGATACGATGGGAGAGCCCCCAAAAACCGCCGGCCGCGACCGTGCTCCGCACGATGTGAGGGGGGAAGTCTCCCCCTCACACTCCCCCCTCCAGCAGCCCAGTACCCAGCAGTCCAGAAGCTCACTGTCCTGGCGCAACACCAGCACACCGAAAACCGAGGTAGTTGAGGCGATACGCGGGCGCGCGGCTGCTGCGGTCCGCCGCGCGGACGAGGTTCCACTCGTCGTCCCAGCCGCCCCCGCGCAACACCTTGCGCGTCCCGTCCGCCGGGCCAGTCGGATTGTTGGGCCAGCCATCGACCGGATAGGTACTGTAGTAGTCGCTGTCATACCAATCGCTCACCCACTCCCAGACGTTGCCCGCCATATCAAACGCATCACACCAACTGGCGCCCCCCGGGAAACTCCCCACCGGCGCCGTCCTGACGTAGCCATCACACCCCTCCCCGCCTGGGACGACGTAGTCATCCAGCACCATCTCGTCATCGAAGTTGCCCAACGAACAATCGAATGCGTCCCCCCAGGGGAAGATCCATCCCTCAGTCCCCCGCGCCGCGTACTCCCACTCCGCCTCCGTCGGCAGCCGCCCACCCACTGACCCACAGTATCCCGCAGCACCATACCAAGACACCAGAACCACTGGATGATCTTCATACCCCGAGGTAACACTAAATCGCTCTCCATTCCATTGAATGCGCTCTTCCCATCCTTCACAGCCAATGCAAATCAAATCGTAGATCAGATCCCCATTGTAGAGCACAAACTTATTATCCTCAATACTAACATCCTGAATGATCCGATTCAAGTAATTCACATAATCAGCGTTAGTCACCTCGGTCTGATCCAGCCAGAAGGCATCAAGGGTAACAAGGTGTTGGGAAAATTCGTCACTATCACCGACGGAATCGCTCTCGTCGCTCCCCATCGGGAACGTACCGCCCGGCACGTAGACCATCGTCATCCCGTCGGCGGGGCGGGTCTTGGTAATCCCCGCAATTGAAGCCAATCCCGCCTCTCGCAAGTTGGGATAGGCATCATCTGAGGCGCCGACCAACGCCTCGACCAGGCCGGGGGTGGTGTGGATCAGATCCCTCACCGCCCCGATCATGGCCCCCCAACTCCCGAATCCTGAGGCCACGGCGACGGGCTCCCCGGGCACGACGGTGGATGTGGGAACCGGGGTCGCGGT
>DAOTTX010000448.1:0-4585 GCA_034437515.1 Anaerolineae bacterium
GGTCAAGCTATAGCAACCCGACCAAAACGCACGGTTTGGTACTTCAAGAAATCGATCTACTGTGAAGCAAATTAGTCAACCACCAATGGCCGCAGGCCGTTGGCGTCGAGCGGTCCCGATATCTCAAACGAATACTTGCCATGCACATTGATATGCTCGAAGCGGACGGGGGACAGATGGCTCAGTTCGTCCTCCGTGATAGATTGCCCCGTCAGGCGAATATGCTCAACCGCTGCCTGCATGTACACCGTGTTCCAGACGATGATGGCATTGACAATGAGGTTCAGGCAGTTGGCCTGGTTGAGATGCGCCTCCGGATACTTCTTGCGGATCATGCCACGGTTCGCTGAGTGGACGTGCCCCCGCAGAGCGTGAAGCTTCTCGCCCTTGTTCAACTGAGAGGCGATGCGGCGTCGGTACGTCTCGCTGTGAAAGTAGCGCAGAATGAACAGGGTCTTTACCAACCGACCGTATTCCTGAAGCGCCTGAGTCAATACATGCTGACGCCGAAAGGCCTGCAATTTGCGGATAATCAGTGAGGGCTGAGTCCAACGGAACTTCAGCGAGGCTGCCAACCGGAGCATGTCATCCCAGTTCTCATGGATCACATCCAGGTTGAGAGTGTGCAGCTTCAGCGCGTCGATGTGATCGTAGCGGATGCTGCGGTTCACCCGGTAGAGGCGTGTATCACCGACATCGGCTAGGCGCGGTGCAAATTGGATGCCCACCAGGTCAAACAGTGCAAACAGCAGGTCCGTATAGCCGCCGGTGTCGGTCGTGTGCTCCTGAATCTCGAGGTCAGTTTCGTTGTCCAGGATTTTGTCGAGTGTGTAGGCGGCCTCACCGTGCGTGGGCGGCGTGACCAGGGTGCCGTACTGTGAATACTGGCTGGACGTCCAGGTCAGGAATGTCAATCCGCGTCCGAAACCGAAATAGCGCGGCAGCGGCGTCGCATTTTTTGTCCGGACGGCAACGGCAAACCGCTGACCATCAGACGAGGAAAAGCGCCCGTCGCCCCAGTAGTGGCTTAACGGTTGCCGATATTGGTAATTCACGAGGTCAGTGATAGCCCCGGTCAATGTCTCCTCGCGGACATACCATGTGTTGCACCACAGCAACTGGGGGTAGGTCAGGTCGACCACATCAACCATCTGCTGAAAATCGATGTTGCGTGCCTGTGCTAGCATGACGGCGTAGAGATGGCGATCGAACTGCTCGATACGTGAACGACTGCCACCAGCGTGCTCGAAGTGGTCCGAGAAGCGTGTCCAGGTGTCGACCTCGTGCAGGAGTTCGGGTAGCTGCACGCGTGGCATGATGGACTGAAGCTGGTCCGACAACGGGCTGTCGTGATCGTCAGCATCGAATGGTGTCAGCACCACCCGGTTATGCTCAATGTGGAGCGCCTCATCATTTGGTAACTGAGCGTCGAGATCGCGATAGGCCGTCTCGAGTTGAGCCTGTAACGCTTTCAGGTGTTCCTGGCTGTCAGCCTGGAGGGGAACCAATTCGAAGAAGACCGCGCGTTGTTTCTGCCAGATAGATTTAGGCATCAAATAGGTGTCGAGATGCGTGTAACGACGACTGTGCTCGACCCATATCCTTCCGGAGCGTAGTGCCGCCCGCAGTGTCCACATCACGCATAAATCATAGGCGCGGCGGTTAACGCCGCCATCGCGATTGAGGACGCGCGTTTGCCATTCGCGGGGGATAAAGTCAGTGGGCACATCATCCAGTTGACTCGGAGGTGGGCTGTTGTCTTCATTGATGCTGTGCAGAATATCGATCGCCTCCAACAGCGTATCCGGAACTTGATAGGCACGAAAGGTGAGCGTGCGGAGCAGCGTCGGAAAGAAGCGGCGTAGATAGCTGTAACGGGTGTCGATGAAGTGGAGTTTATCCCGTGAGTGCTGCTGCTGGTCGATGGCCGCGACCAGGGCCGCCAGTTGATCGCGGGGAATCGTCTGAAAAACACGGTCGCGTACCGCGTCATCCGGAACTTCATCGTCCAATACGACCTTTGTGACCTTACCCAGTGTCCATACCATACGCTGGAGGGTTTCACTCATCTCAACCTGATAAGCCTTTAACTCACGCCGGGCGCTGCGCTCGGTTTCGGCCAATCGACCGTCGAACAAGTCCAGGGCCTCGTCGGTCAGTTGTTGGCGGGTATCGGCCAGAAAGGCCATCAGAATGGGATAGCGCTGCTGTTCGATCTTACGCTGAAGCGCCTGATTGCTGGACCGACGGGCGATGCCGACCAGGTATTGTGTCCGAGCGGGTGGTAGATCAGCTAGACCCCACGCATCAATATCCCAATCCTGAACTACCGCCAGCTTGGTCAGCGTCTCCAGAATATGGTCCGCACTGTTGCTGCGGGCAGCGCGACGCAGCCAGCTCAACGGTGTGAGGTTTCCACGCTCGGGGTCCGGTTCGAGTAACTGATCCAACCGCTGCCGTAGATCATCGTCGAGGTCCGTCACCAGGTGTGCGTAAGTCATCTCGTGTGCTTGTCCTCGCGCCTGCACCACCAACTGCTCGAGTTGCGTGATGCCGGGACGGATGATTCGCTGCCGATACAAGCGCTCACTGGCCTGCTGTAGCAGCGTTGAGGGCCGTTCGTTCTCCAGCGCCCGCTGACTCAGCCAGGTGAATAATGTCTCTCTGTCATCGGACGACATCGAGCGAAAGCCGAGATAGGCCATGATATGACGCTGATGAGCGCGACGGGTTTGAGGTCGTCCCCCGTAGTCGGACAGTGCTGCTGGATCACTGTTGAGCTGCTCGGCCAGATACCCGACGACATTCGTCGGGGCGTTTTGAATATCCACCGGGAAAAAACCGAGATAGCGCAGGCTGCACATCAACAGTGCAAATCCTAGGCGCTGGGCGTCGGTTCCGCCGTATAGAACCTCGACCCGATCATCTGGTGTCAGCAGAAAGTAGGCGATCAGATCGCCCTCCTCCACGGTTTCGGGAAAGGTGTTGTACGCCTCTCGTGCTGTCGGACGTAAGAAGCCAACAGGCATGGCTAAAAATCCTCAATGTAGCCCGCTGCGACGTCCTCGGGTGGGTTCGTATATCGCTGAATATAACGCTGGGACTGATGTCCGAGGCGACGTTCCAACTCGTAGGCATCAGCATCGGTTGCTTGCGCTAGCTGAAAAGCAAATGTATGCCGTAAATCGTGTGGACGCAGAGGCGAGATGTGGCGTGTCTCATCCGTGATGTCAGCGTCATGCCAACGACCAATCTGGGCCAGGATGTTATTCACTGAGCGCGGTGATAGACGACCATCCGAACGGCGACTCGCCACTTCAGCTGCTGTTAAGAATAAGGGCGTTGCTTCGGAGGCTTGGGTTGTGTAGTCACTAGCATGTTCGTGCTCGAAGTAGTCGGCGAGCGCATACCGTGCATCCCGCGATAAAAATACATCGCGCTGGGTTTTGCCTTTTCCGGCGACCCCATGAACCCGCGCCTGCCTTGCCTGTCTCAGCTCATTTGAGGTATATGGCTCGACCTGCTCCAGATTGAGATTCACCAGTTCCTCGCGCCGTATCCCCGTGGAGAGCAGCACAAACACGATAGCACGATCACGCCAGGGACGGGCCTTGGTTCGTAGCGGCGCTTCCTCTGGGCGATGAGACCATTTTCGTCCTCTGACCCGATAGTACGGCAGGAGCCGATCACACAAGTTCTTCAGCGATTGGACCTGACGTTTGTCGAGAGCACGTGGCTCCAATGGCGGCAGCGGGATTTCCCTCACGCCCTTAGTTGGGTCACCCATTGCAAATAGGCTCTCATCCCGAGCGACAACCCAGGTTGCGAACCCCGATAGTGAAGCTAGGTGATTGTTGATTGTCGCCGGTGCCAGACCGCTGTCAACCATGTGATTGCGCCAGGCCTCGACATCACGTTTGACCCACGAACTGA
Source organism: Anaerolineae bacterium (assembly GCA_034437515.1). GTDB lineage: Bacteria > Chloroflexota > Anaerolineae > Aggregatilineales > Phototrophicaceae > DAOTTX01. The sequence continues at coordinate 3,934 of DAOTTX010000448.1, forward strand.
GATGGGTCTGACCATAGCGATCGGCAAAGAAGTCTTGGAAACGGTTCAGATGAAGACGAATTTTTTGGTGAACACTTTCCGAGCGAACCCCGTGAACCGCTGAGGTCAAGTAGCGATCAATCCAGTCACCAAGGCTGTCGGCAGGGAACGAAGACATGAAATCACCTTTCGTGAAGTATTCTATGCGAGATATTCTACCTGAATGGCATCGTTTTTGCCCTCAGTTTCTCAATTTACTTCACAGAAGACTGCTTCCCTGAAGTACCCGACCGTCCGTTTTGGTCGGCCTGCTATCAGTTGACCTTGCTGGCACGATTGCTACCTTTACGTGTCATAGAGTTATGATACCCAAAACCCCGGTGGGCGCTGGTTATTCTAATGATCGCACATTCTCATATTTACAGGAAGTTATTTGGCGGGTGTGGTTGCCGTCTCTAGGGCCCAAGTTGGGGTAAAGGTGGCAATTGCGCCGTGAGGTGCAACTCGGTTTGATATTGCTGTAATTTTAGACGTTTGTGTGCAGGCCACGAACGTTGACCTCCACAGAGAGTACCGAGAGTGTATAGTTCCGGCACTTCTTATCCTCGAAAGTCTATCTCAGGAGTCGTTTGCAAGCGAAAAATGGCGGTTTTCTACTGAGGTGCTATTGCCA
>DAOTTX010000449.1:0-7556 GCA_034437515.1 Anaerolineae bacterium
AAAACATCAGAATTAGCGTGAAAAGTTGGCTTATAAGAGGTCATAAAGTGTCAAATTTTCGCTAAAATCGCCATTTTTCGACCATCTTGAATTTTGGCGAAGGTATTGGAACGATGAGACAGATACTTATTTTAGGCACGATAAAGTTCAACGAATTTACATCACTGCTACACCCCCAGCAGTTTGTCTCGCCATTTCTTGCTGTTCATACGGTAGGGTTCGAGGCACTTAATCAGCTTCTTCGATGGACGAGTCGAGCTGTAAAGTCCGCCTTGTTGCCATGATGCAGTTTGTGTCCATCCCATCGCATCGCCGACAGCAACGGCTTCTTGCTGCGTCAATGCATAGATCGGTGATTCTGTGTCATGCGTCAGATCCCAGACGCAAGCCATAATGAGATTAGGAAATTTATTGTATTTTTTATTGATATTGAAGGATTGGTTGGAGGCAACCTTAAGTTGAATTGGCACCCCAACGAACTGTTCAATTTCATCATCGACGTCGAGGTACGCGATAAGATCGACGCCGCGATCACGGGCGGGTTGTGCGACCTCAAAACCTGCTTTGAGCAGGGCGTTAATCAATGTGTTACGTCCTAATAACTCGATAACCTGTGTATCCATCGGCCTCTCCATCTTGTGCAAGGTAAAATACATTGTATACGCCCACTCACTCCACTGCCACCGGGCCGAGGCCGACCTGCACATCCGGCGAGCCGTCGGAAAGGGTGACGTTCAAGCGCCCTTCCGGTTGGCCTGCCGCGCCGAACGCTGCCAGACTCACCCACCAGTCACCGGGCGCGGCGTTGTCGGGTAGCGGCAGCACCACGCGATCTTGCACAGCGGTGCCACCGTCCCAGCAGGTGGTCGGGTAACGGGCGTCACGTCCGAAAGATTCACGCGGCTGCCATAAGATCGGCTCGGTCGTCTCGCCATCCGGCCCGACCAGAAACGCGCCGAACCAGTACGCCGTCTCCGGTCGGTTGATCCCCTGCCACGTCAGCGCCAACTGCACACCAGCGCCGGTCTGCTGTGTGGCGAAGCCCTCCAGCCGGAAAAGTGCGTGCGCGTCAGCGGTGAACGTAGCAATCTGTGACGTATCAACGAATGCTAGGAACATATCCGGCGTCATTTTCGCCAGTGCAGGCGGGCGTGTCAGCGGATCGGGCATCACCGGCACATTGACGAGCAACACCAACGCCAGCACCGCCTGCGACAGCGTCATCCCGACATACGCCGACCGCCTATCGGCAAGCCGTCGCAGGCCGTCCACAGCGGCGACCAGCAGCAGCGGCGCGAGGAACAACCACACACGCCCGGTCTCGCCGCGTGCGGTGCCGCTGAGCGCCAATATCACCAGCGTGACCGTCAACGCCAGCATCAGCAGCAGCGGACGTCCTCGCCAGCGGAACAGCGCCAGCACGCCCAGCAGCGCGAAGCCCACACCGCCCCACAATACGAAGTCCCATAGATGCATCCCCACCCAGAACCAGTACGGACGGTCGAGGTCGAAGTGATAGTCGAGGGCGGCCTGAAGCATGTCGAACGGTGTATCACCGCTGACGGCGTAGAACAACAGCCAGGGGATCACTGCGCCCAGCACGGCCCACCCGCCAACGATCAACGGGCGATAAAGCGGCTGCGCATCACGCTCACGGAACCAATAATGCGACAGCGTGTACACCCCCAGCACGCCCGGCAACGGAACGAACGCAAAGTTGATGAACAATGCCAACCCGGTGACCAACCCCGCACCGATCAGCCACAGCGCCATTGGTCGAACGCCACGTGCATCCAGGCCACGCAGCAGCAACCAGAACGCCAACACCGCCAGCAACGGATACAACGTGTTCCACGAGGCAGCGAACCCCGTCACACCGGGGACGAGCGCCCACCACAATACCGCCCACCTCGCGCTGTCTGACCCGGTCAAGCGACGGGCAACAGCGTAGAGCGGCAGCACGGTCAACGCCGCCCACAGCGGCATCAGCACGCCGAACCACGCCGACGCCTGTTCTGCGGGCGTATAGTCGAGAAAAACGTAATTGTGGCACTGCGCCGCCAGCAGTGGATCATTGAGCGTATCCGCCAGTAGTGGCACAGCACCAAGCGACGCATCCAGCAGACCATACCACAGCACCGCCCCAGGCGGCGAGAGCGCGATGTGTCCATCGGTGCCACGCATGTAAGCCGACCAATCTCGCCATTCGCCACCGTCCCAATCCATCAGCGCGGCGGCTTGATGCTGCCCGGTCGTGGTGAAATCCAGCGTGCGACCGAGCATGGTCTGCAACGGATCACCGGTGTGGGCGGCGACGGTCGCGTATGAGATCAATATCGTGCCGGTGACGCTCCACGCGATGAGCGTGCGCCCCGGTGCGCCCCGTCCGATGAGGCGCAATCCCCCCGCGACATACCCGACGACGAAACTCAATGGGATGAGCACATAAGGCGCAGTATCGTAATTCCAGCGCCAGCCATAACCACCGCGCACCCAGGGTGTCAGGTCAAAGCCGACCACGACCGCCAGCACGAGCGTAAAGGCGATCACGTACCAGATTGTGCGCGGTTTCCATTGCATGTGATATGAGGGTCCTTAACGAAAATCGGGCGCATCGTGCTATGATGCGCCCTTGAGGTTTAATCCACGAAGCGATACTTGACCAATGCCCACAGGGCTTTAGGCGCGTCGTGCCACTTGATCTTTTTACCTTCGTCCCATTCGCGCCCGTTGTAGCTGATGGGCACTTCGTAGATGCGGATGCCCTTCTTCAACACCTTCGCGGTGAACTCCGGCTCGAACTCGAAGCCGCGTGCATGGATTTTCATGTCTTTGACCACATCCCTACGGAAGACCTTATAGCACGTCTCCATATCGCTCAGGATGGCGTTATAGAGGATGTTGGTCACCAGCGTGAGGATCTTATTGGCGATCATGTTCCAGAAGTTCATCGCCTTGCGCGGCCCACCCAGAAAGCGCGACCCGTACACCACCGGAGAGACGCCCTCCTCAATCGGTTGGATCAGCGCGGGGTAATCACGCGGATCATATTCGAGGTCGGCATCTTGAATCAGCAGAACATCACCGGTGGCGGCGGCGAAGCCGGTGACGAGTGCCGCGCCCTTGCCTTTATTGCGCTCATGGTAGATCACACGCAGGTCGTCGTGTGCTTCGGCTTCCAGACGGCGTAGAATGTCGCGGGTGCCATCGGTGGAGCCATCATCGACGATGAGGATCTCATCTGACAAATCGACCGCACGCACGCGCTCAATGACTTGTTCAAGAAACTCGCGTTCGTTATAACAGGGAATGATAACGGTCAACTTGAGCTTCTGTTCAAACGGCTTGACCATCACGGGTTGTGTCCGGGTATCCATCGGCTTGTTCTCCGGGCGTTATTCAGGGAAAAATCCCCCGCATTATAGCATGATTTATCGTGGGCAAAAGTCACGGCCCGGAAAAATTCACGAAAAATTCCGCACGTCGCTCGGCGTGACGACCAGCAACGGCACATCGAGCAGTCCGTTCGGTTTCATCGGCGAGCAGATCGATCTCGACAAAGCCTATTACGGCGACCCGACAGCACACAGTTTACGCCCGGAGCGCGAGCGGGTATGCTTGGCGTGTTGAGATGTTACGTAGGAAAAGCCGATGCCTTCCATTTCCATCCTCATCGTCACCTATAACAGCGCCGATGTCATCCGTGCCTGTTTGCGCGGGGTGGCAGATGCCGAGTATGAGATCATCGTGGTAGATAACGCCTCACAGGACGACACGACTACGATCATCAGCACAAAATTCCCGCAGGTGCGATTGGTGCGTAGTGCGGAAAATCGCGGTTTCGGCGCAGGACACAACCTCGCGGCAACCTACGCGACCGGTGACCTTCTGATCATCGCCAACCCCGACCTGGTGCTGACTCCGAACGTAGTCGAAGGGCTGGCGGCTTACATCAGCACCCATGCAGATGTCGGCATCGTCGGGCCACGCATCGTCGATGCCGAAGACAAGGTAGTCATCAGCGCACGGGCAGCGTTCACACCATTGCGCCTGCTGGCGAAGTTCTACGGTCTGGAACGCTTCTCACCGGCGCTGGTTTATGACGACCGTCACCGGCGGGTGCTGCACGGGATCGCACCGTTTGAGACCGCCTGGGTCGGGGGCGCGTGTTTGACGCTGCACCGGACGTGGTTCACACAGATCGGCGGCTTCGATGATAACCTATTTCTCTTTTGTGAAGATGTTGACCTGTGTAAACGCACCTGGGACGCCGGGCGACGGGTGGTCTATCTGCCCTCGGTGACTGTGACACACTACGGTTCTACCAGCGTGAGCCGAGCGCGGTTGGTCAGCATACGCTGGTATCACCTCGCGCCGATTTATTATTTCCGTAAACATGGGATGGCGGCGTGGGTTGCTAAGCTCGGTATGGTGGGCGAACTGACGATCAAAGTAGTGAAGCGGCGGCTGCGCGGTGACCGGGAAGGCGCGGCGATTCACTGGCAAGTACTGCGCGAACTGTTGCTGTATTGACAATAACACCCTGATGATGTAGCGATTGTTGGTGACAGTACGTGATGGCATGATACATGCTCGCCGATATAATTACAGTGTGACTGGATTGTATTTTGAAACCGTCATCGTACAATCTCACTAATCATTGCGTAGGATGCTCAGCGTGCGGTCACGGACGGTCGCCCCGGCGCTGAGAAGGGTTGCCCCGACGCCGATACCCACCGCCGCCAGCACCAGACCGAGCATCACCGGGCGGGCATCGGCTGGCAACACGATCACCTCACCCAAACCGACCAACGACAGCAGCACCATACCCAACATGCTGAGGCCGATGCCGATCAACGCGCCGAACAGACTGACCAGCACATTTTCCAGCAGCAGGATACCCAGCACACGCCGCGATTGTAAACCGAGTGCCTTCAACACGCCGATTTGCTGACGACGCTCCTGTGTGGCAAGCGCGACCGTGTTCGCCATGATGACCGCCGCCGCGCCTAAAGACAGCAACCCGACCAGCAACGGTAACGCGCTGAACTGCTCGACCAGCCGACCCAACACCCGGTCGATGAACGTCACATCCACCGGGTAGACGCCGGTCAACGCCGACAGCGACAGCATGACCTCGGTCTTGCGATCTTCCTCGACATAAATCGCGTTCAACCGTCCCACCGGTAGCGCATTACCGAGTGTGCCCGGCGGCACCTGCACATCGGCGAAAGCGAGTGCAGATTGTAAGTCCTGCCGGGTATCGGCAAACGTGCCGACGACCTCGAACGTAAACGCCTCACCGTTCGTCAGGTGCAAGCGCAACGTCGAACCGACTCTGACGTCATTTTCACGCAGATAAGGCGTCAACCGCACCACCGCGACCGCACTGCCGCGATCTGACCGATGCAGACCGCGCCCTTGCTCGACCGGCGGGCCTTCGAGCGCGGGATTATCCGTATCACGCACGACGATGTTCACGCCGTTCTGCGCACGGGGCACACCGAGCTGTGGTCGTCCGTCGATAGAAAATACACGACCGTCAAAGTTCAGGATGCGCGTGCGGTAGGTCACACCATCCAGCGTGCTTAACCGGTCTTCGATGCGCTGCTGGTCGCGCTCGGCGATTGCCGTCACCGGGGAGAGTGTCGCCGGGGAGAGGATCAACACATTGCCGCCCAGTGTGCCGGTCAACGTACCGCTGAGGATTTCTCGCGTCCCCGCCCCGTAGAGCGTGATTCCACTCAGCGCAAACATACCGGTCGCAATCGCCAGCAGCGTGATCGCGGTGCGAATGCGTTGCGTACTGAGGTTGCGAAGTACCAGTTGTAGATCAACCAGGCCAAGTGTGGGGAAGTGTCCGATCAACCATACAAACAGCCATAGCACCCCGACCAGCAGCGAGAGGATCACCAACGTCACCACCACGCCGACCACACCGACCAGATAATGCAAACCACCCGGCAGCGGCCCGATGATCGCGCCTGTGATGAGACCGAGGACAAGCACCATCACCAGCACCACGCTGGCGGACTGCGCCAGTCCCAACGCCGGGATATGCGCTTCGTTCGGGCGTAAGATGCTCGCCGGGCGCACCTTCACCGCGACCAGCACCGGGATCAGGCTAAAGACAATTGTAACCGTCAACCCCAGCAACAACCCGAACACCAACGCTTGCGGGTAAAGTTGCCAGGCGACGGTTTGCAGCACAAACGCCTCACCATATTGATATGAGAGCAGCGTCAACCCTGCGCCGATCACCACACCGGCGATGCTGCCTCCCAACCCGACAATGAACGCCTCGATCATGAACAACGTAGCAATCTGCCCACCGCCGACGCCGACCGTTTTCATCGCGGCGATCTCCAACGTGCGCCGCCGCACGATGACCAGCATCGTGTTGATGATGCCCACCCCACCAAGCAACATCGCCCCCAACCCCATCACCAACACGAACCGTCCGCTGACGTTGGCGATGGTCTCGTTCTGTTCGAGCAGGCTAGGCACGCTGACCACCCGATGAATCCCGGTGTAACCACGCAGGATGCCGTCAAGTTCGTTCGCCGCTTGTGCGATCACCACGTTAGAAGTCCCCGGTGGCAGCACAACGCTGATGCGATTAGGACGCGCGTCAATCGAGAAGGTTTCTCGCTGCGATTGTTCAAAGTAAACAAAACCGAAAAACGCGGCAAACGGATCCCGTAAGCTGGCCTCCGCAGCAGTCGGCACGATGCCGCGCACGGTAAAGGTGGCCTCGCTGCCACTCACACGGATCGCGTCACCGACGTCCAGCGATTGGTTCCGCGCCAGATTCTCGCTGATGACCGCAGCACGCTCGCCGGTGAACAGATCCCGCAGCGGCACACCGGATGGCTGTAAGGCGATGATGTCTTGCGTGAGGGGATAGGTTGCCGGATCAATAAAAATCGTGGACATAAAATCGAACGTCCCCGCGTTAAGCTGGTCGGCGGCGATGACTTGTAGGTTGGTTTCTGTGTAGCGCGTCAGCCGGGCATCGTTTTCCGCTGCCCAATTGCTGATCTGTGCGACTTCCGGCTCGGTAAAGACATCAAGCGAACGGGTTTGCTCCGGCCCAGCCGCCAGCGGATTGCCCGCCCCTTTGGAGAGGGTGATGTCGCCGTGATTGACCGAGCGCACGTTGCCGGTCAGCGAGTCCTCGATGGCGAGGCCGAGACTGCGCAACGCGACGACGGTCGCCACACCTGCCGCCACTGCCAGCAATGCGAAGATCGACCAGCGCCGGTTACGCCACAGGTTACGCAGTGCATACCGTATATAGAAGCCGAAGTTGCGGCGCATTCCTTCCCCTGTAGATTAGACTCGACTTTATCCATTTATTAGACAAATCAAGATGGGCAAGCTAAGCTGACCTCAGCCATAACTAAGGAGGTACATATGCTAAACTTGCCCATTGAAATGATAGCCCTAATGCAGCCCTTTATGCCAGTGTTCACTGAACGTACCTGGGATTGGGTGCGAGTCCTGGTGGTGGGGGCGATCCTCGCGCCCGGCAAACGGACGGTGACGGCAGTACT
>DAOTTX010000450.1:0-1788 GCA_034437515.1 Anaerolineae bacterium
GGATTAGCCGCCTACGGCGGCCCGGACCACCGGTCCGATAGCCTCCCTCTCCCACAAGGGGAGAGGGACGGGAGGGTGAGGGGTGAAACAAATGCTGACCTGAGTAGTTACGTTTTCGACCAATGAACGATCTCTTTGCAATTACGACGGGTATCATGTTCGCGCTGGGGGTTTTCCAACTGCTGCGGCGTGACCTGATTAAAGTCGCGCTGGGCTATTATGTCCTGTTCGCCGGGGTGAACCTGTTTCTGCTGGCAGTCGGCGTTTATGACGGCGAGGTACCCGCTTACGTCTACCCGGATAACGAACACTACGAAGAAGCGCAGGTCTACCTGGATGAAGGCTACAACATCGCGGAAGGCACCCCCCAACCGAGTGATCCGCTGGTGCAGGCGTTGATCCTGACCGCGATTGTGATCAGCTTCGGTTCCTACGCGCTGCTGCTCGGCTTGATTAACGGGGTGGCGAACCGCTTCCATACGGTAGACGCCGACGAAGTCGATACACTACAAGGTTGACCATGGAAAATAACATTCTTCTCCTCGGCCCGGTTGTCATCCCGGCGTTAGGTGCCATCGTCGGGTTGATGCTTTCGGGCAACAATCAAATGCAACGCTATCTCGCGCTGGCGGCGAGCATCGGCGCGTGGTTGTGTAGTGTCGCCGTCCTCGCGCAGAACTGGCAGGCCGTACAAGACGGCACCCTCGCCGTGCAGACCTACCGCATGGGGGATTGGCTACCGCCCTACGGCATTATCCTCGTCGCGGATATGCTGGGGGCGCTGTTCAGCGCGATGGCGACGACCGTCGTGGTCGCCGGCATCCTGTATTCGGTGCAGTGTGTCGAAAAGTCGATCAAGCTACCGTCGTTCATGCCGTTGTTCCTGTTGATGACCGTCGGCCTGAACGGGGCGTTCTACACCGGGGACATCTTCACGTTGTTCGTGTTCATCGAGTTGATGGTGATCTCGTCGGTGGTGCTGGTCGCCGTGTCGGATAACAAACTCGGCTTAGAGACGGCGATGAAGTACCTGCTCATCAGCGCGATGGGGTCGCTGTTCCTGATCGTCGGCATCGGCTCAGTATATGCGACGGTCGGCACACTCAACATGGCGGATATTGCGCTGCTGTTACGTACCAGTGACATCCCGTTGCTGACGCGGGCGGCGGCGGTGATGCTGACGGCGGCCTTTCTGCTCAAGAGCGCGGTGTTTCCGTTCCACTTCTGGCAGCCGGATTTCCATACGACCGCTCCGACGCCGGTCGGCGCGATGCTGTCTTCAGTGGTGGTCAAGGTCGGTGTGTACGGCATCATCCGTGTGGTGACGCTGCTTTTCGTTGAACAATCCAGCGTGATCGAAGAAGTGCTGGTACTGCTGGGGTTGATCGGCATCTTCTTCGGCAGCCTGGGCGCGCTACGGACGTACAACGCCAAGCGGATGCTGGCCTACTCGACGTTCGGGCAGGTCGGTTTTATCCTGGTCGGCATCGGCTGGGGCACGGCGGTCGCGCTGATCGGCGTGATTGTCTACGCGGTGAACCATGCCTTTATCAAGTCCTCGCTGCTGATGCTTACCGGCGTGGTGAGCAGCCACACCAAGAACAAAGAAGGCACCCTCGCCCGATTGCATGGGGCCGGTAACAGGGCATACGCATGAGATAGGATTAAGATAAAGCGCCACGACAATGCACCGTGCTTGTGCATGGTCACCATTGCGGATACGAGAATGCAAGCTTTATACTGCCGATGACGTAGACCTACTGGAGAATCCCCATGAGCCTATCAGTG
>DAOTTX010000451.1:0-1844 GCA_034437515.1 Anaerolineae bacterium
TCCGCCTTGTTCTGACCGATCATTGACGGGGCAAAGAGGGCTTGTCGTCCGATGTTTTTCTCCTCAACCGTATCGTGATCGACCAGAATCATCTGCGGAGTGTGCTTACGGTTGCGCTCCATGTCGTACAGGATGCGAGCGATAACCCGGGCGGCACTGCTGCCGGTTCCGCCCACGCCGACCACGTAAATCGTCTTGATGTAGGTATGCGGGTCAAAGACGTGGGTCATGCGCGCACCGCCAGTGCATCCGACAGTCTCACCTTCGCCGCGATCAGGTCGGTGGTCGGATAGCGCTTCTTGCCTGCCGCCTCCAGCGCGATCAACTGCTTACGCACATCGTCCCGATGGGCTTTGGATTTGCCTGTGCAGGCGTGAGAGCCAAACGGCGAGCCGAGCAACTGCGTCCAGCCTTCCGCCAACGATACACTCGCCAGCGCATTGTCCGACACGCGCTCGACCGTGCCCCAGCAGATGCCGCCGCCCGTAAACACGTTCGGTATCGGGGCGTGGTACAGCGGGGCATCCAGCGTTTTGGGACGACGCTTGACCGCGTACAGCTTGTAGTCGGGGCGACCTTGATGGCGGGTGACACGAATCAGGATCATGCCGGGTAGCGGCGTTCTGATAGCGGCCTCACTGCCTTCGAGAAAGACCCCCGTGAGCTGTGGCTTGCGGTATTCAGCCACGACCTGCGTGCCGCCCTCCTGCCAGACGTAGAGCGTATCGGCGCTGAGTAGACCGGTGGTGAAGGTCATTTTGGCCGCTAATGCGGATGCCGCCTGTTCGGGGGATACGGGATATTCGGTGACGATATCGCCATCACACTTACGCAGCGTCATCCCGAACGAGTAGAACTGGAGACTGAGGCTCGGCTGCTCGCTCATCGCGCTCGCCAAAGCCCGTCCATGTAAGTTGCGGTCGGTCATTTGGATTGAGTCCTTTCTGTTGATAGAGTTTCTGTACATTGGTTTGTAGGGTTTGCAGTGCGGTCGGATGCTCGTTGAGTGCCTTCAACACGGTCAACGCATCCGCCATGATGTCGTCTGCTTCGGCGATCATCTCGATGGCAAATTCCACGTCATCGGGATCCCAACTCAACGGCTGATACTCAGCAAGAATCTCCGGTGAAGCCGACACCACCGTGTTATTGCACAATCCGAAGATCCACCCAATGAGTTCTGCCACCTGCTTCCAAGTTGGGTCGGGTTGTTCACGCAGATCATTCTCGATGATTTGAGCAGCACGGTAGGTTATGTCAGGGACTTCAATCCGGTAGGGATTCGGCTCCGGTGAGATACCAAAGCACGCCAGCACAGGCGCGGCGTCAGCATGTGCAGTCCAGAAATCCGGGTCATCAAGCTCCACACCGTAAGCAGGCAGCGGAATCCCCCATCCGAGCCACTCCAGTGAGTCAAGCGGGATGCCCTTCTGGTTGAATGCGGTGCAAACCAGCGTGTCAATCGCGTTGTAGGATTGTCCGGTGCGCAGCGCATCGAGCGTGTCGATATAGACTTCGGGAAAGTTGCGGCGCGTGACAAACAGTGCCATCGTGACTGCTGCATCAGGGTCTTCACCGTAGGCGACGGCTTCGATGTCCTCATCATCGAGAACCCCCCGCAGCGGATCGAGCCACGCGGCGGCGTGAGCCAATCGCAGCACGGGATCGGCATCAACGGCAGCGGCAAGCGCGGATTGGTAGCTCAAGAATGGGGTCATAGAATGTACTCCGGGATGGCAACATTCAGTGGAATCGGGGTCAGGTCACGCAGACGGCGGGCGGCAGACTGGGAGCTTTCGGTGTAGGCCACCATTTCCACCACCGCCTCGCGCAGCGTGTCGCGG
>DAOTTX010000452.1:0-3258 GCA_034437515.1 Anaerolineae bacterium
TCTGAAAGATTGTCCCCTAATCAACAACGTTATGGCCCCTGGGATAAAAGCCCGTTGAGTGGCTGTTCGGGCAGCTATGTGATTACTAACTGGGCCGCTTGGGAGGACGAAGTCTGGAAGGTTTGCGCCGGGTCTTCAAATTCCAGTGTCTCATCCTCTCAGTTCTATGATCATCCCAACAATCGCTGTTATCGCGTGTGGCGCACTAGCAGCGGTATCGGCTACAAGGCGATTTTCGACATCGCCGGAAAAGCAGTCGATTCTAATGGCAATGCGCTGTCTGGCGTGACGATTTCCTTGAGTAATGGGAAGAGTGCCACGACCAACAGCAGCGGCAACTATCGCTTGGATAACGTGGATCAAGGGACCTATACTGTTACCCCTAGCAAGAGCGGCTATGTTTTTAACCCCACGTCACGCTCGGTCACGGGGCCGCGCCAACCGCTGAACACCACCCCAGACGTGACCGGGCAGAATTTCACGGGCACAGATCGTTCAACGATCTCTGGTCGTGTCACCGATAGCGGTGGGGGGGCAATCGCGGGCGTCACGGTGTCTGCCGGTGGAAATTACGTGGCAACCACCAACAGCAACGGCAACTATACGCTGACCGATCTGCCGGCCGGCGCCTATACCCTCACCGCGAGCAAGATGGCGTACTCGTTTACTCCTATCACGCGCACCGTGACCGTCCCGCCCAATGCTACCGCCCAAAACTTTGTTGACGTGAATCGCTATGCTATCTTTGGGCAGGTGACGGATGGCAATGGCAATGCGATTGCGAATGTCCCGGTTCTCTGTGAGGGCCTGACCGACAGTTTGAATGTACAAACAGACGCGAGTGGTAATTACGTATGCAGCGGTCTGAAGCCGGGCATCTACGAACTCTCCGCACCGGATGGCTCCCGCTATACATTGTCGCCAACTCGAAGGATCGTCGTGCTAGAGTCTGTTAGCAGCACAGAGCAAAACTTTACCACGACGCCCCTTTATGGCAGCCTCGGCGGTCGAGTCACGGATAAAACAACCGGGAACGCTATCGCTAACGCGCGGGTGAGCTTTGCCGGCCATGTGGTGAGGACCAACAACAGCGGCAACTACACAATCGACAATGTTATGCCGGGGAACCACACCTTGCGCATTTCGGCGGATGATTACAAGGATTTCCAAAGCACGGTGAATGTGCAAGCCAGCGCGTCCGCAATTCGGAATGTGCGATTGGATCCAGTTCGCAAAGATGGCTACTACTTGCCCTATCCTGGCGGAAAAACCTACAAATGCACGCAGGGGAACTACGGTAGTGTTTCACACACCTCTACCGCCAACAAATTTGCTTTCGATTTCGGCACGAGTTACAATACAGTCGTCGCATCACGGCGCGGGAGGGTAGTAGAGGTAAGAAGCAATAAATCCTCTAGCTGCTACAAAAATGGATGCACTCGAGATTGTCTAAACAATGGTGCCAACTATGTGAAAATCCGGCATAGCGATGGGACCGAATCGGTTTATGTCCATCTTAGTCGGGTGGATGTCAAGAAAAATCAATGGATTGAGCGCGGACAACCTATCGGCAAATCAGGGAACACTGGATGCAGCACCGGCGCGCACCTGCATTTCGTGCGGCGCTGGGCCGAGACATGGACGGCTGTGAAAACCAGGTTCCTCGATCCCAACACGCAACGGCATAGTGGTATTCCTCGCACTGGTGTTTGGTATAAGTCGGATAACTACCGCACGCTTGCCACGATGTTCAGTGCGTCCCAGGTGCTCTCGGATACAGCGCAGGTGTGGGCGGATGTGGAACTGCGCACGACGAACCCAGGGACATCAACGCTCAATCTCTGGGCTGCCAGTTACTTTACCGATGTGGTGGGCGTGCGGTTAGCCACCACCCTTGAGGATCTCCCCAATCAGTCCTGGGTGCCTTATTCAGAAACCGTCACAGAAACAGCCTACCCCTGGGATTTCCCCATCGTCTACGCGCAGTACCAGGACGCGAATGGGGATGTATCTAAGGTCGTCTCTGCCACGGTGGAAGCGATTACCTATGAACCCATTCAAGCGAGCTTTACCATCAGCCCTTCAGTGTGCGTCGGTTCCCCACTCTCCCTCACCAACCAATCCACACCGCTCTGTGAACAATGTGGTTGGCTTTGGGATTTCGGCAATGGCGAGACCCGTGAAGGTATCGAGGCGCAGTTGGATCATCAATTCTCAGAGTATCAAGGCTATGGCGAGGTGGGTGATTACATCATCACCTTGACGGCGTCCAGTTTGGCAAATGCCGACGTATTCACGCAATCCATCCAAGTCCACACACTGCCCTCCGCCAAGTTCAGCATCCAACGCGATGGCAACACCATTATTGCACAGGCAGAAGCCACCGATGCGCAAAACTGGTATTGGGATTTCGGCGACGGAACAACGGCATCCGGCAGCAGCCTGGTGACACGCACCTACACGGATTCCAATTTCCTTGATCAGTACCTGGTGCCGGTGGAATTGATGGTGGTATCAAGTAATGGGTGTGCAAACACTTCATACCAATACGTGCCCTCCAGGCACTTCATATACTTGCCTTTAGCGTTACGTGAGATGCCCTAGTTGAGGCGGTTGTATCATCGTATCACGTGGTCTATTTGCCCTTCATCGTGCGCCATTGACCCTAACGCTTCCGAGCCAGAATCAAGGAGGACTACTGACGTCAAATTCTTGCCAACGCACAAGACTCATATGGTTAGGCCCAATACGGTTTAGTTAACAACACGCTCGTTTTTGGGGATCGCAGGTCAACCCCTGTTTACGAAATCTATCATACAGGAGGACAGAAATGACAGAGCACAAGAATCTTTTGATTACGTTAGGTGAGTGGTGGGAAACACGGAAGAGTCGTGCCGGATCCGCTACGGCACAACCACATCCTGGTGGTGGGCTACGGTTATTGCGTTGGCTGCTCCCCAACGGCGGCACGCTGCTCCTGATCGCGCTACTCATCGCCACACAATCGATCTGGGCGCAACCCTTCGCGGCGACCAACGCCCCCGGCCCCAGCGCGACAACGGTGAACTACCAGGGCCGCCTGGCGGATAACGTCGGCGTGCCTCTGGATGGCAGCTACGGGATGAGCTTCGCGCTCTATGACGCGGCGAGCGCGGGCAACCTGGTCTGGGGGCCGGAAGACCACCCCGCCGTGCCGGTGAGCGACGGCCTGTTCAGTGTGGGCCTGGGCAGCCGGACGACGGGCGGCATTCCCACCAC
>DAOTTX010000453.1:0-2063 GCA_034437515.1 Anaerolineae bacterium
CCAGAAGATGCGTTTGCGGGCGAGTTCGGGGTCATCGAGCGAGGGCATCGTGATCGTTTCGTAGTGCGCGAGACGTACTTCATGTCCTGCACGCTGCTGAATGATGTGCGCTAGAATCGTCTCTGTGTCCAATTCCCCGGCGAAGAACATCTGCACTAGAAACGGCTCGCGGTAGACGGGTAACGATTGTTCCGTGTGTAGCCAGCGAATGAGTTCTCCGCGTCCCGCGTCGGTGATGTGATACACCTTACGGTTGGGGCGATCTTCCTGGATTTCCAGCGTGCTTTTCACCCAACCAGAGCCTGCCATCGTCGCCAGGGTGCGGTAAATCTGCGTCTGATCCGCCTGCCAGAAATGGGCGATGGTGTTATCGAATGCCTGTGTCTTGAGGTCGTAACCGGTCATCGGTGCAACGGTGAGCAAACCGAGAATCGCGTGTGAAAGGGACATGGTTGTTTCTCCGAATAGTGACGTTTGTCATGGCGTGCAGTCGCAAATGTCACGCGCCATACAGCATAGATGAAAGATATTATATAGGTAAAGTCTTATAACAGCGAGGTCAAATTATGGCATCTGAAATCAGTTCACCTATCGCCGTACCGGAACAACTCACGGACAAGTTCCCCTGGCGGTTTATCGTCATCGCCTTCAGCATCTCCTGGACGTGCTGGTTCTTCGTCGCGCTGACCGGGCGCAATATTTTCACCGATCTGGAAGTCGGTATCGTGGCGGTGCTGGGCGGCTTCGGCCCAGCAGTTGCAGGCATCATTATGGTCTACCGCACGGACGATCAGGCGTTTATCCGCGATTACTGGCGGCGTGTGTTCGATCTGCGCCGCATCGGTGCGATCTGGTTTCTGCCGATTTTGTTCCTCTATCCCGTGACGGTACTTCTCACCTTCCTGCTGACTGGCATCGAACTGGACGCTTCACCATTAGCGGAGATACTGCGCAACCCCGGCGTGCTGGTGACGACGGTGATCTTCGTGTTCATCTTCGGGCCATTCTCGGAAGAACTGGGCTGGCGTGATTATGCGCTGGACTGGTTGCAGGCGCGGTACAGCGCCTTTGTATCCAGCGTGATTCTAGGCGTGATCTGGTGGGCGTGGCATCTACCGCTGATCGCAGTGGCGGGGTCGTTCCTCAACGAAAATGGGACTGATCCGGTGTTTCTGGCGGGCTACCTATATGTCGTCATCATTTACTCGGTGCTGTTCACCTGGGTGTATAACAACAACGAGCGTAGCGTGCTAGCGATCATCCTCCTGCATTTCTCCATCAACCTGACCAGTCGCATCTTCGTCATGCCCGCCGAGATTTTCACCTACAACAGCTTCATCCTGCTGGCGGTGCTGGCGCTGGTGTTGTGGCACTACGGCGGCAAGCATCTGGTACGTGAGGAAAAGGCGAAGTCATGACGACGAAATCAATCACACACCGGCAAAACCTCATCAACCGTTACTCTGTCCCGACGTTTTTCTTCATCACCTATGCCTTCTCGTGGACGATTGGTGGCTTGCTGGTCGCAGATTATCACGGCGCGGTCAGCGTGCCGAAGGGGTTGCATTACGTCAGCGCGTTTGGCCCCGCCATTGCCGCGCTCGTCGTAACTGCCATCATCATCGGGCGGGACGGGATGCACGCCCAATCCAGTTCCCTTTTAAGCTGAAGAATCAGAGAGAAACATGAATATGAGCGATAAACCCAAGTTAACACAATCTGAGCGTGTGCGTTTAGAACAAGCCCGCAGCCTCATCAAAGCCGGACGCTATCAGGAAGCCGTCGAAACCCTTGAGACTATCGATCACCCCACCGCCCACGAATGGCTCCGTAAACTAAGGGAAAAGCTGAATGCCGGCACGCCAAGCTCAAAGCACAAGTCATCTCCAAAGCCAAAAAACGATATGCCGATTTACCAGCCCGATGTTCTGCAATCTTTGCCCATGTGCCCTAAATGCGGACGCGAAATCGGCGCGGCGTTGGTAGACTGCACGCATCATCACACCAAGCAATGCCCTTATCGCGTCGAAAAGCAGGAAAACGGCACAATTTGGATTTTTGTG
>DAOTTX010000454.1:0-2610 GCA_034437515.1 Anaerolineae bacterium
ACGCAGATTACGATCCAGGATAACGACGGTGTCTCTGGGGGGACATTGCAATTTGACCGCTCGTCCTACGAGGTAGCGGAGGGTAACGCAATCCTGATTATTGCTGAGCGGACGGGAATCCTGAGCGGAACGGTATCGGTGCGCTACACGACCAGTGATGGCACTGCACGAGCCGGAGAAGACTATACCGAACAGAGCGGCGTGCTGGTCTTTTCGCCCGGCGTGTCTCGCGCCACTTTCGGCATTGCCACGCACTATGACGGGCAGAACGAAGGAAATGAGACCGTCCATATCCGGTTGAGTTCGCCAACCGGCGGCGCAACCATTGCCCAGGCCGACACCCTCCTGACCATTCAAGATGAGAGCGAAGCCCCACCACGGGCGTTGACCGTCTCCTCTCCCTTTGCCTTGCCCGGCCAGGAGGTGCTGTTTCTGGCAAAAGGTGGCTCATCGGTTGAGGTGTCGGTAGGCGGACAGGATGAACAACTTACGCTCTACGACGACGGCACGCACGGCGATGCGATGGCGGGCGATGGCCTCGCCACAACGAGCTGGAGCGTGCCCGGAGCGGGCACGGTAACAGCAACGCTCTATGATAACAGTGGGCAGGAGACGGCACAAACGACTGTGGAGATTATTTCTGACCCGGCCCTGCTCGTGCTGACCGACTGGCGAGAACTCTACGCCGAGTTTCAGGAAACGGGGATGGCGATTAACGAAGACCAGGACACCGACGATCTGCACGATTTCTATGAGCTGGTCGAGCGCATTCGCCAGTATGCGGACAACCACCGCGGGATCGTTGTGGATCTTCCGTCCGCCATCACGCCGAAACAGGGATTTCTCTATGCGTACTCCGCGCTTCCCTACGAAGGTGGGGTGGGCGACCGCTACCTCAAGGGATTGCTGGTTGACCAGCTTATCAACAAACTGGATACTCGCGCTGCGCACAGCTTTCGCAATGTGGCCATTGTTGGTGATGATCAGGTGGTGCCCTTCTATCGGGTATTCGATCCCTCAAACTACTTTGAGCAATACTATCCCGGCGACTCTTCGCCACTACGACGCGGACGCAACTACATTGCGGACATTGGGGGCACACGGGGGAACCCGGTGCTTGAAGACCTCAACCAGGGGTATCTGCTGAGCGATTTACCCTACAGTATCCGCTCGCTCCAATACATCAGTGAGGCCGCCTGGTATCCTCAGTTCTCCGCAAGCAAAGCCCTGCCACAACCGGATATGGGCATCGGGCGCGTTCTGTCCCGCCGCCCCCTGGAATTGGTCCGGGCCATTGACCGCTACGAGGAGCCGCTAGAATTGCGCCCGGACCAGGCCCGCACCGCGTTGTTTGTAGGAGATACCAGCGGAAACATCAAACTCCAGGATATTGCAGACCGTAGCCAGAAACCACTGCTGGAGAGCTGGTTCAAGGACCACGCGGAGCGACTGGATATACCAGTTCAGAGCGCGTGGTCGGCTGAGGATTTTCGCCAGGCCCTCATTGAGCGCAATCTGGTTTCTTTTATAGGAGGCAGTGCTCATTACGCATATACGATCAGCAATACGCCATCAGTACGCGGCTATGCCCCCGACCTGCCAGCGCAGACGCTGGAGCATCCGGTATTGCTGGTTGCGCTTGGGCCTTGTTTTGGTCTGAGCCTGAGTAATGCACCGGACGGGGCCGGCCTGACCAGGGCCTACACCGAAACCCTGGTGAATGCGCTGGCCAGCGTAGGAGCGACCGTACTTGCGCCCTCCAGTATTGCCTACCTGTATCCAGAGGCTTTTCCCTCTCCCAATCTCCACGAGTTGACCACGCTGTTGTTCATCGAACGTCTGCTCAACGCGCCGGTCTCAACCACGGGCGAGGCCTGGCAGGAGCTATACGCCGAATTTCATCGCACCGACCCGGCCCTCGTCGAAACACCATTTCTCTCGACCCAACTCTTCCATATTGTTGCTGGTTATGGGATGGTCCTCTATGGTCTCCCCACCCAACCTGTTGTGCGTGCGGACGAAGCAGCAACGATCGAGGTGACAACGACAGAACAGGGAGCACACAACTACCAGGTTACAGCGACTGTTTACGATGCGGACAATCAACCCATTGCTGGAACGTTCGTTCATTTTGCGACAAACAAGGGGAAGATTGCCCCGACCTGGTCTCGCACTGATGAGCAGGGGCAGGCAACAACGACGATCTCGAATGGAGAGCTACTTGTTGGCGAGTTCATCATCACGGCTACGGCTGATACGATTGAAACACAAACAACGCTCAATGTGTCGGTTGCGTCGTGTACGGACGGCGAGAACAACGACACACCGGGGCGGGCCCACGATCTCCCACTCAACGCGGTGTGCCAGGGCGTGTTTGCCAGCACGGAAGAAGGCACAGATGATTACTACCAGGTGCTGATGGAACAACAATCGGACCTGACGCTTGTGCTGCGGGATATTCCGGAGGGGGCCGACTACGACCTGACCATCGTGGATAGCATAACCGGGGAAACGCTCGCCGAAGCGCAGCACACCAACAACCAGGAGGAACATATCACCCTGCCCAACCAGCGGCCCGGCTCCTACTCCGTGCGTGTCCATCTCCACCAG
>DAOTTX010000455.1:0-1921 GCA_034437515.1 Anaerolineae bacterium
GTTGGGTGATCCCAACAGGGCACGGACTGAGGGGAGAACGTTTACGTTCGATTGGGATGCAGTCCCCCCTCAGTCCTGAGCCAGCTAAATCGCTGGTCCCTCAGTCGCCGGGAAAGCTCGGTGCAGCGCCATTTCGCGCTTGCACCCGTGCGGCGGTGTCAGGGTGCCGCCGCACTGTTCAGCGTGGTTTGCCACGCCGAACGACCGCACACACGCACATTTTTGCGGTGTGCGGTGCTGCTGCCCGGATGGGCAGCGTCAGACGGCTTTTCGCCGCTGACCCAAAAGAGAGAAACAAGCACAGGAGAAGCAACGTGTATCACCGAGACGTGATTGCAAACGTCGCCAGACGACTGCCACACCGCACCCGCCGCGATGTGGCGGAAGTGGTCGATCTACTTCTGGAAGTCTGGTCAGAGGAACTCATCAACGGCGGCGAGGTCGTCCTGCCCGACATCGGGCGGCTGAGCATCGAGGTACAGGACATGACCGCCGGTGGCGCACTTGCCCAACACGGTCAGCTGCGCCGAGTGTATGGGCGTTTCCGTCCGACACCGAAATTAAAAGAGCGAATTGGGGAGGTGGAGTTTGAGTAAACGTGGCAGGAAGAGCGGATACAGCGAACGGCTGTCAGTGGGCTTTACGCCGGAGCAAATGCGCCGGGTTGAGGAGGTGCTGCGCGTCCGCGCCCGCAACGGCAAGATGCAACATAAAACAGACCTGATCCGGGACGCGCTCAATCTGTATCTATCGCATCAGGACGACATCCCCGGCACGCGGGCAGCGATTACCCGCAAGCTGGAGGGACGACTGGATGCGGTCGAGGTACAGCTTCAAAAGCAGAACGATCTGCTCGCGAAAATTGCCAACTACCTGCGGAAGAAGCGGGAGGCGTAGCACATGGATCGTAAGCAAATGTGTGTGTCAAACGTGAAATACAAGAAGCCGACGCAGAACGAAGCGAAGCGTATGAAGAATCTGCTGGGCTATCTGACCTACCGCGAGTCAGCTACGGAAAAGGCACGACACGCCGGAGGGTGGGACCGCTGGATGGATCGGGGCATGGGTGGCTCGGTTGCCGAAATCGCGGATAGGTGCGATGCCTACCAGAGCGAGCATGTACTGCTGTTCAGCCTGGTGATGAATCCCAACCCCGACCTGATCCGGATGGTGCCACATGATGAACGTGAGGCGTTTGTGCGCCAGCTCACTGAGCGAACCGTTGAGGGTTTCTTCGATACCAGGGGGATAGATACCGGCGTTGATTGGTCTGCCGTGTTGCACCATAGAAAAACAGACGGTGACGAAGCACCGGGTCAGCATAACCCGCATACGCATGTGGTGCTGCCGGGAACCTACTACGACGCGGACGAGGGGCAGCGCAAGCCCCTGTACTTCAGCAAAAACCGTGAGGTGAACCATATCGAGCTAATCCACGAGGTCACGCAGGAGAACATGGCTGGCCTGATGGATCGCTACGCCGGTCCCGACTGGGAGCAGCGTTACGATGCACTGGCCGCCGAACGCGAGCGTCAGCAGCAGGTGGTCTATAACGAGGACGCACACGGCACTTGGAACAACGAACCGGTCTGGGCAGGCGTGCGCCGCACCGATGATGACGTGAGTGCTGCCGGGGTCTACGGCTTCTTTGAGGATCGTGAGGGCAAGAAGCGATTGCAATTTCGCCCCGTTCAGCCTGATCTGAAGCACGAAGAAGCCGAACGTCTGGCCGAGCAGTTGAAAGACCTGCTCAAAGAGGAAGCGCACAGTCCGAAACGTGAGAACGAACTACGTCCGACGCTGGACATTGACTTTTAACCATAACGCACATAGGAGCCGGAAGCGCACCGTCGGCAAACGAAACGCGCTGCTGGCCCCTGTGTCCATCTAAAGGAATACACATAGTATGACACAGAAACAC
>DAOTTX010000456.1:0-2228 GCA_034437515.1 Anaerolineae bacterium
CGATGGATACTGATCGCCCCATCCCGCTGCTCTGCACGCCACACCACCCTGGTTGGTGGCGATGACGATGTGGTGTCCCTGCTCTGACAACCGCTGGAGCAGCTCAGGAGCACCTTTGAGCCACTCAGCCGTCCACTTCTCGGCTAATGTGGCATCAAGGTCAAATCCAATGTACTTCTTTAGTTCATTCATTCTACTAATTATCATAAACGATTACGTTTATTCTGTCAAGTGGAATCAAGGGTTCTTCGGAGGAATCGCTGTTTCAGTCTGAAACACCAGTGTCATCGGCGCTTCGCATTATTCCGCAAAGCGCCGATGACACACGCTGTTACTCCCTCGGTGGCCACAGCTCGCGCACTGCGGCTTCCGAGACCTGACGGTCTCCAGGGCGGTGCGCTACGGCGTCGGGAGCACTGTAGGCACGGAGGCGACCGTCGCGGATAGCGTTGTTGACTGCCTGGATGGTTATGTTGGCAATCTCGGCAGCCTGGGCCTGGCTTATGAGGTCATCAGGCGTGGCGCTGTGTAGCGCCCGGGTCAATCGTCCCCGTTCGCCAGCGTATACATTGGTGACCCGGTGGTGATACTCAGCGACGGCCGCCGCCAGCGACGTTTGGACGTAGCCCAGCATCGATCCCATCCCCCCAAAGCTCCCGCTGGTGTAATCGCCAGCAGGGCGACCAGCAACGCGATACTTGCGTACCGCACTGGCCAGGCGGTAGGCTGCATTGTCTATCCCAGCCAGCCATTGATTTTCCGGTGTCTGCGGAGGCTTGCCGGTCGGGGCCCAATTGAGAATAGCACCGGATGCACTGTGGTCGTGATCCCACTCGTGTTCCCAGCAAATATAGCCCATCTCGCGACAGGCTTCGCGGAGCCGGACTTGCTTGCCGTGGATGTCCTCGACCTCTTCTTCCCATATGAATCGGTTGAGGGATCGGCGTTCATCTGGGTTATTGAGCATCGCATCAATCCAGAGATTTAGCCCCGGATGCGATGCAACGGGCGCGGCTCCCCCAGGCTCCAAGAGCAGCGTAAGCGCTGCTCGTTCGATCTCAGTCGGCGCGTCGTGGAGCATCACGGGATCACTCCATACCTCAACCTCAGTGCCGGTGTCGATAGTCTCACGTGTCCCCGCGCCCCGACCGCGCTCGATGTACGCTTCGGTATCACTGACCTTCCACATATACGGCTCGTGGCCGTCAGCGTCGATGCCGAAGTGGAATTTCTGTCCAATTTCCAGCTGTTCGAATGTCGTGGCCATCAATCTCTCCTTTTCTGTGGGTTAAATTTAACTAACTAAACGAATTATACCACAGTTACATTTAACTGTCAAGGGGGAAATCAGTATTTTTGGAGGAATCTTGGAGAAAAGGCCACGAATCACCCCCGCTCGCGCGGGGAAACCTATCGACGAGCGTCGGGCGATAGTGATTTCTACGATACACCCCCGCACTCGCGGGGAAAACTAACTGAACAATTTCGTGGTCGACTCACCCCCGCTCGCGCGGGGAAAACTCCAGCAGCGTGATCATCCCCCTGGGAATCCAACGCCTCACCCCCGCACTCGCAGGGAAAAACCCAGTTAAAATCATCATATGCGTGGATTAGGCGATCCACCCCCGCACACGCGGGGAAAACTTCTGCTTCTGATTCCTTTTATTTGTGAATATTTGCCTCACCCCCGCACTCGCAGGGAAAACTCCGACTAGATATCCTAGCCGCCATTCCGTTTCCGACCCACCCCCGCACGCGCGGGGAAAACTATTTTTGTGCGGAAACGGCTTCTAACGAACACGCCTCACCCCCGCACTCGCGGGGAAAACGTAGTATAACTGATGCAAGGCCAAGCTGAATCCCGACCCACCCCCGCACTCGCAGGGAAAATCCAGCGGGTTCGATCCCACACGCTGGCATCGCTGACCCACCCCCGCTCGCGCGAGGAAAACGTCAAGGGCCGCCTGGTAGAGCGGATACGCCTCACCCCCGCACGCGCGGGGAAAACGAATTGCACTTGACAGATATTTGTATTTGGATCCACCTCCGCACTCGCGGGGAAAACTCATACGCGACGGCCCTATTGTAGACCGACCACAAGGATCCACCCCCGCACGCGCGGGGAAAACGTGACGGTACGGTGGTGTTATCGATGAGGGAACGCCTCACCCTCGCACGCGCGAGGAAAACGATTTTCTTGGGTGTTATTTCCAGCGTGAAAAACCGAT
>DAOTTX010000457.1:0-2103 GCA_034437515.1 Anaerolineae bacterium
TGCTCCCGCACCAGCGTGGCGAAGACACCGACTTGCGCCATATCAATCTTGCCCAGTCGACCATTGTGCTGTCGTCCACTGCCCGCGCTGTGCGAACCCGCCTTTTCATCCGCACTCTCATCAATGACCAACATCCCATTCTGAAACTCAGCGCGGTTACTTATCTCCTGTTGAACCTTCTCGATAACACGCCGTCCCGCCCACGGTGAATTGCTCATGAAATGCTGCATATTTTGCTCGCTTACCCCGGTTTGTCTGCCAATCTCGGCCATGCTCCGGCTGCGGTCGATCCGCAGCATTCCACTTATATAAGCTAACCCGTATGCTTGTGTATCCCGCGTTCTTGTCGCCACACACCCCGCAAAGCGTTCCCAGAACTCGTTCAAACGACTTCCTAATTCAGCTACGATTTCTGGTCGTAGCCCCCATAATGCTGCCTGTGTTGGTTCGATCTCATTCATTGCTTATGTATACGATACTTTTGGCGTCTTGTCTAATGTGACATTGTCGAAGTAGTTACAATGGAATTTCCCTCCCCGAAGTCCTAGATGCGCCCGTATTGGAATATATGTTAACGGTTGAATAGCCGTAAGTGTTTTATAATTAAGGGTAAGTTCCCCTTGTCAGTGGAATCATTTTCATGGTTTACTAACGTTAATCATCATATTGTGATTAGCTTGATACCAATCGGAGGCTTATACGCTATGCTCAAGTTCACTAAAATATTCCAATGGGGCATCCCATTGATGTTGATAGTCGCCGTTCTCTTTGCTGGCGGTGTTCTGGCACAATCGAACGTTTCTTATAGTAGCGGCGGCGGTGCTATCCCAGATGACGGGGACGCGGTCAACCCGCCAAACGAACTTATCTCGACGATCAACGTGGCCGAATCCGGCGCACTGCAAAGCCTGACGGTCAATCTTGACATTAACCATCCAACAGCGGGTGACGTCTTCGCACGTCTGGAACACGTCCCGACCGGTCGTTCTGCGCGGCTTATCAACTGGACGGGCGTCAACACGGTCGGCAACCCCGGTTGCCAGAATGACGGCTTTGCCATCACGATCAGCGCCGCCGGAGCGATCAATCTCGATAATTATGACTGTGGTGATAACGCCTCGACCATTACCGGTACGTTCGCGCCTTATACTAACCCCGGCGCGAACCCGCCTGACCAGGGCTTCGCTGCCTTTGACGGTATTGACATCAGCGGGGAGTGGCGTCTTTACGCGCTCGATTATTTCGCCGGGGATACGGGCACGGTCGCAAACTGGCAACTTAACCTGACTTATGATCCCACCGAAACGGGCATCACCGTGACCGGCGCGTCGGGTCTTGCTGTGCCTAACCTCGGTACAGTTGTGGTTTACACCGGGCAGGCACAACCCGTCTATCAGAGTCCGGCAGGTGGTGTGATCCGTCGTGCCAACATCAACGAACTCTGGATCCCGAACGATGCCGACAACAACGGCTCGGATGAATACGTGGTGACTCAACTGGCGGTCGTGAATGCCAGCGAGGTCTGGGTGGCGATCTTCCTCGGCTCCAGTGATTGGGGTTGGGTGCCACTGGCGGAAGTCACCCCGGCCTCCTTCTTCAACGAGGATGCACTCATCGCCGCGGCGCAGGAAGCCATCACCACTGACGACGAAGGCGACAGCGTCGAGGTCATCGCAGGGGGTGCGCTGACGGCCTCCGCTGACCGCGATGGAAATGCGGACGTACCGGTTGCACGCACTCAGACCACTGTGATGTATTTCGGTGGTGGCGGTGCTGCTGCTTCAACCAATCGTGACTGGAAGGGGATGCGCTAAGGCGGCGCACGACCCGACACGAATATCTCTACGGAGTTTGTCACATCTGGCAAGCTCTTTTTTTTACCCCTAAAGCTTGGGGGGACGAGTGTTGTTCACCCGTGTGATAATAAGTATGTAGTTGGTTAAGTATAAACGACGGAGAAGGTAGAAGAAGAAATCGAGGTTGTCTTATGTTCTCTACTTTCCGCTAAAGCTGCATGAGTTGAACGCTGAGTACAGGAAAAGCAAACAAGCCGAGGATGGTCGGCACTGGGCAAAAGGATGAAATTGGGGCGATCTTGACGCC
>DAOTTX010000458.1:0-2997 GCA_034437515.1 Anaerolineae bacterium
TTCATGGTGCTGGTGGCGACCCCCGCCGCGATTGCCTCACCTGTCGTCAAGAAGGAATGGCGCTATGCCCGGCAGCAGGGCGTGTGCGTGTATCCGGTGCAGGTGCCCGGCCTCTCGCTCGACTTCCCCGCCATGCCCAAGTGGATGCGCGACCGCCACTTCTACAACCTGGATCACGAGTGGGCGACGTTCGTCAACTACCTGAAAGCGCCCTGCACCGTGCCGAAAGTGCCGTTCATGGCACCCGATCTGCCGGAGCATTTCGTGCAGCGCCCGGACAAGTTCGCGCCGCTCAAGCGCCAACTACTCGACGCCGACTTCGACAACCCGGTCGCCATCACCACGGCGTTAAAGGGTGCGGGCGGCTTCGGCAAGACGACGCTGGCGGCGGCGCTGTGCCACGATGAGGACGTGCAGACCGCCTTCGATGAGGGCGTGCTGTGGGTGACGCTCGGTGAAGAACCCAATATCATCAACAAGCTGACCGTACTCTACGAGGCACTCACCGGGGAGAGCGGCGGCTTTGTCGAAATTGAACAGGGCGCGAACAAACTGGCTGAGAAACTGGTGGATGCCGATGTGCTGATGGTGATCGACGACGTATGGAACCCTGCCCATCTGCGACCCTTCCTGCGCGGCGGTGAGCGCGTGGCCCGGCTGGTGACGACGCGCTTCAGCAATATCGCCGTGGATGCCAATGCCTATCCGCTGGAAGTGGACGAGATGACCAGCGGCGAATCGGTGCAGATGCTGCTAGCGGGGATTGCGCCCCCGGATGACCTGACGCTGTTCCGCGAACTGGCAGAGCGCCTGGGCGAGTGGGCGCTGATGCTGGAAGTCACCAACGGCACGCTCCGCAAGCGCATGAGCAAGGGCGCAGACCTGAACGGTGCGCTGGCCTACGTCAACAAGGCGCTGGACAAACGCGGTGTGGGCGGGCTGAAAACGGGTTCCAACGAGGCGGCGGTACAGGTATTAGATACGAGCATCGCGCAGGTGGACGAAGACGACCAGCCGCGCCTGTTCGAGCTGTCAATCTTCGTCGAAGATACAAACATCCCGCTCACGTCGGTGATGGCGTTGTGGGACATGGACGACTTCGACACCGAAGAACTGATTGACCAGTTCGATGACCTGTCGTTTGTGCGCTTCGATGCCGAACACGGAACGATCCGGCTGCATGACGTGGTGCGCGAGGTACTGGCGGCGCGTCTGGACGACCCGGCGGCGGTTCATGCCCGGCTGGTGGACGACTACGGTGACCTGACGCAGTTGCCAGACGATTACGCCTGGAATAACATAGCGTATCATCTACTGCACTCCGAACAGCCTGATCGACTCCGTACCCTACTGCTGAATGCTGCCTTTCTTTATAACAAATTTGATGCCACCGATGTCCGTGCATTGATAGAGGATTGCAACACATCTCTCCAGACTGGTATCGATAGCAACATCCGGCTTCTGCGCTCCGCTCTGAATATGTCCGCTCATATCTTGGCTGGAGACAAAAAAGCCATGGCACACCAGTTAATTGGCAGGTTGATGTCGCATTATCAGAATTCTGAACTAACTGCCCTACTGGACGGCTTATCAGAGTACTCCTTTACATTTGTCCAATCTAATCCGTTTAGTGAATATGCTACACATATACAGGGAGGCGGCCCTTTGCTGGCTACCCTCACCGGACACACGAGTTGGGTGAACGGTGCGCTGGAACTGAGCGATGGCAATATCCTCTCATGGGCAGGCTCTCTGCGCTCAGAAGACCCCACCCTGCGATTGTGGCAGGCCGATGGCACACTCCTCAATACCTTCGAGGGACATACTGGGTTAGTGCGAGGTGCGTTGGAACTGAGTGATAGTAATATTCTCTCATGGGCAGGTAAGGAGCTACGGCTCTGGCAAGCTGATGGTACGCCCCTCAATATTCTCACCGGGCATACTGGCTTAGTATGGAGCGCGTTGGAACTGAGTGACGGCAATATCCTCTCATGGGCAGGTAAGGAACTGCGGATCTGGCGAGCCGATGGCAAACCCATCAAAATCCTTGAAGGGCATATCGACTACGTTGTCGGTGCGTTGGAACTGAGTGACGGCAATATCCTCTCATGGGCAGGTAAGGAACTGCGGATCTGGCGAGCCGATGGCACGCCTACCAACATCCTGTCCGAACATACCGAGGTAGTGAAAGGTGCGATGGCACTGCACGATGGTAATGTCCTCTCATGGAGCGAGGACAACACCCTGCGGCTCTGGCAAGCCGATGGCACAGCCATTAATACCTTCAAAGGGCATGCCAGGTCGGTGAATAGTGCGCTGCAATTACACAATAATAACATCCTCTCATGGAGCGAGGACAACACCCTGCGGCTTTGGCAGCCTGATGGCGTACCGCTGAATACTCTCGAAGGGCATACCGGGTCGGTACAAGGTGCGCTGGAACTGCATGATGGTAATATCCTCTCGTGGAGCAACGACAGCACCTTGCGACTATGGGATCCCGAATCATTCCCGAATACTGCGAACAAAGCACATAACGGCGGAGTACGCGGTATGTTGGAACTGAGCGATGGCAATATCCTTTCATGGGGGGGTAGTTTTAGGTTAAAAGACACCAACCTGCGGCTCTGGAAGCCTGATGGCACATTAATCACCACCCTCGAAGGGCATACCGGGTCGGTGCGAGGTGCGCTGGAACTGAACGATGGTAACATCCTCTCCTGGGCAGGTGAAGAACTGTGGCTCTGGCACCTTGATGGTGAACTAGTCAAAACCCTCGAAGGACATACTTATGTAGTAAGCGGTGTGCGGCAAATGACTGATGGTAATATCCTTTCATGGTGGGGTAGTTTTAGGTTAAAAGGTAACTACTCAGGTAGGGTATCACAGGGTAGTTGTGATGACCTTAGTGAACATTTATGGACTTTCATGGCACAAATCACAATATAGTTGTGAATGTATGTAATAAATTGTAGCCCGATAGATACCCGCTATGAC
>DAOTTX010000459.1:0-1688 GCA_034437515.1 Anaerolineae bacterium
GGACCGTACAATGTGACCATCGTGGCGTCTTTCCAAGACCCCTCGAATCCGGCGCAAAACCTGACGCGCACATGGTACGGAAGTTTCTACGTGCAGGGGGACGATGAGAGCCAGGACGACGATCCGTTCCCGTGGTGGTGGGAGCGCCAGTACCCGTGTATGGACCCCGAAGCGTATAACAGCACCCAAGCGGATTATGACAAGGATGGGCTTATCAACTTCGATGAATGGGAAAACGGTACGAATCCGTGCGACCCTGACACCGACGATGGCGGTGAGATGGATGGCTCGGAGGTCAACGGTGGGCGCGATCCGCTTTATCCATCCGATGATAAAGTGCACCCGATCTTCAATTTCTCGTTCAGACCGCTGAACAAGGCGATCCTCATCCGCTGGAGCCGCCCACTCAGCTACACCGTGATGCTGTTAGAGATTGAGGGCCAGGAGCCGGTAGACATGGGACAAACGGGGGTGTTCACCTATCCGTTGACGAACGGCACGCCCTATACCGTCACGCTGCGTGGGTTCACCGAAGATGGCGAGGGCGCGCCGACGTCTCCCGAAGTGGTCACGCCCAAGGAAGACCCCGATCCACCCAGCGGCTTCATTCAGATCAACGGCGGCGCGCTGCAGACCCTCTCACGGGACGTGATCCTTAACGTCAATGTGGCGGACGATCTGCTCGACGGGTTGCCCTCCCCGGGGTCGGCGGCATCCATCGCCAACGATTACACGGCGAACAACGTGGTGAGCGCCGGCGAACAGATGCGCTTCACCAACAACACCGGGGAAGCGTGGTCGGCGTGGGAACCGTACGCGCCCGAAAAACTATGGATGCTCGATCTCGAATGTGCGCCGGGTACATCGTGCGTTGTCTACGCGCAGTTCAAGGACGCCGCAGATAACGAGTCGCTGCTCGTGTTCGACCACATTCTGCTCAAACCAGTGATGGTCTATCTGCCCTTGGTCTTGAGATAACGTGTCATGGCCAAAAAGCGCGTCCGTGCTAGAGCCAGCCCAGCCCCAACGGATTGAGAATCTCTCGTCTCGGACGATGTGGGAAGCGGAGAATGGGTGGGGGAGTGTTCAATGCCTTGGACACATACCCCCCTGTATGACAACGACCCAGGGCACGGGATCACCCGCATCTTGGGTCTCTTTCTTCTTATCCCCTCTACTCATCCCCCAAGCTAACGGGCATCTTCCTGTCTGCTGCCTGCCTGTGCGATGCACGCAGACAGGCGCAGACAGGAGGCACAGGCAGGCGGTGGGGTTGCGGTGTGGTTAAGCATTGGAGTTTCACCGATGCTTCTTTCACCGCTGCCCCGCCTTGCTCTCCACCGAGGGGGACGCGCGTCGTTGATGGCCATTGCTTGCCCGGTGGTTTCGATCCTTGGAGAAGAGCCAAGGGACTGAGCAAGGGCGTTTCATCGTTTTGCAGTGTGTCCGCCCGTCGGGTTATCATCGCTGTTTCCACACCCCGCCTTGCGCAATCCCCTGTGCTCTCTATAGCCCGCAGCCGACCAGGCATCTTCCTGTCTACCGAGGCAAAGGCAGGCTGTGAGGTTGCAGTGTTTCTATACTTCAAACGGTCGAGATTTGGACTTTTTCAAACGACTGGAAATTCCACGATAGCAGAGTTTCCAACTGGTCTTTATTTTCAGTGTCAGCTGTCTCGATGCATGTTT
>DAOTTX010000460.1:0-6555 GCA_034437515.1 Anaerolineae bacterium
CAAAATAATCAATATTGACTAATAAATTGGCAACCTGTGTTGCATAAAACAATCATATACACAGTTTGACGTTGACAAATTGGTCTTGATCAAAAAGTGCAAAAGTATAGTGGAGATGACTGATGAAACTTGAAGGAAAAGTCGCCGTGGTAACCGGAGCAGGCCAAGGAATTGGGCAAGCGATTGCCCTGACCCTGGCGCGGAAGGGTGCCGTCGTGGTCTCCAGTGATCTCGACATCAAGGCGGCCTGCCAGACGAAGCGTGCCATTCTGGATGGTGGTGGGAAAGCGACAGCCCTGCAAGTTGACGTCACGGACATCGGCGATGCGCGCAGACTGACAGAGTACGCCGTCTCCGAACATAGCAGTCTCGACATCCTAGTCAACAACGCAGGGATTTACCCCAGCGCGTCCATCACAGAGATTACGGAGGAGGAGTGGGACTTGGTGCTCGCCGTCAACCTCAAGGGTACCTTCCTATGCTCTCAAGCTGCGGTCAGACCGATGATGCAACAAGAGCACGGCGTCATCATCAACATCGCTTCTGTGGACGCCAAGACAAGGACTACGGGTAACGCGCACTACGCAGCTGCCAAAGCTGGAGTCATCAGTCTCACGCGCACTCTGGCTTGTGAGCTGGCACCTCACGGTATCCGCGTGAACGCAGTAGCCCCAGGATGGATCGGCACAGAGACGCTGCGCTCCTCGTCGGACAGATGGAGAGATGCCGTCTTGGAGATACCGGTAGGTAGGTTGGGGAGACCGGAGGACGTAGCCGAGGCAGTGCTCTTTCTCGTCTCCGAGGCCGCCGGATACATCACAGGCGAGGTCCTGGACGTCAACGGCGGCATGGTGATGGACTGAAGGAGAGGGATAGGCCGGTGCATGCCCGCCTGGCGAGGCGCTGGAGTGCTTGCCGTCGTGTGGTATGCTTGAGCTACAAAGGAGAGAAAGCAATGGATGCGTTGAGACATGTGGGAGAACTTCCGCTGCTGACGGGCATTGATCTGAGCGGGCAGGTCGCGATTGTTACGGGGGGAGGAGCTGGTATCGGGAGAGCCACAGCTCACGTTCTGGCCGAGGCTGGATGCAGCATCGTCATTGGCGAGATCAACTCCGAGACGGGGAAATCTACGGCGAGGGAACTCATTGAGAGGGGCCACGAGGCTGTCGCTGTTACCATGGATGTGGCGACACGGAGCGACGCGGGGCACCTGGCCCGGGTGACCCTGGACCGTTTCGGCACTATCGACATCCTCGCCAACATCGCCGGTGTCTATCCAGCCTCGCCTGTTTCTGAGATGGACCCCAGGGAATGGGACAAGGTCTTCGCTGTGAACGCCAAGGGAACCTTCAACTGCTGTCAGGCCGTCGTCCTCACCATGCAGGAGAGACGGCAAGGCAAGATTGTGAACATAGGATCCGTCGATGGGATGCAGCCGGGGATTATGCCCGGTCGATCCGGCTACGGGAACTCCCACTACTGCTCATCCAAGGGAGCGGTCATCACCTTCACCAAGTGCCTGGCAGCAGAGATGGCCCCATACCATGTCAACGTCAACGCCATATCCCCTGGGTGGGTAGGCACGGACCACGCCAAGTCGGGAGGGCGGTTTGAGGAAGGTCTCAAGCACGTTCCTCTGGGCAGAGGCGCTCGGCCAGTTGAGGTTGCTCAGCTGATTCTCTTCCTTGTCTCCTCAGCAGCAGATTTCATGACGGGAGAGAACGTCGTCTTCAGTGGCGGCTGCGTGATGGATTAGCAGCCATGGGCAGGGACGGATCAATGAGGCGCTAGGTTGAAGGGAGGAAGACCTTGATGATCGGGACGTTTGAAGTGTCGGCGCGCGTGCAGAGGCTGCTGGACAGCTTCCACGCCGCACGACCTGAGGTGTTCGCCGAACGAGCTGTCCTTGTCACCCAGGCCTATGCCGACACAGAGGGACAGCCGATGCACATTCGCCGAGCTAGGATGTTGGAGCGAATCTTGGACGGGGTCACGGTCCTCATTCGGGATGGAGAGCTCGTCGTCGGATGCAAGACACCTGCCATTCTGGGCTCGCCGCTCTACCCCGAAGTAGCCTGTGACTGGATCAGGGATGAACTGGACACCATGGCTTCCCGGAAGGAGGCCCCGTTTCACGTCAGCGACGAGACGAAGAAGAGGCTGCACGCGGAAGTCCTTGATTACTGGCGCGGCAAGCAGGTCTATAATCATCTCAAGGAAGCGCTGCCGCCTGAGACCTTGGAAGCGCTTGAGGAGGGTCTTCTCTTCCATTACTACCTCAATCGTACAATCGGCCACATCACGGTCGACTACGAGCGAGTTCTGAAGAGGGGTTTCGTCGGACTAAAGGCAGAGGTGGAGCGACGACGCAACAGCATCGATTTCGAGGTACCTAATTGTCTTGAGAAGCTGTGCGTCTTGAAGGCTATGTCGATCTGCTGCGATGGCGCTGTTCGGTTCGCGGAGCGATACGCCGAGGGGGCCGAGTGTCTTGCAGCTGAAGAGAGCGATCCAACCCGCTGCGACGAACTGAAGGAGATCGCTCGGATCTGCCGCCGAGTCCCTGCGCATCCAGCTCGCACGTTTCGGGAAGCTGTTCAATCCTTCTGGTTCACGCACCTGATACTGAATTTGGAGACGAACTCGTATGCCATCGGCCCTGGTCGGTTCGACCAGTATCTGTACCCCTACTACCAGGCGGACATTGAGCGAGAACGGCTGACACGACAGCAAGCTTGGGAGCTGCTGGCCTGTCTGTGGATCAAGTTCAACGAGTTGACAGTCGTGAAGGAAGGCGGCACTGCTAAGGCAAGCACAACGTACAACGATTTTCAGAATCTCAATCTGGCTGGTCAGACCGCCGACGGCCAGGATGCAACCAACGAGCTATCCTACCTCTGCCTGGACATAACGGGCCAACTTAGGTTACCGCAGCCACAGGTCTCCGTGCTCATCTCGGAGAATACGCCGGAGCCGCTCCTCTGGAAGTCGAGCGAGGTGATTCGCCAAGGCTTCGGGATGCCTGCTCTCTTCAACGACGACGAGAAGGTTCAGGCCTTGCTCCACAAGGGGAAATCACTTGAGGACGCGCGTCTGGGAGGCATCAACGGGTGCGTGGAGCTCGTGGTTCCGGGTAAGGACCAGATGGCGTCCAGCGGTTACTTGAGTATGCCTAAGTGTCTGGAGCTGGCCCTACACGATGGTCTCAATCCTCTCACTGGATCCAACCTGGGCCCGCCTACGGGCGACCCGCTTGCATTTGCTAGCTTCGATGAACTCATGGAGGCGTTCAGACAGCAGCTCGCTCACGCCATAGAGGTGAAGACCACGTATGACGGCATCGCCCGCGAGACTTATGCCTGGTATTGCCCAGTGCCCTTTACCTCCCTCTTGATCAGCGACTGTGTCGCAGAGGGCCGCGACTACCACGACGGAGGAGCGCACTATAATCTCCCCCTCATCTGCGGCGTCGGCACGGGCACAATGGCCGATTGCCTTGCGGCAATTAAGAAACTGACTTACGACCGAGCCGAAGTACCCATGCAAAGACTGATGACGGCTTTGGCTACAAACTTCGAAGACGACGAGCGCCTGCGGCAGCGGCTTCTGAACTGCGCACCGAAGTGGGGCAACGGGGACGGGTACGTTGACACCATTGCCCATGATGTGGTCGACATGTTCTGCGACGAGTTGGCCAAGCATCACAATAGCCAGGGTGTACCGTACGCGGCTAACATGATTCCCACCACTACACACATCTGGTTTGGGTCCTTGACAGGCGCCACGCCCGACGGACGGCTGGCTGGAGCCCCTCTGTCGGAGGGCATCTCGCCGGTTCAGGGCATGGATCGCAATGGACCGACAGCGGTGGTACGCTCCATGGCGCGTCTGGACCACGTGCGTTGTTGTGGGACCCTGCTTAACATGAAGTTCCACCCAACAGCTCTCAAGGGTGAGGAAGGGCTGGACAAGTTCGCCAATCTCGTGCGCACGTACTTCAAGTTAGGGGGACACCATATGCAGTTCAATGTTGTCTCCGCTGACACCTTGCAGGCTGCACAGGAGGACCCAGAGGCGTACAGTAGCCTCATTGTCCGGGTCGCGGGGTACAGCGACTACTTCATCCGCCTGAGCCGCGATCTGCAGGATGAGATCATCGCCAGAACTGAGCAGGGCCTGTGATGCCATCATCCGTCGAGAATCGGGAAAGCGGCTGGATCTTCGACATCAAGAAGTTCTCGATCCACGACGGGCCGGGGATTCGAACTACGGTGTTCCTCAAGGGATGCCCCCTAAGGTGTCTGTGGTGCGACAACCCGGAGTCGCAGCAGCTTAGACCGCAGATCGTATTCTGGGAAGGCCGATGCATCGGATGTGACGCCTGCCTAGAGGCTTGCACCCGATCGGCCATCATGTTGGATGAGCAGGGCCGAAGGAGCGTTAGTCCGGACCGCTGCGATTTTTGCGGAAAGTGTCTGGACGAATGCTATTCAAATGCCCTGGACAAGATCGGTCGCCTGGTGACCGTTGAAGATCTGCTCTCCATTGTTGAAGCGGATAGCCCGTTCTACGAGCAGTCTGACGGAGGGATTACTCTCTCCGGTGGCGAGCCGACAGTGCAGCCAGCCTTTGCCCTCAGTATACTCGAAGGGGCACACAGACGCGGTATTCATACCGCGATTGAGAGCTGCGGGCATGCACCGTGGGATGTGTGGCAAGCCTTTCTACCCCACCTAGATCTGATCCTCTACGATCTGAAGGAGATTGATCCTGCCAACCATGAGCGCTGGACTGGTGTGTCTAACGAACTGATCCTCGCCAACCTGAGGAGGCTCGTGGACGCAGGGGCGGACATCGTCATTCGTCGTCCCGTGATACCGGGGTATAACGACTATGAAGAGAGCATTCGCGCGCTGGCTCACATTGTGAGCGATCTCAAGGAGATTACGGAGATTCACTTGCTGCCCTACCATCGTCTGGGCGAGAGCAAGTACGGTCAGCTCCGTCGAGCCTACCCGATGGGAGACCATCGGTCCCTCGACGACGCAGATGTAGAGGCATTACGCGATATCGTGGTCTCCTACGGCCTGAAGGTGAAAATCGGCGGTTAGACGAAGGGGAGTGATCGTGAGAACTGATGCGCTGACGACATGGGAAAGCGACGAGACCTGTCTGGTAACAGGTGGCACTGGATTCATCGGTTCACACTTGGTTCGCGAGTTGGTCCACCAAGGGAAGGATGTCATCGTCTTCGACGCTAGTGCGGATGCGCGCTATGTCGCCGACTGCGCGGACGACGTCACATTCGTTTACGGTGATGTGGCCGACGCATCGCACCTGATGAGCATAATGTCCAGCCACAATGTCGATGTGGTTTTCCACCTGGCCTATATGCTTGTGCCGGATACGCAAGAACGGCTTGGTTGGGCGATTCGGACGAACTGTGTTGGATTCCATAACGTGTTGGAGGCAGCTCGCATTCAGGGGGTGAGGCGCGTCGTTTGGGCCAGCAGTCAGTCGGTATACGGGGAAGCCAGCTTCTACCCTCCGGGGCCCGTAAGTGAGGATGTCTTCGTGAATCCTACGTTGGTATACGGGGCCTGCAAGTTGTTCAATGAGCACATCGCTCGATCGTTCCGCGATCAACACGGCCTGGACAATGTGGGCTTCCGTAAGGCCGTCGTCTACGGCCTGGGCAAGAGCCGACTGCGCGACTATAGCATTGCCCATCTCTTGGTTGAGAACGCGGTTCTCGGGCGAGAAGTCGAGATGCCTCCCGTTGGCTACCGCGCGAATTGGCTATACGTCAAGGATGCCGTGCGTGCCTACGTTCTCGCCGCCAGAGCTCCGAGCGCCGAGCACATCGCCTACAACATCGGCGGGTTCGTCCACCGCTGCAGCGAGGTCGTCGAAGTCCTCAAGGGCGTCTTACCCGAGGTGACGGTCCACCAGCAGGAAGGGTATCAACTCTCCCATCCCATCGAGGTCTTCAACCAGGACATGTCCCGAGCTCAAGAGGACTTTGGTTACGATCCTACGTTTACCCTGGCGAAGGGGATTAGAGATTATCTGAGGGACATCCAAGTCCTGGGGGACCAGTACGAATCGACGTGGTTAGCCTATGATGTCAGACCGTTGCCGTGAAGTATGCGGAATGAGAACGCAACTCGGTACGCTTTGGGATTGTCAGGCGCGCTTGTCCTCACTAGTGGGTCACTTGGGCCTTGATCATCGTTTCGGCCACTTGCTTGTTTCGTCTAGCGCCAAGCCCACATCCGGGAGCGTTTCAGGCGAGATTTGCCCGGAAAACCCGCCCTCGGGACGAGGGCTGAGAGCGTAGCTGGCCGAAACGATGATCAAGGCCGTCACTTGGTATGAAGATCGCCATTTCTCGATTCGCTCATATCCATACAGCAATTCCAATTATGACCTTCTTATGGGACAAAATCCCTGATTTAGCATCCAAATGCTTGTCCTATGGGGCGCAAAGGCCATTTTAAGCCTACTTTTGGGGCGCGAACCCTAAGATTCGGCCATAATTGGAATTGCTGC
>DAOTTX010000461.1:0-29478 GCA_034437515.1 Anaerolineae bacterium
TCCATGTAGATGGGGTACAGCGTCGAAGGGCCGACCACAATCGCCCGGTGCGGGTCACACAGCACGATCTGTGCGCCCATGCCGTTGAGCTTATCCACGAAGATCAAGCGGTTGTTATACAGCTTCTCGTGGATCAACGAGGTGCCGCGTGCCTGCGTCGCGATGACCGTCGCCATCGCCATCAGATCTGAGGGAAAACCGGGCCAGGGCGCAGATTCGATGCTGGCATCGACGTCTTCTTCGCGGTTGGAGACGATTAAATCGCCGTGCTTGGGGACGAAGATCAATGTTTCATCGAGGTCGAGATTAATCCCTAAGCGCCGGTAAATCTTATGGATGATGCGCATATCCTTGTAACGAATACCGTTGATCTGCACGCGACCACCGGAAAGAGCAGCAATTGCCGCCACACTCGCCGCTTCGATGTGATTCGGGCCGACCGTCACCTCAACGCCGTGCAGGTGGGGTGCCTCACTGTTGACCGGTCGCCCGAAAACGCGCAACACGTTAGACCCGGTGTTATGCACCTGCCCGCCCATCGCCTCTAACATATGACAGAGTTCCTGCACATGCGGTTCGCTGGCGGCGTTGTGGATAACCGTCTCGTGCCCAAAGACGACCGACAGCATCACCACTAAAGCAGTCGCGGTGACACTCGTCTCACTCAGAATGATGTCCTTATATTCCCAATGTGCCGCACGGATCTCGACCGCGCCTTCCATGATGACCACATTAAAGCCCAGGTCGCGCAGGGCTTCGAGGTGAGTGCGGATGCGGTTCAACGGGAAATCAAGTTCGAGGCGCACGTAATGCCGCCGCGCCAAAATCGGCGCGATGTAGAGCAACCCGCCGACCTCATCCTGCGTGAGTTCACGTTTGGTGATCTGCTCCGCCCGGATGGTCAATGTGCCCCCGGCGTCACGTTTAAAATTTGCGCCCAGTCGCTCGGCAATCTTGAGCATGGCATTGGTAGTGGTAGTATCCGGCAGGTTGTGAATAGTGCTGCGCTCGTCCGTTAGCAGAGAAGCCGCTAAGAGCGCAATCGCCGCGTTGACGTTGCCGCCCGGTTGGTAATGCCCGTTGAGCGGTTGCCCGCCTTCAACCCTGATTCGCATAGCTTTTTCCTCTCAGCTCAGTTGAGCAGTGTCACGTTAGATTGACGCTTGCCACGTTCGCTGATCGGCTTAACTGGCGAACATTCCCAGGCCATATCTTCGGTTTGTGAGCGGATGTCCTTGAACTTGGGTAGAATGCCGCAGGCGAAGCACTTATCACGGCAGTCCACGCGGGTTTCACCCTTGAGGCTCATCAGATAGTCGTCGCGCAGGAATTTCTTATGTACGGCGACGTCGATGTGATCCCAGGGGAAGACCTCATCAATGTGACGCTCCCGCCAGGTATAAAAAGTCGGGTCAATGCCGAGTTCATCGAAGGCTTGCAACCAGTTCATATGATAATGTTCGTCCTGCCAGGCGTCGAACTTACAGCCAAGTTGCCACGCCCGTTCGATCACATCAGCAATGCGACGATCCCCGCGTGAGAGCCAGCCCTCAAATTCGCTCGACTCGATGTCGTTCCAGCGCAGGTGCATCCCCTGTCCGCGCAGTTGATCTTTGAGTAGCTTCTGCTTGGCTTTGATCTGCTCGTGACTGTCCTGTGGCACCCACTGGAACGGTGTGTGCGGCTTGGGGATGAACGTACTCACGCCGACGTTAACGTTGGCCTTGTTGCCGAGCAGTTTGTGTCCTTCTTTGAGCACCGCATGGCACAAATCAACGATGGCCTGTACATCTTCTAACGTTTCGTCGGGATGTCCGATCATGAAATAGAATTTGATGGTGCGCCACCCGCGTGAGTAGACATCACGGGCGGTTTGTAGCACCTGCTCATCCGGCACAAACTTGTTGATGCGGTTGCGCATGTGTTCGGTTGCCGCTTCCGGCGCGAAGGTAAAGCCGCTGCGCCGCGTATCGCCGATGCGGTCGAGTAATTCCGCGCTGGTCGATTCAATGCGTAAGCTGGGTAGGCTAAGGCTCAGACCGCTGTCCTTATAGACCTCGTTGACCGTGCGTGTTAGCTCATCGACATAGACGTAATCCGACGAGGACAGACTCAACAGGCTGATTTCCTCGAAACCGGTATACTCGATGATCTCCTCAATCGCCGCCATCACCTCTGACACCGGGCGCTCACGTACCGGGCGCGTGACCATCCCCGCGTGGCAAAAACGACAGCCGCGTGTGCAACCGCGCATAATCTCAATCGGGGCGCGATTGTGCACGGTGTCGATGTTAGGTACAAGGAACTTCGTAAACGGCTCCGGCAGCACGGGTACGATGCGCTTGAGTACCCGCGCCGGCGTGACTGGATTTTTCGATACGATCTCGCGCACGGTGTTGTCGTCGTTGTAGCTGACCTCGTAGAAGCGCGGCACATACATCCCCTGCACCCCGGCGACCGCTTCCAATTGCTCGTGACGGCTTGCACCGCGCATGGATTGCAGCAACCGCGCCACTTCCCCGATGATCTCCTCACCTTCGCCGATCACAAAGGCGTCAATAAACGCCGCCATCGGTTCCGGGTTATAGCAGGAATGCCCCCCGGCAATAATCAGCGGATAGCTCTCGTCCCGGTCGAGACTGCGCACCGGCATATCTGCCAGGTCGATCATGTTTAAAACGTTGGTAAACAACTGCTCGTATGGGATGCTGATGCCTAGCAGGTCGAAGTCGCGGATCTGGCGTTTGTTTTCCAGCGAGAACAGCGGCACATCACGCGCCCGCATGATCGCTTCCATATCCATCCAGGGCGAGAACACCCGCTCCGCCAGCATATCCGCTTGCCGGTTGATCTGGTCGTAAAGCAGCATGATCCCCAGGTTGGACATGCCCAGATCGTAAATATCGGGGAAGGCCAGCGCGACCTTAAAATCGGTCGTCGCCCAGTCCTTGACGACGCTGTTGTATTCCCCGCCGACGTAGCGACCGGGCTTTTCGACATCCAATAGAACACGATCCAGAATACGTTCGATCTGCTGTGGTTGCATATCCTACACCTCTAGATTTCTGCTAAAATTACAGCGTCTGCTCGACTTTGCAACGGAGTAACACCCATGTCTCGCATATTGATCCTGATTTTGCTCACGCTCATCATATCAAATCTGGGGGCGATTGCCCAAGAGGAAGAACCGCCGACGGTCATCACGGCGGAGAACCTTAATCAACTGGTGCCGTTGGCGACCGTAGACTTCGCCGATGGTTTTGTCATCCCGGTGCTGCCGCCCGTCAACGGCGATGCCCCCACCGAACCACCGGAGGTCGTCACCCCGGTGTTTAACACCGGGCGCTTCGTGATGAACCGCACCGGTGATGCTTACGCGGTCTACCCGACAGATAACACCGTGCGTGTAGTCAACGCCGACGGCGAACAAACGTTGATGATCGAGCCACCGATCAACGCCGACGACACCACCGCGATTCCGGTCGATGCCGCCTTCGGTGACTTTACGATCCCGCTGCCGCTGTTCGCGCTCTACCAGACGGCGACCGGTTACGCGGTCGTCCCCGACGACGGACAGATTTACGGCAGTCCGTTTACCACCCTCTTGGTCGAAGATGAGGGTGCGTTGCCACAGGAAGTGTGGGCCGCGTGCGATGGCGAGAGTTATTATGATTGCGCACCCTGGGTACTGGTCGGACGGGATAGGCTGGCGGTCGCCGAACTTCCCTCACAGATGGCGCTCGACACACAGAATGCCTTTGCCGAAACCCAAACTCTCACCGACATGGACTACCGGCCTTACGGCCCCGACAGCGAAGAAAATGTGCTGATCCGTGTCGGTCGGGTGGAAGCGCCAACCGTCATCACCGCCTCAGATGAAGGCAGCGTCAACCGCTGGAATCTGGAAGCCGACGAGATCACCGTACAGGGCACCGTCGAAGGCGGCCCGGCAGTTTTTGGGCAGGTCAGCGCCAATGACCGTTACTTCGCCTGGCGTGATCCGATGTCCGAAGCATTGCATCTGCTGGATTTTGACAGCGGTGAAAGTCAGCAAATCGCCGAACTCAACGGTGACTATGCGCAATTTTTCCTGGTCACCGATACCGGTGATCTGATCTTCGCCGTGCATCTCAATGATGAACCGGTGGTCATCGCCTGGGATACAGCGACTGGTGACCGCTACAATCTCGGTGAATACCGCGAGTGCAGCCGCGAACTCGACATGGCTCGCTTGAGCGACGACGGCGCGACCCTTGCCATCGGTTGTGATACCGGACTGGAACTCTGGCGCGTGGGTGAATGATGCGCCCGTTTCCTCTACTCGCGCTGTTGCTGCTCTGCTGCGGCTGGCAACTCACCGCACAATCCGCGACGGAACCACTCACCCTGGATACGCTCGCCCGTTTCGAGTCCGTACAGCGTATCGACTTCCCCGCTGATTTACCGATTGATTCGGGCTGGTTTACATTGAGTGCCGATGGACGTTACGCAGCGGTCACCCGACGCGATAACGGGCTGGTGATCTTCGACACGGTGACGGGCGAACAGGTCGAAACCTATACAATGGGTGGGCGCGTGGACTGGGCGGCGCTGTTAGATGAGGTCAGTTGTACACCGGGTTGTGAAACACGCATCCGATGGGACACGTTGCTGCTTACCCAGGTCAGCGAGGCCGGGTCAGTGCAAAATGCACTTTTCATCGATGACTCGACGCTGTGGACGTTGCACGCGACCATAGAGGGCTATTTCCTCAGTCGTTATAACGTAGGCGACGCCACCTACTTCTTGATGCGGGTGCCGGTGCCGGTAGAAGAACGACCGGTGCGCGTGTGGGCGGAGGCCGATGCTGTATGGTTGGAAGTCGCGGCAGAAACACCTTACGTCATACGTATCCCCGACCCACAGCAGCATGATTCACTGCCGCCTGTTAGGACGCTACCCGCCGCCCCTTATGCAGATCAAACCGCTATCGCCCGTAACAGCCGCACTCAGGCACCACTGGCGATTACGTCCGATGGCACCGGACTGGTCAAACGTTGGAATCTGGAAACGGGCACGTTGATCGACTCTTTGCGGGTGGCGCAGGTGCCACAATTCAGCCGCATCAACGATGGTAACACCCATCGCCTGGCGTTGCGCGTCGATGAT
Source organism: Anaerolineae bacterium (assembly GCA_034437515.1). GTDB lineage: Bacteria > Chloroflexota > Anaerolineae > Aggregatilineales > Phototrophicaceae > DAOTTX01. The sequence goes on from DAOTTX010000461.1 coordinate 5,149, forward strand.
GTGCTGTTATTGGCAGATTTCGCCGATGGCGTAACCCGAACCCTGGCACCGCTAGCAGCCGAACCATCCGCGCTGATCGTCAACCCGGCGGGTGATCTCGTGTTAGGTGTGGCGTTAGATACCACACCAGTCATCGTCGCGTGGGATGCGACTACCGGCGAACGCGGCGAAATCGGCACTTACCGCGGCGACTGCGACCGCATCCCTGATATGGTACGACTCAGCGCGGACGGCACAACACTGGTCATCGGGTGTGATGCCGGGCTGGATGTATGGCGCGTCATTGGGAGCGAATAGCGAATCGGGGTACAATATTGTTCACAGACCTGTAGATACTTACAGCTACTTCTATCGGGAGACAATTATCTATGATGACGACTGACCTCATCCGCACCCTCTACGATTATAATTACTGGGCCAACGAGTTGATCTGGAACAGCATCGAAAAGCTCAACGATGGCGACTTCGAGAAAAACACCGAATACTCCTGGGGATCGATCAAAACGCAACTCGTCCAGACGATGAACACCGAATGGATGTGGTTTTATCGCCTGCGGGGGGAAACACCGAAAAATGTGCTCCGACCTGAGGACTTCCCCTCCCATGACAGCATCAAGCAAAAGTGGCGTGAAGTCGAGGCACAGGTGCGTGGCTACCTGAATACGCTTAACGACGACGAGCTTAAGGCGAAGTTTGAGTACACCACGGCGAGCGGCAAATCGCACACACAAAGCATCGGGGAAATCCTGCTGCATGTGATTATTAGCAGCACCGATCATCGCGCTCAAACCATCGCCATGCTACATATCCTCGGTATCGAGCCGGTCGAACAGGGTTTGATTTACTATCTGCGTGAACGCCAAGAGTTTGAGTAAATTTAAATGTGAGGAATTCGTGACATTTTACACTAACGCCACCCAAACCATTGTCTTACAATGAATAAAAGATAAATTGACGGAGGCGTGAAATGTCAAATAAAATCCTCATCACTTATGCGACTCGCAGTGGCTCCACAATTGCGATTGCAGAAACCATCCAGGAGACACTCAAAACGCAGGGCTACCGCGTAGACCTGAAACGTGTTGACCATGTATTCAATCTTGACCGGTACGACGCTGTGATTGTTGGCAGCGCGATCCGAACTGGCGCATGGTTGCCGGAAGCGGTTGAATTCGTCGAAGAACATCAAGATGTGCTTAGATCCAAGCCGACCGCCCTCTTCGCCGCCTGTATGACACTTCAAGAGGATACACCCGAAAACCGGGAAACCGTGCGTCACTACGTTGATGCGGTCTGCGACCTTGTTAAGCCGGTCGATGTTGGCCTTTTCGCCGGTGCACTGGATTATCAGGAACTATCCTTCCTGACGGAGATGCTCAGCCGCGTGATGCGTGTACCAGAGGGCGACTATCGCAACTGGAAAGCCATCGAAGAATGGACAAAGACGGTCGCGCCCAAGCTGATGCCGGAACCAGTACGATAGCTACGTCAGCAGTGCCCGGTAACGGCGATTGCGTTCTGCCGAATCAATTGAGGCCGGTTCTAACACGCCGATGGTTTCAACACAGAAAGACGCTGCAACTGCGCCCATAATAGCAGCCTCTTGCAGCGTCTTTCCCCGCATTAGCCCGCACAGCAACGCCCCACAATACACATTCCCTGCGCCGGTCTGGTCGATGACTTCCGGCACCGGCACCGCACCGACCCGCCAGCGATCACCCGAACGATGCCCGACGAGTGACCCCGCAGCGCCTAACCGCAGCGCGACCGCCTGCGCACCATCCTCGAAGAAGGCATCTAACAGCGCATCCGGTGATTTACGCCCGTAGATTGTCTGCGCCTCTTGCAAGTTCGGTGAGATCAACGTCACCGGGCAATTCCGCACCGCTGCCTGAAACTCATCCCGGTAAGCAGGCTGCATCCCCAGCGCGTTTGGCTCCCATAAGATCATCCCGTCAACCTGCCGCTGCCATGTAGCGATACCCGCATAATCTTGCAGCAGGTAATACGCCCGCGCCTCGTGATAGGCCGCCGGTAAGTCTGCCGGTTTCGTCCCGGTGACGAACGGTGCGGTCACGTCCACACGATGAACCTCACGCCGGGTGCCATCATGCTCGAAAAGCTGCCATGCCCGCATCTGCGGCAAGCCCAACCGCACGAGACCCTGTGTGTCTAAATATCGTTCCAGACGTGGCAGCACATCAGTGGGTAAACCCTGACCGACATAAGCTGAAAGACCGGGGCGCTCTCCCCAGAGAGCGGCACCCATCAGCGCGTGGACGGTGCCGCCGCCAAGCTGCCCCATATGCGTCTGCCCATCCGGTAGCACGATGTCGTCGATGAATATCGCACCAGCGCCTATCATATCGGGACTGTGCTTACCAACCACAAATCACCTCAAAACATGTATCCAATGAAAACGTAAGGAAAACACTAAGCCTTCCCGAAAGACGTAAAACTCCGCTGAAGGGTGTAAAATTTTGTTGACCGTCACTCGCGCATTATGATAATGTTCAAGTCATCAGGCGAAAATTTAGCCCGACTGTACTCGACGAGGAACACGGCAAAAGGCAAACCAGGATGGCAATGCTCACTCGCTCCAAACTACAGCTTATCTTAAACGGACGCAAGAACCTCGCCGGCCTCGACCTCAACGGTATGGACTTTAGTAGTGCGAACCTTCGCAACACCGACCTGAGCGGGACGAACCTCGCCGGGTGTAACTTCGCCGGTGCCGATCTCTACGGCGCGAACTTGAGCTATGCCTTTATGCACGGTGCTGACCTGAGCGATACGAACCTCGACGCCACCACCATGCTCAATACCAAGCTACTCAACGTCAACTTCGGCGAACCGGCTTTCCTCTTCGAGGATGTGACCTTCGACGAGGACGTTTTCGCGGTCGCTTAACCAGCGATATGCTGCGCAATCTGTGCGGCGATGCTGGCATTATTTTCCAGCAGCGCGGTGTTCGCCCGTTTGGACTCATCACCGGTGATTTCCGCGATACGACGCAGCACGAACGGTGTCACATCCTTACCACGTACACCTTGCGCATCGGCCTCTTCAACCGCCCGTTGGATGGCCTGGTCGGCGATCTGCCCGTCAAGCTCAAAGGCACGCGGCACCGGCACACCGATCAACACCGCATGTTTTGCATCCAATTGAAACAACGCCTCAATGATGCGAGCAGCATCCTCGGTTTCATCCACCCGTAGATCGACCGGTAGGCCGCTTTCGCGGGTGTAAAACGCAGGGAGTGTATCCACACCGAAGCTAATCACCGGTACACCCTGAGTTTCGAGCGTTTCGAGCGTCATCGGTAGATCAAGGATCGACTTAGCCCCCGAACACACCACACCGACCGGCGTCCGTCCTAATTCGATCAAGTCAGCAGAGACGTCGAACGGGTGCCCACGATGCACACCGCCGATACCCCCGGTCGCAAACACCTTGATGCCGACCTCATGCGCGACGATCATCGTCCCAGCGACGGTCGTCGCACCATCTAGCCCTAACCCGACGACAATCGGAAAATCTCGGCGGCTGACCTTGCGCACGCCCTTTGTTTTACCCAGGCGTTCGATCTCTTCACTGTTCAACCCGACGGTGATTTGCCCTTCGATGACGCCAATCGTCGCCGGTACAGCCCCGACCTCACGCACTGCCGCTTCCATCTTCAAGGCAGTTTCGATGTTTTGCGGATACGGCAAACCATGTGAGATCACGGTCGATTCCAGGGCCACGACAGCACGGTTTTCATAGATCGCGGTGGCGACTTCTTCTGAGATGAGTGGATTTGCATTCATATAAGTTTGCCTTCGATATTAGCGACGGATATAGTCTTCAAGGTGTAAGGCGAAGCGGTGCATGGTGATAAACGCATCCCCCAGCCCCATCTCCATGACAAGATCAGCAGGTTGCAGGTTGCCACGTTCACCGGCGCTGAGATGCGCAATGAGATCACCGTTTTCGTCGATTTCGAGTTCATGGATCAACGGACGCAGGTCGCTTGACGATTTACGCCCATTACGCCGCACCCGCACTTTGATGATGCGGTCTTTCGCCAGAATGTCGTCGATCCGTGCCTGTAACTCGTCCCGGTCGATGCCATCCTCAAAACGGACACGATAACGGGCACTTTGCACCAGCGATTGCAACGCCGGGCCAGCGATGGGTACCGCTTTTACATCATAGACCTTCAAGCCACTGGGGGCGACTGCCATAATCTTCTGGGGCAAGTCCGCGAACGTTTCCAGACGTTCTCGCAGAGAAACATCGAGGATCTCGCTCTCACTGGTGATACCCAATGGGAGCGCGGTCGCCAACTGGATGCGCGGACGGGTGTTAAACCCCTGTGTGTACAGAATCGGTAGTTGTGCCCGCCGCAGCACCCGTTCCCAGACCTTTTGGACATCAAGATTGCCGGTATACTTCAAAGCGCCGAACTTGCCAAACGTAATATTCAGGCGCTGCTCAATGTGAGATTTCATCAGTTATCCTGCGACTTTAACGTTACTATGCTGTACGGTACAATAATCTCTGCGTCCATGCCAGGATTGGAAAGTTCATGCAAGAAATAACCAATGAGCAAGAAATAGATAAGGCCAAGCAACGCGAAGATCGGATTGCCCGCTACGTGATGTTCGCGCCGACGGCGGTCGGCGTGCTACTGGTGGTGATTTTACTCCTGCTGCTCGTACCGCGCTCCCCTGCCGAGGTTTCTATCGTCGGGGATATAATGATGATTTGTTTCGTCATTTGTCCGATACTGCTCTGTTTATTGCCGCTTTACATCATCCTGGCAGTTGGTATCTTTTATATCAACAAGCTCAACAATTACACAGGCAGCAAGCTCGGCGCGGTGACCCGTGCCACACAAAGATTCAAAGATACGACGAAGCGCGTCACCGAAGATTTAGGTCGCCGGACGATCGGTTGGCGGTCGCGCTTTGCGATTATGGAAGACATCATCAAGGAGGATGAAAATGAACTGGAAGACTAGAACCTATATTATCGGTGGCCTCGCCGGGACGGTGATCGGTATCTTATCTTCATATCTGCTGGCGCGTGCTGTCGAGGAAGACCCGGATACCGAAGACAAAGTCCAAATCCCGACACGCACCATGTTAAGCCTTGCGCTTGCGGTTGTTAGTCTCATCCGGCAGATCGCCGAAGCGAGCAAGCCGGATAAAAAATAGTCGATAAGCATCGCTTGCGTTTGCCGGATGACCGGTCTATGCTGGTCGCGTTCGTATTATATATGGAGAAACGAAAATGTGCGGTCGCTTCATCCTGACAGCCGATGCCGGAACGCTTCAACTCAAGTTCGACCTGCAAACCGCGCCGCAGAACGTCACGGCGCGGTATAACATCGCCCCCTCACAGCCGATCATGGCGATTAGCAACGATGACCCGACGCAGGCCACCTATTACCAATGGGGGCTGATCCCTTCGTGGTCAAAAGACCCGAAGATCGGCTACAAGATGATTAACGCTCGCAGCGAAACGGCACACGAGAAACCGGCATTTCGAGCGGCGTTCAGTCGGCGGCGTTGCCTGATCCCCGCCAACGGCTTCTATGAGTGGACGAAAAATGGCAAACAGAAAACGCCGATGCTGGTACACATGGACGACCTCGAATTGTTCGCGCTGGCGGGCTTATGGGAAGTGTGGCACAGCCCAGAGGGTGAAGAAGTCCGGACATGTACGATTCTGACAACCGAGCCTAACGAGGTCGTCAAGCCGCTGCACAACCGCATGGCGGTGATCCTCCACGAAGAGGATTATGAGACGTGGCTCTCTCCCGACGAACGCCCGGCAAAGGAACTCAAGCCACTGCTGCGCCCCTACGAAGCCGATCGCATGGACGCCTACGCGGTCTCGACGATTGTCAACTCACCCCAAAACGACACACCGGAATGCATCCAACCCGTCGAAGCCGGGCCAGAGCAGCAAACCCTGCTCTAATCCGCGACCGGCAAACCGCTAGGGACGCGCTCCGGCACCAAGTGGTCGAGGTCAGCAGCGGCGGGGTCGGTCAACGCTTCCAAAAACGCGATCAACTGCGCAATCTGCGTATCTGTCAGTTGCGGTACAATGCCAATCTCCGGTGCCAGCGTACCGAGCAATGCAGACCGCACCATCGGGTCGTTGTGCAGCAGCGCGTATTCGTCAGCGGTCAGGTGCGCCGGGTCATAAGCTGCAAGGCTCGGCTCCGGGTCGATCTTATGCCGGATAACCGCTTCCAGCGTGGCGAACGCGCCGTTGTGCATGTAAGGGCCGGTCAGCGCCGCATTATGCAGTGACGGCGTGCGGAACTTGAACATATCCGCTTCGTCCCGGCTGACCAGCACCCGCCCGAAATCCAGCGGTGCACCGCGTGTCTTGCCGGGGCCAATTTGCGGTACGGCGAGGTTGTAAAACGACTCATCGGTAAGCAACGGCCCACCGTGGCAGCTCGCGCAACCCGCCTCACCGAAGAACAAACGCGCCCCAGCGATTTGTTCCGGCGTCAGCGCGGAGTCGTCGCCGCGTAGATAACGATCCCAGGGACTATTATTCAACGTGAATGCGGTGATCTCGAAGGCGGCGATTGCCTGCCCAAAATGCTCGATGCCGAATTGTTCATCAAACACACCCGGGAAGGCCGCCGCGAACATCTCGACGTAGTCGGGGTTCGCCAGTAGACGCGCCATCACCACCGACCACATCCCCTCGAAGTTAGAGTCTGACAGCGATGCAATCGCGGTTTCGTCGTGATATTCCCCCCGCATCTCATCACGCGAGGTGATCGGGAACAAGGCCTGCGCCACGATCATATCCGGCAATTCAGCCGGCGTGCGGAAGTGCGCGGGCGTATCCAGCACACCATCGTCTCTAATCTCGACGCGCCCATCCCAGAACAACGCCCGCTCGTATTCCGCGAGGTTGAACAACGGCTGCGCGTTACGCGGCACCAGATCACGCGCCGGGTCACCGAGACGTTCTACGCCGAGGCCGTGCCCCCCCGTTCCCACAGAAAGCGCCCGTCCGTCCCCGGTGGCCAGGCTTGGATGATGACAGGTCGCGCAGGCGATGTCCTGGTTGCCGCTGATGAGCTTATCGAAGAACAACACCTGCCCCAACGTCACCAATTCCGGTGAATAATCCGGTGCAGGTGCAAGCGGACGCACGCCGTACTCGGCTGCTGTCACACGTAGATCATTGCCGGGCGGTTGGTAAGCAACGACAAACACGGTCATCCCGGCGATGATTGACCCGACGAGAAAAAGAAAGAATAAACGGCGCATAGTGCGTTACGGTACCGGGTGCCCGGCGGAGGCTTCCCAGATGGCGAACCACTGCTGCCGGTCAAGTTCGATGGACTCGGCCTCGACCGCTGCCTTGATGCGTTCCAGCTTGCCAGTACCCAGCACAGGCAGCACGCCGACCGGGTGCCGCATCGTCCACGCCAGCGCCACCTGATCAAGACGGACGCCACCCAATGCTTCAGCAACATCGGACATTATATGATTTAGCCGTTGTGTCTGCTCGGTGTCTTTGCGAAAGATGCCTCCACCACCTAACGGTGACCATATCATCGGTTTCACACGTAGCCGTTGGAGATAATCGAAGTTGTCATCGTGCATCGGTTGCATCTGCATGACCGAATACTCAAGTTGATTGGTCACCAACGGTAGATCCAAACGCGAACGCAGCAACTCAAACTGCGACGGATTGAAGTTGGAGACACCGAAATGCAAGACCTTGCCACCCTGCTTTAATGCACGAAACGCCTCGGCGATCTCGTCAGCATCCATCAACGGGCTGGGCCGGTGGACCAACAGCACATCGAGATAGTCCGTACCGAATTGCTCAAGTGAGTTTTCGGCGGCCTGCACGATGCTTTCACGGCTGGTATTGTAATGCTGCACACGATGCGACGGTCGGTTTTCACTCAACAACTTGATGCCGCACTTGGTCACGATCTGCATCTGCTGGCGCAGGGACGGTTCCAACGCCAACGCCTGCCCAAAGACACCTTCACAGGTGTAACTACCGTAAATATCAGCATGGTCAAAGGTCGTGATGCCCATCTCCATGCAAGCCTTGATCCAGTCCAGCAGTTCGGCATCACTGAGGTTCCATTCACGCAGACGCATTAACCCCGGTATGATGCGCGAGAGTGTCGGTCCGTCAGCCGTAAGTTGTGCTTTTGAAGTGGTGACCACTGTTGTTTATCCTTTTATACATAGGACTTTCGCTTGAGAATCTCAGGACGGTTCAGAAAAGCTCAAATTCCTGATTTTTGAACCGTTAAAACCCTTTGTGAATATCCTGAGCGAAAGTCCTAATACATATTTAATATCGAGTTCAGGGATAGTAAGCTCTCATTTATCACTCGTTACTCGTCACTCATTTCTGCTTGGCCCGGCGTTCGAGAATTTCTTTGAAGGGGTCTTTGCCCTTTTCCATCAACACGCTGCGGCTGCGCCCGCCATCGACCGACTCGCCCACGATGCCGAGTTCTTCCATGAGATCGACTAACCGTGCCGCACGCGGATAACCCAGGCCGAGCTTACGCTGGATCATAGACGCCGATGCCTCTTGTTCTCGCACGACAAGTTCAATCGCATCTTCGAGCATTGGGTCTGTCTCTGCCAGAAACTCACGCCGCGTCAGACCGCGTTCCCAGGGGGCGGAAATCCGGCGCTCGTCTTCGGAGAGATTCTCCACTGACCAATCCCGCCAATACTGTACCAGATCACGCACCTCGTCATCCGTGACGAAGCACCCCTGTAGGCGTTTAGGCGCACCTGCATCCGGCGCGTGATAAAGCATGTCACCTTTACCGAGCAGTGTCTCCGCGCCGATCGAGTCGAGGATTACTCGCGAGTCCGTACCGGAGGCGACCGAGAACGCGATCCGCGCCGGGAAGTTCGCCTTGATTAGCCCGGTGATGACATCCACACTGGGCCGCTGTGTCGCGACGATCAAATGCATCCCGACCGCACGCGCCATCTGCGCCAACCGGGTGATGGCCTGCTCGGTTTCCTCCGGCTTGCTCATCATCAGATCGCCGATCTCGTCAACAAAGACGACCATGTGCGGCAGATGCTCACCTTTGCGTCGCTGACCAAGCCGCGAGTTGTAGGTATCAATGTTACGGGCGGCATTCTCCTCCAGCAGCTTGTAACGGCGATCCATCTCACGAGTACACCAGCGCAGCACACCAACGATACGCTCGATGTCCGTCTCCACCGGGCCGAGCAAATGCGGCAAACCGTTGAAACGAGTCAACTCGACCATTTTGGGGTCAAGCATGACCACCTTGACCTGATCGGGCCGGTTGGCGAGCAGTAGCGCACTGGCAATCGCAGCGATACATACCGACTTCCCGGAGCCGGTCGTCCCGGCGATGAGCACATGCGGCATAGTCGCCAGATCAACCACGACCGGATCACCGGCAACGTCACGCCCCAGCGGAACCACCAGCGGTGAGGCGGCTTTTTGCATTTTGTCGTAAAATACACGGCTTTCGTACACCGAGCGCAACGCGACCGTACTCGGCGTTTTGTTAGGCACCTCAATGCCCATGTAACTCTGACCGGGGACGGGGGTTTCCAGACGCAGGCTTTTGGTCGAAAGCGACAACGCGAGATCGTTTGCCAACGCCGCAATCTTGCTCAAGCGGGTGCGTTCTTTGATGATTTCGCCGTTATCCCCCTGCTTTTCCCGGAATGGCTTCACGGCATATTGAGTTACAGTCGGCCCGACCTTGACCTCAACCACGTCGATATTAATATCAAATTCCAGCAGCGTGTTTTCGATCAAGACCACGTTATGGTTGATTTCCAGATCACTTGGCGGGTTGATCTCAACATCTTGCAGCAAATCGAGATTGGGCAGGTCTTTTAACCGTCGCCCGATCTTTTTGTCCTCTTTCATTTCATCGACGGTAAAATACTGCTTGATGCGTCCATCGGGCCGCTCGACCATTTGTGGGTCGCTCTTACGCTTGCGGTCGAGCAATTTACCGATGATGCTAAACTCAGTATCGGGATCAAACGTCAACGGCATATCTGAGGAATGATCTAATGCACGGTTCAGGCGTTCAGCGACGTCATCCGGCAACGATTCCGGTTCACGCAGATGTGTGGGGGCTTGCTCGATCTGCTTGGAGATCGGGATCTCTTGCAGGCGTTGTGAAGGCGGCAGATTCGACAGATTAGGCCGAATGCGCACGATATTCTGACGGCGTTTTGCCGGGTCAAGCGGTGGCGGGGGTTCGGGTTGCGGTTTTGGTTTCTCCGCCGGTTTGTTCATCTCCAGGGTGCGCGTCCCGTATTTGACCAGCCGTTCGCCGATCCATTGTAACCAGCCAAAAAATTGCTTCCGCCGGACACCGACGACAACACTTAAACTCACGACGAGGATAACGCCGAAAGTTATCAGCGTGATTATACGTCCAAAAGCCCAGTAGAGCGGCATCGCCACCCCCCAGCCAATCGCACCGCCGCCTTCCCCGGCACGTGCCAGTGCGCGCAATTCCCCGTCACCGCTGACGAGATGCAAGATCGCCAGGATAGAGACGAACGCGACCTGCAAAGCCAGTATGCGCCCGGTCGAAAATGAGATCGTCACGCCGAGCTTGGGCAACCAGATGAGAACGCCAAGTATGAAAATCCCGGCGGAAATCAGCAGACTGCCATAGCCGAAGAGTGAGGTAAGTGCATCCGACCAGGCAATTGCCAGCGTCGCATCTGTGGACAAACCGACCAATGCCGAAAATGAGATGACGCCGAAGACCAGCAGCACGATGCCCACGATCTCATCCATCCAGGGCGGCAGGGCATCGAGAACGGTATCCCAGAATTCCGGTTGTACCGCGAGGCGCGGTTCTTTAGTGCTGGCTTCCGGCGCATCGGTGCCCGGTTCTTCGTTTTGCTCCGGTGTTTTGTCTTCTGCCACGTTCCTTCACACCCAACTAACCAACAACAAAAAAGGTCATGCAATATGACCTTTATTCTACCGGAGAAAGATGAAATGAACTATTCTGTAAGACGCAAGCTCAACCCAAGGCGGCGAGCAGGCCCGTCAATCGTCAATATTCGGGCACGAACATGCTGACCTTCCGTCACGACATTGCGCGGGTGTAAGAAATGCCCTTCCGCTAATTCAGAGACGTGGATCAAGCCTTCCAACCCTTCTTCGATGCAGGCGAACGCTCCGAAGTCAACCACATTTGTAATCTCACCTTCGACAATCTGACCGAGTTCGTAACGATCCTGCACGGTCTTCCAGGGGTCGGGGCGCAGGCGCTTGAGGCTCAGCGCGATCCGGCCTTCGTCACGGTCAACCTCAATCACATAGGCTTCGACGTATTCGCCGCGCTCTAACATATGCGATGGATGACCGACACGCCCCCAACTTAATTCACTGATGTGAATCAACCCCTCCAAACCACCAAGATCGACGAACGCGCCAAAATCGCACAGGTTCGTCACAAAACCCTCGACGGTATCTCCCGCTTCCAGCGTATTGAGGATCTCATCACGCTCGCCGGGTGCGGCCTGTGCCGCTCTTTCGGAAAGGATAAGGCGGTTCTTCTCAATATTTAATTCGATCACACGCAGCTTTAGTGGCTTATCAACACGGTCTAACAACGCCCTGCGCCGGAAGCCGCTGCTTGATGTCGCCGGGAAATTCATCAACTGGCTGGCGGGGACGAAGCCGCGCAGCGTGCGCCATTCCACCAACAGACCACCACGATTATAACCAACGACCTGCAATTCGATCAGTTCGTCATTTTCTGTAATTTGCTGGATATACTCCCAATCCTCGTCGGCGACATCGTGATGTGATTGATAATCGTAATCCTCATCAGCGATGTGCCCTGTCATATGCTCATGGTACGGTGTCTCAGGTTCTTCTGCAGGCGTCGGTTGAGCGTGTTCTCCGTCTCGCAGCAGTGCCTCCCAGTAGCCTTCATCTAAACTGGGGGGCGGTGGTTTCAAGTCATGCCGCTGCAACTCCGACATAATACTCCCCCTCCAATAACATTAAAACGACTTTCAATATGGTGTGTGTTGTATTGGTCATTATGGTACTAGACGGCGCTCTTGTCAAACTCACAAACGTCACATTTTTCTATTTTACTGGGAATTGCAAAACGCCACGCTGTTGTTGTGAGAGCGCCTGCTGTTCCATCTTGATTAACGTATCCGTGACGGCCTCTATAGCGACATTCTGCTTGCGATAGAGATTCGCTTCACTGACGTAAAGTCGGCGGGCTGTGTCCTTGACCTTGCGATTCTCGATGAAACGTAGATCAAGGATGTTGTAAAGCGTCCACTCCGGGCTTTTCATGTCACGCTCCCCGGCAGGCCGCTGGATCTCAATTGCGGCCTGCAAAGCCGCCCGCAATGCCCGTATCGGGTTATTATCATGCTCGGCGAGGCGGCTGCGCACGGTGACGAGTTCCAGCAAGCGACTGCTGCTGAGGCCAGTGCCACCCCAGTAATCTTTAAGCGCCGCCCGCACCTGTTCGATCACCTGCTCACGGTCAAGCACGGTCGCCGTCATGACCGGCTTGCCGTCATGACCGGGCCGAAACTCGACTTCCGCCGCCCGACCGCGTGTAATCGCAATCTGCGGCAGCAAACCGGTCAGCGCCGCATAGATCTCGCCCTGTAACAGCATGTCATCGAGGGTGCGAGCGGCTCGCTGGGCAAACGTCAGCAGGGTTTGGCGCTCGTCTTCGGGATTCAAGTCGATGGCCCCTACACGTGCCTCTACACCCATCATACCGATCATAGTGGAATTGCCGTTGGCGTCGGTATTACGTCCGCTGTAGAGCGGCAGCACCCAATAATCACGCCATTGCTGGATGACAGCTTCATCGTTGCTACGTAAGCGGTCCAGCAACGGCAATGTTTCTTCTTGCAATACCTGGTTGGTGACCGAGCTCTGACCAATGGACTGCACCATCTCCGGTTGATCGTCACTAATCATAGCGACGAACGCCCCGTTCAAGCGTAGATAGTCGCACGTCGCCTCTAAGGTCGCTTCGAGCAATTGTAACAAATCGGAGCGTGTGAGCAAGCGTTCGCTCAAAGCCTCGATGCGGGCAAGCTGTTCATCGTCCTCGTCGTCATAGATCAGACGTCGTTCCAGAGTGGGTAAGAAAATATCCACCAGCCATTGCCATAATAAAATAACCGCCACCACACCGAACGGCATAAACTCCGCGCCGGGGATGCCGATCAGTTCCGAGGCGGGTACGGTGAAGATAATCACCACCAACGCCAGCAGACCCGTACCCGGCCCTAACAGCATAAAACGTAGCAAATCCGCTTTGACCACACGGTCAGGGATTTTTGAGCCAAAGAACGAGAGTGGATAAGACAGAAAAAGCAGCGCCAGCACGACCAGCAAATTCGCAATGTTGACGATGAAAAGCGCCCCGACGGAAAATTCCTCACCGGCGGGCAGCAGTACGGAATAGGGAAAGATGGCGACGGGCGGCATCAGAATGGTGCTTTGCAGATAGGCCATGCGACGTTCAGTACTGCGGGTCAGGCAGCGACGTCGTGCGCGGCCCACGTTGACAAAGGACAGCATAATCACCGGCAGGAAGTAAAGCAGAAAAACGGCTAACCCCGGCTCCGCCCGTAGGCTGACCATGTCACCGACGATCTCTATCGTCAACAGTAGATCGGTAAACGCAGACATCACCATAAACACGATGCCGACGATATACAAGAACCTCACCGCCCGTCGCCGTCGCCCGCGTGAGGGCAAGCCGGTCGTCGCCAGCAATGCATCGGAAAGATGATATGTCGCCGCTGGCACCAACGCGACACCGATAAATTGGATGCGTAACAAAGCCTCCGCCGTGTTTAGGCCGGGGTTCAACGTCAGCAATACGTCGCAGACGTAAGCGAGCGTCACGCAAGACAACACCGCACCCGATGACCGTGCCACCCGATTATTGAGGTTACGCGACAGGTTATAAAGCAGCAGAGACACAGAAACCACGACGATAGCGGATGCAAGCGTCTCATTGAGCAGGGAAAACAATTCTCTAAAAAAGTCTTGCACTGGCAAAACAGCCTCTTTGCGAAAGGATGAAGCAAGGATATTTATGATAGCATTGTAAATTTAATCTGTCAGGCGTGTTAGGAACGCAGCGTTTGACCGAAGAAGACGGCAATATCTTGATTGCGAAAATACTGGTCATTATATCCACAAAACGAAAGTCCATAATCCAGGCAAAACTGGATCGATGGGTAATTTTTAGTCTGTGTTTCGAGCATCAGTTCCGTGAGGCCTTGCTCATCTGCCCAGCGACAGGCGACGTTCAACAGGCGCGTGGCGATTCCACGCCGCCGAAAGGCTTCACCGACCACGAGATGACGCACCAGGGCGATTTTGTTCGTCCGGTCTGGCATCAGCACGAGAAAGCCATACATTTGTGCTTTGTGCCGGTCACAGGCGACCAGAAAACAACAACGCGGCGCGAGCGCAACCGTAAGCTGCTGCTCTGTAATGTCATACTCGACCATCATCGTGCGGGGCAGTCGTTCTTTACGGAACACAACCTGATAGCCGCCGCTAATCTCCTGCATCCCCATTTGCCAGACGTACTCAGTCTCGTAGGTACGTTCAAGGGCGAGGCAATTTTCCACGTCGGTGACGATACCATCTCGAATGATAAAATTTGATTTTGCCATAGTTAAATGAGGTAAGCGTCGCCGAAGGTGCCGGTAATGCGGATCTCCACGAGTGGCGCATCCTTGTCGTATTCCGTCGCGTGGTAGACATTCGGCTCTGGCGATTCGTAGCGGTATTCGTCAGCCTGCACACCAAACGTCCGTGAGCCTTCCACCGTGATCTGTGTGCGATGACCGGGCGGTGTGACGATGTGAACATTGCCCATCGTAGAACGCACGAACAGCAGACCTAGCGCCTCTTGAGGGGCGATCACGCGCACATCACCGATGCCGGTTGCGATCACCGCGTCATGGACGATCAACGATGATAGGTCGAGATCGACCTGCCCCAAGTGCGTGCTGATGAGCAACTGCCAGGGGAGGTCTTTTGCAACGGCGATCTTCCAATCCGCAAAGGCATACCAGGGTGTCGCCGCCCGTGCCATCCGCAGATGAGCATAAGTGTCTTCGACCTCAAGCGCCGGTCGCGCATCAGCCGCGTACTGCCCCGCAATCAAACGGCCTTCACGCTGCAAAGCACGGATCTCGACGTCAATCGCTCCACTGTTGATCTCCAACGTGCCGGCCTCCACACTACCCCGTGTGATCGCAAATGTACGTGCTTCCGCGCTGGGTAGCAGGTCACCACGCAGCAAAATCTGCGCTCCGGCGACTACCAGCAGCAGCGGTAGCAGCGCCACCGCGTTAAAGTCACCAAGCAACAAAAAATTGTCGAGCAGCAGAACGATGCCGACAATAATCAGTACGACAGGCCACAACCAGGGACCTGCCGCACGCTTTTTGTTTTTTCGGGCCGATGCACTCATCGTGATGACTCCTCGTTACTCTTCGTAGAGGTAGTCCCGCAGGATGATATGCGCCGACGACTGGCGTAGACGGTTCAACGCCTGCGCTTCGAGCTGGCGTACACGCTCACGAGTCACGCCGATGGTCTGACCGACTTCTTCGAGTGTGTAGACACGCCCATCTTCTAGGCCATAACGCAGGCGCAGGATTTGCGCTTCGCGTGCAGGCAGGCGATCCAGCGCACCCTGGAGCTGCTCTTGCAGCAGATGCGTTGCTACCTCATCCGACGGCGCGAGGCTGTTGATGTCCTCGACAAAATCACCGAAGGTGCTATCACCTTCATCGTCGATGGGTGTTTCCAGGCTGACCGGACGCCGGGCGATTTCGAGCAGATTTTCCACCTTATCAGGGGTGGTTTCCATGCCCTCTGCCAATTCCTGGATCGTAGGTTCGCGCCCAAGTTCTTGCAGCAAGTTCAACTGCACACGCCGCATCCGGTTGAGCTGGTCACCCATGTGAACCGGTACGCGGATCGTGCGGCCCTGGTCGGCAACCGCACGGCTGACCGCCTGACGGATCCACCAGGTAGCATAGGTACTGAACTTGTGCCCACGCTGATACTCGAACTTATTGGTCGCACGGATCAGACCGATGTTGCCTTCCTGAATGAGATCAAGGAAAGGCACTCCACGCCCGATATACTTCTTCGCCACGCTGATGACCAACCGTGCATTCGCACGAATCAGATGCTCTTGAGCCATTTCACCATCAATAATGATGTCTTTCAAATCGTAGACATCATCCATCGGCAGGGTTTCACCTTCGGCTTCGAGCTTCTCACGGGCGAAAACAGCCGCCTCCATGCGCTTAGCCAGAGAAACCTCTTCTTCCGCCGTCAACAGGGGAACGCGCCCGGCCTCTTTAAGATATAGGCCAACCACATCGTCCGTATCGAGCGCCTGCTGATAACCCGCGTCGTCCATGATCTCACTCAGTGAGAGTCGGACTTCCTGATCGTCAGAGTCATCGTCTTCTTCATCGGCGTTCGCGTCGATGGACTCCGCTTCGTCCGGCAGCACATCATCGTCGTCCTTGTCTTCATCGCTGGGAATGACTTTGATGTCCGCGTCGAGCAGATTTTCCATCACCTCGTCTAGCAGATCAACGTCGTTCTCGATATTCGGGAACACCGCCAGGATCTCATCGGAGGTCAGTTCACCCTGGGTGCGACCTTTTTCGATGAGACGTGCATGTAATTCGTCTTTCTGAGAAGTTTGTACCGTTAGAGCCATAACACACTTAAAGCCCTGCTTTGCAGCAAGGCACCTAACCTCGTCAACTTATCCTACTGATGTAATCGCATACATAGAAAATAACGAATCTTTCCGCATTAGGCAACAAAACCCGCCGCAGTGGACGGGACGCTGTGCTAAGCATCTATGGAATATCGTCACAATTCACAATTGCGATCATAAATAAGGTAACGTTCTATGAGATAGATGTCAAGTAATTGCGTAAGACTTGCAAATTTTTTAACAATTCCAGATACTTCTTTACACTTTTTGACCTTTTGTGACCGCTTTTTACGTGACTAAACACTGACCGAATATTAACCTACGGAGATCCGGCAGTTTCCAGCAATGGTGGGTTTAAATATTCCGCCAACAAAAAGCTAATTGAGGACGCTTCGAGCACGTACATCTCCGGTCGATCGTCAACAAGGCCGTAAAAGCCGGGGATTGAGCCGGTCACAGCGTCACCGCCGATGACGACACTGTGCTGTTCACCGTCAGTGGTGATGAAGCTGATGACGAATTCTCCGCCGTCTGAGTCAAAACCATAACGGCTGAGGTTATCGGTTTCTGCCTCGAACCGGCGATAATAGGGCAGCAAAACCAGAGTACGCGCAATGTAGGACGCACCGGTCTGGTCGATAAGTTCACTGACCGTCCCGCCGCGCCAATCCCCTTCCGGCCCACGAGACATGGTAAAGGCGTTACCGGATGCCGGGTCACGCAGTTGGATGGCGCGGATCTGACTTTCTGAAATCGACGGAAAAACCAGGCTGGCCTCCGGCGTCGGGTTCTGTGAGATGGTCTGCGCGGTCTCCTCTTGCAGGCGCGTGGTCTGGAACAAAAACGCCCCGACCAGCGCGATAAAAATCACCGCGAGGATAATCACTGTACGAGTATCACTATTCATCATCGCCTATTCCTCACAAACCAGATGGACACCCCTGCTAACAACACGATCCCCGGCATGAGGAACGCGGTGATAAACGCGATTTGATCCAACTGTGCCGGACTGACAAAAATCAGTGGAGCCGACCCGGCAAAACCACGCGGTTCAATGCTCACCGTCTCGTTGAAATCTGACATCCAGCCGATGCCGTCCGTGAACAGGGCAAAGTTGCCGCGTGGATTGGTAATAAAGCCATCGGTGAGGAAGTCGCTATCCCCCACCAGGATGACCTCACCACCGGTGTCGTCGTCGCGTGCCCAGGCTGCGGTCGTCAACGGGCCGGGGATGTCAACCTCGGTATCCGGTTCGTAGGTGTTGGTACGGGCAAAAGTTTCTAGATCGGTCTCGCCGTAGCCGACGGGCGCTTCCGCTGTGAAGATCAAGCTCCCATTGCTGACTGGTGGTGTATCATCGACTTCAATCGGTCTGGCAACACGAAAATTCACCTGAAACTCCGGATCTGCCGGGTCGATATTCTGGGTGATCTCGTTGTCGGAGACGCCGAACGCCAGCAGGTCTGTCGGTGTGGGGTCAGAGGCGACGGAATCAATTGCGACGGCGTCCAGCATTCGTAGGCCCCAGTTTTCCCACAGATACTCGTTAAAGGGTGTGCCTTCACGCAGGAAGCCGTTTTCGTCCAGCGTCAAATCCGCCGTGATGAACAGCCCCCCCCCACGATTCAGGTAACGATCCAGCACGTCGATCTCCGCTTGAGTCAGGCTGCGTTGCGGACGCGGCAGCACCATCGCTGAGGCGTCACCGGGAACGTCGCCATCCACTGAGGCAACCTCAAACAGATTGATCGCCGCGATGTTGATGTTATTATCCGTCAGCACCTGCGCGGCTAACGCGATGCCAGTTCCATCGACCACACCGGGGTTGAGTTCACCACTGCCGATGGCAAAGTAGACCGTAAACTGTCCCCGCGCCAGCAGACGAGAAATTGCCTGTGACATCTGACGTTCCTGTGCGCCGCTCATATCAACCGGGTTGGCTCCACCGGGATTGACCGTACCTGATTCATCGACAAAAGAGACGAACACATCTCCACTCTGTGCCGGGCCGCCAAAGCCGATAAAACTGCTGGCAACCACCGGCTGTTCAATCGGGTCAATGTATTCCCGGCGGATGAGACCCGCCGTGCTGGTTTCATACAACCGGAAGACTTGATCGTCCAATTCACGGAGCCGGGCATCGGCGGGTTCATAGAACGCGGTGATCTGAATGGGCCGGTCAAGTTGTTCTACACGGTCTAACAGGTCGCGTGTGGCCGGACTGAGCGTGAATTCTTGCGATTCGGTCATATCGAGTGTCAGCACTGCACGTTCAAGGATGGAATAGCCCAACGCGACGATACCGATCAACAGCGCCGCTGAGAAAATCGAGATGACGCTGCGCCGCGCCTGCCGCCCGGTGATGAAGCCGACAAATTCCCCCGGCGTAGCGACCACCCACAGCACCAGGCCGACGCCAGCGGTGATGAGCGTAAACAGCGCATAGTCTGAAAATCCGCTTTGCCACAGCAGCGCACCAAGCGTGAGCAACACACCTACCGCTGTGAGGATGCTCCCGAACAGCCCGATCTGACTGCGGGTGATAACGACCTGTCGTGTTTGCATTAACGCCACCTATGAGATGCGACAACTTGAATGGTGATAAACAACGCGATGACGATAATCCCCGCGTAGTACGCGATGTCCTCGGCACGGATCAACCCGACCAGGAACGACGAGAAGAAATGACCGCTCAGGGTCAGCTTGCGGATGAGGTTTGCCAGTTCAAACGACGCGACGATCTCCCCGGCGAGATCACCCAGGTACATCAGCAGCAGAAATGTCATGCTGAGGAACGCGGCGACGATCTGATTCTCCGTCATCGCGGAAAAGGCCGTGCCCACCGCCAGCGCCGCCCCACCATACAACCAGATGCCGATATACGCGGCGAACGCCTGCCCCATATCCGGCGGGACGAGGCTATACAGAATGATTGTGTAGGTCACGAGCGGCACCAACAGCAAAATCGTGTAGAACGCCCATGCGCTCAAGAACTTGCCGATGACGATCCCGGCATCGTTGACCGGCGCGGTCAGCAGCAGTTCGAGCGTCCCCTCACGGCTTTCTTCCGCGAACAACCGCATGGTCAGCAGTGGTGCGAACACCACCAGACCAAATGCCAGGAACTCAGGAATGACGGCAGGATTCGCCGGACGGGTGCCCACTGCCAGCGTCAGGTCATTGTTGAAAAGCAGCGCGGTAATCACCAGAAAGGCGAACGCCACCAGATAAGCCACTGGCGAGGCGAAATACTGCGCCATCTCCCGCCGGAAAATCGTCCATACACCAGCCATGATTTATTCCCTGGTTACCAGATCGATAAAAATGTCTTCGAGCGTCATGGCGACCGGACGCAGCTCCAACAGTTGATAGTTCGCCGTCATCACCTTCTCGACGATCAAAGGACGTACATCAACCCCGTGCCTGGTCTGCAAGCTGAAGCCACCGCCCAACGGTGTCACCTCGACCACACCGTCGAGATTTTGCAGCAGTTGGTGAATGCGCTCGGCATTCGCGCCGCCGATCTCGACGTAGAGTTTATCGCCGGGGTCAAGCTGGCGACGGAGTGCATCGGGTTTGCCCTGCGCGACGATGCGCCCCTGGTTGATAATCAATACGCGATCACAGACTTGCTCTGCTTCGGAAAGAATGTGTGTGCTAAACAGCACGGTATGATCGTGCGCCAGTTCGCGCACCGCAGCACGCACCTCAATCACCTGACGCGGATCAATGCCGATGGTCGGCTCATCGAGGATAATCACCGGGGGATCGTGTACCAATGCCTGTGCCAGGCCGAGACGCTGCGTCAACCCTTTGGAGAGGTTGCGGACAAGCGTTTTGCGCCGATCTGTGAGGCGCACCCGTTCCAGCACGTCGTCCGTCCGTGCCTTGATCTTCTTCACACCGCGCAGCCGTGCCCAGAACTTCACATAGCCTTCGACGGTCATATCAGGATAGATCGGCACCTGCTCCGGCATGTAGCCGACGCGCCTCCGCACTTCGAGCGAGTCCTCAAGTACGTCATAATCCGCAACGGTCGCCGTGCCTTCACTGGGGGGCATAAAGCCAGTGAGAATGCGCATTGTGGTGGTTTTACCGGCACCGTTTGGCCCCAGCAAACCGAGAATCTCACCATCACGAGCCTTGAAGCTCAGGTCATCAACAGCGAGGTGTGTCCCGTAACGCTTGGTCAAATTTTTGACTTCGATCATAACTTTTCGCTTAATCGTTTACGTCGCTATGCTAATTCTACCCATGAAAAAGGTCAAGGAAGCGTTAACGCCTTCAGACAAAAAGCCAACACTTGCTAACAGCATTTTTATTTGTGCAATCTGCACGAGTATTTTGCGAAGTTGCACAAACTTTCTCAATCAGCGCGGATTATCGTGTATGGTGGTTGCTGATGCGCAGATGACGCGCTATCTTGTAAAGACATTATTGATGATGCAGGAAAGATCAAAAGCGATGTTACCAGTCTCAATTCGTGTTCGTCGTAGCCGTCGTCGCCCGCCGACCAATCAGGTCATGGTGGGAGCTTTGCGCTGCTGGTAACCGCAAGTTCCGAGCAAAACACTCAACACCCTGACCTGAACGACGGTCAGGGTTTTTTATTTACACATGAGGATGGGAGAGAAAAACGATTGATGGTCATTAAAGCGGGCATTTACGGCGCAAGTGGCTATGCCGGGCAAGATTTGGTCAAACTATTGACCGGGCACCCCCAGGTCGAGGTCGTCTTTGGGACGTCGAACACCTATGCCGCCGAACGTATCCCCGGCGGCGAACTGGTCTATATTCCACACGAGGATGCGCCGCTGGCCCAGGTCGATGTGGCTTTTCTGGCGCTGCCGCACAAAGCATCTGCACCGGTCGCCAAACTCGCACTGAGTGCTGGCGTGCGCGTGATCGATCTCTCCGCTGACCTACGCCTGAAAACGTCGGAAGCGTACACCCGCTGGTATGACATCCCCCACCCGCACCCGGAACTGTTACCGGCACCCTACGGCCTACCGGAGATGCATCGCGCTAGTATCACCGCCGACGTAAAAGCGATCGCCGTCCCCGGTTGCTACCCGACGGCAACGCTGCTCGGATTGTATCCCCTGCTGGTGCATCATGGGCTGGCGGCGGATGCGCCGATCATCGTGGATGCCAAATCGGGCGTTAGCGGGGCCGGGCGCACTCCCAAACCCAACACACATTATGTTGAGGCCTACGGCAACCTATCGCCCTATGCAGTCGGGCGCTCCCATCGTCACGTCGGGGAAATCGAGCAAGAGATCCACGCGCATACCACCCAACCCGGCCCGGTGATCTTCACGCCCCATCTGGTACCCATCGACCGGGGTCTGATGAGCAGCATCTACGTCACCTTATCCGATGACATTCATGCTGATGAAATGCAGGCTCTCTATGCAGAAACCTACCAGCATGAACCACTCATCGACGTGCTGCCCGCCGGGACGCAAGCCACATTCAAACACGTACAGCGGGAGAACACCTGCGTCATCAGCCTGACGCCAGTAAACGAGAAATATCTGCACATCACCAGCGTCATCGACAATTTACGTAAAGGGGCGGCGAGCCAGGCGGTGCAAAACTTCAACCTGATGTTCGACCTCGAAGAAACAACCGGATTATAAATTAAATTACGGAGCGCGATATGAACGAGCAACCTATTGTCATCAAAATCGGCGGACATGAAATCAACGATCATGCGTTTCTTAGTGCGCTTGCAAGCGTTCTTATGAACTTCGCCGCGCCGGTTGTGATTGTACATGGCGGCGGTGCGGAGATCAGCGAGTTACAAAAGCTCATGGGCATCGAGCCACAATACATCAACGGAATACGGGTCACCGATGCCGCCTCATTAAAAGTGGTTGAAATGGTGCTATGTGGTGTGGTGAACAAACGGCTGGTGCGTTATCTTGTAGAGGTGGGCATTGATGCGGTTGGCATCTCCGGTGTGGATCGCGGCATCATACAGGCCAACAAAATGCAGCACGCCCAACAAGATATGGGCTTTACCGGAGCCATCAGTCATGTGCGTGGTGAGGCAATCACCGCCATGCTCAATGATGGCATCACACCCGTCATCGCGCCGGTGTCACTCGGCAAAGATGCGCCGGTCGCCTACAACGTCAACGCGGATCATGTCGCAGGGGCGGTCGCGGCGGCAATCGGCGCGGAAAAACTGGTCTTTATCACCAATGTCGAGGGGGTGTTGATCGAGGGAGCCGTGCAGCCTTTACTCGACGCAGCACAAGCGGATGCCCTTGTGCTCGAAGGTATTATCGTCGGCGGGATGATCCCAAAGGTCAAAACTGCGCTAGGCGCATTAGAGGCGGGGGTTCCGCAAGCCGTCATCACCAACCTGGATGGACTGGCAACCGACGGCGGCACCGTATTTTCGGCAAAAATTGTGGCTGAAGAATGGACAGCTTAACCTATTTGAAAAACGGCAGTCTGCGCCAGCAAACCACATACGACACATTAGCGCATCTGAACATCTTCGACGTACTGGCGGCCTACGATCCGGTTCTTGCAGGGACGATTCCTTTGGGGATCGACGTGGCGACCAGTGACCTCGACATTATCTGCTATGCCGACGATCTAGAAATGTTCGCCGCTGAAGTCCGTAAGCTATACGGTGACTATCCGGCGTTCAGCCAGTGGCAACGCGAGATACGCGGCGAAGCCAGCAGAGTCGCGATTTTCAGCGCCGGAGACTTTACGGTCGAAATTTTTGCACAGAATCGCCCTACCGGCGAACAATACGCCGTGCGTCATATGCAGGTTGAGGCACGACTGCTGAAGATCGCCGGGGACGCAGCACGGCAAGCTATTCGAAAGCTAAAATCAGGCGGAGTCAAAACCGAACCAGCATTCGCTGCCTATTTTAAGCTCACCGGGCACGGGTTAAGCGATGATCCATATGAAGCCCTGCTCGAACTCGAAACGTGGGATGATGAGGCCCTCCAAACGCTTATCCCAGCAGAAAAGGACATCACCGAATGAGCGACGACTGCGTCTTCTGTGGCATCGTGCGCGGCACCAGCCCGGCCAGCATCGTCTATTCGGATGAAACCACCCTGGCATTCATGAACATCAGGCAATCCAACGCCGGGCATGTCCTGGTCATCCCCAAAGCGCACATCCGCACGATGGATCAACTGCCGCTCGAAGTCGCCGGGGAACTGTTCCAGACGGTTGTGCGTGTCAGTCGGGCGATCAAAGCGACATTTATCGATGATGACATGGGCATGAGCCTGTGGCAATCGAATGAGGCCGTCGCCGGTCAGGAGATCGACCATGTTCACATTCATCTACTGCCCCACCGACGATCCGACGAATTGATCTTGCGCTACCGTCAGCCACCACCACCGCACGAACCGCGTGAGCGTCTCGACGCCCTCGCCGCAAAGTTAGGCTGATCCAGATATTAAAATCGGTCAAAATCCAGTAAACTAAACACCACATGTCGGGTCTGAGGAGACGGGTATCATGGAAGTAAGCGCCGAATTGAAAACAGC
>DAOTTX010000462.1:0-54766 GCA_034437515.1 Anaerolineae bacterium
GTGGCGGTACGTCCTACTACTGCGTCGCACGCAGTAATGTCAACTTTCTATGCCATGAAATCGACGGTCAGCTATCAGCCGAGTTAAAGAAGATTCAGGTTGATCCCGATCTTATTCCACGGATCCGTGCTGTGTACACCCAGGAAGTGGCCGAGAAGATGGGCCATCTGCGTCCCGACGAACGCGAACAGCTCGAAAACGCCCTCAAAGCCGTTGAGGAAGAAGAAGCACGGATGGCGCGTCTGTACGCCATCAGCAAGATCAGCGAAGCCGTCTGGGACGGGATGTGGCGTGAGTGGCAAGATAGACGTAATCAGATAAGATCGACGATGGAGGCACTTCAGGCCAAGCGTGAGGTGCATATCAAAAATCTAGACACGGCACTGACAATCATCGCACAAGTCGGAATCGTGTATAATACGCTTAAGCGTAGTGTACAAAAGGAATTGCTACGCCACATGGTCGAGCGGGTCATCATTGACCCGGAGGGAACCATACGATTGGAATTGCGTGCTCCGTTCGCGTACTTGCGGGATATTTCCGACACGGTACGCGGGGATGGGGAGAGTTCTGACCTCAGCACAAGAGCAAAAGCCGCTGATGATAACATCAACGGCTCAAGCTCAGGACAATGTTCGGATAACGTCCTGTCGTGCGGGGAGGACAGGATTCGAACCTGCGGTACCTTACCGGTACAACCGCTTAGCAGGCGGTCCCAATCGTCCACTCTGGCACCTCCCCAATTATGTCGGTAAACCAGCGGAAGGAGTGGGATTCGAACCCACGGTGACGCAGGGCGCCACGCTGGTTTTCAAGACCAGTGCCTTAAACCACTCGGCCATCCTTCCAGTTGATGAGACGCTGGTCGGTCTGGAAAATATAGCATAATCAACCGGACGGGTCAACACTCGATACCATTGATTCGTGCGATCTCGTCCGGCAGAGCTTAGTCAGTACGGTGTTGCTGCAACAACCATCCAGTGCTGAGCATCAGGACGACAACCGTTAAAACCCCCATAATGGGTAGCATCTGACGCCACCATGACACTTGCCCGGTATCCGGCAGACGCTGCACGCTGACGACCGTCGCGTCATCGCCGCCGAGAGAGTTCACGATGGTGAACGGCACCGGTACATCGTCGCGGATGCGGGTGATGATCGTGATTGTTGCCGTCTCCCCCGCTGCCAGCGAGTTGATGGAAAAGATCACCTGCTGCCCGTTGATTACCGTCGAGCCAATATCCGACGATGCAGATATGACGATGAGTTCTAGCGGGATGTTGTCGATCAAATCAAGCACAGCGACGGCCTGTGAACTTGGATTAGTGACGGTAACTGTCCAGGTGACCGTATCACCCGGTTGCGCAAATGCCGGTGATACTTCCTTATTTGCGATGACATTCGGCGGCAGTTCTTGATCTGGCGTGCTGCGTGGCGGCGGGAACACGGGTGGCGTCCCCGGCGTCGTCGTGATCGGTGGCATGGTCGGGAAGTCAGGTGTCCCGGTTGAGGGCGGGCCAACCGGGGTACCCGTCGGCAAATCGCCGGTCGGCGTCGGCGAAGGTGAGATCGTTACCGTACTCGTCGGCGTGGCGGTGATTGTCGGTGTAACGGTCGCCGTGAACGTCGGGGTCGGCGTCGGGGTTTCGGTCGGCGTCAGGATGCGTGAAAAACCAAAGTCATAGGTATGATTGTTATCGCCAAATTGCCCGGTTGTCAACTCGGTCTGCGAATAGTTCGTCTCAGAAACCAGTTGATTGAAGTCGCCGGGTGTTACCCCATCTGTTGTGACCAGGCCGTCGGAGTCACGAATTTCCGCATTATCGACGATGACGACAGCATCAGGGACCGTCGCATAGTAATTGGCAAGCGGCCCACCCACCGTATAATTCGCGGCGTTCTCCAACGTGATGCGATAATTCATAGTCGGCAGAATACCACCCGGTTCGTTGGGATCACGGATACCGTCTCCATCGACATCGAAGAAGTGGACACCAGGGTCAGGCAGGCCCGGCCCGTTACCACTTGGATCAAGCAATGCGAGGTCATCGAAGATGTTGGCTTCGTTGAAATAATACTCTCCGTTGGCCTCCGTTGTATCTGTTGCGACCAACGACTCGGCAAAACCGTCATTATTCAGGTCGATGTACAAGCTGACGATCACCCCGCCGATCTTGAGTTCACCGGGGTCTTGCTGCCCGTTGCGGTCGAGGTCTTCCCAGACGAGATTGCCAATCTCAATCGGTGCGGGGCCGCACAACCCTTCGAGGTCACCCAGGCCATTCCCTTTGCCGAACAACGTCGCCGCAGAGCCGCCGGTCGCCTGGAAAACACGATAGTATTGCGCGTATTGCCCCACCCCCACACCGCCGATATCCGTTCGATTGCGCATCCAGCGCACGCCAGCACTGAACGGCTCAGTATAGGGGATGGGGTCATAGACTGAAACGGCGACATTTGGCAGGCCGGGTATCTGCACCAGACCACCGACGACCGTCTCTTGATGGGGTTCGTCAGCGAGGCGTTGCCAGCCATCGCTGTAGTAGTACTCACCGCCGCCCGGTCCTTCACCGGAATTCGCGCCAGCGGTGATCAACCCACCACAGGCGGCATTGTCTTCGAGTTCCCAGGTCGCGCCCGTCCAGCAAGCACGGAGAATATCCCCACCGGAACGCGCATTGTTGGTCTGGGGCGTTACATCATCGTAGGGCTGCACGCCGGCCTGGTCTGCGTGCATATAGCCCCAGCGATCGATCAAACTGATAATCATATCGCGTCCGTCGAACTCAATATCACCGATGATTGGCTGCGAGTAGGACACATCACCACCGGTCGCCATGCCACCATAGGGAAACGGTGCACCATCCGGCAACCAGGGATACCAGTCTGCATCACCTGTGGAGAGATACGCGACGGCATCCGTCGGATAACCGGCGCAAGGTGCTGGCCCGCCAGAATGACACCCACGTGGATAAGATAGGGGAAATTGCAAAACCGGCGTCGGATTAAATGTATTCGAGGTTGTGTTGAACTCGAAAATATACCCGAACAAATTCGCAAGATCTTGCGTGCTTTCTGCTGAGCAGACCGCCCCCACATACAATGTGTTGGTATCGACCTCATATTTCAGCGCGAACGGACGGACATCAGTCGCCGTCGGGCAGTTCCCAGGTGTCGGCACCGGTACGCGGGTAATCTGGCTGAAATCCGTCGGCGGTGTCGCGGGGATGCCAATCGGGATCACATAGACACTCCGGTCAAACAAATTTACTGCATAAAGTGTTCGGTCATCGGAGGACATATCCAGGTCACCCCAACCGAGTTTACCGGGCGCGGTGTATGCGTCGAAATCGAAGATATAAAAATCGGGAGCCTGTGTGCTGTAGGCAGGGCGGGGGTCAGCCCCGGCGACTGGTGCAGGTGCACCTGGCAGTGTATCAAGATCGACGAATACCGAGACCGGGCTAGAAAATGGAACCGGATCACTGATGTTCTCGATCTGGAAGATCACCCCGGTATTGCCGATCTCGTCGTCGTCTGTATCCAGGATACCGGTATGCCGGCGAATCAAAGGCGCGGAGAATAACGTATCTGTCTGGCGTTGGTAAGCAATGCCGTACACCGTACCGAGCTGATTGGCAACAGCTTCATCAGTCGGCCCAGGAACATCTGGCGAGTCTGCCGGATCAATGGCCTCGGCACCGTTTGCCGGGAAGGGTGGCATTGCACGTCCGGCGTCATAGGGGAAGGAAATCAACACGTCTGTGGTGGCGTCCGGTCCAACATTTTGGTCACCACGTACGAAACAGCTTATTACGAGCAGAGGCTGTGCATCACAGTAATTCGCCGGGTTCGCCAGGCCGGTGCTGGCGTTGACGGTCGCCCCGCCGGTGCAATCGACGAAGATGACGGTCGAGTCGTCACCACCGACACCGCCGTTGACATTATTTGAAGACGGCCCCGGACTTAGAAAATCAGGCAGGCCGGTAAATTCCACGCGCAGTTCCGCACCACCGAGAGCGGCAAAACCCGGTACTGTTCCGTCAAATGTATAACTACCATCGGCGGCTGTGGTCGTCTGTGCGAAATTACCCGCTGCATCGTACACCGTCACCGTGATGCCGGGCATGCCGATCTCGATGGGCGCACCGAAGATACCGTCCTGGTTTGGATCACGGTAGGCGACACCTGTGATGGTACAATCTGGCGGTTGGGCGTTCGATACCCCTTGCGGCTGAAGCATAACGCCGATGACTGTAATGATGAGAAGAGACAGCAGTGTCCATTTTTGCATAAATACCCCCATAAATATGACACTTTATCTATCTAGCATAGCCGAAAAGAAATATTGTGCAATCACGAGAAAGACACGAGAACTATATTTCTGTAGTGTTTGTGTTATTATTTTGTTTGCAGAAAGTTTCATTACAAAATTTAGCGTATACTCGACCACAAACAATGCTGATACTATAGAAAAGGTATCGTAAGCGTGTTTTCTGGAAAACAATGAGTCTCTTTATCTTCTATATCTTAGTGTTCGGGTACCTGGGTTACACCATGTACCAGGCCAATAACCTGGCGCTGGATGGTCACACGATGGCTGACCCGCAAACGCGTGAGGTGCGGCGGTTGCTCTACATCAGTGTAGGACTGTTGGTCTTGCTGGCCTTCTTTATCTTGCTGGCTGCACTCGGCGACACACAACCCACCCCCGAAACCACCGAGGCACTACCGGAAATTAGCGCCTTCGCGTTGTTTACGGGGATCGTCATCAGCTTAGTGAGTGCGTCTGTTGCCTACCTCGTCACGCAATCCGGAAGTGTACGCTTTGCGGTGCAACGCCTGATTGATGATCGTGGACGCTTCGACGCGGAATCACCAGTTCATGCGGTCGCGGTGGTGTTCAGCCTGCTTATCTTAACGACGACCATCATCCTATTTTTGGCGAATGGCGGCACAGACGGCGCGGTCGAAACGGCAACCGAAATCGCGGTCGGCGATGTCATCCTTCAGAATAACATCCTCTTTAGCGCGGCCTTTCTCGGTATCGGCTACAGCATCCGGCGCGGTCACAACGAAAGCCTGGATCGACTGGGTTTACGCTGGCCTACCGGGGCGGACATCCGCTGGGGAGTGGGCGTCGGCTTGCTGTTCATCCTCGGTCTGTTAGCGGTGGGTGCGGTGTTCACACTGGTCTTTGGTGATCTCAACAATGAGGCGGCAAATAATCAAGCGGCGGCGCTCTCTGCCCCACCTTTACCGGTCATCGTGCTGATGGTGATGGCAATCGCCATTGGTGAGGAAGTGTTCTTTCGTGGGGCGCTGCAACCGATCTTCGGCAACCTCCCCACGAGTGTTTTTTTCGTGCTGCTACACACACAGTCGATCCTCTCCCCCCTAATCCTGATCCTGGTCGTCCTATCGTTGACCCTGGGTTGGCTTCGGGAAAAACACAGCACGACCGCCGCCATCATCGCTCATTTCGTCTATAATCTGGTGCAGTTGCTTGTCCTGGTTGCCGCGCCGGAAGCCATAATAGGGATCGTCTAAACTATGGCTCATCGCTCGTTGTGGCTCATCACCGTTCTTTTGCTGTTTTCCATGCCCGGCCTCGCGCAGGATGAAACCCCAACACCGACCGCGCCCCCACTACCGGAGCCGGTCGTCACTTTTGACACTCATTTCCTTTATCCAGCGGCGCTACATGTGAATCTTTCAATGGAGCTACCCGTTTCTCAGATTGAAATAGCAGTGCTGGTCATCGAACCGGGGACGAACGCCCAGACCAGCATCGTGATTGATCTGGAAGAAGACATCACCATTGGTGACCCCTTCACCGTGTTTGACTTCGTCTGGCTCATCCCACCGGAAAATCCACCAGAGTTCTTGAGTATCGTAGACTATCAGATGCAGATTGTTCTGGAAAACGGACGAAATATCATCCTCGATGATGAATTTATCTTTGCTGACCCGGAGATTGATTGGCAGCGTGACGATGATCCTGAAGGGCGATTTGATTTTCTATATCCGGCGGATACCGTCGATGTACCTCGATTACGAGACGACCTGAACGACGCCTATGGGTTGCTGGCAGATAACACCGGGCGTACGGTCGATTTCCGGCTGGCGCTGTTCGATGATGAACATCCGCTTGACCCATGCGGTGATGACCCCGCCGAGACAACGACCCTGGTTAGTGACATCAACGGGCGTGAGGTCGAATGCCCCGGCGGTATCGTGAGCGAAGCCGTCGAAAATCTCGGCTATGAACTGTTCGAGGTCGGTTCGCTGAGGAGCGGCACCACCGCTACGATCACTCAAGCACTGATCGAGCGATTTTACGCCCCGCTATGGCGTAACGGCGATGTCCCCGTGTGGGTGCAGGCCGGCATCACGGAATTCTATCTCTACGGTAGCAGTGCCAACGTTGAATTCGCCCGCACGCTGGTTCGTAACCAGAACAGCTACAGCCTCGACGAACTGAACAACCCGAATGACGACAACCGCCAACAGGCACAGGCATACACCATGCTGCTTTACGTCGCAGATCAGGCCGGGCTGGACGCAGTCTATACATTGGCACGTGGCAGCGTGGAAGAAGGTGAAACCTTTGAGGAGACTTATGCGCGTGTGGTCGGGCAACCACTTGAGGCGCTGATTCCATCGTGGCGTAACTGGATTTTCCGACAGAGTGCGCTCGATGCCGCCAGTATCAACGTCTACGCCGGGCCGACTGCCTCGCCGACACCATCCGCGACGGCGACTCCGTTCCCCCCTAGCCCGACCTTTACGCCGACCAATACGCCGACAGCGACCCCGACGCCGACCGTCACCGGTGTGCTGAGTGCGACCCCGTTGCCCTCTCTGACACCGTCGTTTACGCCCGTTCCCAACACTGCCTCACCGACACCACGTTCGGCGATGGCGGCCTTCGCTGAGGCAACGACCCTCGCAGGCACCGCACAGGCCGCACGCGCCACGCCGACGCCATCCGTCGAACCGGCATCTGATGGTGAGATTCCGCTGGAAATCGCTGTGCCGGTGTTAGGCGGCATCTTCACCCTGCTTCTAATCGCAATCGTAATCCTGATAAGGCGTACACGATGACAAACCTGTATACCCTCTCGAAAGACGCGCTTACCGCCCTGCTCACCGGCTGGGGCGAACCGAAATTCCGCGCCGAGCAACTGCACGGCTGGCTCTACGACCGCCGCGTCAATGACTTTGACGAGATGACCAATCTGCCCAAGTCCCTGCGGGAAAAGCTCGCTGCTGAAACCACACTCGGCGAACTCGAAATCGCCGCCGAGCAGCGCAGCAATGACGGCACGATGAAACGCCTGTATCGCCTCGACGATAAACAGTTAATCGAAGCGGTGCTGATGCCCTACGACGACGACCGCCGCACGGCATGTATTTCCACCCAGGCAGGCTGTGCGATGGGCTGTGTATTCTGTGCGACCGGACAAATGGGTTTCGCCCGTCAATTGAGCGCCGCTGAGATTTTCGAGCAGGCCGTACACTTCGCGCAGGATCTCGAAGCCGAGGGCGAACGCCTGAGTAATGTCGTGTTGATGGGTATGGGTGAGCCGTTCCACAACTACGATGAGTCACTTGCTGCCATTCATCGCCTGATGGACGACCTCGGCATCGGCGCGCGACACATCACCGTCAGCACGGTAGGCATGGTGCCGCAAATCCGGCGTTTTGCCGATGAAGGCTTACAGGTTCGTCTGGCGATCAGCTTACATGCCGCCACCGACGAAGAACGCAGCGCCCTGCTCCCGGTGAACAGGCGCTGGTCGCTCCACGAATTGATGGACGCCTGCCGCGAGTACATCCACAAAACCGGACGCCGAGTGACGTTCGAGTGGGCGCTTATCAACGGTAAGACGGACACCCCCGAACAGGCCCACGCGCTCGGTCAATTGCTAAGCGGGATGCTGTGCCACGTCAACGCGATCCCGTTAAATCCCACCGATGGTTATTCCGGTGGGCCGTCAGCAGTCGAGGCGACGGACGAGTTCCAGCATATTTTGGAAAGCTACGGCGTCAGTATGACGGTTCGTGTGCGGCGCGGCATCGATATTGACGCGGGCTGCGGTCAGTTGAAATCCAAAGTCATCACAACGCAGGAAATTCAATCCTAACAATGCTGCAAGACCGGCATAGTTCAATAGTCCCGAACGGTATCGAAGTACTAATTATGAAAAAAGTAAAGAGGGGTACACTTCAGGTAGTTAATCTTTAGGAGTGTCCTGTGAACCAGATCCGTATTCTCGTGGTTAGCGAACATTTCGACATGATGCGTGGCATTTGCGCCCTGCTCAACCTCGAAAGTGACTTTCAGCTCGTCGGTGATGTCAAAAACAGCATGATGGGCGTCCACATGGCAGAGGCACTGTCACCCGACGTGATGCTGCTCGACGCCAACAACACGGTCGATACCATTGAGAAGATCCGGCGCACCTCACCCCATACACAAATCATCGCGTTTTCATCGCAATCCACCGCCGCTAGAGCTGCCGGAGCCTTCGCCTGCCTGCTACCCGATATACTCGACCCGACCAACATCTGCGGCTTGATCCGCCGTGCGTGCGATACTGACCCACTGCAACCTGCGTAACAATAGAGCGCGGGGGCGACTTTTTTGTCTCCGAATATCGAATGCAGCCGCCCCTTATGAAAGGTCTCAACGGCCTCAGCCGAACATAAGCAGCAACGCGGCTGCACCGACATAAAACGCGCCCAGACGAGGATCATCGACACTGCCGATGCGACGTTTCTTGAGATCGTAAATGCCGCCTTCCTTATCGACAGACCCGACGACCTTGCCCCGACCATTATAGATCGTACCATCCTCGGTAACCCGCCCGACACCAGATCCTTTGATGTTGCTGACATTGCCATTCTCGACATTACCGACCTTCCGTTTTTGAACGTCGAGGATGTCACCTTCCTGACTGACGTAACCCAGATGCCGGTTCTTTTCATCCCTGAGTACAAACATTTATCGCTCCTTTGCGATAAACTGAGTTTGCAGTATGCTTAACTCGATTTTACGTTGGAAACCGCAAATTATGATTGAATCAAAAGATATTGTGACACAACCTCAAGCCAACATCCAGATGACGTACTTACAGATCATACAGAAAGAAAAATGCACATGAAATACACCAACCTCGGCAAAACAGGTATGCAGGTTTCGCGCCTCTGCCTGGGCATGATGACCTACGGTGACCCGGAGTGGCGACCCTGGATTTTAGACGAAGAACAAAGCCGCCCACTGGTGCAAAAGGCCGTCGAAGCCGGCATCAATTTCTATGACACCGCCGATATGTACTCTCACGGGGTTAGCGAACAGGTCACCGGGAAGTTACTCAAAGAGATGCTGCCCCGTGACGAATATGTGCTGGCGACCAAAGTCTTCTTCCCACACGGAGAAAAACCCAACAAAGGCGGTCTGAGTCGTAAACATATCATGGACGCCATCGACAAATCACTGCAAAACCTCGGCCTGGACTATGTCGATCTCTACCAGATTCACCGATGGGACTACAACACTCCCATTGAGGAGACGATGGAAGCCCTGCATGATGTGGTCAAAGCGGGGAAAGCACGTTACCTCGGCGCGAGCAGCATGTGGGCGTGGCAGTTTATGAAGGCGCAGCACATCGCGCACACCAATGGCTGGACGCCGTTCGTCAGTATGCAGAATCACTACAATCTGATCTATCGTGAAGAAGAACGCGAGATGATCCCGGCGTGCATTGACCAGAGCGTCGGCCTGATCCCCTGGTCACCGTTGGCACGCGGATTTCTCGCAGGCAACCGTGACCGTGATGCCGAAAAGAGCGAGACCACACGTGGCAAGACCGACAACCTCGACCGGCGACTCTACAACTTTGACTCGGACTTTGATGTACTCGACCACGTCAAGGAAGTCGCGGCAAAGCACAACGTCAAACCAGCACAGATCGCCCTGGCCTGGATGCTGCACAAACCCGGCATCACCGCGCCGGTCCTCGGTGCGAGCAAGATGTACCAACTCGAAGAAGCCGTCGCCGCGCTTGAGATCGAACTCAGCGACGACGACATGACCTCTCTCGAAGATTGCTACGAACCGCGTGCGGTCACCGGGCATAGTTAAAGCAAGGGTACTACTCGATCAACGCCTGTAGCGCGGCTTCCAGACGGTCGATCTCCTCACGGGTGTTATAATGTACCAGGCCGACCCGTGCCATGCCGTGCTCGGCGTGGTCGAGCGCGTCCATGATCTCGACGGCGTAATAATTGCCGTCCCAGATCTGGATGTGATGCTCGCCGAGATGTTCGGCGACTTGCGCAGCGGTGAAGCCATCCACCGTGAAGGCGACCGTCGGCACGCGCTGCTCATAGCGCATCTCCTCCGTGATGCCGAAGATGTTGACCTTCGGCGTGCGTTCTAGTATCGCCAACAGATATGCGACCAGGTCGCGCTCGTACACGCGGATAACTTCCATACCCGCTTTAAAGTCCAGAGGCCAGCCCTTCGCCCCTTCGTATTCGGGTGTATATTTCATGCCATGTTCCCGCCCGATGGCTGCCAGATATTCCAACGCGCCACGCAAACCGGCGATGGCCTCGAAGCTGTTCATACCGTTTTCCCAGCGGTCGGGCGCGGCGTCCTTCGCCGGACGGACTTTATCCACCGGCAGGGATTCCAGCAGATGACGCTTGCCATACATCACACCGATGTGTGGCCCGAAGAATTTATAACCCGAACAGAGCAAAAAATCACAGTCGATCATACACACATCAATCGGGATGTGCGGCGCACTCTGCACCGCATCCACGACATGGTAAGCGCCAGCGGCGTGTGCCATCTCCGCGATACGTTGCACCGGGTTGATCGTCCCGACCGCGTTGGAAGCGTGAACGGTTGCGACGATCTTCGTGCGATCACTCAACGCCGCTTCCAACGAATCCATATCAAGCGTGGCATCCTCAATGTTGATGTCTACCCAGCGCACGGTCAAATCATGGTCTTCTGCGATTAGCAACCAGGGTGAGATGTTAGCATCATGATCCATGCGCGTCAGCACGATCTCATCACCAGGTTGGAGCGTTCTCGCCAGCGCCCGACTCAGACGAAAGTTGAGCGCGGTCATGTTCGGGCCAAACACGATCTCCTCCGCATCAGTCGCGCCCAGGAAATCAGCCATCAAGCGCCGGGTCTCATGAACGCGGATCGCGCTTTCTTCACTCATGTGAAAGCGCCCACCGGGGAGCATGTTCCCGTGCTTGTAACAATGCGTCACCGCGTCGATGACCTGCTGCGGCACTTGCGTCCCGGCGGGGTTATCGAAGAAGACCGCCTGTGTCCCCGCTTCATCAACCGGATTTTCGTTCAGCGCAGGGAATTGGGCGCGGACGTTGCTTACAGAAAATGACATATTTCAAACCTCATCGTAATATTCTCCAACGTTGTATGATACAATCTTAACGAATCGAACTTAATTAACTATAGACCAATTCGATACCATTTGTGAGCCAGCCGTGACAAGTAATATCAACCTCCTCGAACAGAACCGTCTGCTCTCCCAGGAAGTCAAGCGTCGCATCGACCAAATGTCCGCAATCAACGCGGTGTCATCGGCGGTCGGGTACACGCTTGACCTTGACTATACACTTGAGACTGCCATGCAGACCGTCATCGACGTGGTCGGCGCGGACGCCACCGGCATCAGTTTAATCAACCATGATAACAACGAAATCGTGCTTCGTGCCCAGAAAGGCTGGATCCACGATTTCGTCCGAGAAAACCCGATGCGCATCCCTATCGGTGAGGGGCTTTCCGGTCAGGTCATCGAAAACGACGATGTCATCGTCAAAAACACGCTTGATGGCTCCGAGCCTTACGCGGTGCCCCGCTTCAGTGAAGAACGCTTCCGGTCGATGGCGATGGCTCCCATGCACGCACGGGGACGCATCATTGGCATCCTGAGCATCATGAGCAACCACGAGAACCAATTTGACGACGAGGTTATCGAACTGTTGCGCATCATCGCGGATACGGTCGGGGTCGCGTTGGGGAACGCCCGCCTTTACGAAGATAGTGTCGAACAGCGCACCCGTCTGGGCGCGGTGCTGGACTCAACCGCAGACGGTATCATCGCCACCGACCGCAACAGCCGCATCAACCTTTGCAATGACCGTGCAGAAGTCATGCTCAATGTGCGCGAGGATGATCTGCTCGGCGTGCCGCTGCGTGAAGCCCCGATCCCTGATCGCGTTTGCAGCCTGCTACAACAAGCACTCGCCGACCGCGACGGCACCGAGAAGACGTTTAAAGTCACCACTGATGATGATCGCGTGCTGGCGATGACCGCCTCCCCCGTGTATGTGGAAAGCCAGCTAGAAAGCTCCGCGACGACGGATGGCTGGGTGATCGTATTGCAAGACGTGACGCACCAGCGCGAGGCCGAACTCGCCCGTGCGGAGTTCATCCAGGCCGCCGCCCATGATATGCGCAACCCGTTGAGTGTTACCCGCAGTGCGTTGGGGATGCTGCGTGAGAGCAACGACGGCGACAAGACCGCAGAAATCATCGAACTGGCGATGGGTGGCGTCGAACGCATACAGGACTTGATCGACGACTTGCTCAAACTAGAACACATCGAGAGCGGTTACGACATCAACATGGTTGACGTCAATCTGATCGACATTATGAACGAAGTGGTCAAAGAAGCACGTCCGTTGATTGAAGAACGCTCACAGCACTGCGAACTCCGTATCGAGGAAAACCTACCGAACATCCAGGGGGATGCCGACTGGCTCAAGCGTGCCCTGCACAACTACCTGGGCAATGCGATCAAATATACACCAAAGACGGGCAAAATAAAGATTACAGTCTACACCAAAGACGGATTAGCCCATCTGGAAATTATCGACAACGGCCCCGGCATCCCGCAGAAAGACCATGCTCGGCTGTTCGAGCGTTTCTACCGCGTCCGCGAAACACAAACGACGATTAAAGGCAGCGGCCTCGGCCTGGCGATTGTCAAATCTGTCGCGGAAGCACACGGCGGCACGGTCTACGTGCGCAGCAAACACGGTGAGGGCAGCACATTTGGCTTCACCATCCCGTTGATGCGCGACCGAACGTAAGATTCGGCTAAGATGGCTACTTAGAATATAGCAAGCACGGCGTTCTGCCGTGCTGCTCATTAGATCAAATTATGCTTCGGCTTCTTCCGGCTCACCCGTGAGGATGTTCTCAATCTTTTCGATCACATCCGGTTCCAGGTTCACATCACCGGCGGCGGCGTTGTCTTCCACCTGCGATGTTTTCGTCGCCCCGGTGATGACGCTGCTCACCCCTGGTTCACGCAGTAGCCATGCTAACGCCAACTGCGCCCGTGAGATCCCAAGATCATCGCTGATAGGCTTGAGCTGGCGCACCCGCTCGATGTTTTCCTCGGTCATGTACCGTTCTTTCGCCCAGGACTCTTTACCAAAGCGCGAGTCTTCCGGCACGCCGTCGTCATACTTGCCGGTGAGCATCCCCATCGCCAACGGCGACCAGGGCACCAGCCCAATGCCACGCGGTTCGGTGTAAGGCAGCACGGTTTCCTCGACGCGCTCACGATGCAGCATACTGTACTGCGGCTGCTCGGTCTTGGGCGCGTACCAACCATGCGCCCGGCAGATCTCCACCGCTTCGACGATCTGCGCACCTTCCCATTCGGAGGTCCCCCAGTACATCACCTTGCCGGCGGTGATGAGGTCGTGCATGGCGCGGGCGGTTTCCTCGATGGGTGTTTCGGGGTCGGGCCGGTGGCAGAAGTAAATATCAATGTATTCTGTGCCCAACCGCGCCAGCGACTTATCAATGCTTTCCATAATGTGTTTGCGGCTCAAGCCCTGGTCGTTGACGTCATCGCTCATCTGACCAAAAACCTTAGTCGAAATCACCAGTGTGTGACGTGGGAACTGCTGTAGCAGGCCGCCCATCTGCTTTTCGGCCTCACCCTTGCCGTACACATCGGCGAGGTCGAAGAAGTTGATGCCGTTGTCGTAAGCAGTTTCCACGACTTTACGTGCCTCGTCTTCTGCGACTTTCCCCTCGCCAAAGTTGATCCAACCGCCAAGTGCAATCGTGCTGACTTTCATCCCGGCGTCACCTAAACGACGATACTGCATAATGAAACACCTTTCTTGTAATCACATATTTTATGGGTTCAACTGTACCAGATCACCGGAAACGCACACGCGAATATCATTAAAGTCTCATCCACATTTTACCCGCAGACGAGAGACGCCTTATAGCATAATCATAATTGCGCCCGGCCGAACATGAGGAGAAAACAGCATGGAACTCGGAAGCACCGTCACCCACATCGGCGAGATTGTTGAGATCGTCGGTGTCGCGGTTATCATCATCGGTTTAATTTTCGCCGCTGTTTATGCGGTGGTCTCTTATCTCAAAACGAAAGATGCAATGGCGTGTTACAAGATGGCGCGGCAGGGATTCGGTAGAACATTATTGCTCGGCCTGGAGATTCTGGTTGCCGGGGACATCATCGCAACGGTCGCCCTCTCGCTGGATCGTGATAACCTGGTCAATCTGGCGATTCTGGTCGCTGTGCGGACGTTCTTGAGCTGGACGTTAGAGGTTGAAATCGAAGGGCATTGGCCCTGGCAAGGTCAAGAGAAAGCCGATCAGTCGGCATAATCATCGGAAGCTCATCCTCACGTATTTTAACATCCGCGCATTTGTATTACGATCAAACTGCAAACGAAAAGGATAAATCATGACCGACGACCAAACATTAACCCCTGACCATTACGCCCCACAGCGTGTGCTGGTGAGCGTTGCCCACGCCGATGACATCGAGTTCGGCATGGTCGGCACCGTCGCCACGTGGATCAAAAACGGTGCGAAAGTGACCTACCTCATCATCACCGACAACCGTTCCGGTAGCAATGACCCCGATGCCGACATCGACGCCTTGATCGCAACACGCCAGCGAGAACAGAGCGCCGCCGCAAAGGTCGCGGGTGTCACTGATGTACGCTTCCTCGGCTACCAGGACGGCGTTCTGCAACCGACACTCGAACTACGCAAGGCCATCACACGGGTCATCCGTGAAGTGCAGCCGCAAGTCGTCGTCACGATGGACCCGGAAACGGTCATCGCTGACGGGCGTGACTACATCAATCACCCTGACCATCGTGCCGCTGCCGAGGCTACGCTGTATGCGGTCTTCCCCAGTGCGGAAACGCGCCCCATCTTCGCTGACCTCATCGACGAGGGGCTGGAACCGTGCAAGGTCAACAAAGTCTACATGACACTCACCAACAAGCCGGATACCTATGTCGATATTTCCCCCACAATGGAGACGAAACGCGCCGCGCTGCGCGAACACGCTTCACAGATCAACGAAGACGTGATCGACATGCTCGCCCGGTGGAACGCTGACGCCGGGGAAAAGATAGGCGTCAGCTATGCGGAGACGTTCCGTGTGCTTAACCTCAACGAGGATGAGCTTGAGCAAAACCTCGACGACACAGAGTAAGTTCAAGCCCGGTCAATGGCGCGGCGTACCTCACGGGCGATAGCGACGAAATCCGTGTCGTACTCGTTTTCGATCTGGCGGGGACGCGGCAAGCGTACCTGCACATCCGCGATGAGCCGTCCCGGTCGGCGGCTCATCACCAGCACACGATCTGCCAGAAACACGGCTTCGTTGATGTCATGGGTGACCATCAACACAGTTTGCCCGTACTGCTGCCAGACGCGCAACACATCCACACCGATGCGTTCCCGCGTGAGCGCGTCCAGCGCACCGAACGGCTCATCGAGCAGCAGCACATCCGGCTTTTGCACTAACAACCGCCCCAGTGACGTCCGCTGTGCCATCCCGCCGGATAGCTCGCTGGGATAGGCCCCGCCGAAGTCTTCCAGGCTTAACATCGGCAGCAGCGCCGCCGCTGATTGCAACCGCTCCGCCTTGGAGATACCGGCGAGTTCCAGCGGCAGCGCGATGTTATCCAACACGGTGCGCCAGGGCATCAAGTTCGCCTGCTGGAACATCAAACCGGCACGCGGCGACGGCCCGTTGATCTTCGAGCCGTCGATCTCAATAGTGCCGGCTGTCGGCAGTTGTAACCCGGCAAACACCCGTATCAGCGTGCTTTTCCCACAACCACTCGGCCCGATCAAACAGACGAACTCGCCAGGGTCAATCTGCACACTCATTGGCCCTAACGCCTGCACCTCGCCTTCCGGGGTCTGGAAGCTGACTTCAAGCCTGCGGGCACTCAGCAAAACCGACATCTTATCGCCTACTCGTCGTCAGCAGCCGCGGGGACGAATTGATTCGTGTAAGCGGCCTCCAGATCGACCTCCGCATCAATGATTTCAAGCGCGGTCAACAAGTCAAGCGTTGACTCCCATGACTCAACATCGGAAACACCCAACTGCTCGGCATCCCACAGGTCGATGGTCGCCAGCAGCACTCGGAACTGAATTAACATCGCATCGTCAAATTGACTTTCCAGGTCGGCGAGCAATGCCTCACGGCTGTCGATAATCGCTTCACGATCAGGCTCTTCTGCCAGGAATTCGGCCTGTGCTGCGGCGGCGTCCTCCAACGCTGTGCGGAACTCATCGCTGATCGTTAGATTCTCGACGTAGTCTAAACTGATGAGATACGCCTGGGCCGGGTTGTTGATCGTATCACGCAGACCGACATCGAACGCGGCGACAATCGCTTCGAC
Source organism: Anaerolineae bacterium (assembly GCA_034437515.1). GTDB lineage: Bacteria > Chloroflexota > Anaerolineae > Aggregatilineales > Phototrophicaceae > DAOTTX01. Next base: position 16,765 of record DAOTTX010000462.1, read on the forward strand.
CTGAGCGGCATTTTCTTCGATCTGTTCTTCGCTGGTGACGATGCCGTTGGAGACAAGATCAACCTGTGAGGCGACCGCAATCACCCCCACGCTGGTGATGTCACCGCACTCGCCCGCATCCGCCCGCTGCTGGATTTGCAGCGGCTCATTATTGATATAGACGACCGATGCATCCAAACGCCCGGTACAGACCACATCCGGTGCGGAGAAGCCGATAGGCTCCAGCATGATGTCACTCTCACTCAGATCATTGGCACGCAACAGCGCGGTTAAGCCGCTGTACGTCGCGCCGAAGCGCCCCGGAATACCCACACGCTTACCAACAAGGTCACTTACCTCATCGATGTCGCTGGTATCCGGTATCACAATCGCAATCGGATATGCCTGGAACCACTCATACACATAGACGACCGGGCGCTCCTGTGCGCGTGCTAAGATCACCTGTTCGCCACTAATCATACCGTACTCGATCTGTCCGGCGGCGATCAAATCAACACCGACGTTCTCGTCACCGATTTCGATGTTCAAGGTCAGGCCGGCCTCCGCCATGTGACCGTTCGCTATCGAGACATAAATCGGCGAAAACTGAATATTCGGCACGAACGAAAGGAAAAAATCGACTTCTTCGAGGTCATCATCCTGACCGCCCAAAGGGAGGGTGAAAAGTAACAGTAAACCAACTAAAATCGAAATACGCTTCAACATGTTTCATTTTCGCTTTCTATTGCTAGGTAAACAATCTCATCCCGTTCGATCAACGGTTATCATCGTCGTCGTCCTCGTTCGGGATAGGACTTTCAATGGGTTTTCTAATCTGAGGCTGTTTTGCTGGTTCTTCGTCGGACAAAATATCTTCCGGTGGGCGCTCGGTTTCATGTTGGAAGGCCCGCACGACCTCGAACGTCTGCGTCAGGACTTTGTATTCACGTTTCAGGTTATCCGGGGTTTGTGTGATAAGACGGAAACCCTCATGCTCGGTGTATTCCAGGTCTACTTTGACATCACGTTGCCCTAACGTGTCGTAGACATACAATTCGCGCACCAGCGTGATGATGGTCGCCAGCAGCGGCACCGCCAGCAGAATACCGAAGAACCCGAACAACGCCGCCGAGATCAACTGAAAGATGAACACCAACGCCGCCGGAATGTTCATCTGCCGTTTAACGATGGAGGGCGTCAAAATGTTGGACTCAATTTGCTGGATTAAGATATAGGTCGCCAGTACGAACGGTAACTTGGCGGGTTCATCAGCGAGGGTGAAAATCGTGATCGGGATCGCTGGGACGATAGCGCCGATGTTGGGGATGATCGTCATCAAACCAGCGATGACACCCAGCGCGAGCGCGTTAGGCACCCCCCACAACAACCCCAATAACACCCAGACCAGCAAAAATGTAATCGTGATAGAAAATGTCAGGGCGGTCAACCATGAGGTCAGCGCCCCCTTAAGCTCGACGAACACTTCCAGTAAACGATCACGGTAATCCGGCGGCGTCAACAAAACGACTCCGCGTGCGTAGTCTTTGGGGTCAAGCAGCAAAAAGACCGAAATGACGATCAGACCAATCAGATTAATCACGATATTCGCCAGCACCCCACCGGCACTAGCCAACACGCCGGAAGCCGCGTCACCCGCCCCGGTCAGGAACTCCTGGATCTGTTCATCATCCAGCATGGGCAGCACACTACGCACCGGGTCGCTCTGTTGCAGGTACCACAGGTTATACGATGAGCGCACCTCGTTGTAGGCTTCCGGGAACTCGTTGACCAAACTGTTCACCTGTAGAACGAGCGTCGGTAAGATCGCCAGTAAAAACAGGACGATGGCGGAAATCACACCGATAAGTGTGGCGGCGATAGCGAACCCACGCCGTAGCCCGATATTTTGCAGGCGGTTTACAGGAATGCTCAATGAGACAGCGATCACCGCCGATAAAAAGACCAGCATAAAAATCTGGCGTAGTTCCCAGAATGTGAGTGCAGCGACGACAAGCGCCAGCACGGTAGCCGCACGTCGAACGAATTCCCGATAATCCATCGATTCCTCCGAAAAAGGTGCTGTGTTACTCACCTCGGCGTTGCCATGCCAGCAAGCGCCGCTCAAACAAAGAGACAACAGCATACAACGTGCTTGCCATCAGTGCCAGCGCGATTACGGCGACATAAACCAGCGGGGTATCGTATTGCTGGCGTGCCAGGTTGATCCAGAAGCCGAGGCCGGAATTAGCGACGATGAACTCTCCGACCACCGCGCCGATCACCGCTAAAGTCGCACTGGTTTTGATGCCGGTGATGAGTACGGGCATCGCGGCGGGCAGTTCTAGCTTGGCGAAGATCTGCCAGCGGTTGGCCTGTGAGACGCGCATCAGGTCGTGCAGCCCTTCCGGGACGCTGCGAATACCGACGATGGTATTCATCATCATCGGGAAGAACACGATCAACGCACAGGTGATAATTTTGCTTTCCACACCCGTACCAAACCAGATGACCAGCAGCGGCGCATAAGCCACTACCGGCGTCGATTGAAAGGCAACGATGATCGGGGCCAGCAGATCTTCGAGCAGGTGGTTCTTGGCGATCATGTAACCCAGCAACACCCCGACGGTCAACCCCATTGATAGCCCGAACAACACCTCATGCAACGTGGTGCGGGCATGACCCCACAGTGTCCCGTCGATCAACACCTCATAGAACTTCTCCGCTACAGCCTGCGGTGGGGGCAGCAGGAAGCGATCCACCAACTCAAACATGGTCACGGCCTGCCACAAGCCCAGCACGATCGCCAACGTAAACACCCAGGCGAACCGGCGTAGTAACATGCGCCGATTGCGCCGGCGTGGTTTTGCGGCAGGTTGCGTAGAGGCGGCCTGTTCGATGGGTCGTAGAATTGTATTTTGCATGAAAAAACCCCTATATCCATTAAGCATGGCTGACGTCAGGGGACGTCATAACGGGGCAGGGGATTAGATGTGTGTAAACACAGCGCATCGCTTGTTTACAACAGCGCCGGTTCCAACATATGTGGCGATATACGCAAACAGATATCTATTGTTTACAGACATGCCACAAGACAACCTTCTCTCATCCGGACTATAACCGTCGGCTTCGGTATCTCACCGAAATCCACCGGCACGGCATGATTGCCGTGGCTCAGCACATCTTGTTTGATGCGCCAAAACGGGTCGCGGGCTAATTCTAGAACACTTCTAGACATCACCGCCGGTAGGGAATTCCACCCTGCCCCGAAGATTGCTATTTATTGAATTATGATTTAATTATATCAAACCTCGCAGCGAATGACAAAAAGAAACCTATTAGGAAACAGGGCAATCGCTCCATAATGCACTTGCTTGTGAGGTCTGGTTCTGTCGAACGCTTGTAACCCCTCCAAATCTCCCCTGTGGACAGGGTGAGACTTTACGACTGCATGATCGGGCGTTTATGTATCGCCCACCTCGACTACCTTCGCGCGGGGATTTAGGGTGAGGGCGGCATTAGATTCTACGTTCCCACCAAAAGCGTTAGAATCAGTAAATTGACACATATGCGACGACTAATCCCCGCCCCGTTCGACGACCGCACAATAGAGGTCGAATACGCCTTCACATTGGTAGAGCACGCCGGGACCGCCGCTGTAGGGGTAGGCGATGCGGTAGGTGTCGCCGTCTTGCTGGAAGGTCTCGCCATGTTCGACGCTCCCCGCGATGATGTTTGCCGCGATAACAAATATCAGGCCGATCATCACGACGACCGGCGCTAAGAACACCAGCACGGCGACCGCATAGCGTCCGGTACGTCTGCCGACCCGATAAGCGGCGAGACCGAACCCTGCTGCGCCCAGCGTCACCGCTACACCAATGAAAGGTACCAGTAGCACCGGCAGGTAAAACACGTGCGTTTCCTGCTCAATCGGCGGGGATAGCACCAGTAGCAGTAAATAAGCGGCGACGAAGATAGTCGTTATCGCATAGAGCCAGAACGGGTTCCGGTGAATTGCTCGGAAAAATTTCATCGGTTACAGACCGTATTAAAAGCAGACTATGACGTGATTAGCTTAGTTTGCGACGAAAGACGCCAAGCAGCCAGCGTAGTTCGGTGATGTCAATCAGATAGACGAACAGCGCAAAGACCAACGCTGCACCACCGCCGCTGAGCGTGACGACCAACAGTTCACGTAGCGTGCCGTCGCCATTAACCGCGCCATCGAGCAGTGCCAGCAGCAATGCCGCCACACCACCCATCATCAGCACGGCAAAGCCGGTTTTGCCCATCGTCAGCAGCAAGCGTTGCTCACCGAAACCGCCCACCCGCCGGTTGAGCAAATAGGCGCTTACCGTCGCATGAACGATGTGCTTGACGCTATCCGCGACCATGAGGCTAAAGAGTCCTAACGTGGGGAACAACAGAATCGCGGTCACCATGTAGAGCGTCAGGCTGCCGAGGCCGATCAACGCCGGGGTGAAGGTATCCTGCCGGGCGTAGAACGCATACACCAGCAGCAGATCAATCGCCGCAAATGGCAGCCCCAACAAATACAAACGCAGCACGGCGACGGTCGTCTCGGTATCGGCGGCGGTGAACTGCCCATGCTGGAAGATCAAGGCGACGATGGGCGTCGCCAGTACGAACAATCCGACGGCGGCGGGCAGAATTAACGTGGTTGCCAGCCGCAGACCGAGGCCGAGAGTGTTGTTAAAAGCATCGCGTTGCTGTGGCTTGTTCGCTGCCGCGATGAGGGCAGCCTGCCGCGCCAACGTCGGTAAAATAGCGATGCTGATGGCGGTTGCGACTAACCCCTGCGGGAACTGAATCAGCGTGGTGGCGTTGTCCATGTAACTGATGCTGCCCTCACCGGTCTGGCTGGCGAGGTTGTAGCTAAACAGCCGGATCACCAGCGTATCCAACACCAGCGAGAACATCACCGGCAGGTAAAGCAGACCGATCTTCTTCAACGCCGGGTGCCGCCAGTTCAACGTAAAGCGCAGACGTGCCCCACGTAAACCGGGGAGTTGAAGTAGTACATATGCCACCGACCCCGCCAGCCAACCCAACGCCACCACCACAATCCCGTCATCGGGGCGGACGATGCGCCAATCCAGCAGGCCGGGGGCGATACGCTGTGGTGGTGCAAAGACCAGCGCGATGACCACGATGGTCGCGTTAAAGATCGCCGTGGCGAACGCGGGCCAGGTGAACATCCGCAGCGCGTAAAGCGTCCCGCTGAGGATGGCGAACATGCCCATGAACAGCATCGCCGGGGTAGTGATGCGCAACAGATCCGTTGCGAGGTCGGCGGTGTAGGCATCGGAGACGATAATATCCACCACCAGCGGCGCGGCGATTTCCAGTAGTAACACCAGCAGAGCCAGCAGCGCGGTCAAAGCACTGAGCAGGATCGACACCAAACGCCATAACTCGTCGCGGCCTTTCTGTGTGGCGACCTCGCTCAACACGGGGATAATCGCACCGTTGACGTGCCCGCCGATCAGCAGGTCATACAGGTTTTTCGGCACCAGAATGGCGATGCGAAAGGCGTCCGTCGCTGCGGAGACGCCGAACAGGTTGGCGATGACGATCTCCCGCAGCAACCCCAGGACGCGGCTGATGATGTTCCCCAGCGCGAGGATGCCAGTGGCCTTCGCCACGCCTTCGTTGGTGCGGTCTTGCTCTTCGGTGGCGGTGGTCGGCAGGGGAGCCGGGTCAGCAAGCGAGGAATCGACGGTGTTGTGCTCGATGGTCATCGCAGCGCCTTGATGCGGGCGATCAACCGGGTGGTGCTGTGGTCGGGTAGATAGTCGATGAGCGCGACCTGCCCGCCGTAGCCTTCGACGAGGGCGCGTTCTGGCAGGTCTTTATTCGCGTAATCCCCACCTTTGACGTAGATTTCCGGCTGTAACGCTTTAATGGGCGCGTGGGCGGTGTCCTCGTCGAAGATGATCGCCGCCGTGACGGGTTCCAACGCGGCGATCATCCGGGCGCGTTCGACGGCAGGCACCAGCGGACGCCCGATTCCCTTCAGGCGCATGGTGCTCAGGTCACTGTTGACGCCGACGTACAGCGCATCACCGAGCGCCCGCGCCTTCTCTAAGTAGTCGAGGTGCCCGATGTGCAGCAGGTCGAAATGCCCGTTGGTGAAGACCAGTTTTTCCTCCGCCCAGCGCAGGGATTCCCGGCGGGCGATGGCTTCATCCAGTGTGATGACGTTTCTCATGATAGCTGTGCCTGTCCTCGCATAAACGCGGCGTTACGATACCCCGCTTGCGGTCGCTTTGCAAGGTTCGACAGGCGTTTGAGGAAGTGGCTTTTTCCTTCGCCTCCGCTATTCTACACTAAACTTTAGGGCGGAGTTGTCTCACTCATTCTAACACAGGGCACCGCTACCATAACAACATAGCGAGCCAGGCGCACTTGCGGGTATAATCGAAAAATGGAAATCAGGCGAGGTGGTGAGCATCTTGCTTTTTGTTTGACGGTTTTTCGAGGGGAACGGATGCGATACTCGACACGATTCTTGACGTTGTTGATCGTTTTGCTGGCGGCGTGCAGCGGGGAGGCCACCGCGCCCATGCCATCGTCGGTGCCCAGCACGCCCGTCGCGGATTTGCCCATCAGCCAGAGCCTCGCGGAGCGCGACCGCTTTATCCCCACGCAGATAGCGGAGTCGGTCATCGCTGAGGCCGACGCGGAGTATCTGCTGCTGACCAACCTTTACGAACGCACCGCGCCCGCCGTGGTCAATGTGGAAGTCACCGCCGACGAGGGCGGCTACAGCGTGTACGACCTGAGTCGCGGTTCCGGCTTTGTCTTTGACCGCAACGGGCACATCGTCACCAACGCGCATGTGATCGCCGATGCGACCGACGTTGTCGTGACATTCGATGATGGTCTGGTCGCCTCGGCGCAGATCATCGGCGTGGATGTGTATAGTGACATCGCCGTGCTGCGCGTGGATGTCTCCCCGAACCGGTTGGTACCGTTAGAAATGGCCGACTCGGATACGGTGCGCGTCGGTGAACGGGCCATCGCCATCGGCAACCCCTTCGGCCTCAGCAGTTCGATGACGGTGGGTATCGTCAGCGCCATCGGGCGGCAGTTGCGCTCAGCGGATCTGATCGGCGAGGATGTGCTGCCGGGCTTCCAGAACCCGCGCATCATCCAGGTAGATACGACCATCAACCCCGGCAACAGTGGCGGGCCGCTGCTCAACAGTCATGGCCGGGTGATGGGCGTCAACACCGCCATCCGCACGGACAGTGGACGCTTTCAGGGGGTGGGCTTTGCGGTGCCTGCCAACACGGTAACGCGAGTGGTGCCGGAACTCATCAGCAAGGGGCGCGTGGATTACTCCTGGGTGGGGATTTCGACCTTCAGCACCGATGAGGGCTTGAGCCTCGCCGCGCTCGCCGATGAGGTCGATCTGCCGGTCAGCGAGGGGGTACTGGTCACGCATGTGTGGACGAATTCACCCGCCGCAGAAGCAGACTTACGCGGCGGTACAGAGACGGTGCGTGTGCGGGATGGCTCCGATGTGTGTGTAGGCGGTGATATGATTATCGCGGTGAACGGCGAGTTCGTCGAAGATATGGACGAACTGCTGGCCTACATGGTGATGCAAACAGTGCCCGGTGATACGGTCAATTTGATGGTCGTGCGCGGTGTGGAGACGTTTGAAGTGCCGCTGACCTTGAGCGCACGTCCTGATTCTGGCAGTGAACAAATCCAATGTCGGTAGTTCACGATTTGGGGCGGTGCCGTGGTGGGAACACACATCACCGCCTTGTACAAGTGCTCAATAGCGCGGCTGTAACATAGCGATAAAGCGATTCAGCCGGAACGACCCTGCCGTGACCGATGCGCCGCTGCAACGGCTGGCGGAATGCAAATCACAGCGCAGTTTCGTTGAGCGCAGCATTCAGAATGCCAAATCAGAACTCGGCGGGGATGATTTCCGTGCGATCAAATATCGCGCTTGGGAACACCTGTTAGCCTTGAAGATTCTCGCCGCCTGGTTCGTGGTCGAAACTCGGCTCGAATGGGAACGTGACATGCCCGCCGACCCCGCCGCCGTCGTCACCGGATGTGACATTGTCGAACTACTGTCTATTTTCGCCTTGAACCGGCGGGCGGTGTGTCGAAATCTCTAGCGCCGAACTTATGGGAGGTCTACGGGACACTCAGAGAGGGCGCAAGCGTTCGCCATAACCAGACCCTCCAGTCAAGTACATCAACTGCATTTTGAAGCGATTGTCCTGACGCCCTGAACGCGATCCCTCGCATATTCAGTCCTTTTTGCGCAGCACATCCATCCACATGACGAGGCCACGCCACCGCCCAAACTGATCGTAGTGAGCTTTGAGGTCGGCATCCGCTGGCTTTTCGTCGTCACCGTGCCATCGGGCGAACGCCTCCCGCGCCACCGAGTCGATGCTGAGATAATCATGATGACCGAGCAGACGCAGCAAGCTCCCCGCCGCATAGGGGCCGAACCCCGTCAGCGCGGTGATGTGCTTGTAGAGTGCTGGCGCGTCGAAGTCACGGCTGATCCATGTTTCGACTTCGAGTTCACCCGCCGCGAGGCGTGCGGCGAGGTCGTGCAGATAAGCACCACGATACCCACACTTGAGGTGCGCGGTCAGGTCTGCAACTGTCAACGCGGCGACCTGCGCCGGGGTCGGGAAGGTGTGCCCGAACGCTGACTCGTCGCCGAGCGTGACCAGACGCTCGCACATGGTGATGGTCTGTCGCCAGGTAGTGTTGGTGGTCAGCAGGGTTTTCACGAGATCTTCCCACACGGTCGGCGCACGTAACAGCCGCCCGGCCTGTTTTGATTCCACCCAGGCGAACGCGGGACGGTCGCGCAGCAGATCATAGAACGGGCGTAGATCATAATCCATGCCGAGCATCAACCGCACCGTGCCGGCGATCTCGAATTGATCGGTCATGAAGACCGGGCCGTCGGTTTGCAGTAACAGGAAGTCTTCCCGGCTGGTGTTGCCGGTCTGCTCCACCCGCAGATGCACAACGCGCCCATCCTTGAGGCGATGCACGCGCTTCAGCACACCATCGGCATAATCAAACGGCGGTAGTTGGTGCCAGCCGTGCGCCTCGACCGTTGCCCGCAGTGAAAATGTCTCATCGTCGATCAGGATACGCTGGGTAATCACGCCTGGAACCCGACCGCCTTGTGCGTGCCGTCACAGAAAGGCTTGTTGTTTGAGGCACCGCAGCGACACAACGCGGCCTTCTCCCCACGGAAACTGACCGTTCCCAATGCGGTGATGATCTCAGAATTGCCATTGACCAGCAGCGGCCCATTCGGTGCCGAGTTGATCTGCAAACCGCCGTTTGTGCTTTCGTCCGCGCCCAACACACTGACCTGGGACAAGCCAGCGTCCTTAAAACCCGCTTCGATGTGGCTGTTATCGCAAAAAGGCTTGTTAGCAGAATCACCACAGCGGCACAGCGCGATTCGCGTATCTTCGAGGGTGGCATCTTCGCTGGTTTGCAGGGTGACGTCACCATGTACATAAAGCGGCCCATCGGCGGCAATAGTGACCGTGTTCGCGTCTGGTGTCGGTTCGCCGGGTGTGCCGTCTGTACGTTCAAAGTGCAGCGCCCCGGTCGGGCAGCGCATCACGACAGCGGCGAGGTCGTCAGCGCCGGCATTGTCTGGTTGTACCCAGGGGCGCTTGTCCGTGTCAAACACGGCGGGCAACCCGTTAACGCATTCTTTCGCGTGGATGCAGCGTTTGGCGTCAAACGTCACGTTGATGTCTTCGCCGGTATACTCGCGTATCTTTCTTGCCATGAGTTTTCCTTCATATCAGCATTTGTCGATGCAGACTTTACCGCAAAACCGGGTGTCAATTCAAATACAGCACAAGTCCATAACGGGCCAATCCGGGGTGACAGCGACGAACAATCCCCGTTACAATGAAAATGTGAAATGTGTGCAAAAATAAACCTTTCATCCTCTAAAGATTTTCTTTCATGCCATAGAGGGCGTGCTGTTTCAGGACGTCCTTTGTTTTTGTCAAATTTATCTACTGGAAGGGTATCATTTGTCCACACAAACACGCTTACTACAGCAGACCACCCAGAGCGAAGGCTTGAGCGATACAACAAAGGCTTATGGCGCGGTCTTCGTCGGGTTGATGGTCGCTTCTTTCGCCGCCGTGCTGATGCGAGCCGCGCTCGATGAAGGAATTCCCGCGATCTTAATCGCCGGGGCGCGTATTTTTATCGCATGGCTGGTACTGACGCCGTTAGTCGCCTCACGCTATCGGGATGAACTGCGTAAGCTGCGCCGCCGTGATATTCTGCTGGCATCGGTGGCGGGGGTGGTGATGTGCCTGCACTTTGCGCTGATGGCCTTCTCGCTGATGTACGTCAAAGTGGCGATCAGTCAGGTGCTGGTCAACAGTATTCCGTTATGGGCGGCCCTGCTGGAAACATTCGTACTGCGGACGACTCTGCCCCGCCCGGTCTGGATCGGGCTGGCGCTGGCGGTCGCCGGCGGCACGTTGATCGCTTCGGCGAGTCTTGGTGGCGGCAGTACCTTAATCATCGCACCGGATGCGGTCGCCATCAGCGCCAACGGCAGCGGGAACCCTATGCTCGGTATCGGCCTGGCGCTTACCAGTGCGATCTTCGCGTCGATGTATCTCATCATCGGGCGCAAGGTTCGGGCGCGGCTGTCGTTGATTCCGTATGTGTGGATGCTTTACGGTAGCGGGGGTTTTGTCGGGATGACGGCGGTGCTGCTCACCGGGACGCCGGTCACCGGGCACTCGTCTTTAGGCATCCTATGGATTCTGCTGATCGCCTTCGGCCCACAGTTGGTCTCTCATTCGGCCTTTAACTTCGCGCTGGCGCACATCCCGGCGACCATCGTTAGCATTTCGGGGCAATTCGTGACGGTGACCTCGGTCATCGTCGCCGCGTTGATCTTCTTTGAGTATCCCTCGCCGTTAGAAGTCGTCGGCATGGCGATGATTATGTTGGGCGTGGTCAGCGCCATTCTCGGTCAGCGACAGCGGGCTACTTGAACTCCATCGTGCCATCGTCGAGACGACCGAAGCGTGTGATCGCCAGGTCAAACAGGTAATTCTGATAGAGCTTCCACGGGCGTTTAGACCCCTGGCTCGGTAAAGATTCTAGCGCCCGCTGCACGTAACCGGAGCTAAAATCGACGATGGGTTCTTCACTCAGTGTGGAGTCGCTGCGGCGGGGAGTGGCCTGCCGGTAGCCGTGCGCGTCCATATAGTTGAGTAAACGCGCTATGTACTCCGAGGTCAGCTCACACTTGAGCGTCCACGAGGCGTTGGTATAGCCGAACGCCGACGCCATATTCGGGATGTCGCTGTACATCATGCCTTTGTAACCCACCGTCTTCGACAGATCGACCTGCTCACCATCGACAAAAAGTTCGACGCCCTTCATCAACTTCATCACCAACCCGGTCGCGGTGACGATGATGTCGGCACGCAGTTCTTCGCCCGATTGCAACTTCACCCCGGTCGGCGTAAAAGCCTCGATGTGGTCGGTGACGATACCGGCCTTACCGCTGCGGATGCTCTTGAACAGGTCGGCATCCGGCACCAGGCACAACCGTTGATCCCAGGGGTTATAAGGCGGCGTAAAGTGCTTATCGACATCGTAATCATCGCCGAGTTCATCGCGCACGCCCTTTTTAATCATGCGTTTCATCGCGCCGGGCCACCAGCGTGATAGATAGTAAAACACCAGATTGAGCAAGATCAGCTTCCAACGGGTGAAAGTGTAGGCCACGCGCTCCGGCAGCTTGCGCCGCATCCAGTTTGCCAGCGCGTCCTCGGACGGTTGCGCGACGATGTAGGTCGGCGTGCGCTGCAACATGGTGACGTGGGCAGCCTCGTCCGCCATCGCGGGAACGAGGGTAACAGCGGTTGCGCCGCTGCCGATGACGATCACCGCTTTATCGCTGTAATCGAGGTCTTGCGGCCAGTGCTGCGGGTGGACGATGCGCCCTTGATAATCATCGAAACCGGGCCAATCCGGGGTGTAGCCCTGGTCATAATCATAGTAGCCGGTACACATGTAGAGGAAGTTGCAGGTCAATTGCAGCGGTTCGCGTTCAGCGCCGCGTTCGACATCGACCGTCCACTGCGCCGCCTCCGATGACCACGACGCGCGGCACAGGCGATGGTCAAAGCGGATTTTCTGGTCGATGTTGTATTCAGCGGCGGTTTCACAGATGTATTGCAGGATCGATGGGCCGTCGGCGATGGCCTTATCGCTGTGCCAGGGGCGGAAGCGATAGCCCAGCGTGTACATATCTGAATCCGAGCGCACACCGGGGTAACGAAACAGATCCCAGGTGCCACCGATGGCCTCTCGCGCTTCCAGAATGGCGTAAGACTTATCCGGGCATTGGGTCTGCATGTAATATCCGGCGCTGATGCCCGAAAGCCCGGCTCCGACAATCAAAATGTCGATATGTTCGCTGGTCATCTGGTCGTCACTCTCGCTGCTTTTCATGATGATCTCAATGTACCATCCCGCCTAGCGTTTGTCACCCTCACCCCGGATCTTGCCACGCTCCAACCGAGAAAACAACTTGTCCAAATTGGCCTCAGCGACCTCTTCCAGCGTCAGGTCGAGGTTGGTGCAGATCTGCGTGAGATACCACAGCACATCGCCGAGTTCGGCCTTGAGCGCCTCCCGGTCGGCCTCGCCGACCACGCCGCCCTTATCACGGAACAGCTTCTTGATCTTCCCGGCCACCTCTCCGGCCTCGTTGACCAGACCCAGAGTCGGATACACAATCGGATCGTTAGTCTCAATATCGCTGTAGGTCTTGCGCGATTGTTCTTGATACTTGCCGTACTTGGTTTGCATTGTTGTCCTTTTGAGTCATACGCCGGGCGTTTTCAACGCTCGGCTCGGCAGATTAAAACGGATGATCCTGCGGCAAGTCAGTACGGGGTTCGTAGTTACGCCGGTCGCTACGGGCCAGTTCCTTGCCGCGCACCTTCGCCGCGCTCCCCACCGGGCCGATGCCCTTACGCCGCAATTCGATGTTAATCAGTTCGTCGAGCTTGCGCTTGTCCTTGCCGCTGACGTAAGCCAGTTCGTCAGCGCGGGTGAGCGCATAGGGGTAAGGGTTGCGCCCCTGCATGGTGCATTGTTGCAGCAACAGCGCGTGCAGTTCATCGACGGCGGTTTTGTCCCGCGCCACCCACATCGGAAGATCGACACGCGCCACCACCGACCGTGCGCTATCCCCCACTTTGACGTAAAAGAACGCGATTTCGTAACTTTCCCCACGATCTTTGTACTCTAAGTTGCGCGGGGAATTCTGCACCATCAATGCGGAGCGTTCGCCCGGTCGTAACAGGACGCTGAACAGATGCCGGTCACGCAGCCCTTCCAGGTCGCCGCCGATGGAGAGCTTACGCTCGTTCTGCTTGATGTCCTGTTCATCACGCAGGCTCATCAGATACAGCAGACGTAATACCGTGCTGCTGCGCGGATTATCCACATACCCGGCGAGCGTCATGCGAGTGCCGTTAGCCTGCACATCGTAGAGTGTTTGCATCGCGCCCCAATAATCTTTCAGCAGTTGATCCGCACCGGTGATGTCAGCATTGGCCCAGAACATGAGGGTATTGTCGTAGAGCGCAACCAGCGAATGATCGACCTCGTGCCGCAGCTCCCACGCTTTCTCCGCAAGGTGGCGCATCTCCGCGACGGTGCGCCGCGCATCGACCGTGCGGTTACTGATGACGCGCTGGCTGCGGTCGTGAACGTGGTCTTTGTGGAAGGCCAGCACCGGCACGGTGATCTGTTGCGGCAGATGATCCAGGCCGCAGTGATAAATAAACATGCCGATGTTGATGACGTAAAAATGCACCGGGGCGCGGTCATCCGGGTAAATCTGCGAACCGTCCGCCGCGATGATAGTCGCCCGGTCGGGCGGCTGTGGCGCGGTGAAGGTCTGGTTGATCGGTTCGGTATAGGGGGCATCCAGCGGAGCCGCGCCGCGATAACCGCTGATGTCCGATTGGCGCACCAACTGGATCCGCTCGTTGATCGCGTCGAGGTCGCTTGCTTCACGGTAGCGTTGCCGGGCAATTTGTAGACGTTCGTTCGTGTCGAAGTCGAGTTTTTCGACCATCGCACCGAGCCTGGTCACCTGCTCCACCAGCTTGTTAAATTCAAGTGCCATCGTTTGTTCTCCGTCTGCCCTGTTCAGCCGACATTATCGAACAAATGAGTGCCGCGTGCAAGGATTAGCGGGTGATCTCCACGACGACACCCGCTTGCGCCCAATCGTAAAGCAATTGGACGTTGGTATCACTCAGCAGGATGCAGCCGTAAGTCACGCGGGTGCCCAGGCTGTTGGCCCACAGCAGTTGACCGCCGCCGCGTGTCGGGAAGCCGTGAAAGCCGTTGGTGAAATCCGAGTTGGGCACGGGCTGGTAGACCCCCATGAAATTCGGCATGTAGAGATCCCAATTAGATGCATAGGCGTTGGGCACATGGGAGACGATCTGATAAACACCGGGCCAGGTCGGGCTGTCGTTGATGCCCGTGCTGGCAGGCCAATCCCATTTGAGCGCCCCGTTTTCGTAGACGCGGGTACGCTGCTCACTGATGCTCACCTCGATGCGCTTTTCCGGCGCGACGGCATACGGCAGGAAGTTATCCGGCGAGGGGATGGTGATCTGCTGCCCGACGCTGAGCGCCTCGATGCCGCCGTTAGCCTGCTGCACCCAGGGATAGGGCACGCCATAATCCCAGGCGATGCTGATGATGGTTTCACCTGATTGCACGCTATGTACGCGGTCGTTGTGATACACGCGGACGGTCGGCGGCAGCGTCTCGGCGTCGATGGCATCCATGATTTGCGTGACGGCCTCGTCGTAGTCAAGGTAGCGCGTCTCGTCAAAAACGGTCGCTCGGTCTTCTAAAAACGCCCGGATGGTCGCCGGGTCGGTCGTCAGAGTGAGGCGGTCGCCCTCGGCGCTGGCCCGCAGCCCTTCCGCCCAAGCCTGCGGGGAGAGCGTCCAGTCCGCGATGTCACCCGTGACCGGGTCGTACACGCGCACGTTCAGCGGATTGGCAAGGATACGCTGCGCTTCCGCCACCAACGCGGACGAGTCCGTGATGCTGGGCTGCACATTGACCATGACCAGATCGACCACGCCATCGTTAAGCGTGTCCCCCGCGAGGATGCGCTCGGCGGTCGCCTCCAGGTTGAGGCTCCGGCCTGCCCGCGGTGGTGTGACGACGACCGTGCCACTTTCCAGCCGGATACCGGCGTTCTGTGCTGGGATGCGTACTTGATCGGCAGTGATTTGTAGACCGGCGGTTAAGGCGCTAGGATTGATGTCAATGATCGGCTCGACCGCTGCCGTGCCGAACAGCGCCCCCAACAGATTCCCGGCACCGCGCCCCTGTGCGTGGGCAGCGGCGGCGGTGTCGCCAGCATCCATCGTGATGCCCAGCCGGTCGGGAGCCATTGTCCAGGTGCGCTCGCCGTCACGCAGGGTGAGCGCGTCCCATTCGGCAGCGAGGACGGCCCGCGCTTCCGCCTGTGACAACCCACCGACGTCAATCCCGGCGACCCGCACCCCCGGCAGCATACCGCTCCCGTACACCACCAGGCCAAACGCGCTGACGAGCGCACACGCCATCAACAGCAAGCCGACTCCGGCGATCACCAACCACCAAATCCCCTGGCCGCTGCTGCGTTGCGGTCGCTTGGCAGGCAACGACGGCACGACCACCGCGACCCCGCGCACGGTCGGTTGGGGCGGCGGGTGGTAACGCAGCGGAGCGTTTGGCACGGTCGCCTGTGAAACCGGCTGTGAGGGCAAGGTGCGCATGGCGCGTCTGGGTTTGTGTTGGTGGGTTTCCTGCATGGACTTACGCTTTCTGGTGGGGTCGGCCTGTATATTTACCCTCATTATAAGATGAAATGCAGGCCACCAGCACACCCACCGAATGGGCGTGCGTTCAGCGTAGGGTGAGCGTGGGCTGATTCAAATCTGCTTCAAACCGCCGCCGTATTGAAAGCTGACAATCAAAGACTAATGCCGTAGTGCTTTGATCTTCGCCTCGACTTCGGCCCGGTCGTCCCCGCCGAGGTCGAGATACCTGCGGTAATCAGCGACCGCCCCCATCGTGTCGTCGGTGTGTTCACGCACGGCGGCACGCTTGCGGTAGCCTTCGGTGTTCTCCCGGTCTAGATAGAGCGCACTATCGTAGTCATCAAGCGCGGGTGTATATTTTTCTCGTGCCGCATAAACGTCACCGCGATTGAGCAGTGTCCCGGCGTTCTGTGGGTCGAGGTCGAGCGCCCGGTTGAAGTCTGCCAGCGCCCGGTCATAGTTCCCCTGTTCCTTATGAACTGTGCCGCGATTGTTATAGGCCACGGTAGACTTGGGCTTGGCGTCGATGGCGCGGGTAAAATCGGCGATTGCTTTTTCCGGCTCACCTTTGAAGTAATACATCAACCCGCGATTGACGTAATTATCGGTGTCGGTCGAGCGCAGGTTGAGCAGCGTGTCATAATCACGAATAGCCGCATCCCATTTTTGCGCCTGATAGTGAAGCTGCGCCCGCAGTTCGTAGGCCGGGGCGTACTGCGCATCGGTGGAAATCACCCGATTGAGGAAATTGAGCGCCGCGTCGTCGTCGCCGCGCTGCTTGAATTCTAACGCCTGCTGGTAGAGCGCCTTCGCGTTCTGTGCGCCTTCGACGGGTTTAGGGCTAGTCCCTTGCGTCGGCGGGACGGGTGTGCTACCGCCCTGCAACGGATGCCGCCGCCCGCTTTCGATCCATTGCGCGGCGATGTAGGGATCAATGCGATAGGCGGACTCGTAGTCTCGCTTTGCGCCTTCGAGGTCACCTTGCTGCCGCCGTGCATGTCCCCGGTTGATGTAAGCCATCACATGCTGTGAATTGATCTCCAATGCTTCGGTGAACAGTTCGACGGCTTTTTCCAGATTACCCTGCTGACGTTGGTACATCGCCTGACGGAAAAGCAAATCCGCTTCCGCACTGGAATTAAATGTTTTCAGCTTGTCCTGTATCCACTTCAAAAAGCCCATCAGCTTAGCCCCCTCTCAATTGCATGAGTAAAGATTTTAGAACCATTATATCTTTTCACTTTGGGGGGGTGTCAACCATTAGAGGCACCCATGCCGGGGCAATCGCATTTGGAGAAACAGGAGCACACGTGAGTGCTTCCCTGCAAGGGGCAGACTGGTGTGTCTGCCCACAACAGATTGCACAAAATATCATATGTGATTGTCCTCGCACCCGTGCAGGATGCCTCTCCGTATAACAGGTGGCTACGTCCCCGCCGGCACGACGTTTAAGTCTCCCTCGATGATGTCAATATACGGTGCATACACCCAGCCGACGGTATCCTTCCAGACGGTCTTGTACCAGAAGCCATCCGGCGTGCGCCCGACGATGGGCAAGAACGCGCCCCAGGTGATACGTCCGATCTGCCGGGTGCCGATGCTCGGCCCCTCACGCAGACGTAAACCGGCCTGTGCCTGTCCGCGTACACCAAAATCCGGCTGACCGGCGAGGCCGAGGATGGTGTTTCCACTGATGACCGGCGGGTTAAACTCGTTGCCGTCGATGAACAGATAATAACCCCAGGCCCAGCCCTGATACCCGGAAAGCTGGAGCAAGAACCAACGGGCATCGGCGTCACGCCCGACGATGGCATACGTCTGCCCACGCAGCACCCGCCCGATGCGGTTGCCACCCAGGGAGGGCGCATCACGGGTATTGAGCACCGCCGCACGGATCACGGTTGCGGTGATCGCACCCGGTGGGATGGGCGGTAGCGGGGTGATAGTGGCGGTCGGTGAGGGCAGCGGGGTAAAAGTTGGGCCACCCGGCACGCTGCCGGTCGCGGAAATCTGGAATTGTAAGAAGGCCGGGCCTGCAAATTCGATGAACCGCAGTTCGATGTTATACGTCCCGGCGATCGGTACCGGATACGTGACTTCCTGCCCGGTGTTGGGCTGCGTGATGTTGAGAATCTGCTGCCCATTGACGCGCACTTCCAGCCGGTCATCGGCGAAGGCACGGAAGACCACGTTACCGGCGTTCAATGTGCGTGCCGTGCGAATGATCGCCGAGAAGTTATCCGGGTTGACACCGGCAGGTTGCGCGTTGGTGCCAAAGTTAAGGCTGGCGATCTGGGCATCGGTATAGGTGGTCTGCGCGGCGACCGCACCAGTAAAATCTGTATTGTTATAAAATTCGGCCTGCCAGGTAGAGGAATTCACCACCGGCGGTCCTTGTGTAAAGGGCGGTTGTGCATTGCTGACGGCGTTGCTGCTCAGCATGAGGCTTGTCAGTATCCCTGCGAGCAGCAAACCACACAGCAGAAGGATTCGTTTCGACATGAGATCTCCTAAAGATGAAAATGCGTCTCTTCCGATTATAGCGGCACGTCGCAAAATTTGCCGCCTATGTAGGCTGATCGGTGGTTTCCTTGAGCTTACGCGAAGCATTGAGCTAACGTCAAGAAGACGTGGGTACTACGTTGGGCTAGCGCGTTGTAATCTCCCGGTGAAATGTCTACCATATTTATTGTAACTTCATTTTTGGATCTGTACCCTGGGACGATTAGCGCCGATTACCGATTGAACAGCACGATCGGGTTGACGAGGTCGTCTGTGCCCAGCTCGGCCCAACCGGGATAGTAGCTGCTGGCAGCAGCGCGGACTTCAAGATGCAGGTGTGGCGCTTCGCTGTTGCCGGTGTTGCCGCAGGTGCCGATGAGCGCATCCCCGACGACGTCCCGGCCTTGCTGTACGGCGCGGCTTTGCAGATGTGCGTACAGCACAAACAGCGTGCCCTCAGTTTCTCCATCGGCATTGGTGCTTGTGTACCCGTTGGCGTCCATCCAGCCCTGGGTGGACGCGGGCAAATGCTCGAAGTCGTAGGCGATCACGACGAAGTTGCCGTAGCCGAAGCCCCAGCCCTCATCACCATAGACGAACGTCGCCCCCAACGGAATGTCGTTTAATACGGTGCTGGGACGGTGCGGGGTGCATTTGGCACAGTCTAACACCTGCACAACGCGCCCACCGTTCGGCCCGGTGTAGATCGGCGTGCCAGCCATCGCGCCGAAGTCCCAGCCCCAATGCTCCCACGTAGATAGGTTCTGGTAGGGATGGTAGTTGTAACCACGCACCCACCATTCCTCACCACGCATCGGGGATGGATAGAGGTCATACGGCAGGCCGAGGGCTTCGGTATCCCCACCCCAGGCGACCAGATCCTCACGTATCCAGGCTTGCCGCCCTTGATACTCGACTTTAAACCAGCGGTAATGCTGCCCGCGTTCCTCGCGTGCGATGTCCAGTATGGGCACACTTTCCCCACGCGGAATGGTGAACACGCGATCATACCCGACCGTCGATGAGCCTTCACGGGTATGGGCCACGTTCTTCACCCGCACGGTCACCATTGGCGGCCCTGATGGGCGCATGGTCTGCGCGGATTTGCTCACCTTGCGCACCTCACGGGTGGCACGTTTGGTCTCGTCCGGTTCTTCTTCGACGGGGGTAGGTGTTTCGACAGGTGCTTCTGTGCTGACGGGTGTTTCTAACTCGGTGACTGGTTCCGGCTTTTTCAGTGTGATGCTTTCATCCCGTGCGAGCAAGTAGGCGTGCTGCAACGGCGCGACGAACCCATAACCGAACATGCCAAAATCCCCTTCAATGCCGACGACATGGTCACGCAGCCACACCGTCCTGCCATCAGGTAATTGCAGGTGAAACCACTGGTAGTTGCGCCCAAAGTCGCTTTTGGTCTCCTCGTCGTCCGGTTGCACATCGAGCACAGTCAGGCCGGAGGTGCCTTTCTCCACCTTGAATTCTGCGGTGTCAAAGTTGGTGCCGGGGCCGGTGCGGGCAATGAAATGTATGATGGGTGACTCGTAGATCAAGCCCAGAACTGTTGCTGTCGCCATCGAATTGCTCCTTATCACAGTGTATGCGAACTCATTTATTTCTTATTTTATGCTATTTCGTCGGATCTGTGTGTTAAGTTCAGCAAAGCTTGATTTGTGCATTTTTTGCAGATTTTATGTATACTTCGCACAAAACGATGTCTTCATAAAAAAGGTATTTCCGTTATGGTTGAAGCACAAAAACGCACGATGCAAGACTATATCGAATTAGAAAACCGCTACAACGCCCGTAACTACAAACCGTTAGATGTGGTGCTGAGTCATGGTGCGGGGGTGTGGGTGTGGGATGTCGAGAATAATCGCTATCTCGACTTCCTCAGCGCCTATTCAGCGGTCAATCAGGGACACGCACACCCGCGCATCCTCGCCGCGATGATCGAACAGGCGCAGCGTCTGCCACTGACCTCCCGCGCCTTCCGCAACGATCAACTGCCGTTGACCGCGCAGACTCTCTGTGAACTCACCGGCTACGACAAGATGCTGCCCATGAACAGCGGTGCGGAGGCGGTCGAGACCGCGATTAAGCTCACGCGCAAGTGGGGCTACAAGGTTAAGGGCGTGCCGGAAGATCAGGCGCAGATTCTGGTCTGCACTGGTAACTTCTCCGGGCGGACGACCACGATCATTGGCTTCAGTGACGAAGACCAGTACCGCGATGGCTTCGGCCCCTTCACACCGGGCTTTCAACTTGTCCCCTACGGCGATGCCGACGCACTCGAGGCGGCGATGACACCCAACACGGTCGGCTTTCTCGTAGAGCCGATCCAGGGCGAGGGCGGTGTGGTCGTCCCGCCGGAGGGCTATCTGCGCCGGGCGCGTGAACTTTGCGACACACACAACGTCCTGCTCATCACCGACGAAGTGCAGACCGGCTTAGGCCGCACCGGGAAGTTACTCTGTGCCGAATGGGACGACGTGCGCGGCGACATTGTGACATTGGGTAAGGCGCTCTCCGGTGGGTTCTACCCGGTATCGGCGGTGCTGGCAAACGACGAAGTGATGGCGATGTTCAACCCCGGCGATCATGGCTCGACCTTCGGCGGTAGCCCGTTAGCGTCGGCGGTGGCGCGGGCCGCGCTTCAGGTCATCGTTGATGAGAACCTGATCGAACGGGCACAAACCGAGGGCAACTATCTGATGAACCGCCTGCGCAAGATCGAGAGCCAGCACATCCATGAGGTGCGCGGACGCGGCTTGCTGGTCGGCGTGGAACTCAAACCGGCGGCAGGTGGGGCGCGGCGCTTCTGCGAGGCGCTCAAAGACCGAGGGCTGCTGTGCAAGGAAACGCACGACAACGTGATCCGCTTTGCGCCGCCGCTGGTCATCGAACGCGCCGACCTCGATTGGGCGCTGGTTCACATCGAAGACGTGCTGACCACGCTTTAAACCTATTCCTCGGCCGGGATTTGCGGCAACGTCGCCAGCACGATGTCGTCAAAGATGATGGTGGTCTGCCCGGTCGGGGAATTTTCTATGTCCGCCGGATTTAACGAGACGAGATTAACATTTACGGTCGCCGTCAGTGGTTCGATGTAGTCGATGGTGATGGTGCCGGGGTCTTGGGTGGCAATGTTGAAATTACCGCCCGGCAGAAAAAAGCTGACAATCGCGCAGACCGCGTCTTCGGGCAGGTCACTGCCGGAGCAGTTCTCCAGCGGATACTCGCCCGGTGCCAACGTGGTCACGAAGAACAGGTTCACCGAGGTCTGATTCGGGTTATCCGCGTCGGGGTTGGCGGCCTGGTAGCGTCCGTTGTCCGTGCCGACCATCAGATTGTACGTCGCAGGCGCATCAGGGCCGAGCGTGCCTTCCGGTTGTTGGCGGAAGTTCACCCGGAGCGGCACCTGTTCGTAAGTGGCTTCTTCAGCGGTGAACTCAATCGAGACGGTGGCGTTATTACCGCGTAAGGCCGCGTTGTATTCCGTCTGGAGCGCGAACGCTTGCGGATTCGTCAATGGAATATCGCTGAACGTTGCCATGCCAGAAACCGCCTCCCCCCCGATGGTACCGCTCACCTCGAATGATCCGCTGACCGTTTCACCAAAAGCATCGATGGTCACGCTGCCGGTCGGTTCGTTCAGACGACCCATGCCTACATCGGGGATCATCGCCCCGCCGATGCTCGCACCGTTGCCGCTGTCATCAGGGTCAAACGCAAAGGTGCCGGTCGGCTCACCACCGGTGAACGGCACTTCGAGGCTGAACTGTGTCGCTCCATCGTCAGTACGCAATGAAAGATCGAGCGGCTCCGAATATGCACCGAAAGACTGATAGGTCGCGTCGCCAGCGGTCAGGGTATACTCGAAATCCGTCGGGTCCCCACTTACCGCGCTTTCTTGCTGCGTATCGCTATCGTCTTGTTGGTCATCTGCCTCGGCTTGTTCCTCCTCGACTTCCGCTGCCGGGTCAGGCTCAGCGGGGGACTCGCTGTCGTCGCCACCGCAGGCTGCCAGCGCCAACGTCAAGAGTCATCAATATATAAAATAATTTTCGCATCACATTGTCTTTCCGTTATCAAATCATCCTGGTTCTTCAACAACAGCTTATCATGCCTGATATGAAGCACCAGATGAGGCAATCAGATTGTGTAATCAATTCCTCAGACAAACGTGTTATCATGAAAGAAAGTAAGCAATCACAATTGTAGGTTTGCTGGAGACAATTCTGTGAACAATCGACCCCCAGAGCCACCTCACAAGAAAAACGACGATCCCGGCAACAAGGATCAGGGGCCTTCCCCCTCACCGCGCAACATTCGAGCCATTTGGATCGCCGGGGCGGCTCTGCTCTTTATCGTTATTCTCATCTTATTCAGCGGCGGCGGGCGCTTCGGCGGCGACGATCCGTACCCGGTCAACATGCTGCTGCAAGATATTCGCGCCGGTACGGTGTTAGAAGTCCGGCAGGAAGGCAACACGAACGTCGTCGTGCGCTTCCAGAGCGGCAGTTCCCGCTCGATGACTATCCCCGCCAGCACCGATATTCTCACGCTGCTGCGGGAATCCAACCTTTCCGAAGATCAGATCCAACGGGCAAATGTCTCGTTCGTCCCCGGTGATAACACCGGACAGATCATCTTTCAGCTTGCATTGGCATTCGTTCCCGTCTTGCTGATCGTCTGGCTGTTGTGGCGGATGACTCGTTCTATGCGCGGTGGGCAAGACCAGGCGATGGGCTTTGGTCGTAGCCGCGCCCGCGTGATGCGTGATCTGGAACGTCCGCAGGTGTTGTTCTCCGATGTCGCCGGCGCGGAAGAAGCGAAAGAAGACCTGAAAGAGGTCGTCGAGTTCTTGAAAGAGCCGGAAAAGTTCATCCGTCTGGGGGCGCGAGTGCCGAAGGGCGTTCTGATGGTCGGCCCACCGGGAACGGGTAAAACACTGATGGCGCGTGCCGTCGCTGGCGAAGCCGGGGTGCCGTTCTTCAGTATCTCCGGTTCGGAGTTCGTCGAGATGTTCGTCGGTGTCGGGGCATCCCGTGTGCGTGACCTGTTCGACCGGGCCAAAGCCGAAGCCCCCGCCATTATCTTCGTCGATGAGATCGACGCGGTCGGGCGGCAGCGTGGCGCTGGCCTGGGCGGTGGTCATGATGAGCGTGAACAGACGCTCAATCAGATCCTCGTGGAGATGGACGGCTTCGAGACCGGCACCAACGTGATTATCATCGCGGCGACCAACCGCCCGGACATCCTCGACCCGGCGCTGATGCGTCCCGGTCGTTTTGACCGCAAGGTCACGATGGACAACCCCGACGTGCAAGGCCGTGAGGATATTCTCAAAGTCCATGCGAAGGGCAAACCGCTGGCACCCAACGCCGACCTTGAAGCGATGGCGCGGGTCACGGCAGGCTTTAGCGGTGCTGATCTGGAAAACATGATTAACGAAGCCGCCATCCTGGCCGCACGGCGCAACCTGAAAACCGTCGGCATGAGCGAACTGCAAGAGGCGATGGAGCGCGTGGTCATGGGGCCAGCGCGTAAATCCCGCGTGATGAGCAAACGTGAGAAGCGCATCGTCTCCTTCCATGAGGGCGGGCACGCCATCCTGTTCCACTCGCTCGAATACGCCGACCCGGTGCACAAGATCACCATCGTCCCGCGTGGGCGGGCGGGCGGTTTCGTGATGCCCCTCCCCGGCGAGGACAGCTCTTTCGTCATGCGTGAGCAGTTTGAAGACCGTATCGTCGCCGCGATGGGTGGGCGTGCCGCCGAAGAAATCATCTTCGGGCATTTTTCCACCGGCGCGAGCAATGACCTGCAACAGGGAACGCGCATGGCACGTATGATGGTCACGCAGTTCGGCATGAGCGATGTGCTCGGCCCGCGTGCCTATGGCAGCCAGCAGGGTTCAGTCTTCCTCGGACGTGAACTCGGCGAGCAGCGCGATTACAGCGAACACTACGCCGAGGAGATCGACAACGAGGTCAAGCGCATCCTGCAAACGGCTTACGACCGCGCCAAATCGATCTTGATAGCAAACCGCGCCAAACTCGACGAACTGGCGGATAAACTGATGGAATACGAGACGATTGATAGCCAGCTATTCCTTGAGATCATGGAAGGCAAGGCGACCGACGCAGACGCGCAGGACACACAGGCCAAGCCCGATGCGGATCTCGGTCCGCGTGGCGACGCCGACGACCCGACCAACGACCTGCCGCCGCAACTCGGCCCCGCGCCGACCCTGTTCGACACCGACCCGAAGAGTTAGCACGTTCGTCCTATGGGATGTGCTGTACAGTACAGCACATCCCGTTTTCTATTCGGTCGGCGCGGTGAAGAACGTTACATCGTCGATTAACTCGCCGTCTTCTATGTTGACGGTCGCCTCACAGGCTGCCGGTTCTACACAGGTGTAGCCGTCAGGCACGTCACGTAACTGCACGGTATATTCTCCAGCGGGCAACTCACGGAAGCCGAACACACCATTAGGATCGGTGCTGGTGAACAGCGTCCGCTCATTTTCATCCACCAGATAAATCACCAGACGCGCACAACCGGGATCACCCGCTTCACAGGTCGGCACTAATCCGGCATTCGTCGTCTCGACCAACGGCAGCGGCGTCAAGACGGTCGTGCAGCTTTCGACGCGCTGCCATAGATCGCTGCATTCCCCGGCCTCGTCAAAGCGTACCGCCAGCACCCCGCCGACCACGCGCACCCCCTCGTCGGCGGTCAACAGCAGACTTTCCGGCACATCACTACGACCATTGAACAGAACCACCGTCTCCCCGGTCAGCGGCGCAAGGACGCCGGCCTCGTTCGCCTCCGTGCCGACCTTGAGCCGCAGCGAGACGCTTGTGTTGACCGGCAGCGCACCGATGAGCCAGGTTAGTGTCTCGTTGTCGAGGCCGTCGCCTTCAAGTTGCGGCGGTGTAATCAACACGGTACGGTCTGTTTCCACATCAATTGGTTGGGCGCTGCCGTCGAAGGTGTCACGCAGTTCGACCCCGGTCAGCCGTGTTTGACCACAATTTTCCACCTCGATTCCCAGCGCAAAATAAAACGGTGACCTATCGCCCTCGGCGTAATCCAGCGGCAGCAAACCGTCCTCGATGAGACTGTCATCTTCGGTCAGATAGGGGCCGTCGAACGTGCTGGTCAGGCTCAGACATGCAGCGTCGAGATCGGTCACGCGCACCTGACCGAGCACGTTGCCCGGTCGCGGTGTCGGCGTCACAGTGGGTGTATTCGTCGCCGTCGGTTCGGCGGTGTCAGTTAGTGCGCGTGTATTCGTCACTGTCGGTTCGGCGGTATCGGTTGGTGCGGATGTATTCGTCGCCGTCGGTTCGTCCGTTGCCGTTGGTGCGGATGTATTCGTCGCTGTCGGTTCGGCGGTATCGGTTGGCGCGAGTGTATTCGTCGCCGTCGGTTCGGCGGTGTCAGTTGGTGCGGATGTATTCGTCGCTGTCGGTTCGGCGGTATCGGTTGGCGCGAGTGTATTCGTCGCCGTCGGTTCGTCCGTTGCCGTCGGCTCAGCGGTGTCGGTTGGTGCGGGCGTATTTGTTGTCGTCGCCTCGTCCGTTGCGGTGGGTTCGGCGGTATCGGTCGGTGCTGGTGTGGGTGTCGCTGTCGGCTCGTCCGTTGCCGTCGGTTCGGCGGTATCGGTCGGTGTAGGCGTTGCCGTCGCCGAGGGTTCGACCGCCGGAGTGACCTCGATGGCGTCCGTCGGTGTCGCTTGCGCTGCAACGGGGTCTACCAGCGGAATTGGGGTATTGGTGCTGACGTTGGTCTCATCGTCTTCGTTCAGATTAATCAAGATAATCACATTGACCGCGAAGATGAGAACCGCCAGTGCGCCGACGGCGATGTATTGTTTCCGCATGAAGTGTTGTTCCTCACCGATGTTTACAAGCTATGTCTTAAAGCATAACCTGTCCCGGTGGAAGCGCAAGTCAAATTTTTAGCCGGTTAATTTGAATATCAGGCGAGTCTTATCTTTAACCACCGATGTACTGGAACGTCACACTGCGGTAACCGCTTTCCTGCATCCCACTGAAGCCACCCGGCCCCCAGGCCCGCACACTGAACGTGTAATCACCGGCGGGGAGCGCATCTTTAAGCGCAGGGTCAACGACCTCGCAAGTTTCGCCGGGGTGCGTGCAACTGATCTCACCGGCTTGATACCACACCGGGTACGACCAACTGCCGTCTGCCGGTGCGATGACCAACTCGTACCAGGTCGAGCGTTCGCCGCTGACCCAGGTGAAGACCGGGTTGCTATTGGTCACGCCAGCCACACTTAGAGCTTCGGGGAGTGCCGCCGGTGTCCCCGCCAACGTCAAGCTACGCGCTTGCACCCAGCTTGCTACCGTGTTCGCACCGTCAGGACTGCTAAACCCGGCCGGCCCCCAGGCTTGCATCCAGATTTGGTACGTCCCCGCCGGCCAATCGACTTCCGGTCTGACCGTACACATTTCCGCATCACAGATCGCAGCCGCCTCTACCCATTCGAGAAACTGGTGTTCGCCGTTCCCCATGTAGATCTGATACCAATGGGAGGCGGGGTCGTTCATCCAGGTGATTGACGGGCGGCCTTGATTGGGTGCCACCATCACACCGAAGGGTTGCCGGGGTAACGGTGCAGCCGCTGTGAACGCCGGGCCTGCCGCCCAGGGCATGTTTTCCTCGCTGATGTAGCCGACCACCCACCATTGATAGTTTCCGTTGGGCAGGCCGTATTCATCGCCGGGATGGGTGACTGTGCAGGTCACGCCGGTGCAGATGGTGGTCGCGTCGAACCAATCATCGAAGTAGGTCTCGCCGTCACGGACGACGACCAGCCGGTACCACGACGCGGGCACCTGTGTTTCGCTGGTACGGGTCTGGTGCTTCCAGGTGAAAGCCGGGTTGACCGGTGTGCTGTCGAGGTCATTGGTCACGGTCAGTTCGACCGGCTCCATGATCGAGTCGTCGTCTTCGAGCGTCAACGTATAGCTGCCGCTGACGTTCGTCAGGTCGTTGAGCAGCGTGAAGGTCGCTGTCTCGGTCGCCTCCGCCCTGTCATCGTTGATGACCGTCACCGGCAGTGTGACGGTGTACGTCCCTGCCGTGAAGCCGCCGGGATTCTCCAGCGTGAGCGTAGGCGGCACGGTGTAATCACTGCCGTTGCGGGCGCTGCCGCCGGTGTGTACGGTGAAGGTCAACGGGCTGGGCAGGTCAGCGGCGATGATGACTTCCGCTTCGACTTCTTGATAGCTCACCGATTCCGCCGCGGTGCCTTGCTCCGGGTTGAACAAGACCATGTTGTTCTCCCCCGCGCCGACCATCACCTGCCATTCATGGCTGGCGCTCATCCGGTTAGTGGGATGAATAATCGGGTGAACGTCGGTCACTTCGAGCTTGAGGGTGTAGCGCCCCGGTTGCATGGTGTGGAAGTTGTAGCTGGTCGCGGACTGCGCCTCGATCTGTTGCACGACCGCCCCATTGACCGACCAGCGCACCTGCAACGACGACCCCGCCGGGGCCAGCAGCGCCGCGCCGAAACTCAGGTTCGCGCCGGTTGCCAGCGTCACGGGTTCGTTGTTGAGCGGATAGGCCACCTCGATATTGTCAATGCCAGCGGAGGACGCCCAACCATTATAGAGCCGCAGCGCGTAGGCTTCGCTTTCCACCGGGGAAAACGGACTGCCGAGGTTGCGCATCCGGCTGTCGTAGGTCGGGCGATACAGACCCACCGTGCGATAGCGTGCGCCCTCGAATAAGCCGGTCAGGTGCGCGTTTTCGGGGCGTTCCGGTGTGGGGAGCAGCGTACCATCGTTGATCCACGCCGCCCATTTGACGTTGTGAATGTGGTCGGTCACGTTGGGTTCACAATTATTGTTGGTGTCGGCATCGGCGTCACTGCACATCGGGAAGCCGGGATATTCGGTTTCGTAAGTATCCGCCAGGCCGGTGAAGCTATGCCCGAACTCGTGCTGCGCGATCTCGACCGTTTGCGGGTGCGTGGAGAGGACACCGACCGCACCACCGGAACCGCCGTAAGTCGGATCGTTGACCACAACCAGGATCGAATCCCAATGGGGCACCGCGCCCGCCGCCGCCAGCGCCTTACCAGTATCCACCGCCAGCATACGGAAGACGTTATTCGCGCAGTACGTCGCGTCCAGCGCGGTTTCAACCATACGACCGGCGGCGGGGTCGTTCTGTGCGACTGGGTCGTTGCAACCTGCACCGTATGCTGGATGATCCGCGCCGGACTGCGCCGATTCGAGGAACAGGCTGTGGACGTTCACGTAATTGCGATATTCAGCGTAAGGCGAGATGCTGAAAAAGCGATCCGTCAGCCGGTTGGCGTCCGCGTCGAATTTCTCCTGTTCGGCGGCGGTGTAGCCCTCACCGATGATAAGCAGGTCGAGCCGGTTGGCGGGGTCGCCACTGTGCTGTAGGGTCTGCGCGATGCCGGGTGCGGTCGTGTTGACGGTATCCAGCGCGAAGGTTTGCCCGGCGATAGTCACCTGCCCGGCGGTGGTGGTCGTCCGTGTGATGATGTAGCGGGTGCCGGTGTCAAAAACATGACCATCAATGCCGTCCTCGGCGTGGAACTCGCCCCGCAACAGTGAGGTTGTCGTGACCTCAGTATGCGGGCCTACATCAGCTTGTGACCGCTGATAAAGTGGCATCAACTGTCCGTTGGTGCCCTGCCGGGAGACAATATAACTTCCGTTCGCAGGCGTGTTTTGTGCGTTGGTATCCAATGCCGTGATTGTGATGATTACGGTTACGATGACAAAACTGTAGAAATTCCGATAATACATGATTATCACCAATGCGCTTTATAGTTGACTTAGTATTGACGTACTTAATTATCAGAATTGTACATCCATTGTATGAATTTAAAATAAAGGTTTATTTTCTTTTTAATTATAAATTTATGATCTAAGATTGAGGTTTTGATATGTCCAAGCGGGAATCAAAAAACCCCCGGCCTCCGTCTACGAGGAAAAGGGGGTAGCGAGATAGGGGTCGGAATAACGCCATGCTAAAGCGCCATTCTCTTCGTTTTTACTTACGGTCATCGCGTGCAAGCTGCGGCACCCGTTGCCCCGTCACACAAAGCCTATGCTGGCGCGGGATGGAATCGCTCAGTTGATCGTGGCGAAACCGTTGATCTCGCCAGCAATCCAGCCGGTGGTGCGGTCAGCAGTTTGGACGTACCACCAGGGGTAACCGTCAAGTTGGGCCGGGCCAGCGAGGATCACCACGTATTCACCCTGCCCCAGCGGGCGGATGAGCGGCGCGGCGATGCCGGGGTCGGTGCGCAAGTTGAGCGTCTCAGTGGCGATTTGCACCTGTTGCCCGGCAGCGTACCGGCTACCGGCGACCACGCCGGACGGGATCTGTCCTTCGGGGAGTGCGTCGGGTTGGTTGTTCGCGGGTAAGCCCTCGTTCACCCAGTTGACCGCGTTGCTACCGCCGCTCACCTCCTGCACGGTGCCGTTGATGGTGGCGAGAAACTGCCGTCCGTCCTCGGTGGTGACCAGCACACCGCTGCCGTCGCTGTTCCAACTCACCCGTGCCGGACGTGTCGTGCCGATGTCGTTGGTTAGAAACGTCCCGTTTTGATCGACGATGCGCATCGGGCCGAACTTATTCCCCTGCCGCCCCAACGCGACGAAGGCCCCGTTCGACCGTTGCACGGCGTGTTCCACCCATAACCCCAACGCGGACGCATCCAGCACAATGTTGACCGCGCTGAGGTTGTCATAGGGCACGGTGGCGATCACCGTGCGCGTGTTGCTGTTCGGGATCGGGCCGCTGCCGCTCAAGACCATCGTCCGGTTGTCTAGCGCCCACGTCGCGTGGTCGAAGTAAATGTAATTGGGCTGTGCATAGCCGTTTTGATCCAACGAAAGCACGGCAATCGCGCCTAAATCCTGCTCGCGCTCGTTGCGGTCGTTCATGCGTTGCACCCGCGCCAGCAGACGGTCACCGTTGGGTGCCCATTCGATGTACGACGTCGCGGCAAGGAACGGACGTCCCTCACCACCGGCGAGCAGGCCGGGGTGCCAATCACGCGGGGCGTCGGTCAACAGCTTGCGGAACTCGCCGGTCGATGGGTTGTAGAGATGCACACCGTCCGCCGCCGTCGGGTCGGCGACGCGCAATTCGCGGTCGTAACCATCATAGCCGTCGATGACCAGCGCCACCCACTCGCCGTCCGGTGCCCACTTGAGATGATCGACAAAATACTGATTCTCCTCCGGTCGCCCCACACCGAACGCCGGGAAGGGCGTATTCGGCCCACCGGGACGCACCGGCACATTATCATCGACGAAATAGAACTCACCGGTGCCGCTGGTCGCCACGTATTGCGATGGATTGACCGGATTTTGGGCAAACAGATTCGTCCGGTCTAAGCCGACATTCACATTCCCCTGCTGGATGGCCCCACCCGGCCCAATCGTAAAGGCCAGTGGTGCAGTGTTGCTCAATGAGGGTGGCGCGGGCGGCAGCAAATCCTCAACGGAGACGGTCGCCGGGATAGGTACGACTAATTCGACGGTCGGGTTGGGGCGCGGAGTCGCGGGCGGCCCAGGGGGTGGGTCTTCGTCGCTCTCACCGGGCGGCGGCGTAAAGATCCCCAGGTCATCCGTCGTCGGTGGGACGGTCTCTTGTGGCGCGGCGGTGATGAAGGTCGGCGTCACATCAAGTGTGGGCGGTGATGTGGTCGCGCTCGGCGTGGGGGTCTGCCGGTCGGCGAAAGCCGTCTGCGTGGCGAAGATCGCGTCGGCGATTCGTGTCAGGTTGGTCGTCGGCGGCAGCGGCGTGATGGAATTGGTCGGAGTCGCGGTCGGACGGTCGGTCTGGGTCGTCGTCGGTGTGCGTGAGGGCGTGGCGGTGGCGGTCGCACTCGGTGTGGGTGTACGTGTGCTCGTCGGCTGGATGAGGGGCAGCGGCGTCACACTGGGCACGGGTGTCAGCGTGGGTGAAGCCGTCGCTGTTGCGGTAAGTGTTGCGGTCGGTGAGGGTGTGGCGGTCGCGGTCATTGTGCGCGTCGGCGTCCGGCTAGGACGCGGTGTATTGGTCGTCGTTTCACTCGGATCAAGCGTGTTGGTCGCGGTCGCACTCGGTGTGGTGGTCGCGCTGGGATTGGGCGTGTTGGTCGGATCCGGTATTGTGGTACTGGTCACGGAAGCGGTCACCGTCACAGTCGGGTCGGGTGTCGGCGTGGAAATCACCGGTGTGCGTGAGGGCAGTTCGGCGATGGCCGTCGAGTCGGTGGTGGGTGTTGGGGTGTTGGTCACATCGACGGTCGGCGTGGCACGGGGCACCCCGTCACTGCTGCACGCAGCGACAAACAAAAGCACACCGATCATCCACACCCAACGTTTCATAATGACACATTTCCTACAACCAAACGAAAAAGCCGAAGCGCGACCGCTCCGACTCTATTATGACATACATTGAATCTACGCTTGCATGGCGTTTGACCTACGCTTGCCAGGCCAGCGCCTTCGAGCGTGTGTCTTGCGTGATGATTGTCATCGCGTTCGCTAGATTTGAAGCGAAGTAACCCTTTGCAGTCGCTCGTGGCGCGAGGCGCTTGGCAACGCCTAGCATGTCACGCAGAAAGTCATCGGCACCGACCACAACGACGATTCCTTGATTCTCTGCAACGTATTGATCCAGATCACGAATCACTGACAAAATGTTGGATGGTGTATGTTCTGATTGGGAATGATCGAGAATGAGGTGAACGGTGTGAGGCAATCCGTTGAGGAGCTTTTGTGTCGTCTCAGATGCCTGACGGAAGTCTTCTAAAGTCCAGGAGCTAACAAATACTTGACGTAAAACTGTTTTCTCATCGTCTTGCCAGATGAGGTGTACACCCATTGTTATTCCTTTGAATACCATGTGTAACAACACCTGTTATTTTAGCGCATATTAAGCATAGCGCAAGCACACGTTATGAACACAACAAATGCAATCGCACTAACTTGAAACGTCACCAGTGAGCAATTAAGAGACTTCAGGGACATTTTTGGTAAAATGTCATCTTCACCTACATAGAAAGCGAGTATCTACATCCGATGCTATTCACAAAACAATTCCAGTCCTGGCTGAGCCTGCGTGAATTCGCCGTGCGTCTGCTTCTGATTACCAGCGGCACCCTGATCGGCGCAGCGAGCGTAGTCGTGTTTTTTGTCCCCGGTGACATCGCCCCGGCAGGGGTGACTGGCCTTGCCGTAATTAACAACCTTCAGTTTGGCTTACCGGTCGGCATTCAGATCTTCGTGCTGAATATCCCGATTTTATACCTCGCCTACCGGATGCTGGGCGGATTTCGTGCGGTCATCTGGGCGTTGTATGTGATCGTGCTCTATTCGTTTGCTATAGAACTGATGGGACCACTGTTCAACGATGCCGGCCTCAGTGACGACCAGTTGCTTAACGCCATCTTTGCCGGCATCGTCGGCGGCATCGGCTCCGGTTTGATCTACCGGGGCGGCGGTAGCTTCGGCGGCACGTCTACGCTGGCGCGGATCTTGCAGGAGAAGTACGGGATGCCGTTGAGTTCGACTATGCTTTACGTCAACCTGATCGTCGTCGTCGTGGCGGGGGTCTTCATCGGGTGGGAGAGTGCGTTGCTCTCGGTCATCGCGCTGATTATCGAGGGATCGGCGTCAGATTATATGCTGGAAGGCCCCAGCGTCATCCGCACGGTGACCATCATCACCAATAAGCCACAGGAAGTCTCCCAAGTGGTCTTACACACCATGCGGCGCGGCGTCACCAGTTGGGAAGGCAAGGGGATGTACACCGGTCAGCCACGCTCGCTGCTGTTCGTGACCATCTCACGCCCGCAGGTCGGCACGTTGCGCCAGCTCGTCACGGAAGTTGACCCCGCTGCTTTCATCGTCATCGGGCAGGGACACACCGCGTTCGGGGGTGACTTTCGACGGAATGTGCCACCTAACGAGGTTTCTTGATGCTTAACTGACGCTCATAACTTGCTGACTTGGGTTTAACTCGGTGCTGAATCTCGAACACTATGATGTATGCTATACTCATGTGCAAAACACAGGAGGCACAAAACTTTATGATTAACCCAGATGACTTAAGAACACTTATGCAGGAAAGCGGTGAATCTGTTTTTTCACTGTTTTTGAATGTCGATGCCAGCGTGGAAGAAAATCAAGCGGCGAAACCCGCCTGGCACATCTTTGCGGAGAACGCCCTGAGCAACGCGAGGAAAGAGGCCGGCGAAGAAAATGCCGCCTGGCAAGACATCGAGCAACGTGTAAAAAATTACATCAACGCTTACTCGCCGTCAAGTAAAGGGCTGGCGCTGTTCTACGGGCCGGATACAGAGCAGGTCTATGAGTTGCCCGTCCCCCCGCACGAAAATGGTTACAGTTATGGCACGGTCGATATTGCGCCGCTGTTATGGCTGATCGATGAGTACGAGCAATATCTCATTGTGTTGGTAGACAGCGAAGAGGCGCAACTGCTGACGACCTATCTCGGTGACATCGACCGTGAGGAGGCGCTGGCGTCAGATCGCTTCACGTTTGACTTCCGCCAAAAGACGATCATGCCGCGCCCAACCGGCACCCAGGGCGACACCGGGCAACAGGCCACCGCTGGCAGCCATCGGGATCGTTTCGACGATAAGATGGACGAGTTTATCGCCAAGTTCCACCGGGACGTAGCAGACCGCGTGCGCGAGTGGTTGCAGCAAAACGGCCCGTGCCGTGTGGTACTGGGTGGGGACGAAAAGGCCGCTAACAGCGTTAACGAGCATCTGCACGAAGATGCAAGCCGGCACGTCGTCGCGGTGATGGGCATCCCCTTCCAGTTAAATGACAACGAGGTCATGAACCGCATCCTGCCGACCGCGCTTAACCATGAGCGCAGCGAGGAAATGGATCTGGTCGAGTCGGTCATCAACGCGGCGAAAACCAGCGGCGGACGCGGGGCGCTCGGTCAAGAAGATGTCGGTCAGGCGCTACAAATGCAACAGATTGAGACGCTGGTCGTCCCCTGGCCTCTCAACGACGACCATCATGATATGACGGTGCAAGCCTTCCGCAACGGCAGCCAGATCGAGTTGGTGCATGGCGCGGCAGCCTCCAAGCTGGAAAACGAAGGCGGCATTGGTGCGCGTCTGTACTACAGCATCGAAGCCACACAATAATTAACCTCAACCGCGGCTGAACGCCGGATAGCTGCCGAAGCCGCGAACAACCCAACAAACAGTTTAAGCAGATTGACCATGCTGGTAATACCCGGTGCGGTCAATCTGCTCTCGCGCTCAACCTTCCCCGACGACCTGTATATCCCCCACATCTGGCAGGATGTAGTATCGCTTTCGACATTGTCACATTAGGCGTTATGTCTCGGCGCTGGAGACCTCGGTAATCACCAGTAGTATACGGTCAAGTTCGGCGATTTGCCGTGCGTTGAGGCGCATCGTACTCTCACCAAGCCGGGGGAAGTGGTGGCGGACGGTATAGTCTCGCACGATGGTTTGTGCGGGGATGAGTTCACTCAACAAGCGGCGTAGTTCGGGGATGTCCCACTGTCCGTTGCCCAGTTCGTAGAGCCTGCGCCCGACCGTCTCGTCCTCTGCGGTACGGAAGGTCTGGTAAAACACCTGATTGGCGGAACGCACCCGTAAATCGCTATCGAGTTCGAGCAGGCTTTGACCGATCGTATCGAAGATCTTACGCACGTAGGTCGTTTGTGCTTTGCTCTGGAATTGCGCCTGTTTTTGTGCGGTGATATCGGCAAAGGTCAACACCAGCCCGTCGATCATATTATTGACGGTGCGGTAGGGCCGGATCTTCATGTCGTACCAACGACTGCCGTCCCGCGTGTGGATCTCCTTCTCAACATTGGTGAGCGTATCCAGCACGAATTCACAATCGTCGGTCAACCTCTCGTAATTCAGACGATTGGCGATCTCTTCCAACTGGCGGCCTTTGTCATCATTGCGCAGGCTGAACAAGTCGGTCACGGCGGAGGTGAACTCACGGACTGCGAGCTTTTGATCCAGAAAGATCATGCCGATCTCGGTTGATTGCAAGAAGTTATGCAGGGTATTATTGGCACGGGAAAAGGCTTCGTTCTGGTCAGTCAGTTGGCTGTTGAGGTTGTTGAGTTCCTCATTCATCGACTCGAGTTCTTCCTTCGAGGTACGCAGTTCCTCGTTAGCGGTCTGGGCTTCCTCGCTGGCGGAACGGATCTCCTCCATTGACGATGAGAGTTCTTCGCTTTTCGCCTGGAGTGCCCGGGTCACACTTTGCAGGGACTTTTTGGTCTGCTGAAGTTCCTCATATAACTGTTTGGTGTCATCCCCGGCCTCGTGTGAAGACATCTCTTCCGGGGGCGTGTTGAGACCCTGCCTTTGCGAGACCAGGTCGAAGACCACCAACCAGTAACGCCCTCGCATCTGTTCATGCGAGATGGGAATAACGGTTATATCGGTGATCCGCTCGTCACCGTTCGTCTTTACCCACGCCCCAGGCTGCGTGATGGTCATTTCGCTCTCAAACGCCTGTTGGAGGGCAATCGTCAATTCGATATCTAACCCCGCACGCGCCATATCCAGGATGTTCTTCTGCCCCTCCTTACCGGAGATAACCTGTAAATAGCGGTCAACTTCGCCATAGGTATAACGCACCTGATAATTATCATCAACAATCACACAGGTTGCGTGGTAATGGGTGACGAGCAGGTCTTTGATAATCCTCAGTTCGACATCCTTATCCTGCCGCCGGTCTTTTTGCGTTGGCATCCGTGACTCCACAGTGCTATCGGGCAGTTTAGTGAAAAGAGGACGTTCCAGGTGTAACCAGGAGGCACTGTCAGTGTCGGTACGTTCGTAAACGCGATGCTTTCTATCCAGCGCGGTGAATGCGTTCGTATCCTGCGTGATCGTCTCTGAAGCGCCGAGGAACAGCAACCCGCCGCTGGACAGGACGAATTGAAGCATCGCCATCACGCGCTGCTGCAAATGCGGTTGGAAATAGATCAGTATATTGCGGCAACTGACCAGGTGCAGGTTTGAAAACGGTGGATGCTCGATGAGGTCGTGTTCCGCCCAGATCAGCATCCGGCCGATATAGTTACGCACGAGATAGCCACGCTCGGTCTCGATGAAATATTCTTGCTGGCGTTGCGGCGTCATCTTTGTGACCGCCGTCGCCGGATAAAGACCTGTCCGCGCCTGTTTGATCGCCTCACTGTTGGCGTCAGTCGCAAAAATACGCACTTCCATGCCACGTTTATTGAGTTCGCCCAGGCATTCGTAGATGAGAATGGCAATGGTAATCGCTTCCTCACCGGTGGCACAGCCCGGCACCCACACCCGAAAGGTGGTATCGAGATCGTTGGCACGCAGTAGCGGCATCAACCCGACCTGCTTGAGTGTCTCGAATGCCTCCGGATCACGAAAAAAGCTGGTCACATTAATTAACAGGCGCTTGGCAAGCTGTTCGGCTTCCTGCGGGTGCCGGTTCATGAATTCGAAATAATCGTCGACGGTTTCCAACCGGTGGATGCTCATCCGTCGGGCGATCTGCCGACGCAAGGTATTTTGTTTATAGCCCGTAAAGTCCTGCTTGGTTCGCTGATGCAGTTGCAAGACCACGCGCTCAATATCGTCGTCTTCGAGGCTTTTAACCAGAACCTGATCTTCCGAATCGATGAGCTGCGCTACCTTGATGTCATAGAATTGCAGCAGCCCCCTGGGGATGTGCTTCGGCGGCATGATGACATCCGCTAACCCGGCGTCAATGACGTTCTGCGTCATTGCCAGCTGTAACGCCGTTTCCGGGGTCTGGGCGATGACCAACCCACCCGCCTGTTTCATAGCCCGCGCCCCTTCCACGCCGTCAATCCCCGCGCCGGAGAAGATCAACGCCCCGGCACGGGTCGTGTAGGCCGCTCCCAGTGATTTCAGGAAGGTGTCAATAGTTTTAGGCCAACCAGATTTAGCCGGAAAGGGTGATAGGCACATTGACCCTTCGTGGACTTCAATCATGGAATCAGGGGGCAGTACGTAGATCAACCCGGACTCGATCTGCATACCGTCGGTGATGCTTTTTACATTCAGTTCAGTCTTTCGTTGGATGATCTGTGGCAGCATACTCTCGGCATTCGGCGCGAGGTGCTGCACGACGATAAATGTGATACCGGTTTTGGCTGGCATCGCATCGAAGAATGCTTGAATGGCTTCCAGCCCCCCGGCGGAAGCACAAATACCGATTACGGGGAACGTCCGATTTTCGCCACTCTCTATTCTAGACAAAATTTTATCCTCAGTCGATCTTCTGTAAAATGTAAAGAAATAGTGTTCATGATCCTGACTTATATGCAAGGCAATCGCATATGATGTTTTGTGTAACGTGTTGTGGGCAGACCGATGTGTCTGCCCCTACAATACCTGTTATGCCCTGTAAGAGAGTACTCGCATGTGCTCCCGTTTCCGCAAATGTAATTGCCCTCGGCTTATACAATACCTTCACCAAAAACGAGCGTATGGAGGGCTTTTGAGGTATAGTTGT